>CAYVMO010000034.1:0-38907 GCA_964452645.1 uncultured Ignavibacteriaceae bacterium
GGCGAAGGGACTCGAACCCCCGACAGGCTGATTACAAATCAGCTACTCTACCAACTGAGTTACGCCGGCGCCGGAAAACATGCTATTATAGCAATTTCCTTCCGTAAGTCAAGCCAAAATAAACAGCGACCTTAATTTCTATATTATCGGAAATTTCACGCGACCGATTTAAATTTTTCTCTTCCAGATTGTGCCCGCAGCCGTATCTTCTAGGATAATTCCCCGGGCTATTAAATCGTCGCGTATTTTATCTGAAGTCTGAAAATCTTTATTCTTTCTGGCCTCATCTCGTTTCCTTATCAGTTCTTCGATTTCAGAATCGATTCCGGAATCATCTTTTTTCAAAAGATTTAGAACTGCGTTTATCTTTTCAATCGTAGCCAGGGCGCGGTCTTTTTCATCGGCCGAGAGGCTATTTTCCGCTCTAAGACGATTTATATCGCGGATAAAATCAAAGATGACACCAAGCGCCGCGGATATATTGAGATCGTCATCCATGGCGGCTTCAAAGCCGTCGGTTACTTTCTTAATATACTCATCGGCTTGGCCCGACGACTGCCCGCCCTGATGGTCTTTCAGGTTGCCATAAAAATCGTTGTACCGCTCAAGGGCATTTCGGGCGGCGTCAAGACCATCGAAAGTGAAATTCAACTGCTGACGATAATGAGTGGCCATTAATAAATACCGCACCGCGAGAGCTGCGTGCCCTTTATCCAAGATATCACGCAACGTGTAATAATTGCCAAATGATTTGGCCATCCTGCGGCTTTCAACAATCAGATGCTCGCTGTGCATCCAATGATTGACAAACATCTTGCCCGTGGCGCCCTCGGACTGGGCGATTTCGTTTTCGTGGTGAGGAAAGATATTGTCGACGCCGCCGGTATGAATATCAAATGTCTCACCCAAGTATTTCATTGACATGGCCGAGCATTCGATATGCCAGCCAGGTCGGCCTTTACCGAGTTCGGTTTCCCAATAAACGTCACCGTCAGCCTCATCCCACGCCTTCCAGAGGGCAAAATCAGAGACCGATTCCTTTTCGTACTCATCGGTAGCGATTCGTGCGCCCGCTTTCAGGCCGCTGCGATCAAGATGAGCCAGCTTGCCATAGTCGGCGAATTTTTCAATCGAATAATAATAATTGCCGTCAACTTCATAAGCGAGACCGTTATCAATCAGCCTTTTTATCAATCCCACCATATCGTCGATATGTTCGGTCGCGGCCGGGTAGACCTCGGCTCTTTCGATGCCAAGCTGGTCGAGATCTTCAAAGAAGGCCTTTTTAAATTTCGCGGTATATTCGGCAAGCGGAATATTGCCCTCCCGCGCGCTGCGGATAGTTTTGTCGTCGACGTCGGTGAGATTCATGACCTGAGTAACTTTGTAGCCTTTGTACTTCAAATATCGCCTAAGGAGGTCCTCAAACATGTAAGTGCGGAAATTGCCGATATGAGCGTAATTATAAATAGTCGGGCCGCAGGTGTACATTCTGACATGGTTGTCTTCAAGTGGTTTGAACTCCTCCAGTCGGCGGGTCATCGTATTCGTGAGACGTAGCGGCATATCGAATCACCTCTTAAACAGCCGTCAGCGAGGCGACCGTTTTTTGATTCAGTTTCTTTATTACTTCTATCGTCAATTTGACCATGTTGTCATAGTCCTTACGATAGATTATGCTGTTATGCGAGTGAATATATCGCGTCGGCAGGCCGATGAAAAGTGTCGGGACGCCGGCGCGAGTGAGTTGAATCGAGTGGCCATCGGTTGCACCCCGTTCCAGCGAACTGAGATGAAACGGCATTTTTTTCTCTCTGGCCGTTTTTATGACCAATTGCCGAAGACGCTGATTCGGTATCATACCGGCGTCATAAACCAGAATTCCCGGACCGGCGCCGAGTTTTTCGGCCTTTCTGTAGCCTTCGTCGTTCGGATCACGGGCGACGTTGACATCGAGAATAATCGCCACATCGGGATTGGTCACATGAGCGACGGTCCATGCCCCGCGCATGCCGACTTCTTCCTGGACGGTGCCGACCCCCAGCAGCATGTTGGGATGGTCGATTTTATTAAAATATTTAATAATCTCCACGACCATAGCGCAGCAGACTCGGTTATCAAAGGCCTTGGCCATGTACATTTTGTCATGGTTCATAATTGAAAATTTGGAGTCGGGGATGATCGGATCACCGACATTGATACCCAGTTTTTTTGTGATATCGTATTTATCCATCGTACCGACATCGATAAACATGTCGGAAATTTTTTGGACTTTCTCGCGCTCCTTTTGCTCCAGCAGGTGCGGCGGAGTCGAGCCGACCACGCCAAGAACCGGTCCGTTGGATGTGACAATCCAGACCCGCTGGGCCAGAGCGACATGCCCCCACCAACCACCCAGCGGGAGGAACTTGATAAATCCCTCGGGCGTGATTTCCTGAACCATAAAGCCGACTTCATCAAGATGTCCGGCGATGACCACGCGCGGTGATTTCGATTTGCCTTTTTTTTCGCCGATCAGTGAACCAAGCTTATCGTAACTGATGTCGGCGTAACCTTTCAGATATCGCGCCATAACTTCCCGGGCGGCGTTTTCATAGCCGGAGGGACCAAAGGCATCGGTAATTTCCTGCAGGAGAATTTCGGTTTTATCCAATGTTATTCCCTTTCAAATTCGGTTTAATAAGGAAGAGAATATATAAATTAATCGCGCCGGCGTCAATTCAAACCCGAATATAATCTACGATTTCCAGATGAGATTTGGCTGTCGATCAATTATTTTCATTTTTCCATTGCCGCTTTGCAGATGGACTCGATCAGATCGTCAAAAGACATTCCCGACTTTTTGGCGGCCATCGGCGCAAGGGAGATGTCGGTCATTCCGGGCAGGGTGTTGACTTCCAGGAAGTATGGATGATTTTTGCTATCAAGGATAAAATCGACTCGCGCCAGGCTGGAGCAGCCGAGAATGGTGTACGCTTTGACGGCCAACTTTTGTATTCCCCTTGTTATGTTTTTGGGGAGTTTAGCGGGGCAGAGGTATTGCGATTTTCCTTTAGTATATTTGCACTGATAATCATAACATTCGTTGGTGGGAATAATTTCGATCAGCGGCAAGGCCCGGCCATTCAGGACCGCGCCGGTGATTTCACGTCCTTTTATGTATTGTTCGACAAGAATTTCTTTTGAAACATCATAGGCTTTATTCATAGCCGGTTTAAGCTCATCGGGACTTTTGACAATTGATAGACCGATGGTCGAACCGGAATTATTCGGTTTGACAATGAACGGATATTTGAATTTATCCCGAACACTCTTCAAATGTTTTTCAATATCTTCCATACTTTTTAAATTTATAGATATCCAGTGGGGGGTGGGGATACCCTCGTTTTTCAATATACGCTTGGCAAAGGCTTTATTCATGGCGGCCGCCGAGGCCAAACGGCCGGAGCCGGTATATTTTAATCCGGCCAGATCCAGAAGCGCCTGAATTGTTCCGTCTTCACCGGTACCACCGTGCAGGGCCAGAAAAACCAGATCGGAGTCTTTATAATCCGATGAATTCAGCGATTTTGTCAGCTCCAGACTACCTGTTTGTTTCAGTGCGATTTTCGATGTCGATCGGGAATCCTCCTGCAGAAGATAACGGCCCTTACCATCCAGGAGCGACTGGCCGGTGGCCGAATCGATAACGGCAGTATTGTAACCGAGTCTTAGCAGTGACTCGGTAATGGCCTTAGCCGAGGCGAGTGAGACTTCTCTTTCCTCGGAATCCCCTCCGGCCAGGACCAGAATTTTCAGTTTATTTTTCACTTTTTTTCTTCCTTGAAAGTCGGTAAGTGATATATAAAACAGCAATTAATATTATTATCGTCCAGGCCGCTTTTTCATACATATGATACCAGGCAATTATTGTATCGATATTTATGACAAAAATATAACTGCTGAATAAAAGCAGGCTGTTGAATAACCAGAATGAAATCGAAATCGAAATAAAAGTGTACAGCGGATTATATCGACTGATGCCGGTCACAAGGGCCACTGCCGAGCGGGCACCGACGATAAAACGGTTAAAGACCAAAAGCAACGCCCCTCTTTTTTGAAACCATTTTTCAAGGTGTAAAATGTCATCTGTGGAAAAAAGGCGGAAATTTTTCTGTAAAAAATAGTCGCGTCCAAATTTTTTACCGAAATAATAGACCAACATCACCGAACTGATTCCCCCCATATAGACCATTACGAACACCAGGAAGATATTTAATCTTCCCGAAGCGGCCAGCGCTCCGCCGGCGATTGTAAAAAAGTCGCCCGGAAAAGGCGGGAAAATATTTTCGATAAACGATGCCACCAGCAGCGCCAGATATATCCAGAACGGTCCATAGACAAAAAGCTTGTCCAGAAAATCGTTAATCAGGTTGAGTGATTGTTCCATTATCCTTATAAATCAACGATACCGCCATTGCGGCAATCCCTTCCTCACGCCCGACAAAGCCCATTTTTTCATTAGTTGTCGCTTTGATGGAAATATCATCTTCCGAGATAAGCAAGATCCCGGCGATTTTGGATTTCATCACCGGAATATGACTCGACAATTTCGGCGCCTCGGCGATAATGACAATATCAACATTACCGACCTGATATCCCTTTTTGACGATCAAACGAAAGACATCGGCCAGGATTTTTGTCGATTTTATATCCTCGTATTTTTTATCACTGTCGGGAAAGTGCATCCCGATATCACCCAATCCTGCCGCGCCGAGCAGTGAATCGGAGATGGCATGCAAAACGACATCCGCATCGCTGTGCCCCATGAGCCCGCGTGGATAGGGGATAATCACGCCACCCAATACGAGTGGGCGGTCGATCATCAATTGATGTGAATCGTATCCGATGCCGATTTTAATTTCAGGCTTCATAATATTCTCCCAGCAGAAATTCGGCCATTTTCAAATCGTCCTCGGACGTTATTTTCGGATTCGGTTTTTCCGGGATAACCGTTTTGACTTTAAATCCCGACCGCTCCACCAGAAATGCATCATCGGTGGCATCCGTATCACCGACATTATTTTTATGCGCTGCAAGGATTAGATCATATTGGAAAACCTGCGGTGTTTCGGCCTGATAAAGCTTACTGCGGTCGAGAGTCGATATGATATATCCCGATTCGACACGCTTGACCGTATCCGAAATCGGCCGGGCGAGAATGGCGGCGCGGTCGCTTTGCGCCGCCGCGATTACATGGTCAATATCGTTGTGATCGACTACCGGCCGAGCACCGTCATGGATGGCGACGAAACTTGTTGAAATCGGCAGCGATTCCAATCCGCGGCGGACCGATTCAACTCTGGTTTCACCACCAACGACTATTTTGGTTAGTTTGGAGAAGTTAAATACATTCGCGATTTTATCGTTGGTGTACAGAAGAAAATCTTCGGCGACAACGATCACGATTTCATCGACGGCGGCTGCTTTTTCGAATTGTTGAACAGTCCAGGCCAATAGTGGTCGCTGGTGCAGATTCCGGAACTGCTTCGGCACTTCGCCCCCGAAGCGAATTCCTTTGCCGGCGGCGACGATTAAGGCAATTGTTTTCATGTCGTTCAATATATTTATTCCAAATGCAAATGGAAACAGGAAATTGGATTGATTGATGGGAAACAAAAAAAGGCCGGACGAATCCGGCCCTTATTTATAAAATTACCTGTAGTTTTCTAATAGCCAAGTACATTTATCGTTAAGCCGATGCTGGTGAAATAGGCGGAATAATCATATTCAGGGATATCATGCGTTGGGCGACCCCATATTGCCGACAGCTCCAGCGACCAGTTTGTTTGAAATTCCCAGCCGACCGATCCGGCCAATCCGTACGCCCACCAGGGATCGGTTCCTCTAAAAGGTTCCGAGCGTGTTGAAAAACCGCCGCCTATGGTTATATAAACCGAGGGTGCCTCCGGTTTGAAGAAATAAGTAATTCCGAGACCGCCTACGCCGTTGGCAACGGTAATAGCTTCTTTCCGCGTGCTGGTCGTCGTCTGAATCGTATCTTCACGCCCGAACCAGTTTACTTTACTAAGCCAGTAAATCATAAGCTGATTGCTGGGTGCATAACCGATTTTGAAATCAGTGAAAAACGCCATTTTGCTCAGGTTTTCATCGTCAATCCGTGCGCCGGTTGCCGTATCGATTGTCTGGGAATAATCGCAATATCCGGGACCAAGCCCGAATCCCAAAATAAAACCTTTTCGCTCTTTATCAAAAGCAAAAACGTCAACTGTCATAGTCAGGACAAAACAAACAATAAAGAACAATAACGCCGCCTGGAAACGCCGTCTTTTATTCATTCAATCCTCCTTTCTGAGGGTTGGAGATATCAACATGCGGCGAGTTTTCATATACTCTTATAATCAAATGACATCATTATAGTTGCAAAATAACGGATGTCAATAAAAATTATACTGCGAAATATCCGCTGTTATTTATGTTTCCCTTGATTTAGTCTCGGTTATTGCTTATATAGTTTAACCAAAAAACAAATTATTTTTCTCGGAGGCATAAATGGCAAACAACAAAGAGGCTTTTATCATTTCAGCCTGCCGTTCCGCGACAGGAACTTTTTTAGGGGGATTATCAGGTTTTACGGCCACGCAGTTGGGCGGGATGGCGATTAAGGAAGCTGTTGGACGCTCCGGAGCCGATCCTGCTAATATTGAAGAAGTCATTATGGGTCATGTCGTTCAGGCCGGTTCCGGGCAGGCTCCGGCTCGTCAGGCGGCGATAAATTCCGGACTTCCCGTTGAAGTTAACGCCATGACGATTAATAAGGTCTGCGGTTCCGGCCTGAAGGCGGTCATGCTGGCGGCTCAGTCGATAAGAGCCGGGGATCAGGATTGTATCGTTGCCGGAGGGATGGAATCGATGTCGGGAACTCCTTATGTGCTTCATGGTGCCAAAGCCGGCTTCAAATTCGGCGATAGAAAGTTGCAGGATGCGATGATCCTCGATGGTTTGTGGTGCTCATTTAAGAATTGGCATATGGGCAGTGCCGCCGAATTAACCGGGCGCGAGGCCGGTATCTCGCGCGAGGAGCAGGATGAGTTTGCTTTTAATTCTCATAAAAAGGCGGTCGCGGCGCAAGAGCAGGGCAAATTCGATGAAGAAATTTTTCCCATAGAAATCCCACAGAGAAAAGGGGACCCGGTAATTTTCGATAAAGATGAAGGTCCCCGGCCCAAAATTTCGCTCGAAGGTCTGGCAAGGCTCAAACCGGCCTTTGAAAAAGACGGTACCGTCACGGCCGGTAATGCCCCGGGATTGAATGACGGTTCTTCGGCGGTTGTCGTTGTCTCGGAAGACTTCATGAGAGAAAATAATCTGACGCCGCTGGCACAAATTATCGATTATACGGCGGCATCGGTGGCACCGGAGATGATTTTCTTCGCACCAATTCATGCCGTCGAAAAACTGATGAAGAAAATGCATATAGATATCAATTATTTTGATCTTATCGAGGCCAATGAAGCATTTTCGGTCCAGGCGTTGGCTGACGGCAAAAAACTGGGCTGGGATTGGAATAAAGTCAATGTGCATGGCGGAGCGGTGGCTCTCGGACATCCAATCGGGGCGTCCGGGGCACGTGTCCTGACGACCTTGATCTATGCCCTTAAGGATAGAGGTTTGAAAAAAGGCCTGGCGACACTCTGCCTGGGTGGTGGCAGCGCCGTGGCGATGTCCATTGAAATGGTTTAATGTAAGGAGAGAGATAATGAAATTAGATGATATAAAAAAGATAGCTGTTATCGGCGGCGGCACGATGGGTAATGGAATCGCGCACGTCTGCGCCATGACCGGTTATGATGTGACTCTCATTGAGACTTCCAAGGAGTTTCTCGATCGCGCTATCAAGACGATTACCAAAAATCTTGATCGCATGGTCAGCAAAGAAAAAATCACCGAGAAGGACAAGAACGATACTCTGGCCCGGATTACAAAATCTACCAATATTGACGACGCCAAAGATGCTCAGATCGTGATCGAGGCGGTTTTCGAAAATCTGGATGTAAAACTCGATATTTTTAAAGAGCTTGATGCGACCTGCCCCGATGATACGATTCTGGCCTCGAATACGTCATCGCTTCCGATTACCAAACTGGCGGCGACGACCGATCGGCCGGATAAAGTGGTCGGGATGCATTTTATGAATCCGGTCCCGATGATGAAACTGGTCGAGATGATTCGCGGTATAGCCACCTCCGACGAGACATTTAATCTGGTCATGGAACTCGGTAAAAAGCTCGGCAAGATTCCGGTGCCGTCGCAGGATTATCCCGGCTTTATCGCCAACCGGATTTTGATGCCGATGATAAACGAAGCGATTCAGGCCTTATTCGAGGGCGTCGGCACGGCGGAGGATATCGATAATGTCATGAAGCTGGGGATGGCTCACCCGATGGGGCCATTGACGCTGGCCGATTTTATCGGGCTCGATGTCTGCCTTGCTATTCTGGAGGTACTGCATGAAGGTTTCGGTGATCCGAAGTACGCCCCCTGCCCGTTACTTAAAAAGATGGTCGAGGCCGGGTATCTCGGCCGCAAGACCGGCCGGGGCTTTTACGATTACTCCAAATAATCGAGGATGACATGAATTTTGATTTAACCGAAGATCAGATGATGTATCGCGACTCGGCGCGCGAATTCGCCGAAAAGCGATTATTTCACATTGCCGAAGAGCTCGATGCAAAGGGTGAGATGCCCAAAGAGCTTCTTCAGGAAGCGGCGGAGATCGGGTTTTTCGGCCTTTTTGCTCCGGAGGAGTACGGTGGGATGGCGGTCGATACGTTGAGCTATGCGCTGGTTATCGAAGAAATTTCCAAAGCCTGCGCCGGTCTTGCCATTTCTATGAGTGTGCATAATTCGCTGGTGATAAAGGCTATTGAAATGTACGGTACTGATGTGCAAAAGAAGGAATACTTGCCAAAGCTGGCTACCGGCGAGATTATAGGAGCTTATTCGCTTTCCGAGCCGAATTCGGGAACCGACGCCGGTTCGCTCCAGTGTCAGGCGATTGCCAAAGGGGATGATTATATCTTCAACGGTACGAAATCATGGGTTTCGACGGCGCAGTTTGCCGGGATATTTATCGTTTTTGTCCTGACCGATCCCGAAAAGGATTCGAAGGGTATTTCGGCAATATTGGTTCCCAGTGGAATTGAAGGAATGACTCTTGGTGCCAACGAAAAGAAAATGGGGATGAAATGCTCCGACACGCGCGAGCTTTCGTTCATGGATGCCAGAGTGCCCAAAGCCAATCTTCTCGGCGAGGAAAATCATGGTTTCAAAGTGGCGCTGTCGCTTCTGGATAACGGACGTATTGGTATTGCATCGCAGTCGCTCGGTATTGCCGAAGCAGCTTATGCCGAGGCTTTGAAATATTCCAAAGAACGCAAGCAGTTCGGGAAAACCTTGTCGCAGTTTCAGGCGATTCAATTCAAGCTGGCCGATATGGCAACCCGAATCGAAGCGGCAAAATTGTTGGTCTATCAAGCGGCAGTACTGAAAGATTCCGGCGAACGGCATTCACGAGAGATTTCGATGGCCAAGCTGTATGCCTCGGAGACGGCCAATTTCGTGGCCAACGAGGCGGTGCAAATTCACGGCGGGTACGGTTACGTGAAGGAGTATCCGGTCGAGCGGTATTTCCGAGATGCGCGCGTTACTGAAATCTATGAAGGTACTTCCGAAGCGCAGCGGATGGTTATCTCACGCGATTTGCTGAAGGATTAATCATGGATTTCGATATTAAATATAAAGACTTCCGGGATGGCGTGCGGTCTTATTGCGAGGAAAAAATCGCGCCGCACGCCGTCGAGATTGACCGCGATCAGTTTTATTCCAAAGAGGTTCATAAAATCGTCAACGATAAAGGGTGGTGGGGCTCGATTGTCCCAAAAGAGTATGGGGGATTGGGGTTTTCGACTCTGGAATATGCCATTATTGTCGAAGAGATGTCTCGTGTCTGCGGATCGACCGGTCTGACATTCGCCGCGCATAATTCATTGGGGACATTCCCGATTTATGCTTTCGGCAACGAAGAGCAACGCAAAAAATATCTTCCGGCCGGTGCAAAGGGAAGCCTGATAGCCTTCGGTTTGACCGAGCCGGAGGCCGGTTCCGATGCGGGCGGTACGAAAAGCAAGGCCGAAAAAACAAAAGATGGTTATGTTCTGAACGGTACCAAGTGCTGGATAACCTCGGCCAATGTCTGCGAATATGCAATTGCCACCGCACGCACTTCCGATGAGGGCGGGGTACATGGGATATCTTCGTTTGTGCTCGAAAAAGGTATGGACGGTTTTGCGGCGGGCAAAAAAGAGAACAAACTCGGCTGTCGCGGCTCCGATACCGCTTATCTGCACATGGATGATGTTAAGATTCCGGCGTCGCACCTGCTCGGAAAAGAGGGGGAAGGTTTCAAGCAGTTTATGATTACGCTTGACGGTGGGCGGATATCGATCGGCGCGATGGCGATCGGTCTGGCGCAGGCGGCATTGGAATTGGCGATAAAATATTCCGAGAGTAAAATCGAAAATAGTAAACCTATAAATCGGTATCAATCAATACAATTCAAAATAGCCGATATGGCCACCCAGGTTGAGGCGGCGCGCTTGCTGATGTACAAAACGGCGTGGCTTAAAGATAATAAGTATCCGTTTACCAAGATCTCCGCCATGTGTAAGTTGTACGCCTCGGAGGCGTGTCATTATTGTACTCATCAGGCGATACAGATTCTTGGTCTGGATGGTCTGACCGAAAAATATCCGGCCGAGCGTTATTTTCGGGATATGAAGCTGTGTGAAATCGGTGAGGGCACCTCGGAAATCCAGCGTATCGTCATCGCCCGCGAAGCCATCAAAGAGCTGGCGGGCGTGTAGGATAGTAGGATATATTTGGAGGGAGATAGTAGGTCAGGATCCCTGCCCGAGATATTGAGCGTTAGCGAAGTATCGAGGGGCCCGAGCGAAGCGAAGGGTGATCCTGACAATGCGCAAGGCGCAAAAAGGGAATAATCGAAATTCCCGCAGAATTTCGTTGATAAAGTATATTTGTTATGAATTTTCGTAATCTGGATTATTACGCGAAATACAAAGTACCTTATTTGAGTTGTAATATACTGTATTTTAAAATGGAGGGGAAATGAATGGTTTATAAAGTAATAAAGAAACCTTGGCTCGGGGCATTATTCGTTTTTATATTTGGTCCCTTTGGCTTTTTGTACTATTCATGGAAAAAGGCAGTGGTCACCCTGTTATTATTCGGTTTGCCTAATTTGATGCTTTATAACTTAAATAGTACCTTTGCGGAAATTGTTAGATGGGTGATTCAAATATCGCTTGCCGTCTTTGCCTATCTTGATTTGAAGGACAAGCAACGCACCCTTGATAATATTCTTTCAATATTATTTATTACGAAAGCCTATCCAATAATTATTCTCAATTTCCTGGGATTAATTATTGGGGGAATCTGGCTGCTGGTATTGGGTAACTGGGAATTAGTAGTCGGTGGAATTATAATTATTATTGTTGTTCCTTATATGTATTTAATCGTTGCATTATTCCAAATGCCGCTTACCGCTTTGTTGGTATATTTACAAAATAGAAATAAGATAATTTTAGGTTTGATGGCAGGTTTTTTAAGCATATTAATATCGCATGTATTTATCCTGATTTATGTATTCTATACAATAAATATAGCAATAATGATTTCAGAATCCAATAATATTAGCATAATGGCTTTATTACTATTTGGCTATGGTGTAGCTACCGGCCCATTTAGTTATATGGCCAGTAAAGAGGATTCGGAAGCAATAGCGTCTGATTTGGGTGTTCTTATATCGCAAATATCATATATCATTTTGGCAATAACTTATTTGGCAAATTATCCGGCGGTAGCATTTCCAATCATATTTATTATAGTTTTTGGTATAGAGATATTTCAGCTTAATATGGCGTCGCAGACTCGGGAATACAATAATGAAAACTATGAAATACACGATTACTAATGTATTATATAAACGTCTAAATATGAGGATATAAAATATATATTTTTACTAAGGAGGTTAAGATGGAACGCACTCGTAATACTTTTAAGTATCACTTTAAAATTGGTAATAAAATTGTTCACAGTGGTATTACCAATGATTTAGATCGTCGAGAATTAGAGCATAAACAAGAATGGCCTGAAGGTCATATTAAACAAGTCGGTAATCGTACAACTGAAGATGCAGCCAGAAAATGGGAGGAGTCGCAGGAAAAAGCATAGGTATTTCGATATTCCTAAGAATTTATCGGCGAATCTTCGATTCGTCGCGGTGGGTCTGAGAACTCATCGATCACAATTTGATGAACATTAGACAAGTAGATCAAGTCTCGCCGAAGCTTGACGGCTCAAATCTCAGAGAGATTTGAGCTACTGACTGACTATTTCGGTGCGCTGGCGGCCAGGTACTTCTGCCAATTAACCTCTGTAATCTGGAGACTATTACCGTCAGTATCGGTAAACGTGGCCACCCGAGATCCCCATGGTGTATCTTTAATTTCGTCTAAAAATAGGACGCCTTTTTTAGTTAGTGCCCCATACGAGGTGTCGATATCGTCAACCAGGAAATTGATGCATGGTTCTCCCGGGCGCGGCTGTTCAAGTTTACCCCAGGTTTTCAACCCGATTTCAATACCGCCACAATCGAAACCGGCGTAATCTTTGTATTCGTACTTTTTTTGAAAGCCAAGTACATTTTCGTAGAAATCTGCGGCCTTTCGAAGATCCGCCACCGTTAAAGTTATATCCCAAATCCTTTTAATCATGCCATCCTCCTTCCTATATATCTAAGAAGCAAATTATCGATTATTGCATCATCGTCAAGCACCGGTTTAAATCCCTGTAATCCGGAGTCTTCGAGATCGATTTCAGCAAATTTATGTCGCATTTTTGGATACGGCAATCACATTCGGATTGTTACGGAAAATAATATACTGATTGAACATAGGCTGCCGATTAACCCGGGGATACACACGCGCGTCTGCCGTCTTCAGCAGATTCAACTTACGCTATATTGTGCCGACAAAATAAGGGTAGGAAAGGAGTCTCCGACTCCTGCAGAGATATTAAAAAGGCAGGTCTCGGGGAGACCTGCCCTTCTCGTCTATTAATGTGGCAGGTCTATGAATGGCCTACCTCACGAGAAATAGAGATGAAAAAAGGGAAGTTTCAATTTGAAATCAGGCTTGGACTGGCGCTGATAGTGCTGGTCTTGTTAATACTTAATGTTGCGTCGCACTATACGATTTTCAGAGTCGAAACGTCGCTGGAAAAGCAGTTGAAAGATGCACTCGGCGAAGCGGCGGTTATGACGGCCAATAGTATCACCAGGTACGGTGCCGTCGAATTGCCCGACTCGGTGGTTTCTTCCATAATCGCCGATTATGCTCTGGCCGATGTCAATGTGATTCATCTTAATTATAATCGCGTTCTGGCGATTCAGAAAAAGCAGGAACTGGATTCAGCCTTTAAGAACCTCGACAGCGAAATCACGTCCGAAACTCTGAGCCCGGTGCTGTTAAACGAAAGCGTTTTTTATCATGTTAGCGGCGATAAACGTTTCGCTTTGTATTACCCGTTCGAGTATATCGGGTCGAAATATCTGGTCATCGTGTCAAAAGACAGCCATGTTGCCGGTTCGCTTGAAAATGTCGAACGAATATTGATATTTTTCGGAGCTCTGGGATTGATTATAATCCTGTATGTCGCGGCAAAGTTTTTCAAACAGGTCATCGACCCGTTTAATCGACTTAAAGAAAAAGCCGAGGAATCGGGGCGACTGGATATATCCGGTGACGATGAGGTTGCGCAGTTGATATCTTCGTACGAGAAGATTATCGCGGAGCTCAGACAGAAAGAGAGGGAACTTAACCGGCGGATGGATTTACTTTCCGAGATGTCGGGGGGATTGGCACATCAACTGCGGAATTCGATCGCGGCTATAGTGGGTTTCGGCCGGATGATTCGGAAAAAGGCCGTGGGGCAGGAGATAATCGAACGAAATATCGAGTATTTATTAAAAGAGTCGCACGAAGCGGAAGAGCTGATGCAGCGGTTTCTTGATTTTGCGCGACCGCTGCAATTGAACGAATCAAGATTCGAGTTAAATAGATTACTTGCCGATATTGCCGCGGCGGTATCTGAAAAGTATAAAAATATAGATATTGTAATTGATTCGGGCTCGGCCGGTGAAATAATTCTGCGGGCTGATGAGTTGTTGCTAAAACAGGCGGTCGGGAATTTAATCGATAATGCCTGTTCGGCGTACGAAGGGGTGAACGGTCAGGTAGGAATAGAGATTGAGGCGGTCCGGGCGACCTGCAGATTACATATTATTGCTGAGGCTTCGGGGATTCCGGAGGAGCTCCAGGATAAAATATTCACGCCGTTTTTCTCCGGCAGCCCGTCCGGAGCCGGATTAGGCCTGCCGCTAACTCAAAAAATAATCGCGCTCCATAAGGGGACGCTGACATTCGATTCGATACCGGGAAAGGGGACGACCTTTACGATTTCTTTGCCGGAATCGGTGATACAAGGGGAAACAAACGGAAAGAAGCGTATCCGGCAGGTTGTTTCATAAAATCATTGCCTTTTTGGTGTGATTGCCTATATTCCCTCCCAAAAGCTTAATGGAGGCAGGATGATTTCTCCCAGTAATTTCAGGAAGGGTTTAAAATTGATGTACGAAGGGAGCCCTTATTTGATAGTTGATTTTCAACACGTCAAAATGGGTCGGGGCCGACCGCACGTTAAGGCAAAGCTTAAACAACTATTGACCGGACAGGTTATCGAAAAATCGTTTCTGACGACCGAATCGTTCGATGAACCGGATCTGGAAGAACGCAAAATGCAATATCTGTATTCGCAGGGAGATTCCTTCGCGTTTATGGATTCCAAGACATTTGATCAATTTGAAGTCAATGTCGGATCGCTCGGTGATTCCCGATGGTATCTTATCGAAAACGACGAATACAGTATTATGTTTTTCGAGGGCCGGCCGATTTCGGTGCAACTCCCGGCGTCGGTCATTCTGGATGTAACCTGGGCCGAACCGGCCATTAAGGGTGATACGGTTTCCAACGTGATGAAGTCGGCCAAGGTGGCCAGCGGTTTGGAGGTGAAAGTCCCGATGTTTATCAAAGAAGGTGACCGGATAAAAATCGACACTCGAACCGGTGAGTATATTGAACGGTCAAATTGAGATAGAGAAATTTACTCGCGTTCTGGGCATAGATGAATCGGGCAAGGGGGACTTTTTGGGACCGCTGGTCATAGGGGGGGTTCTGGCGGATGATAAAGGCGTGGAGTCGCTCAGGAAAAAAGAAGTAAGGGACTCGAAAAAAATATCCGATGGTCGAATACTTGAATTGAGCCGCTGGATTAAGGACAATTTCGTCCACTCAATTGTCGTTATTGGCCCGGGGAAATATAATCAGCTTTACAAAAAAATCGGGAATCTTAATAAGCTGCTGGCGTGGGGACATAGTCGGATTATCGAAAATATCGCAGCCGCTAACCAAATCGATCTGGCGGTTTCGGATAAATTCGGCCGTTCCGATTTTATCGAAAAGGCGCTGATGAAAAACGGGCGTAATATCAAGCTTCATCAGCAGGTAAGGGCCGAAACGATAGTCCAGGTCGCGGCCGGTTCCATTCTTGCGCGCGCGGGATATATTCAGTATATGAAAAGGCTGTCGGAATTGTATGACGTGACGCTGCCGAAAGGGGCCGGGAGTAATGTCGATGAGGCGGCGCGGAAATTTATCGCAAAATACGGTCATGATGAACTGGGCAAAATTGCCAAGCTTCATTTTAAAAATTACAAAAAAGTCTGTCGATGACATTCAGTCAGATTGAGAAAAATATACTGAATGACAATTATTCGGGTTCCTCGGAAATCTTTGAGTCGACTTTAAAATATATCCTGGAATATATAAAGCAAAGCAGATTTACAGAGAAGCAGTTTTCTCATATATATAAATTTAACGCGGCTGTACGCGACAGGTTTTCTTCAATGGCCCTGGTAAGAAACGGTCTTGAGCAGGTCGAACAAATGCTGGACAATTATAATCCCGAAAATAAAAACAAGGAAGAGATTACCGGGGGAATAGAGACGATATTGTCTGAATTTCACAATATCGATAGGAGAGTTATAAAAAACAGTCGATATATTTTCGGCAGGAAAATTAAAGTAGTCACTTACAGCCAGTCCGGATTGGTCAAAAAAGTCCTGGCGCATTATAGGAAGAAATTAAAATTTATGGCTATCTCCGAGGCGCGGCCGGCGATGGAGGGAAAGCGGATGGCGGAGTATTTTTCCAGATTGGGCGTTCGTACGAAATATTGTGTCGATATGCTGCTTCCGGAATTGATGCATGGCGCCGATTATTTTTTAATCGGAGCGGATAGTATCGGGCCGGCTTCTTTTATAAATAAAATCGGAACGACAGTACTGCTGAAAGCGGCTCGTGATTCCGGGCTGAAAAATGTTGTTCTTTATGAATCTTTAAAGGAGATGAAGCAGGATCCGCGCCCGGCGGAGAAACCAATGCAGGCCGGAACAGAAGTTTATAAAGGGAAGAAAAGTCGACGCATAGAGATATTCAATCTTTATTTTGAAGTTGTTCCCAATCGGTTAGTTCATAAATTTATTTCAGATAGAGATTATTATACTCCGGATTCGCTCCGAAGACATATAAAGACGGCCGGGCGGTGAGATGACGACCCAGCCGTTCAGTCAAACAGATGATACCACTGAGGTTTTAATAGTTCCACCCCGGAACTCGTTCGCCGACGATTTTTCCGTCCGGATAGTCATCAGGATTTTCGCCAAGGATATATTTCACGAGACCGATACCGGGAGCGTACCAGTAATTATAATTATAGTCGCCATTTTTGCTGCCGACTTTTATGCAATTATGATAGGTAACGCCGCTGACCAAAGTGATATCCTCAATGGTGCAAATCTCGTAGCTATTGCTGCCGGAGGACGGAAAGTTTTTGAACGACCAACCGCCGTCAGTAATGGGATTTAATCCATCGTTATCGCTTGACAATCCAGAGTCATTGTATTTAATATAATTATAGTCGTAATTTATGTCGATAACAGCTCCGCTGTCCAGAATCCCCTTAGAGGTGGTGAATCGCTGCCACGTTTTGCCAATCGTAAACGGCGTCGAGAGTATTGCCTCCGGTCTCATGTAAAGATCATCGTAATAGTACAGGACGTCGTCATCAAGGCAAAGGTAACCGGTGTCGGTATAAAAAGGATGATCGACATCGAAACTAAGCCAGGTGAATATTGTCTGCGTACCGCTATAAGGTATTGAACCGCCGACGATGTATCTTTGCCGGGTGGTATCGCCGGTAGAGTTATCGATGACACGAAAATCCAGATTTGTCCCGCTCGTTAGCGGAAAATAAGAGGTAAGGCTCATCGCCGAAATATCTCCGGAGGTTTCGTACGATACCGGTGATTTGGAGCATCCAATCCAGACGATAACGGCCAATAGAGCGACTGCTGTGGCCAGAAGTCCCAAATTAAAAAAGAATTTTTTCATATATCCTCCCTCATTTAAGGCGAACAGTTAGATTATGTCATACCCAGTTGTCCGATCGATTATGCAAGCCGGGTGCCATAATGTTTATTCGTAAGCAAGAGATTGTCTTTAAAGAGGTTATAATCCGTAAAATATCGTCTACGGAGAAAAATCGGCATTAAGATAATGGGGGGTCTCCCACCAATATGGGGGAGATTCCGACCTCTTGAAAGATCGAATGTCATTAAGGGAATTAATCCGAATTGCCGAAGTAATGTACAAATAGCAAGTGTTTTTATATCAGGAACTTATAACGCGCGGGGCGCGGCGATGACACAATTTATATTAGATATGTTTTTTACCCTGGTTTTTGTGCTTCTTTTTATCTTTTTGGTGAGAATCAAAGAAAGGGCATTTGTAGAAAACAGGGAAAGTTACCGGTACACAGTTTCGGGAATTTCGGTTCTATTTTTTGCTTCCCTTCTGCGATTACTGAATCATCAGGGATTATTCGACACGGTACCTTTTTTATCCGAGAACATTTACTTCGATCTTTCGGAGGCGATCGGTATCGTGACCGGTATCGCGCTGATGATTGCCGGGGTTTCGATCTGGCTACCGATAAAGCGGCGGGAGAAAGATGACGCCGATGGCAGGACGAAGCAGTCTCAACTTATTCAGGAGATATTCCTTGAAATAATCCAGATAAAAGAAGTAAACAATCTCTTCGAGCGAATTCCGAAATCGATATGCCGGGATTTTGGGTTTTCCGGTTCGGCGGTTTATCGACTGAATCACAAACGGGGGAGATTTATTTGCAGCAATTTGAATGATCCGAATAACAGTTCAAAAAAGCTGGAGAAACTTCAATTCGAATCCGGAACAGCTTTATCGGTCCTGGAGGATGTAAACAATGTTTTCGGTACGATATTTCCGCTTCTTATGGAGATAGACGGTCATCTCAAAGCGGTGATTTTATTCTGGAGAGAAGAGGACGAAGAAGTGAGCGCCGATGACCGGATGGCGCTGGAAAAAATCGAGCGGACTTTATCGTATCGTCTGAAATCCCAGTTTCTACGACACAAGCAGGTTTACATCGAAGAGAGCCTGCAGTATTTGCGGCAGATGCAAAGCATTATATCAATGCGAAAGGACGTCAGGCGCAATATACAGAACTTTCATTTGTTGTTTAATAGGGCATCGGGTGCGGAATATTTTTCGCTGGCGGTACTTGATAAACATCGAAAAAACTTAAGGCGATATACGGTCGGCATGGATCGCAGAGTTCTTCTGGAGAACGGAGCTTGTCTGCCGATTGAGAATACTCAGATAGAAGCGGTTTTGGCCAACCGCCGGAGTCTACTTATTGCAGATATAGGGTCAGATTCGCATGACAATGTGGATTCGTTATTCGCCAGTTGCGGGCAGCGCTGTTTACTGGCCGTGCCGATTATTAATTACGATCGAATTATTGCAGTTATAACATTGGGACATCCGAAAGCACGGTTTTTCGGACGGCGCCATCAATATCGGGCAGAAATGCTGGCCTCAATAATGGCGGCTGCGGTGGAAGGCGAAATCGCCCGTCAGACAGTATATGAACGGGATCGCTTTCTCGGCGCCATTGCCGCCTTCGATTCAATCGTTCAAAACAGCAGCGACATGGAGTCGGTTTTGAAGGCAGCGACCGATTTACTAATCGAAAATATCGGGACGACGATGGTTCGTATCAGCGTTCTTAATAAAACAAGGACCGATTTGTATACACGGTCTCTGAAAAGTGTGCGGGCTTTTGAAGATATCCGGGTGGATAAGGCGGGTATTTCGAAAGAAATGACGCCGTGGCATCTGATGGCAATAGAGGAAAATCGGCCGCTTCTGATAAATCAAAAAGATCCGGAAACGTTTATGAATGTCAATGAGGCAGGGGCTCTGGTTTTTGAGAAAATGCAGTCGGCATTAATTGTCCCAATTGTGGTCAACGGTATTACCTATGGATTGATTACGCTCGGTGAAATGCGCAAGTGGGACAGGTTTTCATATAAGCCGGCGGCTATCACTTTCTGCAAGGAAATCGCGACGAGAATCGGCGATGCGATAAAAATATTCTCTCTGAGCCGGGCGATACTGAAGGGTAAAGGAGAGGACAGGTCGGGCAAATTTGGAAAGCCGATTGATTCAGACATCCGTCGGGAGCTGAAATCGCCGCTGACCAATATGAGAGGATCGCTGGATTTGCTTAAGTTGAGAGGCCTCAATGGTACTCATGAAGCTGGCAGGATAATCGATTCGCTGGAAGAATCAACCAACCGCATGATTTCGCTGCTGAATGAAGAGACGGAAAAAGTGCCGATTCGAAAATAGTATCATATATCTCGCGCTATTTTATGCGGCCGGGTTATAGATTCCCGGCCGTTTAATTTTCAGTCAAAATTTCTGCTTGTTTTATATCATTTATTTTTGTCTCATTTTCCACTTGCATTCGTGGTATCATTGCGTATATTATGCCGAATTCTTCGGGGCGAGGCGAAATTCCTCGACCGGCGGTGAAAGCCCGTGAGCCGGTGAAAGCCGGCTGAATCGGTGGAATTCCGATGCCGACGGTATAGTCCGGATGGGAGAAGAATTGATAACGGTAAGTTCTGTCCGTCTGTATCGTATGCCCCGAAATATTTTGGGGTTTTTTAATGGCCTCGGAAAATGACAAAAAATTTTTATGGTTAACCCTCAAATTGGCCGAGAAGGGCCGGGGGCGGACCTCACCGAATCCGCTGGTGGGAGCCGTGGTAGTAAAAAATGGTCGCATTGTCGGGCAGGGGTATCACAAAAAAGCGGGATCGGCTCATGCCGAGGTTTTGGCTCTTAGGGCGGCCGGTCGGAAGGCCGCCGATGCAACTTTATACGTCAATCTGGAGCCGTGCTGCCATTATGGCCGCACCCGGCCGTGTTCAGGCGAAATAATAAAAGCGGGCGTAAAAAGAGTCGTCTTTTGCATTAAGGATCCCAATCCGCTTGTATCCGGTAAGGGGGCAATTCAATTAAGAAAGGCCGGAATCAATGTTACTTCAGGATTACTCAAGAATGCAGCGCAAAAACTGAATGAAGTATACTTGAAATATATCAGGACCGGTCGACCATTTGTGACATTAAAGACGGCACAGACCCTTGATGGCCGAATCGCGACGACCAGCGGAAACTCGAAATGGATTACCGGTGTGAAAGCCCGCAAACTGGCGCATCAGTTACGGGCTGAAAATGATGCTGTGGCGGTCGGCAGAGGGACGGTTCATATTGACGACCCACAGCTCACCGTCCGTTCGGTGCGCGGGGAAAATCCGTATCGGATTATTGTCTCGCGACAAGCGGACTTCTCAGGATCATTGAAGCTTTTTAAGAACAATGAAGATGCCCGGACGATATTAGCGACGACGGCAAAGTCGGCAAATAAGTTCAAATCAAAAAATCTGATTGTCTGGACAATTCGGGGAAATAAAGATGGATTATCGCTTGATGATCTGCTGGATAAAGCGGGTCAATTCGGAATAACATCGCTGCTTGTCGAGGGCGGCGGAACACTTGCGACGTCGTTCATAAAGGCCGGATTGGTTGATAAACATTATTTGGGCATTGCGCCGAAAATTGTCGGCAACGGTATCAGCGCCGTGGGTGAATTGAATATCCGAACAATTTCACAGGCGATAGTGTTTAAGGATATTGAATATGATTGCGAGACTTATGCGCCGGATGTACTGTTTATCGGTTATCCGAAGAGGTAGAAAATGTTTACCGGTATTATTGAAACAATCGGGACGGTTAAGAAGATCAAAAGCCGAGGCAATTATAAGATCCTGGCCGTTACTCCGGATAAATCGTCGGAAGATATGGTTTTGGGTGAGTCGATTGCGGTCGACGGCTGCTGCCTGACTTTGATCGAGTTCGGCAGGGATAGTTTCACGGTGGAAGCCTCGCAGGAAACGGTGCGGTTGACGATTTTGAAAAAATATAAGACCGGAGACAGGGTCAATCTGGAGCGGGCGCTTCAGCTGTCGGATCGACTCGGCGGGCATTTTGTCAACGGTCACGTAGACTGTACAGGCAATATAAGCGGCCTGGAAAACATTGGCGGCTCAATCGAGATGACGGTGCAATTTCCTCAGTCTTACAGCGATTTCGTAATTGAGAAGGGTTCGATTGCTGTAAATGGGATAAGTTTGACTATTAATCGAGTTGAAAAGGATACTTTTACAGTCAATCTGATTCCGTTTACGCAAGGGGCGACGACAATCAGCAGATTAAAAAAGCATGACGATGTCAATCTGGAGTTTGATATTCTGGGTAAATATGCGGCGAAGTTTATTAAGAAGGATGGAAAAGGCAACATAATTATGAGTAAATTAATCGAAAGTGGATGGTAATTCATCAGTTGGAGAGGTAATGACAAAATTCGATTCGATACCTGATGCTATAGAAGATATTAATAAAGGGAAGATGGTGGTCGTGGTCGATGATAAAGATCGCGAAAACGAGGGCGATTTTATCATGGCGGCCGAGAAAGTCACACCGGCGTCGATAAATTTTATGGCGGTGCATGGTCGAGGGTTGATCTGCACGCCGATAACCCCGGACCGAATCGACCAGCTGAAGCTGCACCCGATGGTGGAAGCGAATACCGCTTTGCACGGGACGAAGTTTACGGTCTCGGTCGACGCCTGCAACGGGGTGACGACCGGAATCTCGGCGGCCGATCGGGCGCGGACAATACAGCTTATAGTGGATGAAAAAACGAATCCTGAAGATCTTTGTCGACCGGGGCACGTTTTTCCAATTCAGGCCCGCCAGGGAGGTGTGCTGACGCGCGCCGGACATACCGAAGCGACGATCGATCTGGCGCGACTGGCCGGATTGAAGCCGATCGGTGTTTTGTGTGAGATAATGGATGATGACGGCAGCATGGCACGGCTGCCGCGGCTTCGTGAAATGGCCGACGAGTATGATTTGAAACTGATTACGGTTCAGGATCTGATTGAGTATCGTCGCCACCATGAAAAAATGATCTCCAAGGTAGAAGTGGTCGATTTTCCCACGAAGTACGGGCATTTCAAACTTCATCTGTACAATTCGCGATACGACGATCATCATCATCTGGCGGTCGTGAAGGGTGATATTGCGGGGAAAAAGGATGTATTAGTCCGTGTTCATTCACAGTGCCTGACCGGCGATGTTTTCGGTTCGGCGCGGTGCGACTGCGGTGACCAACTGGCGGCGGCGCTGCAGATGATTGAAAAGGAGAAACTGGGGGTGCTGCTTTATATGCGCCAGGAGGGCAGAGGGATCGGCCTGGCTAATAAAATTCGTGCCTATAAACTTCAGGATCAGGGTAAGGATACGGTCGAGGCCAACAACGATCTGGGATTCAAGGCCGACCTTCGTGATTACGGGGTCGGGGCGCAGATTCTTGTTGATCTGGGCTTGAGTTCGATTCGGCTGATGACCAATAATCCGAAAAAAGTCGTCGGTCTGGGCGGATACGGTCTGGAAATTTCCGATCGTGTGCCGCTGCAGTGTAAACCGACAAAGCATAATTTAAAATATTTAGAAACCAAGCGCGATAAACTGGGACATTTATTATCAACGCTTTAGGAGATAAAATGAGTTATAAAGAAATTGCCGGGAACTTAAACGGTTCCGGTTTGAAGGTAGGGATAGTGGTCGGGCGATTTAATAATCTCCTGACATCCAAACTTCTCGAGGGAGCGCTGGATTGCCTCAAGCGGCATCAGGTCGCTCTATCCGATATCAGCGTCGCCTGGGTGCCGGGCGCTTTCGAAATACCTTATGCCGCCAGTAAAATGGCCGAGCCAAAGAAGTATGATATGGTATTGTGTCTGGGCGCAATTATCAAGGGCGATACGCCGCACTTCGATTATATCGCCAATGAGGCTTCGAAAGGAATTGCCAAAGTCGCTCTGGGGAGCGGGATGCCGGTTATTTACGGGATGGTGACGGCCGATACACTGGAGCAGGCGATTGAGCGGGCGGGGACAAAGGCCGGGAATAAGGGTTGGGATGCAGCCCAGGCCGGAATCGAAATGGCCAATTTGTATCGTGAACTGGCCAAACAATGAGCAATCGACGGCGAGCGCGCGAATATGTCCTGAAAGCTCTTTATGCCTGCGAGCTGCGTGAGCTGACGGAAGAGGAGATTAAATACTCCATTATAGAAAAGGGCGGGCTGGATGAGAAGACGCTGGTGTTCGCGAAGCGTCTGTTCGACGAAGTCATGAAAAATCTTGTGGAAATCGACGAACGCATCGAGTCGCTGGCGACCAACTGGAAGCTGGAACGAATCGCGGTGGTGGATAAGAATGTCCTGCGGATGGCGATATGTGAAGTGGAATATATGCCGGATATCCCGGTGAAAGTGGCGATTAACGAAGCGATTGAATTGGTGAAAAAGTACAGTACGCTCGAATCGGCGTCGTTTGTGAACGGTATCCTGGATAGAGTGCTGCACGAGCAGGAAGAGGAAAAAGAAGAAGAAAAAGAGAAATAGTGTCAGGTAACACGCCGATAAATCGAGGCAAGACCTGATGTAACAAGCAAATCCATTCTTTTTCTTAAAATATAAATTAAATTTATTTTCTGTTTGCCAATAATATCAAAATTGCCTTTTCCTAAACAGGTTTGAGCAGGGCAGGTCTGCAGCAGACCTGCCTTTTTTAAAAGGTAGCAGGAGCACAGGGCTCCTGCCTCACCACGGCTAAGACTTCATGCTAATTTTTCCGACTGGACAAAAATAAAATTTTGATTATATTGAAAGCTTGTTTTGTAAAAGGAGTTAGCTGAAAAGGACAACTCGAGGAAAAGTTGAGCGGGACTGATAGCGACACCGATAAATCGGGTTTCGGTAGACTAAACGGATTCGACAAGGCCAATGGCTTTGGCAAAGCAAAGGGCTTCGATAAGATAAATGCAATTCTGGCCGGTTTTGTTTTCCTTTTTACATTTATTATTTTTTACCTGACGAAAGCGCCGTCATTTTCTTTCTGGGATTGCGGGGAATTTGTCGCGTGCTCGTATATTCTCGGTATCCCCCATCCCCCCGGATCGCCGTTATACATTATAATCGGAAGAGTTTTTACGCTTCTCCCGATCGCGACCGATATAGCCGCGCGGGTCAATCTATTTTCGGTAGTAAGTTCGGCGACGGCGGCCATGTTCGGTTATCTGGTGACGGTGAGGCTGATTCGATTCTGGTACAGAGAGCGAGAGAATATCTATAATAAGATAATCATTTATATCGGCGGCCTTAGCGGTTCGTTCTTTATGGCTTTTTCCAATACCAACTGGGGCAATTCGGTTGAGGCCGAGGTTTACGCGCCGACGATTATGCTGATGCTGATCATATACTGGCTGGCGCTGAAGTATTTCGATGCGAAAGAGACACCGAAGGGCGGGAGATATCTGCTGCTGATTTCTTATCTGGCGATGTTGGGCGTGGGGATACATCTGACATTGTTCGCCATTATCCCGATTATCGGACTTTATTTTATTCTGAAAAAAGGAGCCGGCGGGCGACAATGGGCGACGGTGGCGCTCTTTTTCGTGGTCGAGTTATATATGATATTTCATTTATCGTCGCGGCCGGGAGAAGTCGCTTACTATCTGCCCGTTTTGATACTTTTTATATTATTTCTGTTTCATGCCATCATTATGAACATTTTGACGCGTCAGGTGAAAATTGCGATCGGTCTGTATGCGGTGGCGCTATATCCATTGTACTTCATCATTATCGATGCGTTCATCAAGAATTTTTCGGAATCCGGGACGTCCGACACGGCGGCCGGTATCGGATCATTCCCGATCGGCTGGGTCGGCTTTGCCGCTTTGATTCTCTGGGGATTGTATTGTTTCGCAAATTATTACGAGCACCGGCAAAAAGGGGACGAGGCCGAACCATGGCTGATCCCGGGCGTTTATTCGCTGGCGCCCGGCCTGTTGTTCGGCATCGGCTCGATTTTCAGCGGATACCATGCGTTTCTGTTCATCTCGGGTCTGATTACGATAGGATTGGCTTTGATTTTATGGCGGCATATTAACTGGCTGGTGTTGATCGGTATCGGGGCGATTTCGCTAATAATTCTCGGTTTCTGGCAGATGGTCTGGGGTGTTTTGATTGGCGGTATCGGAATTGTAATTATCGGGATAAAATTGAATGACAAGAGTTGGAAGACGGCAATAGCGATTATTCTCTTGGGCATTTTGGGCTTCTCAATCCATGTGTTTATTCCCATTCGCTCGGCGCATAATCCGGATATCGATGAGAACAATCCTTCGCGTTCGTTTGCGGCCGTGGTGGGGTATCTGGAGCGTAAGCAATACGGTTCGGAGTCGATGGTGGATCGGATGTTCGTGAGGCGCGCGGAATGGGAGAATCAATTTGGCAATCATCGCCGGATGGGTTTCTGGTACTTCTTCAAGGAGCAGTATGGGGCTCACGGGCGAAGATTTTTCATAATGCTGATTCTGGGTTTATTCGGAATATGGGAGACGATTCGGCGAAAACCGGATATCGGGCTGCCGTTTTTTGTAGTGGTTTTATTATGCTGCCTGGGAATTGTACTGTACATGAATTTTGCGGACGGCACGCGTATCAATCCGGTGACCGGCGCCGATTATCTTGAAGTCCGGGACCGTGACTATTTTTTCACGCCCGGATTCGTATTTTTCGGCCTGGCGATCGGATTGGGTATTGCGGCGTTTATCGACCTGGTACGGGATACATTCAAGAATTTCGGACCCGGTTTGCAGAAGGCGGCCTTCGGGATATCGTCTCTGTTGGTACTGATGCCGATTATTCCTTTGAAGACCAACTATTTTTATAATGATCGTTCACGCAACTACATAGCGTACGATTATGCCAATAATTATTTCAAATCGAACGGGAAAAACGCCATATTCGTTACTAATGGTGATAATGATACCTTTCCGACATGGTGTATTCAGGAGGTGTACGGTATCCGACGGGATATTCGGGTGGTGAATTTATCATTGGCCAATACCGACTGGTATATAAAACAATTGCGTGATAAATTCAATGTCCCGATTAAAATGACCGATGTGCAAATCGAAGCTATGCGGCCATACCAGGATCAGGACGGTACCAGACATCGTATCCAGGATCTATTACTGGATCATGTTATACACGACAATAACTGGGAGGTACCGATTACTTTTGCGGTAACGGTCTCGGAGGAAAATCGCCGGTATCGAGGGAAATCCATTGAGGATCTGCTGGTACTCGAGGGAATGGTTTACCGTTTGTCCACGAAACAGGGTAAGGATCAAATGAATTATGATTTAACACGGCGATTGTACGAGGACGAGTTTGAATATCGAGGTGTGGCCGATCCCACGATTTATAAGAGCGAAAGCACGCGACGGCTGATAAATAATTATGCCCAGGGATTTTTGTTACTGGCCGATTCGCTCCGTAAAGCCAAAGACTACGACGGGGCAATGGAGCATATCAGGAAGGGTTTGAAGATTCTACCGGAATCATTCGATATATATGCTTATACGGCGCAGATGCTGGGTGAAATGGGCCGCCTTGACACGCTGGAAACGTTTATTGGAAACGCCCCGGTCGAAAATAAAAATGTATTGTATTATAACTGGGCGCTGTCAGCCCGAATGGCGGGACGTGTGGACGAAGCGATTCAGGTTCTGGAACGAACACATGAGCTGTATCCCGATTATGTCAACGCATTTCAGGCGTTAGCGACAACGTTGTATCATAATAAAGAATATAGCAGGTTGCGAGTCCTTGTCACCGATTGGGTAGCCAGACATCCCGAGGATTTGGACTCTCGGGAACTTTTAAAACAGATAGAGTCGGTTAATCCCACCAAAGATACGCTCGAAGGACGATGATCGTGAATGTACTGGCGCTAAACTGGCAGGACCTGAGTAATCCACAGGCTGGCGGCGCCGAAGTACATCTCGAGGAGTTGCTTCGGCGAATCGCGAGAAAAGGTCACCGGGTGACCTTATTTTGTTCCGGCTACGATTCATCACTACCGGAGGAGACCGTCGAGGGAATAAAGATAATCAGGCGCGGCAATCGGTATAATTTTAATCTGATCGCTCCGTTTGCACTTCGGAAGTTAGTCAGGGAAAATGATTTTGATGTACTTGTTGAAGATATCAATAAAATTCCATTTTATACACCGCTCTATTTGAATTTGCCGACGCTGGTGGTGGTACCGCATCTGTTCGCCACGACGGTTTTTAAGGAAATCAATTTTTTGCTGGGCACTTATATATATTTGACCGAAAGGCCGATGGTGTGGATTTATAAGGGCCGGAAGTTCAATGTTATATCGGAATCGACCGCCGATGATATCGCCGCGCGCGGCGTGGAACGGGATAATATATCGGTTGTTCATTGCGGGATCGATAAAGACACCTATAATTTCGATCCGAGCATATCTAAATATAAAAAGCCGACGGTCTTATATCTGGGTCGCATAAAGAAATATAAATCGATTGATGATTTAATTATTGCTTTCGAGAAAGTCCTGAAAGAAGTTCCGGAGGCGCAGCTTAAAATAGTCGGGGCGGGCGATTATCTCCCGGAATTAAAATCATTGGCGGGGAAACTAAAGATTCGTGATCGGGTCGATTTTCCCGGTTTCGTCAGTCGGGAAGAAAAGGTTGATATTCTAAGGCGCAGTCATGTGGCCGTTTATCCTTCATTGAAAGAGGGCTGGGGGCTGACGAATATCGAGGCGAATGCTTGCGGGACGGCGGTTATTGCGGCTAATTCTCCAGGCTTACGAGATTCGGTGCAGCCCAATCAGACCGGTTTTTTATATGAATATGGCAAGATTGATGAACTGGCTGAAAAACTGGTAAGAATTCTGACCGAAGAGGGTACGCGTGCACGACTGGAAAAGGGCGGTATGGAATGGGTAAAGAAATTCGATTGGGACAGTGCCGCCGATAAATTTCTGGCTATTCTGGAAGAAATTGCATCTCAGAGACAAAAATAATGCCCAAAAAGAAATTATTGTCGGTTATAATCGGCCTGCTTATTTCGGCCGTACTGGTCTTTATTATTTTCAGGAACGTTAATTTCGGTGAATTAGTGGGGGCACTGGAGGGCGCCAATTATTTTTGGCTGTTGCCGAATATGTGTTTGGTCATTCTGGCCATGTTTCAGCGTGCCGAACGTTGGAAATATATGCTTAAGCCGATCGGAGCGCCGAAGTACAAAAAATTATTATCGGCGACATGTATCGGATTCATGGCCAATAATGTTTTGCCTTTGAGATTGGGCGAGTTCGTCAGAGCGTATGCTCTGGCGCGGAAAAATGAGAAAGTCACCAAATCGGCTTCTCTGGCGACGATTTTTGTTGAACGGATGGTGTTTGATCTGCTGGCGCTGCTTTTGATATTGGCGGTGATTTTGTGGTTTATTCCGACAAAATTCGATGAAAAGTTTAAGCTGGGTGCAGCATTGTCTTTGGGCGTGGCCATTTTCGGATTGATATTCGCCGTGGGATTGGTGATGAGGCCGGAGGGGGCCGGTAAACTCCTGACGCGTTACCTGTTTTTTCTTCCGGATAAATTCAAGGAAGTTGTTCATAATACGGTTATTAAATTTTCCAAAGGGCTGATGTTCCTGAAAAGCTGGCACTGTACATTTTGGGTATCGGTACACACGATTCTTCTCTGGTTGGCGATGGGAATATCCAACGTTTTTGTTTTCTATGCTTTCGGGTTGGATAAACCGCCTTATAACCTTCCATTATCGGCTTCGTATGTCCTGCTGGTAGTAGTTTCGATTTCAATCCTGATACCATCCTCGCCCGGTTTTATCGGAGTCTATCACGCCGGGGTTGTACTGACTCTGGGCTACTATGGTATCGGGACAAGTTCTTCCGAAGCGGTTTCATGCGCTCTGGTCCTTCATGCGGCGCAGTTTATCCCGATTACACTGATGGGTTTTTATTTTCTTTATAAAGAAGGATTGTCCTTAAGCCAGCTGGGAAAAGAAGCTCTCGAAAAAAGCGAAAATGACCAATCAGGATAAAATATATGTTGTCCTGCCGGCTTATAACGAGCACGGCAAAATCGGCAGGGTGGTGGAGAAAGTAAAAAAAATCGATGTCGTCAGCAGGATCGTCGTGGTCGATGATTGCTCGAGTGATGCAACGTCGGAGGAGGCCAATGCGGCCGGTGCGACGGTTATCAAACATAATAAGAATATGGGTGTCGGGGCGGCAATCAGAACCGGTATAAATTACGGCCGGGAAAACGGTTTCGATATCTGCGTGATTCTTTCGGGTGACGACCAGCATGAGCCGAATGAAATCGGTCGCGTGGTTGAGCCGATTGTAAAAAATGAATTTGATTTTGTTCAGGGTTCGCGACGGATGAAAGGCGGGCGGGTGGTCAATGATCGTTCGTTCAGGAAAATAACGACCAGGTTGTATTCGGCATTTTTTTCGCTGTTAGTTATGCGGCGTATTACCGACGCGACCAACGGCTTTCGGGCTTTCCGGCTGACGATTTTTAATGAGCCGGAGATTAATATCGGACAAAGCTGGCTTGACAGGTATGAACTGGAGCCATATATATTATATAAAGTGATTAAGAATAAAAATATCAGGGTGCAGGAAGTTCCGATTACGATATATTATCATGGCGACAGAAAGCAGTTTACAAAGATGAAGCCGTTTCGGGATTGGTGGCGGCTGGCGAGACCGATGATTTATCTCGGGCTGAAATTGAGAAAATAGGGGAGAGCGTAGTGATTAATATTGACTTTACCGGCAAGACGGTCCTGGTGACCGGCGGCGCCGGTTTTATAGGTTCCAATGTTGTCGGGCGGATAGTCCGCGCGGGGGGTAAAGTTATCGTTCTGGATGATCTCTTTACCGGCGATCGGGGAAATATAGATGCCGAAATCCCTTATGAATTTGTCGAGGGTTCGGTTACCGATTACGAATTGGTACGGAATCTCATGGCCCGGGCCGATTATGTGGCGCATCTGGCGGCGCGAAATATTATAATTTCGACGAAAAATCCGATGGAAGATTATCGAGTCAATATCGGCGGGACATTGAATATACTTATGGCGGCACGCGAAACCAGGCCGACGCGAATCGTGTACTCGTCATCGGCTTCGGTCTACGGCAATCCGCGGATATTGCCCATTACGGAAGACGAAAGCCCGCTGACATTTTCGCCGTATTCGGTCTCCAAACTATCCGGCGAAAATTACTGTTATGCTTTTTATGAAACGTATTTCGTTCCCGTGACGGTCGTTCGTTATTCGAATATTTACGGCCCGAAACAAAATCCGTCCAATCCGTACTGCGGTGTCATCTCCAAATTTATAATGTCAATCGACCAAGGTCAAGCGCCGCAGATTCACGGCGATGGCCAGCAGACACGGGATTTCACGTATGTCGATGATGCCGTCGAGGGGACTCTAATGGCCCTATTGTCGCCACGGGCGGATGGTCTCGTTTTTAACATTGGCGCCGGCACGGAGACAAGCATAGTTGACGTGGTCAATATGCTTTACGAGATAATGGGCGGTGGGGTCAAGCATGAACATATCGATCGCCGGGATATCGACAATATCAGAAGGCGCGTCTTGAATATTGAGCGGGCCCGGACACGTCTGCGCTGGCAGCCGCAGGTGACGTTGCGGGAAGGATTGCGCCGAACGTACGCATGGTACCGAACGATTAAAAATAAATCGGCATAAGAATAGATGCTGTCCGGGGCGAAATTCAAACAGGTTCTGTTAATTTTTTTTCTTCTGTGCCTCGGAATCAGACTGATATATGTGCATACACAGCGGCAATTGCCGGTCATGTGGGATGCGCGGATTTATTCTTCGGCCGCGCTCGGTTTAATACATTACTTCAGTATGTCGGAGCGCTTCGGTCATCCGGAGCTGGATTCACCGGCCGACTCGGCGTTATCCCAGGGGCGATTTATCGGTACGATGGATAAATATATCCAAGGCGAAAAGATCGAATGGCTGCACTATAAAATTCCGACCATCGCCCGAGCACAGCATTATCTGTTTCTATCCGGCCCGGTTCTGCCGGCATATCTGGCGATTATTTTCCTGACTGATTTCGGAAATGATTTTGCCGCTGTGCGCACGGCCAATGCAATATTGGACAGTTTGTGTATGTTATTGCTGATGCTTGTTGCGGTGCGGTTAACGGGTAAGCGGGCGGCGATTCTGGCGGGCATTCTGTACCTGATTTATTTGCCTTTTATTTTACTGACCGGTATGGTTTCGCCGGAGCCAATAACGATACTCCTTATTCTTTTAACGCTGTACGCGATTTTATTATGGTACGATAAACAGAAGCCGAAATATATTTATTTGACCGGTCTGGCTTTGGGTTTACTGGTGCTGACCAAACCCACGGCAGTTTTGCTCTTTATTCCATTCGGGGCGGGATTTATTTATGACAATCGAAAAGATATACGGAAATTGATTAAGCCGTTGATTAAAGCGGCGCTGCCCTTCCTGCTTATGACGGTACCATGGTTTATTATTACAAGTATTTATTTCGACCGTCCGGCCATCCGCGATCCGGAGTATTCGACCTCGAATCTGAGGTCAAGTTCATCGATCGTGCATGAGGGTTACGATCTCGATTATGTAAATCCGGATTTCTGGCTGGCGCCGCTTTCGCATACGATTATTAACAATCCGCTGGAATATGGTCGTCTTCTACTGAAGAAATTTTCAAGATTGTGGTCGCGGCCGTTTAATGAAATGAACCTGACTTTTGTAATGAATCAGACAATAAGTACAGTAGTGCATTTTGTAATAGTCATAACGGGATTGTTTGGTGTTTTCTATATTTTCATTGATTCCAGGAAAGGCATGATATTCCTGCTGTTAATCCCTTTGTACTATACGATTATCCACATTATATTTCACTCTCTGGCACGCTATAATCTGGATGCCATGCCGATTATAATGGTGGCCTCATCACTGGTTATTATAAAAATATATGATTTTTCTCACGAAATGTTAAAATCGGCTGATATCCGGGAAGTTATCGTAGAGATAATTCTGTTTCTGGCAGGTGGCGGATTTATTCTCTTTTTTCCTTATTGGCCCGTGATAACTCTTCTGGGAGGCCGGGCAGGAGCGACGGTCCTTGTGATTATCAAGACCATAATATTTTTAACCATAGCGTACTATCTTTATAAAATATTGTCCGGTAAAATTGGAATAAACAAGTCTTTGAAAGTGATCAGCATCCCGGTTATTTTGTTGACACTGCTGATCTTGGTACTCGGGGTCGCAACGGATAATTGGGCCGAATGGAAATGCCGTTTGATTAATCGCGGTCAGGCGGCGGGTGTCAGAATTTATTTCCCGGAAAATTTCAGAATTCAGCCGGGCGATTTATGTCGGGTTGTGATTGATATGGTAGCCAATCATAATCGGAAGACTCCATTTTTATTTATGACGAACGACCAGACGGCGCCGTTTTATTTTGACCGGTCACCAGTGAGCGATTTTTATTATCACAAGACGACTTATAATGTTTTTCAATTGATATACGGAATAGGGATGGAGGACATGCGTAACTGGCGATCGATACCGCTTAATTCACAGACGGTAAATCAACTTCTGGATAAATTCGGATATCTGGATTTTAAAATTCAATCGAGTAATTCAGTGTCAAACGGAAATTCGTTTATAGATATTTTCGGGTATTATCCGTCGGGATCTCCCGATGAAGCAAATGTCCCCAGTATGTCTTATTACGCCACGTCCATCGAAAGATTTGTCGAAAAAGGTGATCCGCGTATCTGGATGAATTATCCTCTTTCGTCCGATTCAGTTATTTCTTATTATATAGATGGTATGGACGGGCAGCGGAATCTGGATGACCTGTCGCCGTCGGCTGGAAGGCAATACGGGCGATACGGGATTTTTCTGGAGGTAAAGAAGCCCAACGAGGCTTTGTATCATTATTAGGAGTCTGATGTGATAAATATCGGTATAATCGGCTGCGGTTACTGGGGTCCGAATCTTGTCCGTAATTTTAATACCTGCGATAATGCACGGGTGATCGGTGTTTCGGATCTTCGGGAAGAAAGATTGAAGTTTATTTCGCGCCTGTATCCGAATATAAAAATTCTGACGAAAGACAGTGATGAAATATTGCATCATAAAGATATCGACGCCATCGTTATCGCGACACCGGTTTTGACGCATTTTCCGCTGGGGATGGAGGTGCTTGAAAACGGGAAGCATCTGTTGATGGAAAAGCCGATGACGGCCACGGCCGAGCAGGCGGAAGTGCTGATTGGAACGGCGGAGAGAAAGGGTCTGACGCTGATGGTCGATCATACTTTTATTTACACCGGGGCGGTTCGGAAGATTAAGGAAGTAATAAGCAGCGGCGATCTGGGTGATTTGTATTATTTTGATTCGGTACGGGTCAATCTGGGTTTATTCCAGCATGATGTAAATGTCATCTGGGACCTGGCGCCGCATGATGTTTCGATAATGGATCATCTCCTCGAGCAACAGCCGCGGGCGATTTCAGCTACCGGTGTGGCGCATTTCGAGAATAAGATAGAAAATACAGCATACATCTCGATTATGTACGATTCGCCGCTGATCGGGCATATTCATGTTAACTGGCTGGCGCCGGTTAAGGTGCGCAAGACGCTGATATGTGGTTCGAAAAAAATGATAGTCTATGATGATGTCGAGCCGTCCGAAAAAGTGAAAATATACAACAAGGGTGTTGAATATATTAAAAAGCGGGAAGAGGCGTACGATCTTCTGGTTCAATATCGCACCGGCGATATGCTCGCGCCGAGGATTGAAATGACCGAGGCGCTTAATCTGGTGGCGGCGGAATTCGTCGATTCAATAGATCAGAAAAGAAAGCCACTTACAGATGGACAGGCCGGATATAACGCGGTCCGTATTCTGGAAGCGGCTAATAAGTCATTACGACAGGGCGGAAAGGTTATCAGGCTGTGAAAGATGTTAAGCTTATCGGGGATGTAAAAATTTATGACAATATCGAGATAGGCGAGGGATCGGTCATTTACGGTCCGGCGGTTCTGGGTCAACCGCCGCGCGGTGCAAAGGAAGGGGAGCTAAAATTGACTATCGGTTTGAGGGCTATTATCAGACCGTTTACGACGATTTATGCCGGTAACAGTATCGGCGATGATTTCCAGAGCGGACAGGGGACATCGATCAGAGAACATAACTTTATCGGGAATAATGTCTCGGTCGGGACCAATACGGTTCTTGAATTTGAAAACAAAATCGGCGACGGGTGCAGGATACATTCGGGTTGTTTTCTGGAAATGGTTACCCTGGGAAAATATGTTTTTGTCGGACCCAACACCGTTTTTACAGATGACCCGCATCCGATGAACTGCCCCAAATATAAAGAGTGCGGGGGCGGAGCCGTAGTCGAAGATATGGCGCGTATCGGTGGCAACTGCACTTTTTTGCCGGCGGTCAAGATTGGCCGCGGAGCGTTAATCGGCGCCGGATCGGTCGTTGTCAAAGATGTTCCGGAAATGAAGGTCGTAGCTGGCAATCCGGCGCGCATTATCAAGGACGTTAGCGAGCTGGAATGCTATATCGACGCCTATCCAAGACCGTATGTCTGGTTTCCGTACGTTCCTGAAGACAATAAATAATAATGTCGAAGTCTGAAGTACTGGTATCGCTCTTTTCGTACAATGAGGGTGAGAAGCTAAAAAAATTAGTCAAGATTTTTCCGCCAAAAAGAGAGTATGATATTTTATTTGTCGATGACGGTTCGACCGATGGTAGTTATGAATTTTTGAAAATGCAGGATTTTTTTCTTATCCGCCACGAACGAAATCGGGGGATAGGCTGCGGGATTCGCGAGGCTGTTAATTTTGGCCGGGAGAACGGTTATAAAATAATCGTTATCATGGCGGCCAACGGCAAGATGCTTCCGGAGCATATCGAGCGGATGGTGGCGCCGCTCATTGAAGACAATTATGATTATGTACAGGGTTCACGGAATCTGTCAGGCGGCGAGTCGCCCAATCTTCCGCTGTTTAGAAAGGCAATGATAAACCTGTTTACGAAAATCGTTAATTTGTTTACAGGATACAGGGGCACCGATATAACTTGCGGTTATCGAGCGTACAAATTGTCGCCATTCGACGACAAGCGTTTTCATCTCGATCAGAAGTGGTTGAATCGCTATGAAATGGAATACTATATCCATTATAATTTTATAAAGGGCGGATACCGGATGACCGAAGTACCAATTACGATGGCGTACCCGGAAGAAAGAAAGAACTACAGCAAGATAAGGCCGTTTATCGGCTGGTGGTCGATGATTAGACCATGGCTGTTTCTAATTCTTAAGATAAAAAAATAATTGGAACAACTTATTTAGTTTTTTAGTATTACTGATTGGAAGCGTGAGTAATAAATAAGCGCCGCTATGGGTGAGGGGGAGATATTAGCGGACTTAACCGGCCCAGGGATGGGCCGGTTTTTTATGAAGTGGTTGCCGGGAGGAATAAAGATTATTCTGGTAAATAATGTTTTTGTCCGTATATTGCTTCAAAAATTAAATAATTCAAACGGCGGATATGATGGTTGAAGATAGAAAACAATGTGAGTCATGCGGATATGAAATAAAAGCGGAATCGGGTTATTGTCCGGCGTGCGGCTGCGATCTATCGGGTAACGACGGCAAGACTGAGGCGGCGGGAAAAAGCCCGGTTTATGATTATTTATTCATTTTCGGGTTTATACTGATATTTGCGGTTATTTTTTTCATCGGCAAGGATAGACAGGCTGTTGGCGGCCAGCCGTCAAATGAATCTATGAACCGGGCGACGAATGTCGATGATTTCGATGAGATGTTGACAAATCTTCCTGATGGTTACGATGATTTAGTGGCCCTCGGCAATAAGTTTATGGATAATCGTCACTACCGGGTTGCGGTCGAATGTTACCGTCGAGCTCTGGCTATCGATTCCACCGACCCCAATGTCGTCTGCGATTTGGGCTCCTGTTTACATGCGACCGGTGATTTTGATGGGGCTATTGAGATGTTCGAAAAGGCGATAGCCCTCGATTCCTTGCATGCCGTCGCATATTTCAATCTCGGCATCGTTTATCGGGCAATAAATAATAAAAATAAGGCCAGATTTTACTGGGGGAAATTAATCGCGATGTATCCGGATAAGGACCTTTCCGACTCCGCCCGGAGATATATCGAGCATCCTGATTTGTAGGTCGAATTTTCTTTCGGACAGAAAGTTATTTTTGCCCGGCAAAAAAATTATTAAATTAAATGCATGTACGAGGGGATAAGACAATCAGCCGGAAAGATATTAGACGGCATCCTTGATATCGCCTATCCGCCTTTTTGTCTTTGCTGTGGAGCATTTTTGGAACAAACGGACAAATTGGTCTGCGAGCGCTGCTGGATAAGGACGATGCAATTTGAATTTCCTTTTTGCGCCAATTGCCGGGAAATTCTGGAAAAGAATTTAACCTGTCCCGAATGCACGGGTGAATATTCTCTGCCCGTCTTTGCCCTCGGTCATTTCACCGATCCTCTTAAAGAAATTATTCATAGATTCAAATATTATGGTTTTAAAAGGCTGGCTGATGGTCTGGCGGGTCGGCTATTGAATTTATATTCGGAAAAGATGAAATCACTCGATCTTGATGCGATAGTGCCGATCCCGCTTCACAGCTATCGCGAAAAAAATCGAGGCTTTAATCAGGCGGCGGTTCTGTCCGATATAATAGGAAAGGGCTTGGGCGTCGGGGTGGTCCATAAAAATCTGGTCAGGGTTAGAAGAACTAAAGATCAAACCCGGCTCAACCCGCAGCAACGAGAAGAAAACATTAAAGGCGCATTTAGAGTCTTCGGCGATGCATTAAAAGATGACAGGGTAATGATAGTCGACGATGTTATCACAACCGGGGCAACGGTGCGGGAAGCACAAAAGGTTCTTGGCGAAGCGGGCGCACGCACCGTGGCATATTGCGTAACGGCGACGGCCGGATGATGATTAAATTATGAATGAAACGTTGACGAAAGATTCGGTACTGGATGAGTACCTGCAGTACCTGGAGTTGGAGCGCGGTCTGTCGCAGAACAGCCTGGCAGCGTATCGAAGAGATATCAATGAATTTAAAGCGGCATTTAAATTATCCGGTGATTTTAATATCCGCCGAAAGGCTGTGAATGAATATATTGCAGGACTGAATGATCAAAATAGAAAGCCGGCTTCAATTGCCAGAAAAATATCATCGCTGCGCGGCTTTTATAAATATTTACATGAGCATGAATTGGTCCGTGAAAATCTGTTTGAATTCGCCCGCGTACCGCGAATTTCAAGGTATCACCCGGATTATCTGACGATTGAGGAGATGGAGAGAATTTTGACGCAGCCTGATGTTGACACCGTCGCTGGTACCCGCGATATTGCCATCCTGGAAATGTTATACGGAACCGGAATGAGGATTTCAGAATTAATCAACCTGAAATTATCGGCCATTTATGACGAGATCGGTTTTATCAAGATCATCGGTAAGGGAGGAAAGGAGCGATTGGTTCCGTACGGCAGTCAGGCTCGTAAGGCGACCGAAAAATATCTGATCGAAGTCAGGGAAAAAATCAGGGAGACGGCGCAGACCGATGTTCTTTTTCTTTCCAATCGAAATAAGAGATTCTCGCGGGTGGGTGTCTGGAAGGTTATCAAAAAATATGCTTTAAAAGCGGGCGTCGGTAAAACGGTCACACCGCATTCGTTTCGGCATAGTTTTGCGACGCATATGATCGAGGGTGGCGCCGATCTCCGGACGATTCAGGAGCTTCTGGGTCACGCCAGTATAACGACGACGCAGATTTATACCCAGGTCGATAAAGATTATTTGCTTTCAATTCATAAGGAGTTTCATCCCCGTGAAAGGAAAGCGGCGGGGTATTAAATTATGTTTCACTGCGCGTGCCGACAAGAAAATATCGATATTGTCTTTCAGCTTTCAAAGACATTTGGCGGCAATGAAATTTCATTTCATTATTTCCGGACGCTGGATGAATTTTTGGTTCTGTCTCAGAGATACAACATTGATCTGGCGGTTATTGCCGGTGCCGGCGATTTTCGGAGTGAGCTGGAATTAATACATCTGATTAAGAGTCATATTTTTCTATCGATTATCCCGACCGTGCTGTAT
>CAYVMO010000035.1:0-36499 GCA_964452645.1 uncultured Ignavibacteriaceae bacterium
TGTGAAATTAATTTACAAACCAGAATATGTCCACTTATGAGACAGCCTCTGAGGACCTGCCGGGCACAGGTTTTATTCTTTATGTCAAAAAATTATTTCCGAAAATCGGAAACGAAGCCATTTTCCCTCTCCGCGTCATTGCGAGGAGGAACGAGTTCGCTGCGGCGAACGAGAGACGACGTGGCAATCTCAGCGTAACGAATAATGAAAATGTATGGAAAAAAATCCAAAAATTCGATTCGAACCCATTTCCCCCTCCCCTGTCAGGAGCCCAAGGCTTGCTGACCTGCGCCCCTCCCTTTCAATGCCGCAAGGGGATCTGCCGCGGTGGGCCAACCACGTTCATAAGGGAGCAGACGAGGACATCGGCCGCCCACAGTATTTATTTAGGGGGGAAGATAAAAAAAAAGATGTTAAAATATGCGAAACGAACCCAATTCATTGGACTAACAACCGTCACAACCGGTTACACGAATTTGTCAGACTGGTTGAGGCAAAAAATGACGATTATAAATGGTTCGCTTATCCTGTGATGCCAGGTCGCCGCACCCGGCACCAGACGTGGTGTGCGGCGACTCGACGCCATGTCAATATAAAGGGGGCAGACCGGGAAGTCTGCCGCCTATAAAAATAATAAAAGCCCCTCTTGGAAGGGGCTTTGTACTATTATTTGACTATTGTGTCAACAATTATCGATAGTTACTGCTATCAAATGTCAACGGCGTCAACGTCGGTTTCGGGGCGGGTGGCCTGTTCAATCGTTTCCGTTATTTGCTCGGGACGTTTATCTTTCAGTTTCCCTTTGTACTTTTTCAGTTGTTTTTTTACTTTGCCGACAGCCTGCTCGATCGATTGGTACATATCATCGGTATCCGCCTTGCCGGTAATCACTTCACGGTATACTTTGGCTTTGATTTCGACCGTCTGGCGATACTTCTCGACATCGAGAATAACTTCGGAGGCGATTATGTTTTCAAAATATCGGGTCAGCCCATTGATTTCCTTTTCGATATATTCCCGAAGTTCCGGTGTCAGATCAAAATGTCTGGCGGTTATCTCAATATTCATCTGCTTACTCCTTTCAATTAGCCCAAGGTCCTATACGGGCGACCTTTTTTGGGAGTTTTGGTTCTGTAAGGCCCATCGAATCGAATATCGATTCGTCCTGAAAAACATAAAACCGAATTTTTTTACAGACAGGGGCAACCTTTCGCTGTTTCAGCATGGGCAACCCACATACAGGCAATTGTCAGCGTTGTTTTTTATCTGTGTCGGTTTCAAATCCATTGAAAATTTTCCCTCCTATGTTATACGCGTGTATATTACCGCATGTTTTAATGGAAAAATCTATGAGAATGGATAACGTTTTTATCATTAAATTTTTCGTTTCCGGAACCTCGCCGGCTGTATTTTTGATTCTTCGCGGTACTTCGTGACGGTTCGCCGCGCCAGTTTGATGCCTTCTTCCTTAAGCTTCAGGAAAATTTCCTGGTCGGAAAATGGTTTCTGAGTATCTTCACCGGCGATGATTTCTTCGATACGTTTTTTGACGTGCCGTTTCGACATCTCGCCGCCGTCTTCGTTGGCGATACCGGAGTTGAAGAAGTACTTGATTTCATAGACACCCTGCGGTGTTTGAACGTACTTGCCGTTGGAAACGCGGCTGATGGTGGCGACGTTCATTTCGACTCTCCGGGCGATATCTTCCATAATCAACGGCTTTAGAAAGGCGGGGCCTTTTTCGAAAAATTCCCGTTGTTCCTCGACGATAGCCTCCATGACACGAATCATCGTCGACCGGCGTTGATTGATAGAATTCAAAAGCCAGCGCGCCTGCTCCAGTTTTTCACGAACATATTTTTTGGTGTCCTTCGAAGTCTTATTGCCCGCTTTCAGCAGTTGTCGATATCCGGCGCTGATTCTTAATCTGGGAGTATTACGGTCATTATGATAGATGACATAGTCATTGCCGATTTTTTCAATAATCAGGTCCGGTATAATCGGTATGGCGGACGAATCGAAGCTTCCATGCGCCGGTGTCGGTGACAGTGTTCTTATAAGATCCATGGCCTGCTGGACTTTTTCGAAAGGAGCACCCAGAGCCCGGGAGATCTGGAGTATGGATTTTTTGTCGAGTTCGTTGACATATTCATCGACGATTTTATATGCCAGAGAGTCTTTATGCCCTTTTTCTTCGAGTTGAATCAGGAGCGATTCGCGAAGGTCGGCGGAGCCGACACCAACCGGATCGAACTTCTTAATCACCTCGACCATTTTTTCGATTTTTTCGACCGGCAATTTCAACTCGTCGGCCATTTCGGCGGAAGTAATAACAAGATACCCTTTGGGAGAAATATTCCCGATAATATATTCGCCGATCAATTGCTCTTCCTCGGTAAGCTTAAGAAAGGACAGTTGCTCCTGAAGATGGTCATAGATTGTTTTTTCGAGAACCGGGACTCTTTCGAAAGATTCATCGGAAGCGGAGTATGAATTTCTTATTTTGTAAGTATCCATATCATCGCTGAGGTAATTTTCCCAGTCGATTTTATCTAATTTAGGATCAATCTGTTCCTCGTCCTCTTTGAGAAGATTTTCCTGCTCTTTTTCTATCTGATCGGTAGTTTCGGCCGGCTCGACTTCCTCAAGCATCGGATTAACGGAAAGTTCGTGCCGGAGCGTTTGCTCGAGCTTCAAAATCGGCATTTGAAGCATTTTCAGCGACTGGATCAGTTGCGGGGCCAGCGTTTGTTTGAGTCTTAGTTGTAACCCGAGTTTCATTTGCAACCTGTTGTTTTGTTAAAGGTTAACCGCTATCATTTCCGGTATGTGGTCTCAGTAGTATTATCGGTTTGTCAGGACTGATAATTTAGAAATCCGCCCTGAGTCAGCATCTTTTCCACTCTTTATACGTAATTCTGTTCAGAAATTACCTTTTAATTTAATCTGAATTTTTCCCCCAAATATATCTTACGCGCCTCGGGATCCTCGGCCAGAAACTCGGCCGTGCCCGATTTCAATATTTTTCCATCACACATAATGTAAGCCCGGCTGCATATCGATAACGTCTCTCTGACATTATGATCGGTAATCAATACGCCGAGGCCTTTTTCGGTCAAACGCTCGATTATTTTCTGAATATCCTCAACCGCAATCGGATCGATACCGGCAAACGGCTCATCAAGCAAAATAAACTGGGGATCCGAAACCAGTGTGCGGGTTATTTCGACACGTCTTCGTTCGCCGCCCGATAGAGAATAAGCTTTTCGTTTACGCAGATGGCTAATATCCAGCTCGTCGAGAAGTGAGTCGAGTTTCATTTTCCGCTCTTTACGCGACAATTTTCTCATTTGAAGAATGGCCATGATGTTTTCTTCGACCGTCAATTTGCGGAAAACCGATGTTTCCTGAGCCAGATAGCCGATGCCAAGACCGGCTCTTCGATACATCGGCAGGCGGGTAATCTCCCTGTCGCCAATGAAAACCGAACCGGAATTTGGTCTTATAAATCCGATAATCATATAAAAAGTGGTGGTTTTACCAGCGCCGTTGGGGCCTAAAAGCCCGACCACTTCACCCGGTTTGACATCAATAGTAACTTTATTAACTACCTTTCTCTTGCGGTATTTCTTAACAAGATCTTCTGAACTCAGTGTGAGCATATACATATAATATACAAGAAAAGATGATTATGACAACAAAAAATTTTTATTTCAGCATAGTATTTGCTTAAAGGCGCCGAAATAGTTATTATCAATATCCTAAATGCCAACGGAACAGCAACAAGGAGATAAAAATGAGAAAATATGTACCGGTAATAATTCTATTTATCCTGCTAATCATATCGTGTTCGAGTCCGGAAGATTCCGCCCGGCGATTATTCAACAACGGCATTAAGGCTTTGAATGCCGGTGATCCGGAGAAGGCGCTTGGAATATTCGACTCTATTGCAGAGAAATATCCGGAACAACCCTACGGGCTGTTCGGCAAAGCGGTTTATTATGACAAAGAGGGATTGATTTACAAGGCTATGGACGCCTGCCAGAAGGTAATTACGAAGCATACGACATTTCCTCCGGCGTTGCTTCTTGATGCGCGATTATGTTTAAAAATGAATCGCCCGGAGCTTGCATTTTTTTATATCACTCTTTTTCAGAACAATGGCGGCGATACGGCGACCGGCATAGCAGTGGAGGTGTCCTCGCTTTTGCAGGCGGGCAAAGTGGAAGATGCCGTCAATTCGGTTCAAAGAGGATTGGACGAATTGCCGGATGATCCGTTGCTGCATGCCGTCCGGGGACAGTGTTATTTTCATAAGGGTGCATTCGACGACGGTTTAAACGAATGTGCACTTGCATCTTCAAACGCTGACGGCAGAAGTGAAGTATATGAGACTGTCGGCGATGCATACAAACTTCTTGGACTGTATGATTCGTCGGCTATTTATTACGAGGAGGCTCTGAAATCGGCCGGCGAAAATTTATACTATAAGACGGATATAGCAGAGAAATTTATTGAACTTGGGTACTTTCCCCGGGCACGAGCGCTCCTGGAAGAATTCAAGGCCAAAGTCCCTGATTCGCATCGATATTATTACTTAAGCGCGGAAATATTTGATGGGAAGGGTCAAACTCGACGGGCGATGAACGAGTACGGGATGATTATTCAGAAGTACGATTATGCGCCTTTCGTACTAAGCCGGTTTGCCGAGTACAAGGCGAAGTTACACGATAAAATGGGTTCGCAGCAGTACTATGAAACGGCACAGGTTTTTGTCGCTCGGGATAAATACCCGGAGGCGGCCGTTTTTGATATCAATTTCAGGTATCTGGAAATGCTTATTGATGCCCTCAGGATCGATCTGGCCGGACCGGTTATGGAAGATATTGTGGATACGCTGCCCAATAATTTTCGGGCACTTTACTCGGCAACTTTTTTGTACTGGGCTCGAAAGGTCGAGGATGAATTGCATAAATCTCTGAAAAAAATGCAGGAAGCGGCCGAGGGAAATCCGACCGATATAGCCCGGATGGGCAGGTTATTTGTCAAAATGGATTCACTTAATCTGGCCCAGCAAGCGTTTTCTGATGTTTTGAATATCGATAAGTTGAATCGAGATGCTATCCTCGGCGAGGTTGATCTTTTGGTAAAACAAAAGCGCTCTGAGGAGGCGATGGCGTTTTTGAATAATCTCGATGAATACCTGTCATATAATCCTGAGATAGCTCGCAAGAAGATTGAGTTATATAGTGAATTGGGGGATGAGGATGCTGCGCTTGGATTTGCCGAACAGTTGATCAGTATCGGTCCCGGATGTGTCGAGAGATACATCGAGGCAATCAAACTCGCGGAAGAGGCGGGATATGAGGATAAGGTTCGTGAAATCAGCCTACTATGTGTAAAAAACAACCCGCAGGTGCCTGATGCCAGGTTGTTATATGCTCAGTATTTTTTTGATCGCAAGGATTATTCGCAGGCGGAAGAAAATGTGTTGGAGGCACTTTCACTGGATTCTCTCCATATCGGTTCATTAATACTTTACGGCGACCTATTGGGGGTCAACGGTGAGCTGGATTCGGCGATGGCCATATATAAGAGGGTTATCGGGTTAGATCAATATGCCAGCGACGCACTGGGTAATCTGGCTCTCTTATTGGTGGAAAATAATACCAAGCTGAAAATTGCCGTTAATTACGCCAATAAGGCCATTTATTACGATCCGGCCAATGCTAAACACCGTAGTACTCTCGCCCGAGCCCAGAATGCCCTGGAGAAATACGCCACAGCCAGCGTTTCCTTCAGGAATGCGCTGAGATTTGCTCCGGAGAATCCGGAATATAATTATTATGCTGGGAAAAATTATATAATGGAGGGTAAACAGGAAGAAGCCAGAAAATGTCTGAAGAAGGCGATTAAGAACGGCTTGAGTGATTCCCTGAAAGCGGATGCGGAAAAAGAGTTGAAACAACTTTGACACCGAAGATAATTTACAATCTGGCTTGTCCGGATTTTTTTCATATTAATTCGCTTCGAATACGCGGTTTCGGCGAATATTTTATTTGTCGAACAGGATTTAAAATAGTATTTCAAATATAAGCATAACTTATTCGAGGAAAGGAGTCGGTCATGTGGAAAAGGATTATTTCGTCAGCTTTTGTTTTACTTATTATCGGTTGTCTGTGCGGATCGGCGCAGGAGGGTATTGCAACCCAGCCGGATAAAAAAGTGGCAGTCAATCCGCAAGCCAAGGAGGCCGTTAAACCAGCTTTGACGGTTGAAACCGAGCTTTGCACCGGAATTGCGGAGCGGATGCCGACGGGGATGGCGGAGAGTTTTCCGGCGGATGTCGGCGAAGTATATTTATGGTGTCGGGTTCTCGGGGCCGAAGATAGTACTATGGTGCGCCATGTCTGGTACTACAAGGGTGAACATATGGCGACCGTCGAGCTTCCGGTGAGGAGTTCGTCATGGAGGACGTGGAGTTCAAAGAGCCTGCTGCCGACGTGGACCGGTGATTGGGAGGTGAAGATTCTGGATGCGGACGGCAACGAGTTGAAGTCGATTCCGTTCCAGATTGTCGCGGCGAAGCCCGAAACAGAATAGCCGGTAATGGTATTTTAATCAATCGACGATATAATTGTCGTTTATTGAAGTACGGCGATCGCGTGATCGTTAAAAATCAGCACTGTTAAGATATTTACTATGAATATATTAATGGCGGTTAATATTCCTGTGGATCATCTGATTTTGCCATAAGGTGTGTGCAATTTCTCCCGCGCCGGTGGTCAATTATTGCCCATTCTGTTTATTGCATCGGGATAAATAACCTTCCGGTGGGCGTCCAGCTAAGTATCCGGGATATTAATGACGAATTAAGATTATGCGGGCAAGTAACAACTACTGGGAACTCTTTTCGGGAGATAAAATATGTCGTCGAAATATAAAGTCTCGCGTCTAGGTATAATATTGGGATTGATCCTGGGAATAATGACATTTGCTGCGTTTTCACAAGTACCTCAGGAGGCACCGGCGCGGCCGGTCGAGCCTCGGGAGTTGCCGCCCGGGCGCGGTTTTATTCCGCCTCCACTGTATCTACCGCACCTTACCGGTCGAATGGCGCCGGCCAAATTAAGCGGGGTGAAAGCACCGACGGCGTGGGATTGGCGAACACAGTCGGATGTCACGTCGGTCAAGAACCAGGACAGTTGCGGGGCATGTTATTCATTTGCTTCACTGGGAAATTTCGAGGCCAAAATGTTGATTGACGGAGAGGGGACTTTTGATTTCTCCGAAAACAACGCCAAAGAGTGTAATTTCCATGACCGGAGCTGCGGCGGCGGCAATTACTATGATATGGCCGCTTTTTTCTCCCAGAAAGGGACGGTGCTCGAATCGTGCGACCCGTACGTGGCTGCCGATGTCAGCTGCAATTCCGGTTGTACATATCAAAAGACTCTGCTTGATTGGCGGATAATCTCCGCGGAAAGTGTACCTTTGACTGCAAATCTGCAAAATTATATATATACCTACGGTCCGGTATATACGACAATGTACGCCGGCGATGCAGATGACCCAAGCTGGCAAAGTGAATTTAACGTCTACAACGGTTCTTATACGATGTATCATACGACAACTCAGCCGGTAAATCATGCAGTGCTGATAGTCGGCTGGGATGACAATATTGTCCATGCCGGAGGAACGGGCGCCTGGATCGTGAAAAACAGCTGGGGTTCAGGCTGGGGCGGGACATGCGGATATGGGACGGAGGGCGGCTATTTTACGATTGCTTACGGCTCGGCCAATATCGGCATGTGGTCGTCGTACCTGTACGGTTGGCAAAATTATGACCAGAACGGTGAAATATTGTATCATGACGAGGGCGGCTGGACGTCGACGTACGGTTACAGTTCGACGACCGCCTGGGGTTTATGCAAATTCGTGCTATCCCGGGATATTAATATTGACCGGGTCGAGTTCTGGACAACCGACGCAACAACCGATATCGATATCTATCTTTATGATGATTTTAACGGCATCAGTACGAGCAATTTATTGGCCTCCAAACTCGACCAGAGTTTCGGCGAGGCCGGATACCACTCGGTTGCTCTGGATGCGCCGGTTGAAATCGGCGCCGGTAACGATATTTATGCCGTTGTGAAATTTACAAATTTAAGTTATACCGCCCCGATCGCGGCGGATAACGGTTACACCACCACCCAGACGACATACATGAGCTCTAACGGCGCATCCGGAACATGGTATGACTTGGGCAGCAATCAAGGCGACGATGTCGCCATAAGAGTCCGGGGATCGTACCCGCTGGCGCAATCGGTCGATGATGATTTGATGTCGCCATATACATTCAGCCTGTCCGAAAATTACCCCAATCCGTTTAATCCGAAGACGACCATTGAGTATTCGCTTAAGGTTCGATCGCATGTGTCGATTGTGGTCTATAATTTGATAGGTCAGGAAATACGGACGTTGGTTGACGAGGTCAGATCGGCCGGGTCCTATGAAACGCATTGGGACGGAACCGACGCCGATGGGCATGAAGTGGCCACCGGCGTATATTTCTACCAGATAAGAGCGGATGATTTTGCGGAAACGAGGAAGATGCTTCTGCTGAAGTAAGTTCCAGAAATGTTTGAGGGGGGGACTGTGAAATCCCTGAGAATCTGTTAAAGCTCTCAGGGATTTTGATTTTAGTGATTTACTCGCCTATTTTTTCACGAAGTTTTGCTATTCTCTTTTCCGCTTTTACGGCGTCGTCGGTGTCGATGTATTTGTCCACCACCATTTGATAGTACTCAATCGCCTTTTCATAATTAACGAGTTTGCTTTCGCAAATGGCTCCGGCTTTGGTCAACATTTTGGGGGAATCTTCATAAGCGGGAAATTGTGACGCAATCCTGGCATATTCCTGGGCGGCCGATAACGGATCGTCGAGTTTCATGTAGATTTCGGCCGCCTCCTCCAGAGCCTTCACGCCGCGAATATCTTCGGGATACAGGTCAATAATTTCATCGTAAACGCCGATAGCCGTTTTTGACGCGCCGAGTTGATCGCGATTAATTTCGGCAATATTAAATAAAGCGTCAACACCCATGTCGTGTCCGGGCATGTCGGTGACAAGCCGGCGAAAATCAGCAATGGCACCGTTATAGTCTCTTTGTTTTTTCTCTTTAATCTCGCCGCGCAAATAGAGAGCAGAGCCGGCATAATCGGTCATGGGGTAATTGTCTATGACCTGTGTGAGAATTTCAAGAGCGGTTTCATAATCTTTCAGGTCTTCATAAAGGATTTTGGCCCGTCTTATTTTAACATAAGGGATATGTTTGCTTTCGGGATAAAGCTGCTCATATTTCAGATAAGCCGATTGTGCCGCCTGCTCGTTTTTTTCAAGGGCGTATGTATCGGCAATCCAGCGGTGAACCTGTTCGACCCTGTCGTCGGATTTATTATGAGCTATGAAATCATAAAATTCCCGGAGATTCCAATTGTAAAGCCTTTCCTGATCGAGGTCATAAAGAAAGGCAAGGTAATTATATAAACAATCGGCCTGATCGCATTCCGGGAAGGTTCCCCCGATCAGCTGAGTCAACTCCGCCTGTCGGTTTTTGTACCGGCTGTTTTTTGCGATTATTTTTCTGGCTTCCTCGACGATTCCAGAATGAATCAGGCTGTTGGGATATAAATACAGTTGTTTCATAAACAGAGCGAAAGCGATATCCTCGTAACCCTTATCCGCGTAAATTTTGGCCATAAGATAACCGGCGGCGGGCAGATTTTTACTTTTGGGAAATATCTTTATATATAAGTTCAATTCCGAAAGCAGAAAATCATTTAATTCTTTCTCGTTTTGATTATAACAGTTTTTTAAAAACTCATAATAGATATCGCTTTCATCGGCGGCGGCAATAGAGCCAAAGCCGAGACAGGATATAAGAAAAATTATTACAGCTAAGGTTGACCAACGCATAAAACCCCCTTTCATGATCAGGTTTTTTAGCCTATACATCTTATTAATTAATAGATAATAGATTATTTATTGTTATTACACAAATATTGTTTTTCGTGTTTTCAAGAATGCCGTCGGGAAATTATTTGGCAAATCGAAAGATTTTTACGACAAATCGGCTATTGCGCCGTTTTATAAACGACTATAATGATTTTTAATTTCGAGCCGGCAAATATAGTTCGGTTACGGGCATCTATGAAATACGGATAATATCTGACGGTTTTATCAAAGGAAGATATCGGTGTGTAAGGTGGAATCGATACTATAAAATCGCTTGACCAATCAGAGCGATATGCTTATAATTTGCAGACAAAAATTAGCCTTATATGGATAAAATGGTTTAACAAATTAAAGGGAAAGGGAGCGAAACATCATGATTTCAAAAAACTTAGATTCATGGCGAATGATACTTATCCTGATCGTTCTATCTGTAGTGGCCCTTATGATTGCCTGCGAAGAAAAATCGGTTACGGAAACAAAGAATAAAGGTGTTTGTCGGCTTGATTTCGAGGAACCCATTCAATATGATTCGGTTGGCTGGATTTGCTATGCCGCTATCGCGGCGGATTTTGATAATGATAGCAGCAATTATGAAATAGTGATGCCGAGCTATGCAGCGGATAGTATTTCGATACTCTGGGGGAGTTATCATCCGGATTATAAAACGGCCGACAGTCCCTTTGCCGTAATCACTTCCGATTTCAATGGTGATGGCTATAAAGATCTGGCAACGGCGAATTTCGCCTCTAATAATATTTCCGTTAAACTCAATCTGGGCAATGCCACATTTGGTCCGGCGGTTCTCTACGATGTAGGAAAGGAGCCCCGAGCACTTGTTGCCGCCGATTTCAACGATGATAATTATCTCGATCTGGCCGTGGCCAATGATAGCTCGAATAGTGTCTCGGTTTTATTCGGAAACGGTGATGGGACGTTTATTATGGATTCTGCTTATAAAGCGGGCTCCACGCCTTATGCCATAACGGCGGCGGATCTTAATTGTGACGGTGTTCCCGATCTGGCGGTAACTAATTATAGCAAGGATAGCATGTCGATTCTGATGAATGACGGGACCGGGATATTCCAGGCGCTTGTTAATTATAAAGTCGCCGATGCCCCGGTGGCTATTTTGGCGGCCGATCTTAATGGTGACACCCTTGTTGACCTGGCCGTAACCAATTCTATACCGGGCGGCAGTTCGGGAAGTGTCTCGATTTTTATAAATGATACCGCGGCGTGCGGGACATTCGGAACATCCGCCGATTACGGGGCCGGACATATACCGCGGGCTATTTATGCGGCCGATCTGGATAATGATAATGACCTGGATATTATTTCGCCGAGCTATAATGCGTCGGATTCGATTAGAGTTTTGCTTAATCGGGGTGACGGGACATTTGTCTCGGGCGGGCCGAAATATGGAGCCGGGGACGGCATTCGTTCGGTCGTGGCGGCCGATTTCAACGGCGATGGCTATAATGATCTTGGCTTTGCGGCTCAACGTTCCAATGTCGCCTCGATTCTGCTGAATTATGGTGATACCATGTTTGCCGCGGCAGTTGACTATATGGTGTCGGACAAACCGAAGGCGATTATTTCGGCTGATCTCGATGATGATGGACTTAACGATTTGGTCGTTGTCAATTATTATGATACGGTTTGCTATGACTGTGTTGCTTATCAATCAACCGATAGTTTGGTTTGTACCAAATGGGAGGAAGTCGCCGGGCTTAGCGGGGATTCCTGCGCCTACGAATCGGGCAGCGTACTTGTGATGCTGAATAGTTCGGGAGCGTTCGCCGCGCCCGTTAAATATACTACGGGGGTCGGACCGGTGGCCGTTTATGCAGCTGATTTCGATAATGATTTCGATTATGATCTGGCTGTTGCGGATTACCTGACCGATTCGGTAAGAATTTTGCAGAATGACGGTAATGGGGTCTTTGTAGATACGTTTAGTTTTATCGTCGGCGATGCGCCGCGGGCGGTTTTTGCGGCGGATTTTAATGCCGATGATAATCTCGATTTGGCGGTCGCCAATGATAGCTCCGATAATGTCACGGTCTTGCTGGGTAACGGTGACGGCACATTCCTGGCCGGTGTCGATTATTCTGTGGGCGACGCGCCGAGTGCAATATACTCGGCTGATATCGATGCTGATACTTCTTTTGATTTGATTGTTGTCAATGAGATGTCGGATAATGTCTCGATTTTATCTGGCAACGGTGACGGTACTTTCCAGGCGGCGGTGAATTATACGGTCGGCACGGCGCCACACGCGGTGGTAGTGGCGGATTTCGGCGGTGATACGACGTTCGATCTGGCGGTTGCCAACGCAGGTTCAGATAACATCTCGGTTTTACTCGGCAATGGTGATGGTTCGTTCCAGACAGCGGTTGATTATGCAACCGGCATTAGCCCCAGCGCCGTATCGGCGATGGATTTTGATGATGACGGCTATATGGATCTGGCGGTCAGCAGCCGGAGCAGTAATAATGTTCTGATATTACTGGGTGACAGCCTGGGTACTTTTACTACGATGTTGGCCTATGGGACCGGGATGGGCCCGTTAGCCATGACGTCCGCCGATCTGGATGATGATGGTGATTACGATATAGCGACGGTAAATGAGACTTCGAACAATGTTTCCGTTCTGATGAATCATGGCGCCGTTATATTCGAACCGGCTTTGGAATACGTATCCGATGAATCGCCGGTTTCGGTTTCAGCGGCTGATCTGGACAATGATGCCGATTTTGATTTGGTTACGGCAAGTTCGGTTTTGGATAAAATCAATGTTTTTTTGAATCAAGGCTACGGCTGGATGATCGCGACCGGACAGGAAGATATTGAGAATATTGACAGTACGAATACCAATGATTCGAACCTGGTATTCCGGAAGGTCGTAAAGATCGGTGCCGGTCAGGGGCCGTGGGATGTTTTTGCCGCGGATCTGGACGGTGATAATGATAATGACCTGGCGGTGGCAAATGATGTTTCAGGAAATGTATCTATCCTGATTAACGTTGCCGATTCGGGAACATTTGGAATTTCAGGCAATTATGCCACGGGGAATCGCTCGCGTTCCATTCACGGGGCGGATATCGACGGTGACGGTGATATCGATTTGGCGGTCGGCAATGCCAGTGCTTCGGGTGTCTCGGTTCTTTTTAACGAGGGGGACGGCCGCTTCAGGAGTGATGATAATTATCATGTCACCAAGCCGGTGGGAGCCGCTAAAGTCGGAGGGGCAACACTGTATTCGATTACGAGAGGGGCATCGGATCAAGCCGAATTGAATAATTCCGGCTCGGCGAAAACTTCCGCCGATTTTGATATCGGTGACGATACCTGGTCGGTTTATCTGACCGATCTTGATAATGATAACTTTGTTGATCTGGCGCTGTGCGATTTCAGTTCCGATACAGTTTTTGTTCTATTTAATGACCACAACGGGAACTTCGGCGGTACGGATCAGGTTGCCTATGGTTATCCGGTGGGCGAAGCACCTCGATCGATACATTCCGCTGATTTCAATAATGATGGCTTGAATGACCTGGTGGTGGCCAATTTTAATTCGGCCGATATTACCGTCTTATTGAACAATGGAGACTTGACTTTCTCGTCGGCCAGTTATGGCGTTGGCATTAAACCGACGTCGGTTTTTGCGGTTGACCTTAATGATGACGGTCATCCGGATCTGGCAGTAACGAATTATCTGGATGGAACCGTAACGACGCTAACCAACAGTGGCAGCGGGACGTTCGATGATAAGTGTACTTTCACGGCCGATGCCGAAGTGATATCGGTGTTCGGATATGATCTCGATAATGATACGGATAATGACCTTCTGATAGCCAAAAGAGGATATACCGGCGGAATTACGATTTTGTATAACAAGTTGAAATAAAGACAGAGAAGCATTTTAGATAAAGGCAGGTCAGGCAGACCTGCCTTTATTATTTTAGTGCAGGATAGAAGGCAAGTCTCTCTGTGCCCTGCCAGTAATTAAAAATGACAGGAATCAGCGACTCCCATCCGGCCGTGTGCCCTTGTGTATTTACAGAATTATGCAATGATGCTTTTTTTGGCGATTATTTCGGGGAATTTGACACCGTACTTTTGGCACTGTATCTGGAAGGCCTCGGATCGAAGGTCGGCTACCATGCCGGAGAGTTCCGGCCAGTCGGTGAGTGAAATATCAAGCAGAACGGGGGCAATAGCATCCGGACCGGGCAGTTTACCCCTTTGATGAAGCCTGACGAATTTTTCTCTGGCGGGAAATTGATATTCGGCGGTATTTCTTATAACCTCCTGCAAGCGGCCTTCGAACGGTCCGGGCGAAACGGCGGCGATACGAATCAGTTTGTGCTCCAACTCAAGAGCGATGGTTTTAGTAAACATATCGATGGCCGCCTTTTGAGAGCAATAGCATGACCACCCGACATACGGCTTCTGGGCCGCCCCGCTGGTGATATTAATGATGGTGCCCACACGTTTGGACAACATCCGTTTCAATGCCTCGCGAGTGACAAGATAAATACCGAGGACATTGGTATGAAGCGATTGCTCCAATTCGGCGTTGGAAATGTGCTCCAGTCTTTTTATCGGTTCGGCCGTACCGGCAACATTGAAGAGAATGTCAATCCGACCCCATTGTGATTCAATAGTGGAAAAAGCCTTGATGACCGAATCGGCATTGCCGATATCGACCGGGAAAGCGATGACATTGCCGCCGTTATCATTGATTGAATTGCGCAGTCTTTCAAGAGTGCTCTTACGTCGGGCAATCAGGACGACACGGGCTCCACGGCGGGCGGCATCAGTTGCCAGTGAGCGACCCAATCCGGCCGAAGCACCGGTGATAACGATGACCTTGTTTTGTGCCAGAAGCATATCAGCAGTCTTTTTTCATGGCCTCGCGGCGCATTTTTTCGGGTAGTTTTTCGATGGCGTAACGCAACGCGGTACGCGGCATTGTTTTTTTATTTTTAAGAACGTATTTGTACACTTCATCACGGAATATATTGGATGTATCCTTCAGCATCCATCCATATCCCTTTTGCACCATATCGTCATTATCAATTAAAAGCAAATCGGCGGTTTCGAAGACGTCCTTGAGTCCCTGTCCTTTACTGACAGATTTAATCAGACTGACAGCCGCGGCGCGACGCATCCAGCGGTTTTTTGATTTGGTCCATTTTTTAGTCTTTTGCGTTAGTTCGGGGTACTGATAGACAATTTCACCGAGCGCTTTCGAGCAAAGGTGGTCACATGAGCCCCAGCCGTTGACATATTTTTTCAGCCAGGCTTCAAATCTGCTAAATTCGGACTTCGTAAATTCATGGCGTCGCTTGAACGCCCACTCGAAGGCAAGCATACGGCCCATCCCCTCACCTTTTTCAAGTAATTCCTCGCATAGTTTAAATATTTCAGCTTTGCTCAGATTTTTGTGCTCACGATAAAGCCGGTCGGAAATCTTTCGCGCTATGGATGTCTTAAGGACAAACCGGACTTTCAATCTCTCTTTAAAGAATTGCTGGGCGTCGATTTTGTTTTCCGGCCTGTCGTATTTTTTAATTTCTTCTTTTAATTTCCGGATGATCATTTGCTTTTATTCCGAATATTCAACGGCCGTCCCGCTGGCCGAGACCATCAGCATATTACCGGAGCCGGAGCCGATTGTTTCATAGTCCAGGTCGACACCGAGGACGGCATTGGCGCCCAGTTTGGCGGCCTCGTCCGACATCTCCCGAATAGCGATATCTTTAGCTTTGCGTAATTCCTCTTCATAAGCCGCCGCGCGGCCGCCGACGATATCACGGATGCTGGCAAAGATATCTTTAAATATGTTGGCGCCCAGAATGGCCTCACCGCTGACAAGACCGAGATATTTGACGATGCTTTTGCCTTCCAGATTGGGTGTCGTTGAGACTATCATTCAATCCTCCTCGGTCGGATTTCTAATTTGAATATGGTCGTTTTTTTAATATATGTGACATTATTATATTTAATTGCGGCAAATAAATCCAGAGAAATTCGGCAGTTAACATTGATTTTTGGTGATAATTTGAAAGCGTGATTGCGAAAATCAGTAGTTATGTGTATTTTTGGCAGGTTGCGCTAATTGCTAATCGACCCCGGAGGTGTTTTATGGCGAAAAAAGATAACTTGAAGTTTCTGGTGGATCTGAATTTTGCGGCCGTCAAGAAATTAATCGATGATGTCACCGAAGAAGAATCGATTATGCGGTTTGATAATATTACAAATCATATTCGCTGGGAGACCGGGCATATTTTAAACTCGGCTGATTCCATGCTTAAGATATTGGGAGAAAACGGTTCGATACCCGAGAAGTGGAGCCGGCTTTTTAAGAGAGGCGGGGAATTATGTGAAGATGACTCCGTTTATCCGGCGATGTCAGAACTAAGAGAGAAGCTGTATTCTCTCTATAGCAGATTGCCGGAGGAATTAAATGCTAAGACTGATTCCTTTCTGGATGAAGAGATTGAAATTTCCCCGGGGTGGAAAGAGACGCGGATGAACGGTTTTATATTTTTCGGTGAGCATACGTTTTATCATTGCGGACAAATTGCGATGATGATCAGGTCGATCGGCCGGGAGAGGCCGTTCGGATAGGCATTAGAATGGCTCTTCCGGTGGGCAATCACTTATTTTAGAAATAATTTGAAATTATTCTTCACACGTTCTATATTCCAGTATGGTTAAAATTGCGGCGTCGATATTGGCTGCGGATTTTTCGCGGCTCGGTGAAGAAATCAGGGCGGCTGAAAACGCCGGGGCCGATATGATTCATCTCGATATCATCGATGGTCATTTCGCGCCCAATGTGACCTTTGGATTGGCCGTCTCCAGAATGTCCAAATCTGTTACGAGTCTGCCGCATGATGCGCATCTGATGGTGACTGATCCGGAAAATTATATAGATGATTTTCTGAAAATCGGAGTGGAGTATATCACGTTTCATATTGAAATCGGCGGCGAGCTGAAGACGCTTGGTGAAAATCGGTGGGTGTATTCGATATACATGCCGGATGAGAATCGTATTTTAGCGCTTATAGACAGAATAAAAAAGGGTGGAGCCAAAGTCGGATTGACGCTTAATCCGCCGACTGATATAGAAGTTGCGAAACCATATTTGGATAAAATCGATCTTTTACTTTTAATGTCGGTCAATCCCGGATTTGCCGGGCAGACCTTTATCGATAATGTTTACGGCAAAATCGAAGCGGCTGTTCGAATCCGGACGGAGAAAAATTTTGATTTTGAGATTATGGTTGACGGAGGTGTGGGTCTGGAGAACGCAAAAAAGCTGCATAATTGCGGGGCCGATATTCTTGTGAGCGGCTCATCTTTTTATCAATCTTCAGATTATAGCGAATTTATCCGACAATTAAAATCGTAGAAAACTCTTGCCATTTCGGGGCGTTTTTATATATTCCATTTCTGCCCTTCGGGGTGGTATGCCCGAAATTGGGGTAGTGATATAGATATGTTTGGTGAACTGATAGATAAATTCGATGATATTTTCAAAAAGCTTCGCGGCGCCGGGAAGCTGACCGAGAAAAATATCAAAGATTCGCTGCGAGAGGTGCGTCGTGCGCTTCTGGAGGCGGATGTCAATTATAAGGTCGTAAAGGATTTTATCAAGGCGGTCGAGAAATCGGCGGTCGGTGAGAAAGTTCTGAAATCGATTGAACCGGGGCAGCAAATTGTCAAGATTGTGCATGAAGAGCTGGTCAAGCTCCTGGGTGAAAAAGCGGAGCCGTTAGCTGATATCAGCAGGACACCGACGGTCTATATGCTGGCCGGGCTTCAGGGTTCTGGTAAGACAACATTGGCTGGCAAACTGGCGCTTGCCGCCAAGCGAAAGAATAAAAAGTCGCTTCTGGTGGCAGCCGATATTTATCGTCCCGCGGCGGTGAAGCAGTTGAAGGTAGTTGGTGATTCGATCGGTGTCGAGGTTTTCCATCTGGAAGGCAAAAAGCCGCCGAAGATTTGCGCCGAGGCGAAGAAATATGCCGAAAAGAATTTCATTGATCTGATAATTCTGGATACCGCCGGTCGGTTGCATATCGATGATGAATTGATGCGGGAGCTGGAAGAAATTAAGGCCAAAGTCACACCTGATGAGCTGCTGTTGGTGGCCGACTCAATGACCGGTCAGGATGCGGTCAATCTTGCGGAGCAATTCCATAAGCGATTGGATTTATCAGGTGTTGTTCTTACCAAACTTGACGGTGATGCGCGTGGCGGCGCGGCGATTTCGATTCGCGCGGTCACCGGCTGTCCGATTAAGATGGCTTCGGTCGGTGAGAAACTTTCCGACCTGGAGCCGTTTCATCCGGACCGAATGGCGTCGCGGATTCTCGGCATGGGTGACATTGTCTCGCTGGTCGAAAAGGCGCAAGAGACGGTCGATTTAAAACATGCCGCCAAGATGGAAGAAAAGCTGCGGAAGAATGCATTTACACTCGAAGATTTTTATGATCAGTTGCAGCAGATAAAAAGGATGGGGCCGCTGGAATCTTTGCTGGGGATGATTCCCGGTGTCGGCAAAGCCCTGAATGGTGTCGAAGTCGATGAAAAAGGGATGCTTCGTATCGAAGCGATTATCCAGTCGATGACTCTGGAGGAGCGGCGTAATCCGAATATTATCGACGGCAGCCGCAAGAGCCGGATCGCCGCCGGTTCCGGTAACAGCGTCCAGCATATAAATTTGCTGCTAAAGCAGTTTCATGCGATGCAAAAAATGATAAAAAGCATTAGCAAAGGTAAATTCAAAGGTTTTCCCAAAGGTACTGCCCCGTTCGGGCCGGGCTCTTTCGGGAATTGATTTTTATAATGGAGGTACACATAGTTGGCAGCACGGATTAGATTAAAGCGATTGGGAGCCAGAAAAAGGCCAACCTTCAGATTTGTGGCGACTGATTCCAGGATGCCCCGTGACGGAAGATTCATTGAGACGCTGGGTTATTACAATCCGATTGAGAAACCGGCGAAGGTCAGGATTTTCGAGGAGAGAATGACTTACTGGCTGGATGAGGGAGCGCTTCCGTCAGATACGGTGGCGACGCTGATGAAGCAGGTCGGTTTTATGAAAAAGTATGAGATGCAGAAAAAGGGTGAGGATGTTTCCGGTATCACGCTATCGGAAACGATAACCGAGCGGCCCAAGAAACGTAAAAAGAAAAAGGAGACTAAAACAGAGTAACAGTTCATTACGTATTATGACCTAAACCTGTAACCGATTCCACAAAGGAGATTGCCGTGAAAGAATTCATCGAAACAATCGTGAAGGCTCTGGTTGATAATCCTGACGAGGTTGATCTGAACGAGGTTCAAGGCGCACGGACGACCGTTTACGAACTTCGAGTTGGCCAGGGTGATCTTGGAAAAGTGATTGGCAAACACGGACAGACTGCAAAATCGATCCGGACTCTGATTGCCGCGATTTCCGCCAAGAAGGGAAAAAGAGCGGTTCTGGAGATACTGGAGTAGTTGAAGGAGAGACCGGAATATGTAATTGTTGGTCGCTTCGGCCGACCGCGCGGGGTTTCCGGAGAAATAAATATCATTCCGATGTCTGATTATCCGGATCGTTTCCATAAGAAAGAGGCATTCTGGATTGAGTCCGGGTCAGATTTTACCCGAATGAACTCAATTTCCATAAGGTTTGTTTCCGGAAGACCGGTGGCGAAAATCGAAGGTTATGACAGCCGGGAGAAAGTCAGTGAATTGACCAACGAATACTTGTACATAAGGAGCGCTGATTTAGGAAAACTGCCGGAAGGAATTTATTATCATTTCGATCTGATCGGCTGTCGTGTGAATGATAAAGACGGTAAGGAATTGGGTCAGGTGTGCGATGTGGAAAGTTATCCGGCCAACGATGTTTGGATAATCGAATCAAAGAATGGAGAAAAACATTTGTTTCCGGCGGTAGCGCATTTTATAGATAAGGTAGATATAGAAAAGAAATTAATTATTATAAATACACCGGAGGGTATTTTTGACTCCCCGGATGAGAATTGAAATAGTTTCTCTTTTTCCGGACTATTTTAAATCAGTCATTGAACAATCGATAATAGGCCGGGGAAAAGAGAAGAAGCTCTTTGACATAAAAATAATCAACCTGCGGGATTTTACGACCGATAAGCACCAAACCGCCGACGATAAGCCGTATGGCGGCGGCGGCGGGATGGTTTTGAAAGTCGAACCGTTATGCAAATGCCTTGAAGAGTTGGGTTATCGAAAAGATTCCGGGCCGGATGAGAAGATCATATTAACCTCGGCGGCCGGCCGCCGATTCGAACAATCGAAGGCGATAGAGTATTCGCTTCTGGAGCGACTGACGATAATCTGCGGTCATTATCTGGGTGTCGACGAACGAATACTGTCACTTTTCGAGATTGAGGAGATATCGATTGGTGATTATGTAATGACCGGGGGTGAAGCGGCGGCGGCAGTAATAATCGACGCGGTGACCCGTCTGATACCGGGCGTGCTGGGGAATTTCGAGTCGGCTCTGTCGGACTCGCATAGCGAGAGATTGCTTGGGGCTCCGGTTTATACTCGTCCTGAAGTGTATAAAGGATTAGAGGTCCCGGAGCCGCTTTTGAAGGGCAACCACAGGATGATTGAGCGATTCCGGCGGAATGAATCGATTCGCAAGACGTTTGAAAATCGGCCGGAGTTGCTGGAAAAGACTGAGTTTGATAATAATGATTTGAAATATATAGATGATTTAAGGGGAAGAAGAGAAAGCGACTAATGAGAGGATAAAGCGATGAGACAGATTACTCAAATTGAAAAAGGGTATACGAAAGATAATGTCCCGGAGTTTAAAGCGGGTGATACGGTAAAGGTGCATGTGAAAATTAGAGAGGGTGATAAGGAGAGAATTCAGGTTTTTCAGGGAACGGTTATCAGCCGCAGGGGCGGAGGAACAAACCAGACTTTTACGGTGCGAAAGATATCCTCCGGAATCGGTGTCGAACGAGTATTTTCGCTTCATTCTCCGAATGTTTCCAAAATACAACGCGTGCGTAAGGGGAAAGTACGTCGCGCCAAGTTGTACTATCTTCGCGGCTTGACCGGTAAATCGGCACGTATTGAAGAGAAGCTCGAAGATGTCGGTAAAGCCAAAGCGAAGAGGACAAGAGCAACCGGGCGCAAGAAAACCAAACGCGCAGAGAAGCCTGAGATAAAAGCTGAAGAAGTTGAAAAAGTCGAGGAACCCAAAGAAGAAGTCAAGAAGGAATAGATTCTTTTCCCATATTGATTAATAAAACCCGCCTGAATGGCGGGTTTTTTGTGTCTCGATTTTTCAAAAACTTGAAGTTCGAAAAAAAACTTGACATTCGAATCCGGCAATGTTAGCTTAGATGGCGATAGGGGCTCGGACTCCGAGTATAACATATATTAATTCGCTCACCTTGATAATCCGCTTGGGATTCGGCCAAAATTAAATCTATATGGCTGCGACCGATTAGAAAGGAGTTTTTATAAATGTCGCCCGCCGCAGCGAAGGATCGCTGGACGATTATCCTTATTGTTGTCATAATTCTGATGGGGGCCGAGACTATTTATCTAATGTATCAAAACCGTAAACTGAAGGCAATTATTGACAATCCCAAGGAGTATTTTAAGACATTATCTCCGAAGGAGATGGTCCCGTCCTTTACGGCGTCTGACATAGACGGTAACGATATCAGTTTGAGATATTCACCGGATGCGCCCCGAACGCTGCTATTCTGGTTTGCACCGGGCTGCGAATCCTGCGAAAGTAATATCAGATTCTGGAACGAAGTCTATAGTGAATATTCCGACGCGAAAAAATTCAGGTATCTTGGGCTTTGCGCCGGGATACCTGATGAAGCCCGTGAGTATATAGCAGAGTATGATATTGAATTTCCGGTGATGTGCGTCACTGATAAATTTATAGTCGAGGCTTATCAGGGTCATGTTCTTCCGCAAACGGTATTGATATCGCCTGAGGGAGCGATAATAAAAGTCTGGCCGGGTGCTCTGGAACAAGACAACAGGGATGAAATCCTCAGCTACCTGGCAAATCCATAATCTTTAACTGACTTTAAAGGAGGTGAGAGTTAATGAAGGCATTAAGGAAGATGAAGGCGCTGGTGCTGATTTTTGCCTTTCTGGTAATGTTTGCCGGTGGTTTTACGATTATGTCGACGGAGAAAGCCGACGCCTCATGGGGCTGCTGTATCTGGGTGATGTATTGTCCGGTTGAAGGCCCCGGTCCGTGCTGGTGTGAGTGTATACCGGTTCCCTGCTGGTAGGGATACCGCCAAGTATGTAAAAACACTTACGTCTCAGTCAGGAAAGGATTCCTGCATCGGGTATGACAACAAATTTCCGAAACGCCGGAAAGATCCCGGCGTTTTTTATGAAATCGTATAATTTCATTTTCGAATCCGTTTTCAATCATCCATTGACATTTTTTATGTTCTGCATTTATTTAGTTAATAATACGTTTGGATTATGGAGTTATAATATGGCGGATGAAGTTGAAGAACTATGGCCGGAATTAAGCTGGATAAGAGACGAAAAACTTCGCCGACAGGCCCGTGAAACCTGGGTTCTGGCTTTAAAATTAAGTAAATTGACGGCTGAAGATTTGAAGGTGATTCCGTTTACGCTTAAAGCCAAAGATTGTGCAGTGTCGTTTATGGCGCATAAGAGAGCGGTGGTGCATATGTCGCGAGAATGCGCCAGGGTAATGTCGGAGTTTTTCGGAGAAAATCTTCCGATCGATATGGACACCGTTATAGCCGGGGCGATTTTGGCTGATGTCGGCAAGCTTCTGGAGTATGGCAAAGTCGACGGCAAGGCGGTGGTCAGCGAGTACGGTCGTCATGTGCGACATCCGTTCTCAGGCGTCGGATTGGCGATGCAGTGCGGTGTTCCCGATCGGGTGTTACATATAATTGCGGCGCACGCCGGTGAGGGGGAAATGGTTAAAAGGACGGTGGAAGCTTATATAGTGCATCATACCGATTTTATGAGTTTTTTACCGTTTATGAATAAATGAGAATCGAATTAATTTAAGAGGATGTCAAAATGGGTAAGAAAAAACCAAAAAAGAATCCAGACGATAGTAATGAGAATCCTGAACAGCGAGTCGAAACCTCAGTGTCCGGTTCTCCCCGGAAGTGGCATTTCTGGAAGATCTTATCGATAGTTTTATTCGTGATATGTATTGTTCTGGTTCTTTATGACTACGACAGCCACTATGATTATAAAATGTGTGACGAGAATCTCAGTTCGTGCTTTATTGAACTGGAAAACGCCGAAATGAAAGCAAAAGATATGGACCTGAGGGTGGAAAAACTGGAGCGCGAATCACAGACTCATGGTTTGGGTGATGCAACCAAAAATCCGCTTCCTGAAAAATATATTCAGCAATTCAAAGACAAGGGTTTGCCGAGTCCGGAAAATATTCTTTTAAACGATTTATATCATCGCAGTGATTTGATACCATACAATGCCCCCGGCAATATCGCTTTTCGGTTCACCGACCGGAGATTGTTGTACCTTCTCAGCCCCAATCGCGCTTTTGCGAATTTTGCCTCAAACGACGTAAAGGGCTGGCTGTATCTCAGTTATAAAGTAAAGGCCAAAGGCGATATTGAATGGAAAGTGATTGAATCATACTGCCCGGATCTGGATAAATAAACATATATTTCACTGGCGGAAACGCGGATAAAGCATCCCCTTCGATCAGGCAAAGAATCACCGGCGTGCCGAAATCGTTTTCAGAAATTTGATTACTTTCAGATTCCGGTCGGATTTGTTTGACGGACTCCGTTATTAGCTTCAATATTTTATTTGAATTTTGGTGGCCCTGAAAGTATATAATTCTATAAGGTAAAATGGTAATGGCGTATGAATATATAAAGGAAAATCTCCGAGCGGTGAACGACAGGATTGCGGCGGCAGCCGAAAAATCCGGAAGGGCGGCGGAGGATATAACGCTGGTAGCGGTTTCCAAGACACATCCAGTGGAGATTATAAAAGCTGCGGTTGAATACGGTGCGAATAATATTGGTGAATCGCGAATACAGGAAGCGGAGCCGAAGATAAGCTCATTAGGCGGCATCACTCGCTGGCATATGATCGGGCATCTTCAGACCAATAAAGTCAAAAAAGCTGTTCGGATTTTCGATATGATTCAGTCGGTGGATTCGATGAAATTAGCTGAAGAAATCAATCGTCAGGCCGGGGAGATAAACAAAAGTGTCGATTGCTTGATTGAAGTGAATTCCTCGGGAGAAGAATTCAAATACGGTGTCCCGCCCGAGGGGTTGATTGATTTACTTAAGAAAGTTAAAAGTCTGGGAAATATTAAAATTGCCGGATTGATGACAATCGGCCCGTTTGTCGATGACGAAACGCTTATCAGAGATGCCTTTCGGCTGACTCGAGATCTGTTTTTGAAAGGGCGGGGAATTGTCGGAGAGGCATTTACGACTCTTTCGATGGGAATGTCGGACGATTTTGGAATGGCCATAGAGGAAGGTTCGACGATGGTTCGGGTAGGAACCGCTATTTTTGGCCCGAGGAGAGCGTTATAGTTAAAAGTCATCAGAAAATATGAGAAATATCTTGGAAAAGTGCCGATAATTATATAGATATAATTGGCATTCAAAAATAAGTAAGAGGGTATGTTATGGAACTGACTCCCAACGAAATGAGGAATCATCAATTTTCCTCATCATTCAGGGGCTTTAATAAGGCTGAAGTCGGCGCATTTAAAGAAAGCGTCGCAACAACTCTGGAAGAAGCCAGGACAGAAATCCAGAAACTAACCGAAGAAAACGAGCTTTTGTCGACGAAGTATAATGAATTGAAGAACTTGGAAGAAACGATCAAGGCAGCCATGCTCGAAGCGCAAAAAAATGCCGACCAGATTATCACCAATGCCCGAAAGGAAGCTGAATTGATAATCAGTGAGACCAAGAGCCGGCGGGATAAGGCGATAGATGATAAACACAGGGCAATATCAGAGTTGGAAGCCAAAATTGAAAAGCTTGAATTCACCAGGAAAAGCTTTTACACCAAATTGCGTTCCGAAATGGAAGCACATCTGAAATTGGTCAATTCTATTATGCCGCCGGGCAAAAAGGATGAGCCTGTTAGCGAAAGATACCGCCCGGAGCCGCCATCCGAGTTATCCGAGCCGCCGAAACCAGCCGAACCATTTGCCCAGGCTCCGCCGGTCGAGGAGGTTCAACCGGATGAATCTTCGATGGAGTCGACACCGGAGCCGCCGACGCCGGAGCCGGCGAAGTCGGAGCCACCGACGCTGGATATGCCCGATGATGAAATCGATCGTGTAATTGACCATTTCGCGAGAGTATCTCAGGAAGAGGAGAAAGTCAGGGATGGACAGCCTCAGGGGAATGATTTCTGAAGCGACCGAGTATATTCGGTCGGAAGTTGACCTTGTTCCCAAAATCGGCATTATTCTCGGCACCGGCCTGGGATCGCTGGCCGATGGTATCGAAATAGCCGCCAAAGTTGAATACGGCAGTATCCCGCATTTTCCCGTATCGACGGTCGAATCACATGCAGGCCGTCTGTTATTCGGACATCTTAAAAGCAAACCGATCGTAGCCATGCAAGGTCGCTTTCATTTTTATGAAGGCTACAGTATGCAACAGGTGACATTTCCGGTACGGGTGATGAAAGTGCTGGGGATCGAGACTCTAATCGTTTCGAATGCCTGTGGCGGCTTGAATCCGCAGTTCAGTCGCGGCGATATAATGATTATCACCGACCACATTAATTTTCAGGGAAATAATCCTTTAATCGGTTCCAATGATGAAAGCATAGGTGATCGCTTCCCGGATATGTTCAATTGCTACGATGAGGAACTTGTAAAACTGGCGGAGAAAGTCGCGCTGGAACAGAAGCTTCCGGTAAAAAAAGGTGTTTATGTTTCCGTGACAGGACCGAATCTGGAAACGGCGGCGGAGTATCGTTTTTTAAGAATAATCGGTGCCGATGTGGTCGGGATGTCGACGGTGCCGGAAGTAATTGCGGCGAGACATCAGAAAACCAAAGTGCTGGCATTTTCGATAATAACCGATATGGGCCTGCCGGACGCACTGGGACCATGCACTCTGGATGAAATTATCGCGACGGCCAACAGGGCCGAACCGAAGCTTCGGGAACTTATCGGCGGTTGTGTCGAGCGGATGTAGTACGATATAGATATACGACGAATCACAATTTGTCTTAAATATTGGACACTTCCAATCCGTTATCGCCTATAGACATACGAATTATGGGAGGGTTTTTTATCTTGACACTGTCAGGACGGCGCCGGTATTATCCGTGCAAAACCGGACAGGGAAAATCTTTAGACGGACGGATATATTTACAACAGACTATGATTAATACTGGAATAATATAAGGAGGAGGCAATGAGAAATTTACTGAAAATTTTGTCGATTGCATTGGCGCTTCTTTTTGTGATCGGATGCAGCGGTTCGCGGCAGGTGACCCGTATGGCCGCCGAAACAGTGACCGACCTCAGCGGTGACTGGAATGATACCGATGCCCGACTGGTAGCGGAAGAGACCATTCGCGATTGCCTGTCAAGAGCCTGGATAACCGATTTTACCGCGCAGTACGGACGCAAGCCGGTGGTGACGGTGGGTACGATTCGCAATAAAAGTAATGAACATATCGATACGGAGACATTTACGACCGATTTCGAGCGTGAATTGATCAATTCGGGACAGATAAAATTCGTGGCGGCGCCGCGGCAGCGTGACGAGATTCGAAATGAAAGGCTGGAACAGCAACAGTACGCATCGGATGAGACGGCCAAACGGCTGGCTCAGGAAACGGGCGCCGATTATATGCTGGCGGGCGCAATAAAATCGATAATCGATCAGATTGAAGGGAAGCAGACGAAATTTTATCAGGTTGATCTGGAATTGATAAATGTCGAGAGTAATGAAAAGGCCTGGATCGGTAGTAAAGAGATCAAGAAGGGTATTTCGCAGGGCAAGACAAAATGGTAATTTGTTAAGTCCGATGCCTCGACCAACATTCAAATTAATTTTAACAGCGATAATCCTGATCGTTCTCGGGGGAGGGTGTACCTCCGTGAGGACGAGGCATGATTTTTATAAACCGATCGTGGTGGATTTGAAAAATCATGATTTTCCTTCGGCCGTCGTTAAATTGGAGGCGGCCAAAGACATATATTCAAAAAAGGATCGCCTGCTGTACTATCTTGATGCCGGGCTTGCCTATCATTATGCGGGTCAGTATGACAGCAGTAATCTGAGATTGTCTGATGCGGAAAGATCGGCCGAAGAGTTGTATACGAAAAGTATATCGCGGGCGGTGGCGTCGATGTTTCTCAACGATAATACTCTGGAATACAGCGGTGAAGATTATGAAGTACTTTACAGCAATTTGTTTATGGCTCTGAATTATATATCGCTTAATAAGTTCGGTGATGCTTTTGTTGAGGTGCGGCGCGCCAACGACAAATTGAATTTGCTGGAGCAGAAAAACGCCGACGCGGCCGAGGTGTTTAACAGTGATACAAGTAAGGCGGTAAAAGAAGGTTATATCAGGTGTGAACCTAAAGGTACCCGATTTAATAATGATGCCTTTGCCCGTTACCTGAGTATGCATATGTATGCTGCCGACGGCAGTTACGACGACGCCCGGATTGATCATGATTATCTTGAGGAGGCATTTGCAACGCAGGCACATATATATAATTTTACGCGGCCTGAGGTAAAGTACGATTCGCCGACCGGGGCCGTTTTGAGCGTGGTGGCGATGTCCGGACTGGCGCCGTATAAAAAAGAAGTATCGCTCCGTCTGCGGACTGATAAGCAGCTTAATCTGGTGCAGATAATATATGAGGGGACAAATCAGGAATATCCGGAGTACGGGCATTTTATAATGCCGGTGGAGAAAGATTTTTATTTTAAATTTTCTTTGCCGACGATGAAACGACAGCCGTCCTGTGTCGGACGGATTGAAGTCGAGGCGGATGGTGACCTTATCGGAGAATTGTCTTTAATCGAGGATGTGTCGAACGTCGCCGTCGAGACTTTTGAAGTAAAAAAGACATTGATTTACTTTAAGACCATTATCAGGGCGATGGCGAAAGGTTTGACGGCACATCAGGCCAAAGAAGATGTGAAGGGCGATAACTTCGGCGGCTGGTTGACAAAAGTGTTTGTCGATGCCGTCGTCGAAGCTTCCGAAGCCGCCGACCTGCGCAGCACGCATCTTCTGCCCGGGAAAATTTATGTCGGTGATTTCGAAATAGAACCGGGAGGGCACGATTTAACGATTAAATTTATCAGCAGCGATGGTATTGTGGTCAATTCGAAACATATCAGGAATTATCGTGTGTATGGAGGCGATTTTAATCTCGTCGAGGCATATTCACTAAATTAGGAGGTTCGGAAATGCGATTCAGATTCAGATCGGTTTTAATTTTGTTTTTATTGATTTTTCTGGGATGTTCATCGGGGCAGAATATAAAAACAAAGCCATCCGAAAGACCGCGCTGGGTGGATGATCCGGGGCGGATGTATCCGTTCGAGATGTATATTTCTTCGGTGGGGACGGGCGATACACCGGAGGCGGCCCGCAATAATGCTATTACCGGCGTGGCGCAGGTATTCAAGCTCGATGTCAAAGCGCAGGAAGATATTATCGAAAATTATTTCGAAGCCGGGACCGATAAGGAATTGAATCTGAAACGGTCGAGCAACGTGACCAAACAGATTAATGTGACGACCGATCAAAATCTTAAAAATGTGGTGATTGATAAAACCTGGTTTTCGCCGGAGGATGCCCGGCACTACGCACTGGCGTACATCGATCGCGATCAATCGAGCGAGATTTATCTTAAAGATATTAAAAAGGCGGACGATGAAGTCGCGACTTATTTTAACAAATTCAGCGATACCGATGCGGGGATTTCAAAAATGGCCCGGTTGGCGTATTTGAATGAGGCGATGAATCGCGCGGCCTCGCGGGATATTCTTATCCAGCAGTTATTGACGCTTTCCCGGGGCGAGGTAACGTACACTCCGGCTATCGCGCCAACCGAACTTATCGCAGCACGAAACGAGGCGCGAAAACAGATTAGGGTCGCTCTTCGGCTTGAAAAATCGGAATGGTCGGAATTCGAAAATGCGGTGCGCGATGTCCTTCAAAGTTTCGGCTTCAGTATTGTGTCCGATAACCCGGAGTACATCGTCACGGGCGGATTATCGATGAAAAAACTGGAGCGCGAGGGATTTTTTGTCCGCTGGCTGCTTGATTTGCATATGAGTGAGGCGGCGACGCAGAGGGAATTTTTAACATACAGCGACGAAGGCCGCGAGGGACATCAGTCTTATTCCGAGGCGGAGCGACGGGCGGCCCGAACGGCGAAGGATAAAATTAATAGCGAGTTTTACAAAAAGATAGAGAATTATCTGGCGTCGTTGATAAAGGCCAACTAAAAATAAGATCGGGTCAGTTCTCGAAGGATATTCCGAGATCGCCAATATTTCAGCAGCGACATTTTCCTTGATTCATCGAGATCATCTTTGTTAGGTTCGGAAAAGCTACTAACGTCTTAGTACCGGCATGCCGATTAATTGAAAATTCAGCCAGTTGTTAGTTCTGAATGTCCCACCGTCGTCGGCAATAAAGCTATTGTCGAAATTATGGCGGTATTGGAGATTCCCATCGGTACAATTGAACTATTCTGCCGATTTTCGGCGCCGACTGCAAACTTAATTGCTGTAAACGAAATATTATCGGTTTGAAGTTCAAGTAAGACATTACTCGCCTAAGTAAGTGACAGGCAAAATCTTATATATTCGCCAATTACTTTAATTGTGGATTCGTATAGTCTATAATAGTGGATATATAAAACTCGAAATCATCGGAGGAAGCATGAGATTTTCCTTAATTCTCTCCCGTCATCCCAAGGCCGTTTATCATCAGCGACTTTTTATCCCGGTACTTCTGTTTGTCTCGGCCGCCTTGCTTATCCCGGTCGTCGCCTCAGGCAATCCGGCGACACCGTTGAAGGCGCATTTGGTTGTTTCGGGATTATCTTTTCCGGTTTTTGTGACATCACCGCCTTTGGATTATGACCGGTTGTTTATCGTGGAACAAATGTCCGGTCAAATAAAGATTTTTAAGAATGGTGCGCTGCTGGCAACGCCTTTTCTTGATATCGGCAGTAAAATAACCGCCGGGGGAGAGAGAGGTCTGCTTGGTCTGGCTTTTCATCCCGAATACCCGGACAGTGGATATTTTTATGTTGATTATACCAGAAGCTCCGACGGCGCCACGGTTGTCGCTCGTTATAATGTGTCCGGCAATCCGGATTCAGCCGATGCCTCAAGCGAAGTAATATTATTAACCATTTCCCAACCGTATTCCAATCATAACGGCGGCATGCTTGCCTTCGGGCCGACGGACGGATATTTGTATATAGGTATGGGTGATGGCGGCTCGGGCGGCGATCCGAATAACAATGCGCAAAGCGACACGACGCTTCTGGGTAAGATATTGCGAATTGATGTCGATGACGGTTTGCCTTATTCCATTCCGCCTTCGAACCCGTTCGCGGGAAGCTCGACCATAGAGGAAGAAATCTGGGCGCGGGGCGTACGGAACCCGTGGCGATACAGTTTCGACAGTCAAACGGGCGATTTGTATATTGGCGACGTCGGGCAATCGGTTAATGAAGAGATAGACTTTCAGGAATATAACGATCCGGGGGGCGAAAATTACGGCTGGCGCTGTTATGAGGGTAATGACCCGTATAATACGGCCGGATGCGGCGCAGTGAGCGAATATACTTTTCCGATTTATCAATATGGCCATACCGCCGGTCGTTGCGCGATTACCGGTGGGTATGTTTATCGCGGCTGTGCTATACCGGATCTGGACGGGACGTACTTTTTCGCCGACTACTGTACCGGCGAGATTTGGTCATTAGAATATAACGGGTCGGCGGTATCAAATTTTCAGGATCGAACCGCAGAACTGGCGCCGACCGGAACGTCTATCGATCAGGTTTCATCATTCGGTGAAGATGCGTTCGGCGAGATATATATCGTTGATTACAGCGATGGGGAAATTTATAAGATAATCCCCGACGGTGTTCCATCGGCTTGTTTTTTGTGCGGGGATGTCAATTCGGACAGTGTTGTCAATATTTTCGACATTACTTTTTTAATCACCTATTTATATCTGGGCGGTCCGTCTCCCGGCGATCTTAATTCGGCGGATGTCAATAATGACGGCACGGTTAATATTTTTGATATAACAGGTTTAATTTCCTACCTTTATTTGGGTGGTCCGCCGCCGAACTGTCCATAGGTATGTTACAGTCGTTAGACAAATGTCGAGGATGAGGAAATATGTCGTCGATGAATGGTGTTTATTCGGAAGGAGATAGAGCTGATGCGATATAGACTTCTTGGCAGAAGCGGGCTTCGGGTGTCCGAGATGTGTCTCGGTACCATGACATTCGGTGAGGAGTGGGATTGGGGCGCGGACAAGTCGAATAGTCGCTTAATGTACAATCGCTTTCTGGATATGGGCGGTAATTTTATCGATACCGCCAATCGGTACACGGAAGGAACCAGCGAGAAATTCCTGGGTGAATTTATAGGGGAAGACAGGCATAAGGTTGTACTGGCAACCAAGTATTCATTGTATATGAAAAAGGGCGAACCGAATTCGTCCGGAAATCATCGCAAAAATATGGTGCAGGCGCTGGAAAATAGTCTGAAACGACTCAAGACCGATTATATCGATTTGTACTGGCTGCATGCCTGGGATTATATGACGCCGGTGGAGGAAGTCATGCGGGCGCTTGATGATATGGTACGATCCGGAAAAATCCTTTATGTCGGAATATCGGATACCCCGGCATGGGTAGTCTCGCGCGCCAATATGCTGGCGGAACTACGCGGCTGGACACCGTTCGTGGCTTTACAGATTGAATACAGCGTGATTGCCCGGACAGTCGAGCGCGACCTATTACCGATGGCGCGGGAATTGGAGCTGGCGGTAACGCCCTGGGGCGCCATCGGCGGCGGGGTTCTTACCGGTAAGTACAGTAAAACACAAAAGCGAGAGTCTTCAACGCACCGGTACAAGGAGGACGATAAATCAGTCCGACTGAGTGATAAAAATCTTGCTATTGCAGATGAAGTGGCAAAAATCGCCGATGAGGTCGGATGTCCTCCGGCGCAGGTTGCTATTAACTGGGTTCGTCAGCAGCCCGGCTTGATAATCCCGATAATCGGCGCGAGAAGTGAGGAGCAACTCGTCGACAATGTGAAATGCGTGGATAATCCGCTGTCTGATGAACACCTGAGACGATTAGACGAAATCAGTAAAATCGATCTTGGCTTCCCGCATGAGTTTCTAAAGCAGAAACATATCAGGAATTTGATTTATGCCGGAACGTACGATTTAATCGACAATCACGGAAAATAGACTTAATCGGCTATTCTTTAATATCTTTATCGGGTGCCTGTTCTTCCGATTTTTCCTTGGTCAAAGTAAATTTGACGCAATAGGTTATCCAGACTGCGACTGGTTTGCCATCCTTGACGGCCGGCTTGAATTTGCATTTGTAGGCCGCATCCAAAGCCGTTTTGTCGAAACTGTATTCGGAGTCCGACGATTTGAAAATCATCGACTTAACGACTTCGCCATCTTTATTAACCAGACTTTTTATCCAGACTATCGCTTCCGCTTCATCCTTTTTGGCCTTCTCCGGATAAACCGGAACTTCTTCGTGGATCATTTCCGGCTGTCGCTCGACACGGATAAACTCGTCCGGCGACGGATAGTCTTCTTTCTCGTCGACATAAGTCGCAACTTTTTTCGGTGTTTCGGCCCAAGCACCAATCGACATAATGGCTATTCCCAGTAGAATAGAAAAAACGACAAGATTAGCCTTTTTGGACATGGTTACCTCCTTTACTTGCTTATATTATGACGAATTAATAAACTAAATGTCAAAGCCAAATATAACAGTTTACGCAAATGGCTAAATTTCGTATCTTATTGGGGTTATGATTGAAATAACGGATGAATTCAGGAATGTCCTTAAATCGGCCAAAGCGGTGGCGGTTTTGACCGGGGCGGGGATATCGGCGGAATCGGGCGTTCCGACCTTTCGCGGTGAGGAAGGTTTATGGAAAAAATTCCGTGCCGAAGAGCTGGCGACGGTTGATGCCTTTATGAGTAATCCGGATTTGGTCTGGGAGTGGTATATGTTCCGGCGGAAGATTATCGATTCGGTTTCGCCCAATCCGGGACATTACGCATTGGCTGCGATGGAAAAATTATTCGATGACTTTACACTGATTACTCAGAATGTTGATGGATTACATAAAAGATCAGGCTCGAAGAATATCCTTGAATTGCATGGCAATATTTTAAGAAACAAGTGCTTTGATTGTGGCAAACCTTATATAGACGAAATAGATCCCGAATCGGGGGAGCATCCGAAATGCATTTGCGGGGGCAAAATCAGGCCGGATGTGGTCTGGTTCGGCGAGATGCTCCCTGCTGACGCCGTTAATGGTGCCTTCGATGCGGCCTCGCGGGCGGAGTTATTTTTCTCGGTGGGGACGTCGGCGATTGTTCATCCGGCGGCCTCGATGCCGGTTATGGCCAAAAGGGGCGGCGCTTATTTGGTCGAGGTCAATCTTGAACCGACGCCTTTGACCGAATTGGCCGATTGCTCATTTCAGGGCAAATCAGGTGAGATTCTGCCCCAAATAGTCGAAATGTTGAAAGAATGAAAAAATCAGCGGAAGAAATAATTGAAATCGGCGGAAAATTGTATGAATCGCTGTTGGAGTGTCGCTTATGCCCGATGGATTGTGGCGCGGATAGAATAAGCGGAGAATTGGGCAATTGCAACAGTCCGGCCAAGTTGAGAGTCGCCAGCTATAATTTGCATTTTGGTGAGGAGCCGCCGCTGTCGGGCGGCGGTGGGTCGGGGACTATTTTTCTGTCGAACTGCTCATTGTTTTGTAAATACTGCCAGAATTATCCTATTTCCCAATTCGGTACCGGGAGTACAGTAAGTACGGAACGATTGAGAGATATGATACTTGAGCTTCAAAAAAGAGGGGCCGAGAATATAAATTTTGTGACCCCGGATCATATGCTGCCGTTTATACTTATCGGGCTCGGTCTGGCGAAAAAGGAAGGAATGAATCTTCCGATTGTATACAATTGTTCCGGCTATCAAAAGATTGAAATATTGCAGCTTCTGGATGGTATAATTGATATATACCTGGTGGATATGAGGTATAACGACGACACAATGGCCAGCACCTATTCCGGCTGTGAGAATTATTCGTCGATTAGCCGGGCGGCGGTCAGGGAGATGTTTCGCCAGGTCGGGAATTTGGAGGTGAATGATAACCAACTGGGCAAATCAGGTGTGATTGTCAGGCATCTGGTTCTGCCGAATAATATTTCCGGCTCGGCGGGGATTTTCAAGTATTTGGCGGAAGAGATTTCCAGGGATGTCTATATTTCGCTGATGAGCCAGTATTTTCCGGCTTACAGGGCGGTCGATGATGAGACTATAAAACGGCCGATAACGGCGGCGGAGTATCAACAGGCGATTGATGCCTTTTATGCGGCCGGTCTGAAAAACGGTTATATACAAGAAGTACAATATGAAACGATTTAGGATATTAATAGCGCCGATGCTGTTGCTGTTTTTTGCTTCGGGCTGCGTGTATTTTAATACTTTCTATTATGCCCGCAAGTCGTTTAATGAGGCCGAAGCACAAAGAAAGGCGGCCGGGCGGCAGGGTGCGGCCCGTGTCGGGGCAGCCGGCTACAAGAAGGCGATATTGAAAACAGACAAAGTGATCGAAAAGTGGCCGACATCAAAGTGGTATGACGATGCCTTATATATCAATGGCGTGTCGCACTATTATACTGAAGACTACGCCAAAGCCGAGAAAAGGCTGCGTGAACTGGTTGTTAACTATCCGGATTCGAAATATATCAGGGATGCACGGTTATATCTTGCCAAGGCGCGATTGAAGTTAGGTGAAGAGGCGACGGCGATGTCTTTGTTTGAAGACCTTTTTGCCGATAGCCAGGACAAAGAGATTCGTGCCGAAGCGGCTCTGGCTCTGGGTGAATACTATTTCGAAAACAAGGATTACTCCAAAGCGGAAACTTATTTCAACTCCCTTATAGATTCACTGGGTGGTACCGAGGATAAGGCTATCGGCAAAATGTATATAGCTGACAGCTATTTTAATCGTTTCAGATACAAAAAAGCGCTTAAAAATTATCTGGAGCTTCTGGATTTTGAACTCTCTTCCCAGGATAAATATAGGGCTAAATTTCGAGCGGGTGAATGTTATTATTTTATGAATGATATTGAAGAGGGGATGAAATATTTCAATGATCTGGCCAACGATGAGACTTATTTTGATTCGCTGGGAGTTATAAAATTGAAGATTGCGCAGGGTTATGAATGGAACGAGGAATTATCGCTGGCTATTGAGGTTTATGAAGAGATTATTCTGGAAAACGAGAGAAGTCCGGTCGGGGCAATGGCCAATTATGATTTGGGTCTAATCTATCAGTACGATTACGAAAATTATGAAAAAGCTAAAGAGTATTATGATGCAGCCAAATCTGCGGGAACGCGTTCTGAAATTTATCAGGATGCTCTGGAACGGTCGTCGAATATAGGCAAACTGGAATCTTATTTAAATCGGACGGAACTGGATACGTCGGCAACTCTCGAAGAAATTGATCAGGCGGCGGAGACTCAATATCTTTTGGCCGAATTATATCTGACGCAACTGGGTAAACCGGATTCGGCGCTGCAGGAATTTAAATATCTGGTCGACAACTTTCCGAAATCATATCTGGCACCCAAGGCAATGATCGCGATTGGCCTTCTGCGCCGTGATTATTATGATGACACGCTTGGATATGATTCGGTTTTAAGAGTCGTTTTAAAAGAATATCCGCGATCGGATTATATCCCGGAGGCGATCGGTCTTCTCGGATTGTCGGGCACGATTGCCGACAGCGGATACGCTTCCCAATATTATAAAAAAGCCGAAGATTTCGTATTTGATAATCAGAATCTCGATTCGGCGGAATATTATTTCAGGTTCGTGGTCGACAGTTTTCCCCGCTCCAAGCTGAATACGAAGGCGCGATTTGCCCTTCTGTGGGTGACCGAAAATTACGAAAGCCCCGGGGATTCTTCGCTTTATTTCGAGTATGCCTATTTTGCCGATTCGTTTCCCGATTCCGAATATGGCCGCGAGGCGGAGAGTAAACTGACCACGAAACCGAAAAAAGTGTATGATGAAACGGTGCCGGCAGATTCCACGGGGGGCAGCCAGGTTACGGAGG
>CAYVMO010000036.1:0-33841 GCA_964452645.1 uncultured Ignavibacteriaceae bacterium
ACATAATATTGCCGATCCTGATTTTGCCTTTTTTATCACCGGCATAGCCGACGAATTCGCCCTCTTTCTGAAGTGACTCAATCAGCACTATATCACCCGGTTCGAATTTTTCTGTCGTTGTCGGCGGGGGAAAGTGTTTTAAGCCCAGGCGGTCGAGTTTACTTTTTTTTCGTTTCAGAAATTTCTGAGCATCTTTGATCGATTTTTCCGAGGCCTTACTCTCACGGATTTCTTTAACCAGTCTCTCAATCTGGATACGGGCATCGGCAAGGGTATCTTCCAGATCCTGAAGGTGCTCCTTTTTTATTTTGTCGATTTCTTTTTTGAATTCATCAATCTGGCTGTTGTATTGCGTTTCCAGATTTATGGCATTCTCGAGTTTCTCTTCGAGCAGTGCTTTGTCTTTTCTCAGGATGGTAAGCTCTTTCTCCAGCGAAGCGATTAAATCGGACAACGAACGTTCACCCTGGCCCGTAAGTCCCGCAGCCTGATCGGTGATGTCCCTGGGCATTCCCAGCCGGCTGGCGATTTCTACGGCGTACGAAGCACCCGGGATGCCGGTATGCAGTCTAAACGTCGGTTGAAGGGAATCGCGATCGAATTCAAAGGAGGCGTTTTCGACCTCGGGATGTGTCATCGGTAGCGTTTTAAGCTGCGAGTAGTGAGTGGTGACCATCAGTTTCGCTTTCAGGGCCGTCAATTTCAGGATAATCGCTTCCGCCAAAGCGGCCCCTTCCTTGGGATCGGTCCCGGCGCCGATTTCGTCCAGCAAAACCAGACTGCTTGAATCGGCCTTTCGGACTGCGTATATAATTTGGCGTACATGCGATGAAAAAGTCGAAAGCGAAAGCTCGATTGACTGCTCGTCACCAATATCGGCGTAAATATTTTCGAAAATGCCGATATTGGAATTTTCATCGGCCGGAATGTGCAATCCCGATTGCGCCATTAAAATCAAAAGTCCGACTGTTTTTAAGGCAACCGTTTTGCCGCCGGTATTGGGACCGGTTATTATCATGGCCAGGGTACCGTCATTGAGAGCATAATCGTTCGGGACGATTGTGCTTGTTTCCCTGGTATAATACAAAAGTAGCGGATGTCGGGAGGCGGTCAGTCTGAATCCGGCTTGATTTTTGAGATTGGGTTTATTGCCTTCGGTTTTAATGGATAACAAACCGGCGGCATGAATCGAATCGAGAATGCCGATAATCTCGGTATTGGTCAGCAGGCGACCGGCAGCCTGACCGATTAGCGACGTTATATATCTCAGGATGCGATCAATTTCGAAACGCTCTTCCTGTTTCAGTAGACCCAGCTTATTATTCTGTTCGACAATTTCGTTGGGTTCGACAAACATCGTTGCGCCCGATTGGGAGCGATCATGGACGATGCCGGAATCGGGTCGGTATTGCCCGGATACGACCGGAATAACAAAGCGGCCGTCTCTTTGCGTGACGGTATCATCCTGCCAGCCCGGAGATTTTTGCCGTCCGGCCAGTATATTCTGCAGGCGCGTGGTGATTCGATTTCTCAGATCGCCGATTTCCATCCGGATTTTTTTCAATTTTTGAGAAGCGGAATCCAGAATTTCGCCGTCCCTGTCAATTGCCTTATCGATTTCTGTCTTAATCTCAGGGTAGGAATGTAATTGCGATAAGTACTCCGCGATCAGGGGAAAGCGGTCGCGATTACTCTGGCTATCTCTATCCGATCCGGCATAATTGTGAAGACTCGAGGAAACTTCTATCAGTTCTTTAATCTTCAGAAGCTCTTTTGGCTCCAGAAAAATACCCTCGGTTTTTGAACGCTTTATCAGAGCGGTGGCATCCTCGAGACGATACAAAGGAAAGGCTTCACCGAAACGAATAATATCTTTCATCTGAGAGACTTCTTCAAGCCGCGTTGCGACCGCGTCGGTGTCGGTCATGGGAAACAGCCGATTAATTAGATTCGTGCCATAATGAGTTAAGCAGAGCCCCCTTAAGATGGAAATGATTTTATCATATTCCAGAACTTCCAATGTATGTTTATCGAATCCGGGCATGTTTAATATATAATAAGAAAGCCGGTTATACCGGCTGAAATATAAGAATTTATCGGGGAAATAAAAACAGCTTTGTTGTAAGTTTTTTAATCTTTTGTTCCGAAATATTTATCCAACTGAAACATAATTTTATATACCTGCTCGCGCGATTGCGAAAGTTCCAGCCTCTCCTCCGGTGGCATGTCAATTGTCGATTGCTGCAGCAGCGTTTTTTCGACCTTATTCATAAAATTGGGATTATTCGGATGAAACGTCGCGGAGCCTTCATAAATAAGCGGCAAGGTCTTGGCAAAGGATGAGCCGAGAAAAGATTCATCAAAATCGACATAAAATTTGTCCGGCATCGGAGCCAGGAATACAAGAAAAATCAGAAAACTGATAATTATCCATCCGCGAAGAGCGCCGACAAGAGCGCCACCCAGTTGATCCTTTTTGCCAAGTTTCTGAAGATTAGCAACCCGATAAAATAGCATGCCCAGAATCTTGAAAATGGCGTATACTATGGCCAGCAAAACTACGAATGATATAATGGCCGTAACCAATGGTGAACCGCCTATCTGGGCATAAATTTTTTCGGCGATAATGTCAATATAATTGATGGAAACAATGACGGTCGCGGTAAGAATAACCAGCGCGATTATCTCGCGAATCAGACCTTTCTTTGATCCGACAATTACCGCCACCACCAACAGGACCAAAAGAACGATATCTATCCAGTTCATTGTTTAAACTCCTATTTTATACTTCCCACGCCGGCGGCCGCGAAGCTATTCGGCGGTCCCGGATAATATTTCTACGACCAGTCGGTTGATAAACTTGCCGTCGGCTTTACCTTTCGCCTCGACCATCACTTCCTTCATGACTAATCCGACCTTGGCCGGAGAATCAGCTCCCGTTTTGGTAATGGCGTCCCTGATTATCTCTCTTAGCTTATCTTCGGTAAGTTGCTCCGGTAAATAGTCCATTATAATTTTAAGTTCCGCCGATTCCTTTTCCACAAGATCGCCGCGCCGGCCGATCTTAAACTGCTCGATGGAGTCTCGTCTTTTTTTGGCGGCACTGCCCAGGACGCCGATAACGTCATCCTCAGTCAGGTCTTCCCCCTTTTCGATAGCTTTATATTTGATATCAGATTTTAAGCCCCGAAGGACAAGCAGCTTCGCTTTTTCGCCGCCCTTCAGGGCTTTTTTTATATCTTCATCAATTCTTTGCAAAAGAGTCATAATTATTATTTTTCTTCTGCCTGGAGCTTGCGCATTTTGCGACGCGCAGCATTAAGTTTACGTTTACGTCTCTCCGACGGCTTTTCAAAATGCTGGTGTTTTTTTATATCCGAGAGTATCCCGGTTTTTTCGCAAAACTTGTTAAAACGACGCAGGGCTCTTTCGAATGATTCATCATCACGAACCCTAACACCCGTCATCTATATCCCCCCCTTCCTTACGGATAAAATTAAATATTTCATTACAATTTATTATAACCGGATTCTTTTATTTGTCAACAAAAAACAGGATTGATTCAGCCCAAATCGGCTAATTATTGATCCGGATATTTCAAGTCAATCCCCCGGGCATTTGATAAGAAGTGAAAATGTATATGTTCCACAATCTGACCAGCGCCGGCGCCGTTATTGAGAATCAATCGGAAATTTTCAACGATTGACAATTCCTGTGCAATCGATCTGGCCTTTTGCAGCAGTTTTAAAAGTAATTCATCAGTGATATCCATCAGGCTTTTAAAATGAGCTTTGGGACTTATCAACAGATGAATTGCCGCACGGGGAAGGATATCGGCAAAAACTATAATCTCGTTATCCTCATAATAGATTTTGGCCGGCTTCTTTCTATCAATTATCTCGCAAAATATACATTTCATGTCATTAATATACTCTTTTTTGACCTTATCTTCAACGGCTTTAAGTCGTTTCGGCTTAATCTATTTAGAAATGCGGCAAATTGACGATAATTTTAAAAACACAATAATTGCCACGGGAAGAGCATAATGATCGCTATTATCGGAATCGGGGTTGTGGCTGTCGCCGTAGTCGGCGGATATATGATGGAGCAAGGGCATCTGATGGTTCTCTTTCAGCCGGCGGAGTTTCTTATTATCGGCGGCTCAGCACTGGGGATGCTGCTTATCAGCACGCCGGTGAAGACTTTAAAGGAAATGATTACCCAGGTCGTTAAAATTCTTGGTTCCGGACCCAGCAAAAAAGTCTACACCGAACTCCTGGTTATGATGTACGAATTGTTTAATGTGGCCCGAAAAGACGGTCTGGTCGGATTGGAATCGCATGTCGAGCGACCAAAGGAAAGCTCCGTTCTCGCCAAATATTCATATTTTATGAAAAATCATCATGCACTGCATTTCCTGGCCGATACAATGAGGCTGATTATTATGGGCGGAGTCCCCGAGCATGATCTGGAAGCTATGATGGACTTGGATTTAGATACGCACCATGCGGAAAAAAGCAAACCATCATCATCACTGGCGATGGTGGCCGATTCACTTCCTGGGCTCGGAATTGTTGCGGCAGTTTTGGGTGTGGTTATAACCATGGGTGCTATCGGCGGACCGCCGGAAGAAATCGGACACAAAGTCGGAGCGGCTCTGGTCGGGACATTTTTGGGGGTCCTGCTCTCGTATGGTTTTGTGGGGCCGATGGCCAAAAACCTGACTCATATGAACGAGACTGAGAGTAAATATTATGTTTGCTTAAAACAAGGGCTTCTGGCATTTCATAAGGGTTTTGCCGCTTCGATTGCAGTTGAGTTCGCCCGGCGCGTCATCCCCAGTGATGCCCGACCAACATTCGAAGAGGTCGAGAATGCCTGTCGCGGATCGCGAGGCAAATAAGATTTTATGTCTGAAGAAGATTCAAAAAACCAGCCAGTCATAGTTATCAAGAAAAAATCAGGGCACGGCGGCCAACACAGCGGAGCCTGGAAGGTTGCCTATGCCGATTTTGTCACAGCCATGATGGCGTTTTTTCTTGTCATGTGGCTTGTCGGTCAATCTGATGAGGTCAAACAATCGGTTCAAAATTATTTTCAGGACCCGGTCGGTTTTATGAAGGGAAAAGGTCAGGGCGCTTTGAAAGGCGGCGGTTCACCATCGAAAAACATCCGTCCGGGAAAAGCCGACGTGGCGACGATTCTTCAGAAAGACCGCGAGGCGCTTCTGGATGTCGGTGTAAGAATTCGCCAGGCACTGGAAAACTTGCCCGAGTTGACAAGTCTAATGGATTTCGTCGAAATTGAGATGACACCGGAGGGTTTACGAATACAACTGATAGATTCCGACGATGATAAAGCCTCGAATTTCTTTGACCTGGGCAGCGCACATCTGAAACCGAAAACAAGTCTGTTGCTTCGAGCGATTTCATCGGAATTGGGTAATCTTCCGAATTTCATAGTCGTTGAAGGACACACCGACAGTAAACCATACACCGGACGTGACGGATACTCTAACTGGGAGCTATCTGCCGATCGCGCCAACAGCGCTAGAAAGCTGATGGAGACTTCCGGCCTGCGACCCAGTCAAATCGTCGAAGTCCGCGGTTATGCCGACCGCTTGCCAAAACTTCCCGAGGATCCCGCCGACCCGCGTAATCGTCGCGTGGCCATTATAGTACTAAACGATGAAGCGGCCCAGAGATTCAAAGAGACTTAATGACACCTCCTAATATATTAACAATTATCTTATTAGTGATATTATCTAAAGTAACACATTAATATAAGCTCTCTATCTGGGGGTCATACTCCGCAATAAATATCCTGTTTCAGGCTATGTTGGACGTTATTCAGCACTGATTTCTTTTTGACTATTGTATTCTTTTACAACTATATTGTTATCCAACGGGGATTTGACTGACGTGGATAAAAAGACGCCCATATTTCGTAACGACCTTATTTTTCAGGAAATAAAAAATAAGGACGGCTCCTCACATTATATCATAAAGGACCCGATTACATCGACTTATTTTAAAATCGGGGAGGCGGAATTTTTTATTATCTCCAAGCTTAACGGTAAAAAGACCACGGGGCAGATCATCGAATCGGTCAGAGAAAAATTTAAGGAAGATTTAAGTGAGGACGAACTGGACCAATTTTTGTCCCATCTTCAGGAATTATGCTTCCTCGACAACGATTTAACCCGCCAGGAATTATTAAAAAAACAGAGGGAATCGGCGAAGAGTGAGCCGCAGAGTTTCCTCGGTAAATTGGCCTATATAAAAATCAAGGCGGTAAATCCGTCGAGGCTGTTTAATCGAATGATTAATCACGTCAGTTTTTTCTTTACGAAAACATTTGTCTGGCTGGCCTTAATACTGATGTTTTTTGCTTTCATAATCTCATTGTATGATGGCGAGCAAATGGGGGAGGGTTTTATCAGCATCCTGAATCTCCAGGGCATAATTATTCTGTATTTCACAATCCTTATCGTGGGGATTCTTCATGAGTTCGCGCACGGACTGACCTGCCGCCATTTCGGCGGCGAGGTGCGCGAGTTGGGTTTTTTGCTGATCTATTTACAGCCCGCGTTTTATTGCAATATCTCCGATGCCTGGTTGTTTCCGGAAAAATCGCGACGGTTATGGGTATCGCTGGCCGGGGGATTTTTTCAGTTTTTCATCTGGGCGCTGGCCGTTTTTCTCTGGCGTCTTACGGAGCCGGGCATTTTTATAAACAATATCGCGGTGGCGGTTATGTTTTTTGCCGGGGTGTCCAATCTGCTTAATTTTAACCCGCTTCTTAAATACGATGGTTATTATCTTCTGTCTGATTATCTGGAAATCCCGAATCTTCGCGATAAGGCCAAGAATTACTGGCGGGCGCTGGCGGATAAATTCATATTCCGGGATGCCGCTTATTGGGAGAGTATTACGCCGCGGGATCGGCGAATTTATTTTTATTATGGCATTTTTTCCTTTTTTTATATAGTCTTGATACTTGGATACCTTTTGTATCTGGCCGGCTGGTTTTTAATCGACCGGCTGGGCGGCACCGGATTTATTATTTTTGCCGCTTTGTTATTGTTTCTGTTCAGGAAATTGATTATGGATGCTGCCGTCGGAATAAAAAGATTTTTCAGGGCAAATGCTACCTTTTTTGTCAGGCGCCGGACATTATCGATCGCAGTTCTGACAATTGTCTTTCTGGCTGTTATTTCAATCGTCACCGGCTGGGAATTGCGGGTCAAAGGCGAGTTGGTCCTTAACCCGACCAATTCATTACTTTTAAAATATGACAATATGGGTTATGTCCAGCTTATTAATTACAGCGCCGACAATCCCAATGCTGAAAAACAGCGCGAGATATCGGTGCTGGGCGGCGATTACTCGACCACCAGTTTAGTACCGCTTGTCAATCCGGAAGAAAAAGTTACACGCGGGCAGACGATTGCGCTACTGGTCAATACGGAGACTCAAAAGTTTATCGATGAGTACACCTCTTCGCTGGACAAGGCGGCCGAAGAACTGGCTATTTTAAAGAAAGGGGCGCGTCCCGAGGAAATCGAGTCGGCCCGCAACGAGGTCAGCGAGATGGAAGCCAAACTTGACCTGGCCAGCCAGAGTCTTCAGCGCACCAACGAGATGATGGAGAAAAAAGTCATCGCCCGACAGTTGTGGGAAGATGCGTACACCGATTCGGTCGTCTGGGCCTCGCGCCTGAAATCGGCACAGAGCAAACTGGAATTATTACTGGCCGGGGCACGACCCGAGGAGATTCGGGCCAAGGAGGCCGAAATCGATAAATTAAAAGGGCAGATTGAATTTCATAAAAAGCAGCAGGATGCATATGATATAAAATCGACGATTAACGGTGTCGTATTGTCGGTCGATACGGGGGAGACGGTCTGCGAGATTGCCGAGCTGGATACGCTTAAGGCGATAATCATGCTTTCCGAAAAAGAGCTCGCCGATATCAAATTAGATCAGAAAGTCAAATTTAAGGTGCGCAGTTATCCGGAGATGTCGTTTTACGGAACAGTCTATCGCATCGGCAAAAAGATTATCGAGCAGGGGAAAGACCGGGTCTTTATGGTCGAGTGTCGTATCCCCAATCCGGAGCATATTCTTAAGCCGGGTATGACCGGTGTCGCCAATATCTACTGCGGCAAGCGTAAACTAAGTTCGCTTATCTACCGCAAATTCTTCCGCACCATCAGGACAGAATTCTGGGATTGGTTTGATTGGCTGTAGGCGAATTTTAATTGTAGTTGATTATATTGATTTAAATTAATATGGATACCAATGATAAGTGGAAAATAGGGCCTGTTAAAAATGGGATATGTACTGCGGTATTAACGGGGTGGAGGGATTTTAGCGATTTTATAAATACTAAGCCACTCAGTCATCCCGATTATATTTATAGAGGGCAATCCGAAGATTGGGAATTAAAACCCCGCCTCTATCGAATAAATAATGATTCAAACGAAACCATCGATAGTCAGCAATTGGAAAATTTTTATAGGGCATCGCGGGGCAGAATATCAATTGGCAAATCTGAGGCGACTGATATTAATGAATGGTGGGCTATTGGGCAGCACAACGGATTAGTTACACCGTTACTCGATTGGACGGAGTCTCCTTATGTTGCTTTGTATTTTGCATTTATTGAAGAGAAAAAGGACTCGAGCGAGTTTAGAACAATATCAGCCATTTCAGAATATCATATTCTTTATAATTCCATAAAAATAAAAAGCGACTACGAAGTTGCCAAGGCCATAAGAAATAATAAAGAAAGTCATAGTCAGGCCAAAGGATTGTTGGAAAAATTGCAGGATTTAATCAAATACGCGCCACCCAAAGTGATTGAGATTGTTAGACCGATTTCAAATAATAATCCGCGATTGATTAGTCAAAGAGGTCTATTCACCCTCATCCCCAAAGGGTATTCAATCGAATCATGGATTGAGGAGCATTTCAAAAATGATAATGAAAATATTATTTTATTAAAAATAAAAATCCCAAATAAAGACAGAGAGGATTGTTTGCGGTCGCTAAATCGTATGAATATTAATCATCTTTCTCTTTTTCCGGATTTGTATGGTGCCTCAAAGTTCTGCAATATGCGCCTACAGATAAAAGGTTATTAATAAAATCAGTTACAGTTAATATTTCGGGCTGGGTCGCCCACCGCTCTGCGGTGGGTTTCTTCCCGTGACAATATATAGATAATGTTAGGTCCATTTTACGGCGAGTCTTCGACTCGCCGCGGTAGGTCTGAGGACCTACCGATCACAGATAAAAGTGTTACCAATGTCATAGGTTTATTTTGTAAACTAAATCCAGATTATATCGAAACGATATGCAAATGAACTTTTGCGCCGAAAAGACCGTCTAAAGGGTTATGCGGACGAGTAGGAATATTTATGAAGACAAATGAACGAAATCTAACAAAACTCTTCTCGCAAGTCACCGCCTATTTCTCGCCGAAGATTATCGGGGAGGTGGACGGTGTTTATATTAAGCTCGCCAAGGTCAAAGGCGACGATGTCCCCTGGCATACACATGACAATGAAGGTGAGATGTTCTATGTAATCGCAGGCTCGCTGGTGATGGAGATTGAGGGGGAGGATAGTTTTGAATTAAGTGAAGGCGAGTTTTATATCGTGAAAAAAGGTGTCAGGCATCGAGTATATTCAAAAAACGAATGCCGATTAATGTTGATTGAAAACAAGTCGACCAAACATACCGGCGACGTCCAGTCGCATATCACGAAATCAATCGAAGAGCAGATGTAGGGAAGAACCCGAGTTAATCGATTTATCGATTAACGAAGTGGTTCTGCCACGTATAAATAGAAACCGTTAGGAAAAAATCCTGACGGTGCTTTCAATGTTATGCTTCCTTAAATCGTTACGAATAGATTGCCACGCCCTTCGTGGAATGCACAGCATTCCTGTCAGGGCTCGCAATGACGTGCGAATGTATTTCATTTCAATTATCTTGCTTGCGTTATATATCTAAAGCTCGTATTCTTATAGCTTGATATTGATGGATGGTGGAATATGAGTGTTGAGTTGACAGCAGAGCTGGCTTCCAAAGGCTATTGGCCGGCAGTGGCGATGGAATACTTGAATGAAAAAAAATATTCCAAAGCGGTTGAATTGTGCCGCCTGCGGCTGAAGGAGTATCCGGAGATCCTCTCGGGGCATATTATTCTGGCGCGGGCCTTGTTTCATTCCGGCCAATACGAAGTGGCTGAGGCGGAGTTCTATAATATTCTTCAGAAAGACCCGAATAATTTGGCGGCGCTTAAATATCTGGGTGACCTGAAATTCAGAGTCGGTGATGAAGTCACCGCTTTTTCGTACTATAATAAAGTGCTGGCCATTGATCCATATTCGAAAGCACTGGTTTCGCCGGTCAAGAAAGAAGTTGCCGAAGAGACAAAAGTGCTGACTATCAAAAAGGGCCGCGAGGATATCGGTGTTGATGAGGGTGACCTTCGCGAGATTCCGTTTAAAACCGAAACGGTCGGCGATTTGCTATCTTCGCAGGGGCATCTCCGTCTGGCGCTGAAAGTATTTCAGCATCTGGCGGCGGAATCGCCAAATCAGCGGATTCTGGAAAAACTGGAAAAAACAAAAACAGCATTAAAAGATAAAGAAGGAAAAGGATGTATAAAGAGCGAATTAAAAAATTTCAGACAATCCTGAAAAAGGAAAATCTCGACGGTTTCATTGTCGGCCCGCTGGCGGTCGATATTGTGGGGCCGTTTAATATAAGATATCTCTGCGGTTTCAGCGGTGATACCGGTTTGTTGATCGTGACATTAAAATCAGCTTATCTGCTGTGCGACGGCAGATTTCACGAGCAGGCGCGAAAAGAGGTCAAAGGCGCACGGGTAGTCCCGACCAAGACTCAGCCGGCCATTGAGTTGAAAGAACTGACGCAATTTCACGGCAAAAATCTCAGATACGGCTACGAACCCGAAAATCTGACCTGCGGGCAATTACAGATGATTCGGCAAAACCTGGAAGGCGTCATAATGATCCCTGTGGAGGGAGCGGTTGAATCACTCTCGGTAATTAAGGATAAAAACGAGGTGGAACTTATTCAGAAAGCAATTGATATAACCGATATTGCATTTGATCGGATATTGGGTTATTTGAAACCGGGCCTGCGAGAAAACGAAGTCTGTGCGGAGTTGGAATATCAGATGAAAATGCTCGGTTCGCCCAAACTGGCTTTCGACACGATAATCGCGTCGGGCTATCGGTCAGCGCTTCCGCACGGAGTGGCTTCGAACAAAAAAATCGCTAAAGGTGACTTTGTGACTTTTGATTTTGGTGCCAGTTATAAGGGTTATGTGGCGGATATGACGCGGACTGTCGTAATTGGAAAAGCAACTGCAAGGCAGAAAAAGGTTTATAACACCGTTTTGAAGGCCCAGAAAGCTGCCATTCGTAAGGTTAAGGCCGGTGAAAGCGGCAAGGCGGTTGACGCGGCGGCAAGAAATAGCATTGAAAAGGCGGGATATAGGAAATATTTCAATCACGGAACCGGCCATGGCATAGGCATTTACATCCATTGCCGGCCATATTTGGGCACGAGAAGCGTCGATATCCTCAAGCGCGGTATGGTGATAACAGTTGAGCCGGGGATTTATTTCCCGGGTTGGGGCGGAGTCAGAATTGAAGATGACGTTTTGGTAACAAATAAAGGCTGTCGGGTAATGAACTCGTCGCCAAAAAAATTGTTGGAAGTATAGTTTGAAAATATTATCTTTTCGGGTCGTCAAAACCTGAAGAGGTTCGTAATGAAAGAAAAAACGATAAGGAAATTAATTCGGCTGGTTGAGGAATCCGATATTGATCAACTGGAAGTAACCAGTTGGGGGCGCAAAGTTCGGATTACAAAACGCACGGCACAAGGCAACGGCCATTCCGATCAACCGGTGGTTCTTCAAAATATCCCGCTTCCATCCAGTCAACCACTGCAAACGGAAGCGAAGCCGCCTCCGACAGCCCCACCCGAATCGACCGCCGGTCTTATTGAAATTAAAGCCCCGATGGTGGGGACATTTTATACGGCTCCGGCCCCGGATACCCCCCCCTATGTTTCTCTTAATCAAAAAATCGAAGTCGGGCAGGTAGTGTGCATTGTCGAGGCCATGAAACTGATGAATGAGATTGAATCCGAAACTGCCGGGCGCGTATCCAGGATAATGGTTGAAAATGGCCAGCCGGTTGAATTCGGCCAGGTGTTATTCTTAATCGATACGGCCGGATAGTTTACTTTTGTGGGGCATCTATGAATCTAAAACAAATACTTGTCGAAATGTTAAACCGGAAAGCCTCGGACCTGCATATCCGGGTTGGTATCCGGCCGCACTTGCGAGTCAACGGCCGACTCGAGCAAATCAGCGCCGATCCTTTCACGATTGATGATTTGAATAACATCGTCGGTCAGATTCTCAATGAACAACAGCAGGAACGTTTTCGGAAAAAGAATGAGATGGACCTGGCTCTTTCTGTCGCGAAACTGGGACGCTTCAGAATAAATCTTTTCCGTCAGCGCGGAACGACCGGAATAGCCATCCGTGCGGTTAATACCGTTATCCCCGATTTTGAAGAGCTGAATTTGCCTGAGACAATCCGAAAATTATCGATGGAAAAGAGAGGATTAATAGTTATTACAGGGACAACCGGGTCGGGAAAATCCACGACTTTGGCTTCCATGATCGAATATATGAATTCCACCCGTTTGGACAATGTCCTGACGGTTGAAGATCCTATTGAATATATTTATCGTGATAAGAAGTGTATTGTCTCTCAACGTGAAGTAGGCGCTGATACGGAATCGTTTGCCACGGCCCTGCGGCATGCCCTGCGGCAGGATCCCGATATTATTCTGATTGGTGAGATTCGCGATATTGACACGATGTCGATCGCGTTGACTGCGGCTGACACCGGACATTTGGTCCTGACGACTCTGCACACACTTAATACGGTGGAAACGGTCTCACGAATCATTTCCTTTTATCCGCCGCACCAGCATCAGCAAATCAGGCTTCTTCTTGCGGGGACGTTAAAGGCGGTTGTCTGCCAGAGGCTGTTAACCAGATGTGATATGCCCGGTCGTGTTCCGGCTCTGGAGATTTTAATCTCAACTGCGGCGGTCAAGGATTATTTACTTGATCCTGAGAAAACAGCGGCCATACCTGATCTGATTGAGGACGGCGGCCAATATGGCATGATGTCTTTCGACCAATCGATTATGGGCTTGTATAAAACAGGCATGATTTCGTTTGAGGAAGCGATAAACCAATGCTCCAATCCGGATGAATTTGATATGCGCGTCCGGGGCATTATGGGCGCCTCAGATAGGTGGGAAGGTGAGGGGAAAGATATTAAGGAAGAACAACCCGGCGATATCAAGAATTTCTAAGATTACTCGCGTTTGAAAGCAGGGAAATAATTGTTTAGAAAAATACTGATAGCCAATCGAGGCGAAATAGCGCTACGCGTCATCAGGGCTTGCCGCGAATTAGGTATAAAAACGGTTGCGGTGTATAGCGAGGCCGATCGGGATTCGCTTCATGTCCGTTTTGCCGATCAAAGCGTTTGTATCGGCCCGCCGCCGGCATCGGCCAGTTATCTCGATCCCAAAAGAATAATCGCCGCCGCCGAGGTGACCAATGCCGACGCCATACACCCCGGATACGGCTTTTTGGCCGAGAATGCCGATTTCGCCGAAATTTGCGAATCTTGTGATATTTCCTTTATCGGGCCCAGTCCCGATATGATTCGGAAAATGGGTGACAAGGGAATGGCCAAAAAAATGATGAGGAATGCCGGTATCCCCATTATTCCCGGTTCGGATGGTATCGTGGAGAGTGTCGAGGCGGCGCGCTCTGTTGCCCTCGATATCGGCTACCCGGTTTTAATTAAAGCGGTTGCCGGTGGAGGCGGCCGCGGTATGCGGCTGTGTCGTGATGAGTCGGAATTGGGAGTCAGTTTTCAAACTGCCCGAGCCGAAGCCGAAGCGGCCTTCAGTAACGCCGAAGTATATATTGAAAAAGTAATTCTTAATCCGCATCATGTTGAAATCCAGCTGATGGGCGATTCTTTCGGTGATATCGTGCATTTCGGTGAACGTGATTGTTCGATTCAACGACGCCATCAAAAATTAATCGAAGAAGCACCCTCGCCGATTGTGACACCGGAATTACGGGCTCTGATGGGTCGGACTGCCGTGAGAGGGGCTTCGACAATCGGTTATCTTGGAGCGGGGACGATGGAGTTCCTTGTTGATAATGAACAGAATTTTTATTTTATGGAGATGAATACCCGGATTCAGGTGGAACATCCGATATCCGAAGAGTCGAACGATGTGGATCTGGTCAAAGAGCAGATTAGAGTCGGGGCCGGTGAAAAACTGCGTTATCGGCAGGAAGATGTTGTTATGAAGTGGCATTCGATTGAATGCCGTATCAACGCCGAGGATCCCGATAATGATTTTCGGCCGACACCGGGTGAGATTACATCGATAAATATTCCCGGGGGCAGGGGTGTCCGGGTCGACACCGCCGCTTATGCCGGTTACGTGATACCACCGTATTATGATTCGATGATTGCCAAGCTGATTGTTCGGGCGCTGACGCGCCGCAATGCCATCGAAAAAATGAAATATGCTCTCGAGGATTTTATCATCGAAGGTGTCCCCACCACGATCAGCGTGCATAAGAAAATTCTGAACCATCCGGATTTTGTCGCCGGGAATTTTGACACCGGATTTATCCAGAAAATGGGGCAGTTTACCAAGAAACCGTCATCGTTGACAAAAGTAACCACAAATGAAAAAAAATAACTGTGGAGGTAGAATTTGAATATTCCGGCTGATCTGAAATACACTAAAGAACACGAATGGATTAAAGCCGATGGCAACAAAGCCGCAATCGGCATCACCGATTACGCCCAGGGAGAATTGGGTGACGTGGTTTTTATAGAACTCCCGGCGGTGGGAAGCAATGTCAGTGCCATGGAGACCTTCGGGACGATCGAGGCGGTTAAGGCGGTCTCGGATCTTTTCTCGCCGATTTCGGGAAAAGTGACCGAAGTAAATGCGATACTTGAGGACGATCCGATGGTTGTCAATCGCGACCCGTACGGAGATGGTTGGATGATCAAAGTCGAAATGAATGACAGCTCCGAACTCGATGCGCTTCTCTCGGCGGAAGATTATCGCTCGCTGGTCGAATAAAACTATCATGGTGTATATCCCCAATACCAACAAGGATCGAAAATTAATGTTCGAAAAAATCGGCGTAGCCGGTTTTGACAATCTGCTTAAGCCTGTTCCGGAAAATATTCGTCTGAAAGACCGATTAAAACTTCCGGAGCCGCTTTCCGAGATAGAGCTTTTATCGGAAATAAAAAAAATCTCCTGCGAGAATAAATGTAATTTGACTATTTTTGCCGGTGGCGGGGTGTATGACCATTTTATTCCCGCAGCATTGGAAAACTTGATTAGTCGGCCGGAGTTTGCCACGGCCTATACACCGTATCAGGCGGAAGTGTCGCAGGGGACACTGCAGGTTATTTATGAATTCCAATCACATATCTGCCGCCTGACCGGGATGGACGCAGCCAATGCGTCGATGTACGACGGCGCTTCGGCTGCCGCCGAGGCGGCGTCCCTGTCACTTGGTAAAACAAAGAGACCGAAAATAGTCGTATCAGAAACTGTCAATCCGCTCTATCGGGAAGTCATTAAGACCTATCTTTCCGGTCGTGGTGTGGAAATAGTCGTTGTCCCGCATAACGCCGGAACCACCGATTTTAATCGTTTGCAGGCAATCGTCGATGATAGCTCGGCTTGTATGATATTATCCCAACCGAACTTTTTCGGTTTGATTGAAGATGTCGAAATCGGTGCGGATATGATACACAATGTCGGCGGCTTATTGGCGCTTACGATTGATCCCATATCGGCGGCGCTGTTAAAAACACCGGCAGATTGCGGAGCCGATATTGTTGTCGGTGAGGGACAACCGCTTGGAATACCTTTGAATTATGGCGGACCGCTGCTCGGATTTTTTGCGGTTCGCAAAGAATTGGTTCGGCAGCTTCCGGGCAGGCTGGCGGCGCGCACCGAAGATGAAGCAGGTAATCCCGGGTTCGTCTTGACTCTGCAAACGCGTGAGCAACATATCCGCAGGGAAAAGGCCACGTCCAATATCTGCACCAATCAGGCGCTGTGCGCCACGATGGCAACGATTTATATGTCTCTGGTGGGCAAATACGGTCTGAAGCAGGTTGCTTTATTATCGATGGATAAGGCGTATCGCGCTTTCGAGAAGATATCTGCTATCCGAGGTTTCGAACCTTATTTTAGCGGCAGCTTCGTAAGGGAATTTGTGATAAGGACTCCGATTCCGGCCGCAGATATCGTAAACAAGATGATTGAGGAAAAATCGATTCTGCCCGGAATAAGTTTGCATAAGTATTATCCCGGAATGGAGAACGCTTTAATGGTTGCAATAACCGAAAAAAGAACCGAGGCCGAGATTGAGATGTTCGGTCAGGCCCTGGAAGAGTATACGACCGATGCCGTATTGTCCAAAATGTAAGGCGAGTTTCGCCGGTGATTTGACCACTTGCCCCAAATGCGGCTATGATTTCGATGATAATGATATCGATACCGAGGAACATGAATGGATTATGATTGCAAAGATTTTCGATAAAACCTCGGCTGACTATGCTCAGGAGACCCTTAAGTCTTATGGGATTCCCTCGGTTATTTTTTCGGAATCGGGATTTTTTGGACAGGTCGGATTAAATCTGCCGTCGGTCTCGGGCAAAGGATATGGAAAGTTTCAGATCCATGTTCCGGTTCAATTTCGAGAAGAAGCTGAAGATATTTTGGATATGATTCTGGGTGAGGAGTGGGAGCGGGCAGAATAGTAAACAAAGGATTTATTTATATGGAAAGGAAAGCATGATGAGGAAAGGATTAAAAGTTGAATTGCTTTCTGTTGCAGTCGTACTCGCACTTGGCATCATTTTGATGAATGGCTGCAGCAAAAAGGCCGGTAAAACCGTTGTGGGAGAGCAGCAAGGTATTGCGTTTATCACCGATTATGATTCGGCGCTTGCGACCGCGCAGCAAAAAGGTCAGAAGATTCTGATTGATTTCTACACTGATTGGTGCAAGTGGTGCAAAACGCTTGATACGATTACTTATGTCGATTCAGGCGTTATTGCTTTATCAAAGACGATAGTATTTGCCAAGATAAATGCTGAGGTCGATTCCCTTACGGCACAGAAGTATAAAATCCAGGGTTACCCGACTATTGTCCTGGCGAACAGTGACGGCACTGAAATCGACCGTATTGGGGGTTTTCTCGAACCCGATGAATATCTGGAGACGGTCGATAATTATCTCCACGACAAAGAGACATTAAACGATTATCTTCGCCGGGCCGATACCAATGCAACCATAGAAGTAAATTACGTTCTGGCCTATAAATATTCCGATCGAGGTCTGAATAAGGAGGCTTTGGACTATTTTAATAAGGTCATTAAAGCCGATCCGAAATATGAAGATACTCTAACCTCCGACGCCATGTTGTCGATAGGCAGCATATATCTTCGCGATGATGATTATGATAAGTCGTTTAATCAATTCAAGAAAGTAATGAAAGCTTTTGAAGGATCCGAAACCGAAGCCGATGCCATGTTATGGTTGGCTTACGCTTATCGGAAACGCGGCGAAAGTAGCGATACTGCCAGCGCAATCAGACTTTATGAGGATTTTCTTAAAAAATTTCCTGATAGCCCTGATACATCGAATGCCATCTCCATGCTCGATAGGTTGAAAAATCCGCCTCCGCCGGAGGAAGAAGGCGAATAATAATCGATTGTTTGCAATGAGCAATGAATTCCTGATATATGAGAAATCTTCACCGGGACGGGTGGGTTGTCCGCTGCCGAATACGTCCCGAAGCGAGAAAGAGCTTCTGGATCGAATTCCGGAAAAGTATCGTCGCCGCAATGACGCGCCTCTTCCGGAAGTGACCGAGGGTGAAGTGATGCGGCACTATATTGGCCTGTCGGTCAAGAATCATCATATTGACAAGGGATTTTATCCGCTCGGCTCCTGCACCATGAAATATAATCCCAAACTTAACGACAAAGCAGCCGGTTTGGGCGGCTTCACAAATGTGCATCCTTCCGCACCGGAAAAAACAGCGCAGGGAACGTTGCGGATTATGCATGAATTGGGTGAATATCTGAAAGAGATTTCGGGCTTTGACGAAATTTCCCTGCAGCCTGCAGCCGGGGCTCAAGGTGAATTTACCGGGCTTCTGATAATCAAAGCATATCACAAAGATAAAGGATATGTACGTGAGAAAATCCTGATTCCCGACTCGGCGCACGGGACCAATCCGGCATCGGTCAGTCTTGCCGGATATGAAATGGTGTTGATAAAATCAAATGAAAACGGCATAATCTCCCCTGAGGCGATTGCAGCGGCGGTCGATAATGAGACGGCCGGTTTGATGTTGACCAATCCCAATACGCTGGGTCTTTTTGAATCCAACATCGAGCAAATAGCCGATATTATCCATGATGCCGGCGCCTTGTTATATATGGATGGAGCCAATCTGAATGCCCAGATGGGAATCGTCAAGCCGGGCAAAATCGGTTTTGACATTTTACATTTTAATCTGCATAAGACATTTTCGACGCCGCACGGCGGCGGCGGCCCGGGCGCCGGGGCGGTAGCGGTCACGAAAGAACTGGGGCAGTATCTGCCGGTGCCGACGGTTGTACGAGCATCCAATAAAAAGGATCGATTCTTTTTGAATTATGATTTAACCAAATCAATCGGGCGGTTGCATACGTTTTATGGTAATGTCGCAAATGATATCCGGGCCTATGCTTATATCAGAATGCTCGGTCCTGACGGATTGCGACGGGTATCGGAGAATGCTATTATTAATGCCAATTATTTGATGGCCTTATTGAAACACGAGTATGATGTGCCGTTTGATTCAATCTGCCAGCATGAATTTGTACTGTCGTGTAATCGTCAAAAGAAAAAGGGTGTTAAAGCGCTGGACATCGCCAAGCGACTGCTCGATTTCGGATTCCATGCGCCGACTGTCTATTTTCCTTTGATTGTTCCGGAAGCCTTTATGATTGAGCCGACCGAAACTGAAAGCCGTACGACGCTCGAAAAATTCGCGGAAACTCTTATTGAAATATCCCGAAATGCCGAGACGGAAGCCGAAAAAATTCGGCACGCACCCTATACGACGCCGGTTCGTAGATTGAACGAGGTCAAGGCCGCTCGGGAATTGGATATATGTTGTAAAGAATAATTGATAAACAGCTTGATAAATCCCGCCCGGTTATCTAAACTGTCGGCGGTTTTTTTATTATGATAAAATTCGAAAATGTTTCATATACCTATCCCGACGGCACGATGGCGATGAAGGATGTTGATTTATTCCTGAAGAAAGGGGAAAGGGTTGCCATCGTCGGGGGAAATGGCTCCGGAAAGACGACTCTGGCGCTGCTGATAAATGGCATTCTTAGAGCAAAAAGCGGGAAAATCGAAATTGATGGATTGAATCCATCTGATGATGAAGACAATAAACTGCTAAAACGTAAAGTCGGCTTGGTTTTTCAGAATCCCGATAATCAATTGGTTTCAACCACAGTCGAGCGGGAAATAGCCTTTTCGCTGGAGAATATGAATATCCCGTACCCGGAAATGAAGAACCGTGTCGAACAGGCGCTGGAACTTTTTAATCTCAAAGAATATCGCAATCGGCTCAACTCCGATTTATCCGGGGGTGAGAAACAAAGACTGGCGCTGGCGGCGGTGATGGTAGCCGAGCCCGAGATACTTATTCTTGACGAGCCGGGGTCGTATCTTGACGAATCGGGCAAGCGTCTTCTTGACGATGCCATGATCCGGCTTCTAAATGAGAAAGAAAATCTGACAGTAATGAGAATTACGCAGTATTCAAATATTGCGGCTGGATACGAGCGGATGCTGGTTTTTAACAATGGTCAAATCATTGCCGATGATGCGCCCGACGCAATTTTTTCCCGGGAAGATATTTATGAGACGATTGGAATCGAGATACCGCTTACCCATCGAATAAGGAATTCTCTATCGCGCCCTAAAGAGGATTATGAAATAAATGACAATAATGCACCTCGGATAAAGGGCGTAAAATCAATTGCCTTACAATCGGTCTCATTCGGATATAATGGCAATGGCGAAAATAGTTTTCTTTTTGAAAATGTCAATCTGGAAATCAAAAGCGATAAAGTATATGGATTGGTCGGTCGTTCCGGAAGCGGCAAAACAACGCTGATTCAGCTTTTGGCCGGATTGCTCAAACCGCGGAAGGGCAAAGTTGTCTGTGGCGGTTTTGAAGCCAATCCGGGAGATCTGGCGGTTGCATTTCAGCAGTCGGAAAGGCAGTTTTTTCTTGAAACGGTCGATCGTGAAATCAGATTCGGCGCTGAAAACTTAAGGCGAAATAGTATCGAAGGGATAGTCAATAACTGCTATCGCCTGATAGGACTGGATAGAGAAAAATATTGTAGGCGCGATCCGTTTACTTTATCCGGTGGGGAGAAGCGGCGGGTCGCTTTTGGCGCCATTTTATCTCTGGAGCCGATGTTAATTTTTTTCGACGAGCCGACCTGCGCCCTCGATTATAAAGGAATTGATCTGTTTAAAAAAATGGTCGGCCGCTTGAAATCAGAAGGAGTCGGCATTGTAATAATCTCCCATTACGGAAATATAATATTTGATCTGGCTGATGATATTATTGTCTTGAACAGAGGTGTAGTCGAATTGGTCAGTTCCATAAGAGATTTTTTCAATTCGGTTAATTATCAGGATTATCTGTCGGTTCCGGATTTGGTCTCGTATCAAATTGAAAGATTCGGCTGCATACGGTACTTTTCAGAACGTGAGCTTTTCGATAATTTGTGATTTATATCTTTAGAATATTTATAAGCTTACGCTTCATCGTTAATAAAATACTTTAAGTGCCTAATTATTGCTTGATTATCGTTTTATTATCGATATAATCATTACAATTGAACCTTTTAAGGTCGTCCTGTGAGGCGACCAAAGGGATAAAATGAGGTTGCCTCTTAAATTTATCTTAGGAAATAAACCTATAATATTAAATTTAATTGATATTCCTCAGCACTGGGCACGCTCTGAAAATTTAGCGAATAATTATATAAGGAGGCCATTTGCCAGGTTATAAATCCGAAATCATATTGAACCAGAAAGGAATGATTCGGGCCATAATCCGGATTGCCCATGAAATTCTGGAGCGTAATAACGGTGCCGAAACGTTGGCCATTGTCGGGATATTCACCCGAGGTGCGACATTGGCCAAAAGGATTGCCGAAAAAATCAATCAAATCGAGGGAGTCAATATCCCGGTCGGCTTTCTGGATATAAATTTATATCGAGACGACGTCCATTCTAAACTCGACCAGCCTATTATCCAGCGAACCGAAATTCTGTTTGATATTGTCGATCGCAATATCATCCTCGTTGATGATGTGCTTTTTACCGGTCGGACCATCCGCTCCGCTTTGGATGCGCTTATCGATTTCGGCCGGCCGCGATCGATTCAGCTGGCCGTTTTGGTGGATCGCGGGCACAGGGAACTGCCTATCAGGCCCGATTATGTCGGCAAAAATATCCCGACTTCGAAGGATGACAAAGTGCAGGTTCAGCTTGAGGAGGTAGATAAAGAAGATGTGGTTATATTTGAGAAATCCGGGCTCAAGAAAGAACCTGCGAAAAGGCATGGCCCCAAAAAGAGTAAAACCGGCCGGGGAGGTGCGAGATGAAATTAAAGTCAAGGCATCTTCTGGGCCTGGAGGGCCTGACGGCTGAGGAAATCACCCTGATTCTGGATACGGCCGAATCCTTTCGGGAAATTATCGAGCGACCGATCAAGAAAGTCCCCACGCTGCGCGGTGTTACAATATTGAATTTGTTTTATGAACCGTCAACGCGAACCCGGATTTCATTTGAGCTGGCCGAGAAAAGATTGTCGGCTGATACCATCAGCTTTTCGAAGTCGATGTCTTCGGTGAAAAAGGGTGAATCGCTCAAAGATACGGTGCGCAATATCGAGGCGCTTAAAATAAATATGATTGTTATCAGGCATTCATCGTCAGGCGCGCCCTTTTTATTGACCCAGTGTACCGATTCGAATATCATCAACGCCGGTGACGGTCGCCACGAACATCCGACTCAAGCTCTTCTGGATTTGTTCACTATCCGCCGAAAATATAAAAAGCTGAAAGGCCTTCGGGTCGTTCTGGTCGGTGATGTTAAACATTCCCGGGTAGTGCGTTCGAACATCTGGGGACTCAAAGCGATGGGCGCATCAGTAGCACTCTGCGCACCGTCGACGCTGCTTCCGTACGAAGTCGATAAGTTCGGAGTTGATGTCTTTACCAATGTCGAGGAAGCCATCGACGGCGCCGACGTTGTCAACATCATGCGCATACAATTGGAGCGTCAGCAGGCCGGGCTGTTTCCCTCGCAGCGGGAATATACCAACCTGTTCGGTATAACGAAGGAACGATTAAAGCTTCTCAATAAAAATTTTACGATTATGCATCCGGGGCCGATGAATCGCGGTATCGAGATAACATCCGAGGTGGCCGATGGTAAATCATCGGTGATACTGGAACAGGTCACGAACGGACAGGCGATAAGGATGGCGGTGTTGTACTTACTTTCCGGCAAGAAGGAGGAGACCGAATAAATGGCTAAAGTAAAATATGATCTGGTCATAAAGGGCGGTCGGGTTGTCGATCCGGAACTTGGCTTCGGCAGCGAAGCCTATATTTTTATCACCGACGGAAAAATCTCTGAAATATCGAAAGAGACGGCCGCAATCAAAAAAAAGGTAGCGGCTCTTCCCACGGAGAAAGTCATCGATGCCACCGGCAAACTGGTCACCCCGGGTCTGATAGATATGCATGTTCACCTTCGCGAACCAGGCCGGGAGGACAAAGAGACGGTTACAACCGGATGTCAGGCGGCGGCGGCCGGGGGTTTTACCTCCGTGTGCTGTATGCCGAACACTTCACCCGCTATCGACAATCAGGAGGCGGTGAAATTTGTTCTGTCACGCGCCGAATATGCCGACGCTCGTGTCTACGTCATCGGTGCCATTACCAAAGGTCTGAAAGGGGAGGAGCTGGCTGAAATCGGTGATCTGGTCAAAACCGGTGCAGTGGCGATATCCGATGACGGCAACTATGTCCAAAATCCGGAAATCATGAGACGTGCGCTGGAATATGCCGGGATGTTTAAAATTCCGATTATCACTCATGCTGAAGATCAATATCTATGTGCCGATGGAGTCATGAATGAATCGTACGAAGGTTCGCGATTGGGACTGAAAGGCCGGCCGGCGGTGGGCGAAGTAATCGCTGTTCTGCGCGACATAAAACTCTGTCAGTTTGTTGGTGGACGGTTGCATGTGGCTCATGTCTCGACGGCCGGTGCAGTTGCGGCGATAAGGGAAGCGAAAAAAGAGGGAATTAAAGTGACGGCCGAAGTGGCACCGCATCATTTTTCGCTGACCGACGAAGAAATCGGCAAGGAGTTTAATACCAACCTGAGAGTCAATCCGCCTCTTCGGACGCAAAAAGATGTCGAGGCGGTCATCGAGGCTTTGGTTGATGGGACCATCGATTGTATTGCCTCCGATCATGCCCCGCACTCCGAAGAAGAAAAAGATGTCGAGTTCGACATGGCGCCGCCGGGGATGATCGGTCTGGAGACGACCCTGGGTCTGGTAAAAACCAAACTGATCGATAAGGGCTATTTGTCATGGAGTGATGCCGTCAGGAAGATGACCTACAATCCGGCGCGGATTCTGGGACTACCGGGCGGCAAGCTGGAAGTCGGCGCAATGGCCGATATCACGGTTATCGACCCGGATAAAAAGTGGACCGTTAAAAAAGATAAATTCCGCTCCAAGTCGAAAAACTCTCCCTTTATCGGCTGGAAGCTCTCGGCGAAAGTAGCCTACACCATTCTCGGCGGAAGAGTAGTATATAAAGGATAGCATTTTAATGGTGCGCGGGGACGCGTACCTCTTAATAATTTAATCAGCTTACAAATCCAGTTCCGAGATTTCGAATTCGAACTTAGACGGTTTCAAGCGAACCAACCAGCCTTCCTTGAATGGATCCTCATATAGTAAGCGGGGATCGTTGACGAGTTTGTTGTTAACATCAACGACTGTCCCTGACAATGGCGAAAGGACCGTATGCGATTGCATGTCGGCCGTAAAGACGCGAAAATAGACCGATCCCTGCCGCAGTTCGTCGCCCGGCGACGGCAAAAATATATTCTGGATTTTACCGACTTTTTCGAGAAATGATTTTTCCACACCCATGATAACATTTCCGCTTTCTTCAAGCATCAACCAGCCGTGTTCGCCGACATGTTTCGGGGCGGCCGCCGGCGAGGGAGAAATTTCGGCCTTAGGTATCTCACCGTTCTCGTCCACTTGTAATTCAAATGTCTCGACCAGATTAGCGGCTCGATGCACCACCGAAGTCAATTCGGCTTTCGTAAACGGTTTGGCAATGTAGTCGAAAGCACCCAACTGGGTCGCCTGCAAAGCGGTGTCGATAGTGGCGTAACCGGTAACCATTATCACCGGTGTATGCGCCTGTTTCGCTTTGACAATTTTCATAAACTCTAAACCGTCGATTTCCGGCATCATCAGATCGGTCAATATTATGTCAATGGGTTCGATTTCCAGAAGCTCCAATGCTTCCGGTGTCGAAGATACCAGATGGAGTACATAATTTTCCGTCCTCAGATGCCTATTAATGCTGTCCAGTACGACCTGTTCATCATCGACAATCAATATACTTAATTTACGATCCATAGTTTCTCTCCGAATATATACGCATACTTCAAACGTTATTCCTATCGATAAATGCCGGAAGGCCTATCCGAAAGGTGGCTCCACCCGTTTCGGGCGATTCAACCTCGATGGATCCCCGATGTCTTTGGATGATCCCCTGGCTAACCGCTAAACCCAGACCATTGGTTCCTTTCGTCGAAAAGAACGGATCGAACACCCTGTCGAGGATGTTCTTGGGAATACCGGGGCCGTTATCCTCGATTGCAATAACACACCTGCCGCGCCTGCGTTCGAATCGCGTATGAATAATGATTGTTCCGACTCCGCTCATGGCCTCGGAAGCGTTTAACATCAGATTCAGAATAACTTGCTGCATTTGACGCCTGTCACACTCGATTTCCGGTAAATTTTCCGCAAGATTCTCCCGGATTGTAATATTTCGAAATTGCGGCAGTTTTTGTACCATCAGGAGTGAGCGCTCGACAATCTGATTGGGGCTTTTCTTTTCCAGCTGGAGCTTTTCGGCGCGCGAAAAATCAAGAAGGCTGCGGACAATCTCGCGGCAGCGTAAAGTTTCCCGGATGATGACATTAAGATCCTTATAATGAGGATCATCTTCTTTATATTCCGCAATCATATCTTCGGCAAAAGCGAGGACACCGGTCAACGGATTATTTATCTCGTGTGCCACTTCGGCCGCCAGACCACCCACGGCCGCCATTTTAGCTGTCTGGATCAACTGGTCGTGAAGTTCTTTTTCGGAAGTCACATCGCGTGCAATGGTACACACACCGATAACGCTGCCGTCGTTGTCAGTCAGCGGAAAACGCACTGTCTGGTAATGGCGGTCCCGTCCGTTGATTTCATATATTTCATCGTACGTTTTGTGGCAGCTGCAATCGATAACTTCCTGGTCGTGGTCATGAATAATTTTTGAAATCTCGGGCGGCAGTAATTCTTCCGGCTTTTTGCCGACAAATTCTTCCGGAGCACGGTTAAACGAACGCGCGCAGACCGGATTGACAATGACATAACACCCGTTCAAATCCTTTATGGATATCCAGTCGTGCGCCGAATCAATAAAACTCTTAAAGCGCTGTTCGGCTCGCTCGACTTCGCGATGCAACAATATTCTTTCGGTTATTCTATGCCAGGTTCCGACGATAGATTCCAGTTCCCGTTTGCTGCCGAGGATCGGGGTGTGAGTTACCTCCCAGTAGGCTTCCTCCGGAAAGGACGTCTGACAAATCAATTCGCGCTGGCGGTTATTCCTAAGGACGTCATCAAGAATTTCTTCCACTTGCGGAAGATAAATTTCCAATTCAGTATTGGTGAGCAGGTCTTTATAACTTTTACCGACAATCTGCTCCGGGGAAAGGCTCGAAAGCTGAGCGAAACCTGAGTTAATTTTTGTGATACGTTTATCCTTCCCGAGCACGACCGCTGGCTCCGGGATGGTATCAAACAGGCTCTGAAGGAAAAGCCCTTCCTTTTCCAATTTTCGTTCCAGACGAGTCATCCTTTCCAACTGGAGGTCACGCTCCTGACGGGCATTGGCGATATCCCAGAAGATTCGCGCGACCGTATGATCTATCAGCTTCATACCGGTGGGGAGTATTTTGTATATATTTAACAGGACCTCATCGTCGCCGGTCAGTTCGATTACCAGCTCCATATCCGGCAGGGCCAATGCTTCAATGATATTTGTTTTTATTTGAATGCCCAATTCCCTGGCCCGCCGCATCCCCGGAGCCCGGGAATCCGTATCGACGACACACTGAATATCGAGTTTTAACTCCTTAAGAAACGAACTTAAGGCCAAATCAATAATCGCCAGGCACCCGTGGCCGCCGCCGACTATTATGGTTTTCATCGCTTGTCGTTCTCCCCGGTGGATTTATTCGATTTGGTATCATGGTTCTTTTTTGCGATAGAGCCGGAAGCAAAATGAATTTCAAGCATTTCATAATACTCATCGAGTAATTGCTGCATGGTTGCATAGCGTTTATGCGGTTTTATGGCAAAGTGCATGAGAATATCATTTAGCCTCCGGGGAATATATGGAAATAGTTTTATCAGATTGATAATGCGATATTCATAAAAGGCGGAACCATCTTCGGAAGTCAGGCTTTGTTTGACTTTGTCGGAGAAATGCTTGCTTTTCAAAACCAGATGAAAAGAATTGATGCCCTTACCAACCGTATAGTTGATAACATTTCCGATACTCCAGACATCAAAATCCTTTACATGCTGGTTGAGATCGAAATCGATCCATGAATAATCACCGGTTTTGGAATCAATAAGAATGTGATCATTACGAATATCGCCATGACAGGTTTCCTGCTCGTGCAGGAATTTAATCGCTTCCATGCAATTGCTCAATTTCCAGAGTATCGCCGGCAAGTCTTCATAAAAATATTGTTCATGATTTTTATCTATTCCATAAACATATTGGAAAATCGACGCCCCTTCTATAAGATCAATAATTCTGACGTTGTTGCCCATCGTATCCAGTTGCGTATATCCCTGCATAAAACGCCGATCGCCCCTGACCAATTCAAGAACTCTGGCCTCCTTTTCGGGGCTGCGGTAGCAGTGAATTTTAAATACTCCGATATGAACATTAAAATCCTCATGGAAAACCGTCTTCAAAATCTTCTTCTTACCGGTTTCCAGTTCGAGAGCGCCGAAAACCCAATATTTCGGCTGGTCGCTGATGCCGAAACGACTTTCATATCGATTACCTTCAATTACAAAATCCTGCCCGTCAAGACGAACGACATGCCCTCGCTGGATACGCATGCAGTCGGACGTATCGGTGATAATTTTCGGTTTCTTGACAAATTGCCAGCCGGTTAACTCTTCAATCCGTTTTTTTATTCGGTCGCGTTCATCCATAATGCTTTATCAATATTATCGGAATGACAAGTGTCTTTCCGAGCAGGCCGGATTATTATTGAACCGTCCCCGAAATCAGTATACAGGCTGGGATTTTGGTTGTAAAGTCAATTTTGTCTGTCCATTCTGTCGGGATCTTTCCTTACTGAAAAGATTGAGAAATACGTATTAAGTATGCATTTGTGCAGCCGATATAGCAATTTTTTTCCAATTCAAGGAGCATATCTTGTTGTAGTTCAGGCAATATATATTCCCACCGAAATTGGCCAGGTATTTGCTAAAAGTATCATTGTAGAAAGGCAGAAATAACACTGATAGGACAAACTCATGAAATAATATACCGGGACACCGTCTGAGGACCCCTTCGACTTAATCATCAAAAGCAGTCGTTTATCCCGGTTAAAATTGTGACATCAACACGATAAACCGTCGACTCATTTATCCCTTGCCTTACATCCCGGTCCAGGGTCGGCGGTTTTCCTTTTTGTACTATTCCTTATTAAATCTGAACATCATTTCGTGAATATAGATTATATCAGAGTGGAATATTCAGGAGATTACGAAATCTGTTGTTGTTGACATTTTCTACGTGAAAACATAACCTGAATGTATGCCGACGATAAAACTCGAGTCTAATGTTCAATATTTAAAAGGTGTCGGCCCCCGAAGAGCGGCCGCTCTCGAAATTGTCGGTATAAAGGCTGTTTTTGATCTGCTTCATTATATTCCCCGGCGGTATCTGGATCGTTCCATGATTGTCCCGATCGGCTCGCTCAAGGCCAATATGGAGGTTACCATCATAGGGAAAGTCCTCGGCAAGGGGATCTTGAAAGGCCGGCGGCAACGACTGGAAGTGATTCTTGGCGATGACAGCGGCCATATTGCACTTATTTGGTTTTCCGGATTGCGCTATCTTGAAAAGATGTTCAATAAGGGAGATATTTTTTCGGCGACAGGTTCGGTTACATATTTTATGCAGCGGCAGATTGTACATCCGGAGGTCGAACGCATCGGGAATGAAGTGGTGACACTGCTTCATACCGGTCGAATTGTCCCGGTTTACCCCTCAACCGCTGACCTGAAAAAGGCGGGGATAACCGGGCGAACTTTTCGCCGGATGATAAACCTGGCTCTGGAAACAACCAAGGGCGAGATTAGAGATTACTTGCCGGCTGGATACCTGTCAGGATTTCAGCTGAAACCTCTTCGACAGGCGATATTTTCGGTTCATTATCCTGCAGAAATGGAGGATGCCGAAGAGGCCAGACGAAGGTTAGCCTTCGATGAGTTTGTCGAATTGCAGTATCTTATTTTGCAGTCTCGCAAAGAAGACAATCTAATTAAGAAAAAGCATAGTTATCGAAAACCGGGGACCGTTATGCATGACTTTTTACAGAATCTCCCTTATCGTCTGACAAATGATCAGAAAGAGACAATCGAAAAAATCTTCGGCGATCTGCAGGCCGAGCGCCCGATGCATCGATTGGTGCAGGGGGACGTTGGGTGCGGCAAGACCGTGGTGGCCCTGTCTGCGGCGGTCTTCGCTTCCGAAAACAAACTTCAAACCGCCTTCATGGCGCCGACCGAACTTCTGGCCGAACAGCATTATCAAACATGGAGTCAGGCGCTGGAGCAAGTGGGTATCCGGTCGGTATTGATAACCGGTTCGATTTCAAAAAAGGAGCGTCGGATTATCGAAGCTTCGGTGCTGGATGGCAGCATAGATATCGTATTCGGAACTCATGCCGTAATCTCCGCGCCCCTTAAATTCGATCGGTTGGGTCTGGTAATAATCGACGAACAGCACCGTTTTGGTGTCAGGCAACGAAGCAAACTTATCGCTAAGGGAGCGCGACCGGATATCCTGGTTATGAGTGCGACGCCGATTCCGCGGACTCTGGCGATGACGTTGTACGGCGATCTGGATATTTCCTCGATAAAAAGCATGCCGCCCGGAAGGCAGCCATCAAAAACAGTCTGGCGGACGGCCAATTCACGGCCGGAGATTTATGCCTATCTCAGTGAAAAATTGGAAAAGGGAGACCAGATATTTATTATATATCCCCTGGTTGAAAAATCTGAAAAAATCGATTTGCAGGCGGCTGAAGACGAGTACAAAGCGTTAAAAAAGGATGCTTTTCGCGAATACAGAATCGGCCTGGTTCACGGGCGCATGAAAAAAGATAAAAGGGAAAAAACCATCTATGCTTTTCGGAATAAGGAACTGGATATTCTTGTCGCCACTACCGTGATCGAGGTCGGCATTGATATCCCGACGGCTTCGATCATGGTAATCGAACACGCCGAACGGTTCGGACTGTCGCAATTACATCAATTACGCGGGCGCGTGGGGCGAGGAAATATGCGCGGCCTGACGATTGCGGTTGCCACGCCGCCGGTCAGTGATCTTGCGCGGAAGCGACTCGAGTTATTTCAGGAAACGTCCGATGGATTCAAAATCGCCGAGGCCGATTTGAATTTGCGCGGTCCCGGTGAATTTTTTGGTGCCAAACAGCATGGTCTGCCGGAATTGAAGGTGGCCAGCCTGACGGCTGATATCGAACTCCTGCCGATGGCAAGAAAACTGGTTGTGAAGCTGTTATCCGGGAGTAAAGCACTTGACAACGAGCATCGCCAATTGTTACAATATCTCGAAACGAGAGTAGCCGATCGGAAGAACCTGGGAAGAACCGGCTAACCATGTTTTTTATCCTGGGAGGCCTTATAACTGGCTATATTTTACGGGAAGATAATACAAATTCGGAGGATTAATGGAAGATATCAATAAGACAATAGATGCTAATTTCTTTCAACTGGTTCTCTCCCTTCAGATGGCCGCTATGCAGCAGATGGGAAAGATTGCCTCGCCGATATCCGGAAAAGTGGAAAGGAATTTGATCCAGGCTCAGGCCAGTATCGATATGTTGAGTATGCTTTCGAAAAAAACAGTAAATAACTTAACTGAGGATGAAAAAGGACTGCTGGATCGGGTGCTATTCGAGCTCCGAATGAATTATGTCGACGAATCCAAAAAGCCCGATGAAAAACCGGCCGAGTCTGAAAAAACAGAAAAAGCTAAAGCTCCTTCACCGGAAGCCGAAGAGAAAAAGGACAATGAAGATAAAAGCGAATCCAAGGGGAATAGCCAGGGAACGGATAAAGAAGAGTAGAAATCCAGGGATAAAGCGACCGGAAGTCCTTTTCTGTATAATCCTTAAGCCTGATTTTATCTTGATAATTAACATATTTTTTTTTATATTTCAATGGTGACAGAAGAAGTAAAAAGCTGGAATTTTGAAAGCTCTGTTTCGGAATTAAAAAAGGAATTCGGAGACAAAATAATGGTAGATCAGCCGTTGATGAAACTGACTACTTTTGGAACCGGCGGAAATGCTCGTCTTTTGATGGAAGTAAAATCAGCCGAAGATTTATCGACGATTGTGAAAATTGCGCGGCGGCTTGATATTCCCATATTTATGCTGGGCGGCGGCTCAAATATTTTGATAGCCGATTCCGGTTATAATGGTCTGATATTAAAAAATTCGATTATGGGTATGAAGTGCGATGGTGAGGAAATTCGATGTGGGGCAGGGGAGGAGTTGCAGAAATTGGTGGATTTTGCCGCCGATAACAGTCTTACCGGTCTCGAATTTGCTACTGGTATATGGGGAACTGTCGGTGGTGCCATTTTTGGAAATGCCGGCGCTTATGGCTCCCAAACCGGGGCTGTCGTTAAATCGGCTGAACTGGTTGACAGACAAGGAAATATAAGAATGGTTGCGGCGGACTACCTGGAATTTTCTTATCGATCATCGAAATTGAAGAAAAGCGGGGAGTTTGTCACACGGGCAGTTTTTGCACTGAAAACAGGCAAAAGGGAGACGATCAGGCAAAAAGTCGCCGATATTATGGCTCAAAGAAGAGTTAAGTTGCCGATTGGAAAGCACTCAGCCGGTTGTTTTTTCAAGAATATTCCCGATAAAGATAGCAAATTCGGGAAACTTTCAACCGGCAAGCTTTTAGAAGATGCAGGAGCCAAAAATATGCATTTCGGTGGTGCTCAGGTTTTTAGGAACCACGCCAACATAATCATAAACGACGGAACGGCCAGATCATCCGATATTAAAAAACTGGCCGACTTATTGAAATCGAAGGTTGAAGACAAATTCGGCATAAAACTTCAGGAGGAAGTCATCCTTCTGGGGAATTTCGAGGAGGAAAACGTATAGGATATTTTTAAAGATGTAAAACTAACTGACTGATTATTGGTCAGCATTACGAAAAGAAGTCTTACATATCTGCTTTTATTAACCGCTTTGATGGCGGTATCAGCGAATTTGCTTGCGGGCGAGCCGCAGTTCGATTTTGAATTGAAATCGCCGCCCGGATATATTGCACAATATCCGGAGCGGTTTTCATATCCCGTCATTTCGATAACTTATCAGAAAATACCGAAATTAGATATGATATATTCTTCACCACCACGGGTGACGAGTTCTAATTTCGAGGAAAACTCTCTAACCATTACCGGGGCGTATTATAAAAAGGGGAAGTACCTCTATGAATATACCTCGCGGGCGGTTGATGCCGGGGCCTTTTCGGAATATCGCCGAAAAGAGGCACTTGACAGAAGTATGAGAGAATTTCATTCTCAGGCTCTGGCAAAAGAACAAAAGGAAAAGAAGGGCGGTCTGCTTTCGGTCAATATCCCGATCCGGTCCAAGGCGGTCGAGTCGATTTTTGGCGAGGGCGGCGCGGGATTAAATGTATCCGGTTATCATCAGATCGTTTTCTCGGGTCGTTCCCAGTGGGATGACAGAAGTGTCACATCGACCTATCGGCAAAGCAAGTTCCCGTCTTTGAATATGGAGCAGATTTCACGATTCGATATCAAGGGAACGATCGGTTCGAAGGTTTCGGTTTCCGTCAGTCAAGATTCCAAAACCGATATACCGCTGGCCAATCGGATTATTATTCGTTATAAGGGTGATGAGGATGATATCGTTAAAAGCATCGAGGCCGGGAATACGACATTAAGTCTTCCGAGAACACAACTGGTCGGTTATTCCAGCCGGATTCAGGGATTGTTCGGTATAAAAACCGAGGCGCAGGTCGGTGGTTTATCATTAACCGCCATCGCCAGCCAGGAGAAGGGCTCCACCGAACGAACAACGATTAATGCCGGAGCAAGTGCCAGCAAGATTTATATCAGGGATTGGGATTATTACGACGGAAAGATCTCCGACCTCGGCATCGAGGGCGTTGACTTTGACGCCAGCGATGTTATAACGCAAATCAATGTATATTCCAGCAGGTCAATCGAAGAAGCTACCGCCGATTCGGCCATTATGTACGTTGATCCCAATAATCCGGGCAATGCCGATTATTTTAACGAAAATTCCGATGTCGTTGAAGTTCATGAGATGGAATCATCCGAGTTCTGGCTCAACGGAAAGGAACATTGGATAATGTTCACGAGCCCGGCATCTTATAAAAGCTCATATATCGGTGTTTATATGGTTATTATCAAGGCCAACGGCGACACGGTTAAAGTTGGAAATACTGAAACCAGGCCGATGCAATTGAAGCTGATAAAGAGCAATACGCCCAGTGCGACAATGGTGACATGGAATTATGCCTGGCGAAATGTGTACTACCTGAGAGCAACGGACATCGATTTAAAGGGTCTTGAGATAAATGTCCTTAAAGGAGAGAAGGATACTGAAATTACCGGTGATAATCTGGATCATCAGAACGGGACGCAATATATTCGTATTCTGGGGCTCGATCAATATGATCCGAGCAGGCCGGGCGAGAAAAGCCCGGACGGAAACGTTGACGTAAATACCCCTATTGTAGAACCGGTATTAGGTTTATTGATATTCCCTGATCGGACTCCGTTTGATCCATCACAAAAATTCGATTCGGTTGCCCTTGATCCCAGAGTCCCCGAATTATATAAGTATAATTATGCCAATCC
>CAYVMO010000037.1:0-32863 GCA_964452645.1 uncultured Ignavibacteriaceae bacterium
GGATCGACCGGGCACGGATGATTCGAGTAGAAAATTCCATTTTTAACATTGTCATTTGGGAAAATCTTTATGAGAACTACTATATTAGACGGACAACGTTTTACTGCTGAGGGCTATCATTGTTTTTCGTTTTTATATCGGCCGGTATCGGCACGATTGGCAGATAAACGGTGAACGTCGACCCCTGCCCGACGCGACTTTCGATATTGATCTCCCCTCCATGCTTTTCGATGATACCGCGCGATACCGAAAGACCCAGTCCTGTCCCGTTGCCGACCGGTTTGGTCGTGAAAAACGGATTGAATACGGATTTAAGCAAATGTTCGGGAATGCCGACGCCGGTATCGGTTACGTGAACCGCCAGGAAACCGGTCTTTTTTTCTTCTTCCACGCGGATGGTCAATTCGCCGCCATCCGGCATGGCATCCACCGCATTAATAAATAAGTTAAGGAAAACCTGTGTCAGCAGTTTCCGGTCACCATAAATCGGGGGCAAATTTTCACCGATATTCGTCACCAGCTTTACCTTGCTCAATTTTATCTGATTTTTCACCAGTTGCATGGCCTTGCCGATTAATTCATCGATATGGATATATTCAGCCTTTGTTTCGCTCTCGCGCGCGAAATCAAGGAGGTTTTTTACGACCTGGCGGGCTCTCTCTCCCTGAATCACGAGATCATTTAGCATATCGAGGCGCTCTTCATCGGGTAGTTCTTTGAAATCTTCCTTTAACATTTCCGAAGTCAGAATAATATTATTGAGCGGGTTATTGAGTTCATGGGCCACGCCGGCGGTTAAATTGCCGATTGCTCTCAATTTGTGCGATTCCACCAGGAGATGCTGTCTTTTTTCCAATTCATACATCATGTGATTGAAGGCAATGGCGAGGAATGAGAATTCATCTTTGTATTTTCGTTTCGGCGTGATGGGCGTAAAATCTCCGGCGGCGAATCGCTGCGTGGCCTCGGTCAGGCGGTTCAATCTATTGATGATATGGCGCGTTATATTCCAGACGATAATTATTGATAATAACAGAAGAACGGCCAGAAGCCCGACATGGATTCTTTTGGCGGTGAGTATCGTTGACGATATTCGCTGTCTCTCTTTTTTTGAGATATCCAGCGAAAGCTCCAATATCTTTGATCCATAGCTTCTAAATTCCTCGATGCTCTTTTTATAATCGCCCGACTCTTTATACCCGGGTCCTGACTCTCCGGCAATCAGTTTGTCCGCGAGCTGATTGTATTTGTCAAGATCGCTCCTGATATTATAAATCTCCTCCTGTCCGACGACATGCCCGAGTTCCCGGCGTGCCTGCTCCAGCAGTCCGTCGGCGTTGTTGACATGTTCTTTGACTTCGGAAAGGTCCGACCCATACAGAAAATAATTCTTTTCGATTCTCCGGGCATGCTGGATTTCGTTGGAGATTTTATCGGACAGGGAGATATATTGAACCCGGTAATCGATCATGGATAACATGAACATGGCGGCGCCTGAAACCACGGCGCTGATAAGAAACAGGATCAGGAACAATAATGTCAATCGAGCTTTAACGGAAAAACGAGGACGCTCCAGGAGGGCTTGCTTGATTTTATCTTCCTCGATTCCGTAGTCGGAATAATTATCTGAAAATGTCGAATCCTCCTGCAGACTTTCGAAATAAGATGAATTATCAGTTTTGTCTTTCGCCATTTTTTTCTAATTCTTCGGCGGCTTTATCGATTACTTCCTGAAGGTCCCGGGGTCGGAACGGCTTCGAAATAAAATCAAAGGCCCCTTTGGCCTGAGCTTCCCGTGCAATCTCGATGGTGGCATAGCCGGTTATCATGATGACTTTTGTATTTTCGCCTTTATTAATAATGTAATTCAGGACCTCCATACCATCGATATTATCCATACGGATATCGGTCACGACGATATCGAATTTCTTTTCGCCGATGCGTTTCACCGCGGTGCTGCTGTCGACGAAAGTCTCGACATTATATTTGGCTTTGCCCAGGTATTGCTGCAGCCTTTTGCAAACAACGACCTCATCATCGATTATACATATATCCAGCGATTTTTTTGCCATAAGACTCTCCCGGTCTATATTTGTCAGGTTTTGGTAATAATAGTTGCATACACGCGTTTTTTTCTGATATATGCCGCGACGACATTGTACAGAATTAAACCTACCCCGCCGATACCGCTGATGTATAGAAAGTACTTGCTGATAGTATTCAGCAGGGGAAGATATGACTCATCTATGAAATCGATCATTTTCAACTGCACAAGATATATCGGTATGGCTATTAGCCTGCTTATTACGCAAAGCAATATTATGAATCCGGTCACGATACGGATTATCTGTTCCTTAACTACTTTGGTCCCGTATGTGCCGATATATATGCCTAATAAAGAACCCAGATAAAGCAGCGCCACCAGCCGAATGTCGACAAAACCCTCATATGCGTAGCTTAAGGCGCCGAAAGCTCCCATAAACATCGCCAGAAAAAGCTCCGTACCCGCCGCGACTGCCGTCGGTATTCCGAATATGTAAATCATTGCCGGAACGCCGACAAATCCCCCGACACCGATAGTCCCGGCCATGTAGCCGGTAAAAAGCCCGACAACCAATAACACCCATAAAGAAATTTCAACGTCCGCCACCGGGAAATAAATCATGGGAAAAAGTCTCAACCGGGATAAATAATCGGAAATCCTTTTTGACGGACCCGAGTCACCTTCCGTTCTTCTGCGCAATACATCGAGAATCATCGAGGCACTGACAAAAGACAGCATAACCACAAAAACAACACTGATATACAAATTTGCGGCCGCACCCGTGGCGGCATGACTATCGCTCATACCGAAAAGGCTGGATGAAATCCATACAGCCACTCGGATACCCAGAAAGGCTGTTATAAGCATAAAAATACCGAGCTTTTTATCGACATGTCCGAGTTCGCCGTGCTTTTTGGAGCCGACCATAGCCTTTCCGAATTTGTGTGTAATATTCGTCGCCACCGCAATAATACCCTGTACCCCAAGATTCATCATACCCGGAGTCATAAAAAAGGCTCCGCCGCTGCCGATGAAACCGCTCAGGACACCGCCGATAAACCCGAGTAAAATGACCTGGAGGGCTTTTGCTAAAGTAAGCGATACAAACAAATCACCCATGATATGCCGCCGTATTCTCCCTATTCAAACTTTATTAATTTCAGGAACAAACCTGTAACCGTGCTGTACAAATGCGCAAAAACCGGAACAAAGATAAGTATGCAAATTGTCGAAATAATCCGCATTTTTGTATCCGAATTAGACAAGAAATCGATTATTTCGGAATTGAATTGAAATAATAGATATACGATCAGAGCCGTTATTATTCCCATCAGAAACATGCGCACAAATTGCTTCGGCTTGAATTGGTACCTGAATTGTAACTCATCTATTGTAACGACAGGTGTTTTCATTGCCTCGGCGAGTGAGTTTGACCATTCCTGCAGCGACCGCTTTCTGGCGGCTGATTGTTTTGAAAGAAATGTATTATCGAAAATTATAAGTCTGTAATTGGCGGACCTATCGATGGAATCAAGAAGTGTTTTTTGGGGGCCGGTTACGCTCGTTTTTCCTCCGGCTCGTCCATCCCTGATCAGCATTTCATATATTTTCGACATATCCTGAGAAGCTTCCTGGCCCAATTCTTCGCCTTCATCGATAATTCCCGTTTCACGCCAGGTTTCGGGGACCGGCGTATCGCTTTTCTCCGGGATCGGCATAATCTCCTGTTCTTTATGCGGGGTAAGCTTGAGAAGTTCTATGGCTGCGTCCCAGGTGTTGGCGAGGGATAGGACTGCTTTGTATGAATTATCATCGGCACTGAATTTTTCCTGAATCCATAGAACATTGGTCTGAGCCTTCGTATAGACTATTTCTTTTGCATCATCCAGGCTTTTCAGGACCTCATTTATAACTTCAATATTCTCAGCCTGCTGGACGGGATAAGTTATATAAAGAATCCCGTCATTGGCCTTGATTTTGATATTCAACGAGTTCGTTCTCCGATCCGAGAACAAGAGCAGGCGTGCTTTCGAAGTAAGGTATAAATCCTTAAGTGCATTGATGGATGCCGGCGTCGCCTGAAATTCGGGTAATTGAGCCATGCTGCAAATCGCTGAAGCGGCGTTGCTGACATTTACATGACTCAGGTTGACGATAAGATCATACAGCGTAAATTCAGCCCAGTCTATATTGTAAAATGTTTTCACCCATTTCCGGCGATCATCATCAACCTGTTCAAGGTAGCGCCGGGCCTTATCCCGGGGCAGCTGGAGTTTGGTCATCACAGACTCGATTCTGTTTTCCGTTTCCGAGACGACCCTCAATTTCAGGATATGCGTAATACCGGGAAGCAGAAGATGACCGGTTCGGCCATGATAAACGACATTGCCGTTTAATGCTTTCTCGCAGAGGATGCTGGTCGCCAGGGCTTTGTAATGCTCCAGTTCCAGCGCCAGCTTTTCGGAATAAATGTGAGGTTTGATGATAGCTGTTTCCAGTTTGCCAACCGGAATACGACGATTGGAGGCTTCTTCGAGAAGCTGTTCCCGACTTAGGCATTCATAGCCGAGTTTCGTCGCCAGATTTTCGGCAAATTCTTTGCCCCGGCTCTGGCTGCCACGTGATATACAAATAATCTGCATGCGTTATTTGCTCATGGGATTGTAATAAATTCAATTAAATATGCGGACATAAAACTATCGCTTCTTCTCAATTGTTCAGGATTATATATTATTACATCAAGAAAATCAAATACATTTTCGGGGTTGTCGGGCGGTAATCCAATATACGATAATCATTGTCCCCTTTTATGTTCTTTTTGTGATTTTAATGCACCGCTTTCGTGTTTTGCAAATTTCGATAATCCGCCGCAGATATTTTATATACCGTGTAACTCCTTAAAACATTATTTGACAAAATTTTTAACCCTGTTTATTATGCGAATGAACCAATAAATCCGGAGTACCGATGGAACAGGTTTTACAGGGTAATGTAGGACAATTTACGCTTCCCGAGATTTTCCAGTTGATTGCCAACGGACGCAAAACCGGGACGCTCGGGATTCAAAAAGATGACGATATCGTCATGATTTATTTCGATAAGGGACAGATTATATATGGCTATGGACCGCGCAAGACATTTCATATCGGGCAACTTCTAAAAGAACACGGTCGTATTACCGCCGAACAACTCGATGACGCCGTCGCCACGCAATCGAAAAAGTCCTCCTCCAGGCGGCTGGGGCAGATTCTTATGGAAAAGCAGTACATCGATCGCGCCGATCTGGAAAAAGTCGTCCGGTCGCAGGTGGAAGAACTTATTTATTCGCTTCTGGCATGGAATAGCGGCACGTTTAAATTTTATGAAAACCAGTATCCGACTCAGGAAGAGATTACGGTAAACATATCCGTCGAGAACGCAATTCTGGAAGGCTATCGTCGCATCGACGAAATCAACCGCGCCAGTGAAGCGCTTCCCGATTTCGAGCAGGTCCTGACTATCGCTCCGACACCTATCGAAAGAAAGACCGATCTCTCTTTCCGCTCCGACGAGTGGAATCTTCTGGCCCTGGTGAACGGGCGACGGACAATCAATGAAATTATCGACATTTCCCATCTGCCCAAAATGGAGACGGTGCAAAAACTGGCGGCGCTGAAACTGGCCGGCCTTGTGACTGAATCCGGTAAACAGGGCGAAGAGGAGGCCGACCGACTGGCGATTATGGTCGACCGGATCAGCCGGTTGTTCGATGAATATCTGCACCGACGACCCGGCATAGCCGAAGAAAAAACCACTATTCAAAACCTGCCCACGCCAACCGGTTCGAGGTTGACCGATGAACATTTATCGGTGACCAAAACAGGAGATGATAATTGAGCCGTTATCAGGTTTTGAAAAAGCTGGAATCGACCCTTGAAGGTTTCCTGCAGGAAGCAGTCCGACCGGAAAAAGTATCGATTGAAGGCAAACGTACAATCGAAGCGCTCGATGAAATCGCCGGCCAGTCATTAAGAGGTCGATATATCAACAATCAACTGTCCGGCTGGTTTTCACAAAACAGCCGATTACTGGAATCGAAGAGCTTCAGCGAATCCGATATCACCAAAGTGGCAAATTTTCTGGGAAGTATTAAAAGCGGTCTGGATAATTCCGATCCGGAATCAAAAGAGCTCTCTGAAAAAATCGACGACTGGCGCAGCCGGGGAGTTATTCCCAGAAGAAAATTAATCTTAAAGCTGAAGCCGAAAACCGGTGACAAGAATTTGCTTAATGAATTTATGAATCTCCTGGTGAAAGAAAGTCAATATATCAATTCCGGCGAATTCGATAATATGCATCTTTTATCGGCGCTGGATGATATACTGAAATCGGCCGAGCTCAAGAATGACAACATGTATGCCCATCTTGCCGGATCGATGATATATTATTTGAAGGCAAACGGTTACAAAGTCGAGCCGTTCATAAAAAGGCTGAAGGATATCGAGCAAAAAAGGTCGGAAAGGGCCGGTAAATGAGCCATCCTGAAAAATCTTACAGCAGAGCGCTGGAAGCGTTACGAAATAAAAACTATCGCGCCGCTTCAGGATTTTTTAAATCGGTCGAAAATCAGTTTGCGGATAACCTTGATTTTCGTATATTAAATGAAGTGACGGCGCTGTTGATAGCTGTCAAAGATGAGATTAATGAAATCGAAAACGATGGTATTATTGTAGAGGAGATTTTTACCGATGGCCAAGAAGCAGAGCTTCGCGGATAAAGCCAGCAAGAAGAAAGACGAAGTATATTGCCCCGTTTGCGAACAGGTAATCAGCTTTGTCAAATATACACGGGCGGAACGCTCGCGGAATGGCTGGAAGTTTCGGACGACTAACGTCGGCGTCTGCAAATGCAATCATTCCGAAATATATGGCTGATCCGAAATATTTTTAGAAAAAATCCCGCTTTTTTTAAGCGGGTTTTTTTATATTTGATAAGAATATGCAGCACCTGTTAAAAAGGAAGTTTTTTCCGTTCGTTATCAAGCCGGGGCGCTATATCGGCGGTGAGCCGGGGCAGATAATCAAACCTGACGAAAATAAATTTAAAGCAGCACTGGGCTATCCTGATTTGTACGAAATCGGTATGTCCAATCTTGGGCTGCAAATTCTTTACAACATCATCAATGCCGATGATCGTTTTATCTGCGAACGTTTTTTCGCACCTGATCGGGACGCCGAAGAGATCCTTCGCCGCGAAAATATCCCCCTTTTCAGCCTGGAAAGTTTCCGCCCCTTAAATCAATTCGACTTAATCGGCTTTTCCCTTTCCTATGAGATGGTCTATACCAATGTTCTCAACATTCTCAATCTGGCGGATATTCCCCTTAAAGCCTCGGAACGTTCCGATGAACATCCGCTTGTCGCCGCCGGCGGACCGGTTGCCCATAATCCCGAGCCGATGTCCCGATTTTTCGATTTCTTTTTCATCGGTGAGGCTGAAGATTCCGTCCTCGAGTTGTTGGAAATATTAGATAGCACCAAGCACTTACCCCGCCGGGAAAGGCTGGAGCAACTTGTCAGGAAATTGCCCTCGGTTTATGTCCCGCAATTTTACGATTCTGATACTCATAAACCGCTTTACAGTTTTGTGTTGGAAAAAATAAAAAGCGCCAGAACGAAAGAACTTAAAAAAGAGTACTATCCCGTCAGGCAAATCGTTCCCTTTATCGAAACGGTGCACGACCGTTTGACGGTCGAGATTATGCGCGGCTGTCCGCGCGGCTGCCGCTTCTGCCAGGCGGTTTCGATTTATAAACCGCTCCGAGTGCGCACCCCCGAAGATATCACCAATCAAATCATGGAGCAACTGGCCTTAACCGGCCATGATGAAGTCTCGCTTCTGTCGTTATCTTCCAGCGATTATCCCGATATTACATCATTGATGATACAATTATCTCAAAATCTGCAGCGTTACAAAGTGGCTTTATCTCTGCCCTCGCTGCGCCCCGACACATTTACACCGGAACTGGCCGATGCCGTCAAAACTACCCGCAAAACCGGCCTGACCTTCGCCCCCGAAGCCGGTACCGAGCGACTCCGGGAGGTGATTCGAAAAGATATTACCGAAGATGATTTGTATGATACCATCCGGCTGGTTTTTGAAAAGGGCTGGAATCTGGTCAAGCTTTATTTTATGATTGGCCTCCCGACCGAAACCGACGAAGACATCGACGGCATCGTGAAAATGATTCGAAATGTTTCCGGTATTGTCCGGAAAGTCAGAGGGAAGAATATTATCAACGTATCGATTTCGCCTTTTTCGCCGAAAGCGCATACCCCCTTTCAATGGGACAATCAGGCTTCCCCTGATGAGATCAGAGAAAAAAACGATTATATAAAACGGAAAACCAGAAGTTTCAATGTCAACATCAAGCTGCGCGACCCGGAACTGTCTTTTCTTGAAGGAGTCTTCGGTCGCGGCGGTCGTGAGCTTTCCGATGTCATCGAAACCGCTTTCAATCTGGGCGCTCGTTTTGACGGCTGGACGGAAGGTTTTGATTTTGATATCTGGCGTCAGGCATTTGAAAAGAATTATCTTAATCCGCACGATTATCTTAAAGGCAAATCATTCGACAGTGAACTTCCCTGGTCTTTTATCGAACTGGCTCAATCGGTCGATTATCTGATTAAAGAAAGAAATCGAGCCTCAGTTATTCTTAAGGAACAGCATGAAAGAGTCAAACCGGAAGTGCAACCGCAGGCTGTTCGGAGCGTGGATACTGACGCCTTCGGGCGTTCCCGAAAAAAAGCCCCCGGGCGTGCCGCCGCCGTTCCCACTATAAATAGAATTCGGATTCGATGGGGGCGCAAAGGATTGATGCGCTATTTATCACACCTTGATAATGTAAGATTGTTCGAACGGGCTATCCGGCGGTCAGGATTGCCGGTCGAATATACCCAGGGATACCATCCGCATATCAAAATTTCATTCGGCCCACCGCTTCAGCTTGGATATACCTCGGAGGCCGAATTTTTCGATTTGGTATTGGAGCGACCGTTCCAGCCGCCGATGGCCAACAAGTTAAGCGAAGTTTTGCCTGACGGATATTTTATAATCGAGGCGCGACCTGTTGTAGACAAGAAAGTCTCGCTTTCATCGATGCTCAATCGCGCCGTTTATGAAATCGATTTAATTACCGACACTGATTACAGCAAGCAGTTAACACAGCTTTTATCGCGCGACATAGTTGAGATTGAGCGAACGACAAAAGATGAAACCAGGGTCATTGACATCCGACCGGCGATTTATGTCCTTGATTTTCGGGGATATAATGGAGAAGAGTCGGCGACGGCAAAGGTCTATATGGAACTCGGCGTCGGCAATGCCGGTTACGCCCGGCCGACCGAAATCATACAGGCCGCCGGAATTCTCGCCCCGGAAGATTTGCCGGCCCTCGATATACATCGAAAAGACCTTTTATATATCAATGAAAGCGGAGAACGGTTGACTCCGATGGAATTTTGAATATGGCTGAAGATGGAAAAAAATTCGATCCGGTCCGCGCCGCCGTCATTGAAATTTTGGGGCGCGTTGAAAACGAAAAATTGTCGGCCGATGAAGCTATATATCAGACGATAAAAAATCGGCTGTTCAGCCAGCTTGATCTTCGTTTTATCCGTCAGCTGGTCAACGGAACCGTCAAACTGAAACGACGGCTGGATCATGATATAAAATTTTTCCTGAGTAAGCCGTCGGAAAAAATGTCTGCCCGGCTGGTAAATATACTCCGACTCGGTTTCTTCCAGTTGTTCTTTACCGACCGTATTCCGGATGCGGCCGCCGTCTCGGAGTCGGTTAATCTGGCTCATTTTTTTTGCGATACATCACGGGCGCGGCTTGTCAACGCCGTGTTGCGGTCGGCGCTGCGGCATCCGGAGCGCGTCGTTTTCCGCAATAGAATCGAAGATCCGATCGGTTATTTGGCCGACTACTATTCGTACCCGGATTGGTTTGTTTCGTACTGCCTGAGTGAATTCAAGTATGGTCAGGTTGAAGAGTTATTAAAAGGCATGAACCGGCCTCCGCAGATGTCTGTTCGTGTCAACTCTCTTAAGGCCAAAGAAAATGAAATTGCGGGTATGCTTGACGAAAGGCAAATCAAATATACAAGAGGCAGATATTTACCGGAATTCTTTCATTTTGATTCGGGCGGAATATCGCCCGATGATGAACTCATTCGTGAGGGACAAATTTATATTCAGGATGAATCGGCCGGGTTGGCGGTGCGGCTTTTAAATCCCAGGCAAAATCAAAGCGTTCTTGATATGGCGGCGGCGCCGGGCGGTAAGACTACTTATGCCGCGGCACGAATGCGCAATAAAGGCATGATTACCGCTGTCGATAAGTCGCGCCCGCGTCTGGAATTGTTGATTGAAAACAGCCGGAGGTTGGGAGTCAGTATTATAAACCCGGTGCTGGCCGACAATAAAGAATTCAAAGGCGGACCGTTCGACCGCGTTTTGCTTGATGCCCCCTGTACCGGATGGGGTAACGCCGGCAAGCACAGCGATCTGCGATGGACTAAATTTCCCGAGGACGTCCCCAAGCTTTCGAAACTGCAGGCCAATATGCTGGATAAGGCCGCCAGGCTCGTTAAACCGGGCGGCGTTTTGGTTTATTCCACATGCACTATCGTCCGTAAAGAGAACGATGATATCGTCGAGGAGTTTTTGGTTCGGAATCGGGATTTCATTCTGGAATCGGCGGCGGAATTTTTTGATGCCGATATCGTCACCGAGCGCGGCTTTGTAAAAACTTATCCCAATAAACAAAATCTAAGCGGCGCTTTCGCGGCTCGTTTGAAGAAAAAACCGATTTTGAAAAAAAATGGTGGTTCCGACCCTTCAAAATTGTAACATAGATATATGGAAGACCTGAGGAGTAGCAAATTCGAGCAATTTAAGTCGTTAATCGACAGGATATTCCCGAAAATGACCTGGCGGCGGACTTTGCTAAATTATGCTATTATTCCTTTTGCTATTCTGGTCGCTGCTTTTCTGTTCATGGATATGCTGTTTATGCCCTGGATCACCCGGCACGGGACCGAATTCGAGTTGCCCGATGTCGTCGGTTATAAAATCGACGGTGCCCGCGAAATCCTTGAGATGGTCAATCTGGGAATCGAAGTGACTTCCGAGGAATTCCATGCCGACAAACCGTCCGGAACCGTCCTGTCCCAGTATCCGGCCGCAGGAACCAAGGTCAAATCGGGCCGGGTCATCAAAGTCGTTGTATCGATCGGACAAAAGGATGTCGTTGTCCCGCCGCTGGCCGGTTTTTCGGTCAGGCAGGCCAAGCTCAATATTGAGGCGGCCAATCTCGTGCTGGGCGACATTGCCTGGACATTCTCCGATTCTCTCCCCGAACGAGTCGTAGTCTTTTCTTATCCGGCTTCGGGGACCGAAATACCGATCGGTTCGCAGGTTAATCTGATGGTCAACCGCGGCAGCCTGTCCGGTATCGTATTTATGCCGCGACTGGTCGGTCGCTCGCTCGAGGAAGCGGTAACGATACTTGATAATCTCGGCCTGAAGGTCGGGTTGGTCAGTCGTGTCCGCGATGAAAATTATCTTCCCGAGACAGTCCTGGAACAATCGTTCGAAGAAGCAACCGAGCTTGAGGTCGGCGAAGAAGTCGACCTGATCGTCTCAACCACGGAATAGATTTTAGGAATTATGGGGGGATTTACACCAATAAAAAACCCCCGAATATCGGGGGCTTTTTATATTTCTCAACTCGGTAGACTTAGAACATTTCGTAGAGAACGGAAACCTGAGTATTCATGGTATAACTTTGACCGGAAATAAAATTCAAACCTCGTGTGAATATAGCCGGATTGACATAAGCATCGGCCTTGAAATTACCCCAGTGGAAACCGGCGCCGAGATAAGTGCTGTTGTTGACGTAACCATTCGTCCACTTCTCCGTCCAGCTGTAGGTTGTCGGTGGAGTGGTTGAAGCGAAATTTTTATCTTCTTCAACGTAGGAAGTCCAGAATGACGTTGCGCCCAATCTCAAATCGAGCCAGTCAAAAATGGCCGCATCCATCCCAATCCTGAAGTACGGCAGAGCGGTTGTGTTTTCCTTATACTCCTCGGTTGCCTGGACGCTATCGACAACAACGATCCAATCAGTGAATTCCTCTTTCCAATTTGACATCATGAATCCAATATCACCGACAGCGAGTATTCCGGCAGCGGGCGAATAATTCATACCAATGCCTAAATCGAAAACCATATCAGTGAACTTATATTCTTCGGTCATGATACCGGCAATGGCAGGAGTTGCGGCATTCCCGTAATGTTCATATCCCGTTTTGTCGTAGGAGAATTTAGCATGCGGCACCACCGTGACTTTGGGATTCATGCTATGGGAAAATCGGCCCATAATGTAAAAACCCGTGTTGCCTGAGGGTTTGTTTTCGTCATTACCACGATAATTCTTATCGGTGAAGCTCAAAAGGTTTATTCCGGCAGCAAGGTCAGCATCGCCCTGCATCATGGTAATTCCCAAATCGAGGCCAAGGTTACTTATGCTCTCTTCTATCTTCTGAGCGGGTGTATTCGGGGCACCCTGGATGGAATCGAACTCCTGTTTTCTCGAGCATGAAATGTAATCTAAATGCAATCCGACCGGATTCTGGCCCATCATATATCCAAAGAACAAATCGATCCTTCTGTTGGGTATTCTGTTAGGTCCGGTGCTGGCGGGATTAGCGGTTCCAATGTCATCGAGAACGTTCCAGGAAAAAGGGCGATCGGGAAGGTCAAAAGGCTGCCTGGTCGTAAAGTAAAACCCAAGCATTATCGGGCTCTCTTCCCCGAATTTGTAGTGAATTCCAAAATCGTAAAAGTTATCCGATGCGAATTCGCCGATGGCCAGATCCGGGTAGTTATAAAAAGTGGACGGGTAAAGCCAGATATTGCCATCGTCATGAACGATATTATTGGCATTACCCATCGTCAATGTTTTAGTTAAAGTGGCAAAACTGGCACCGTATGCCACCAGCATTATTACCATCGTAAAGATTAGCAGTTTTTTCATTATGGCATCCTCTGCTTGAAAGGTTTAAACTCCATTTAATAACGTACCTTCTTATGATTAAAATCCCTCTGTGCGATCCACCTCCTTTCCTTCCATTAACCAATCATCTTTATCAATCACTCATTTCTATTTATTTTCGAATCACTCGGCCATAAACAAACTGTTTTGAATTTTTACGTCAATAAAAAAATTAAAAAAGAAGCAAAGAAAAAATAAAAAAATTCGAGACATATTGCCGACATTTGCAGTTTTAAAAAAGGCAACTTTAACTTCCCGTTTTTTTTTGACTTACAAAAAAATGAAATTTGGAAATTATCTTATGGGTTGGTACTAAATAGCTTCCGCTGACTTATTGCAAAATTAATTTTAAAAACCCCGGCCTTTATTTAAAAAGACCGGGGTTGTGTATGAAGCTCAAAATGATCTGAAAAACTACCAGGTATACTTAGGAGTAGTACGTCTGGTTGATGCACGACGTGTGCCCGTCTTGGTCCTGATGGACGTGGAACGCTTGCTCATTCTGCGACGACGTCTCGGACGAATCTCCATCTCAGGAATCTGTTGCGATTTCGTGTAATAGCGTTTACGAGCTGTGATCCTTCTGGCTGTCTTTCTCGTGGTCGCTCTTTTGGTCGGTTTCCGCCAGGTCGAGGCTTTCCGGGTCGTTGTCTTTCTGGAGATGGCTCTCCTGGTTCTTGTTCTCCGGGTGGTCGCTCTTTTGGTCGGTTTCCGCCAGGTCGAAGCTTTCCGGGTTGTGGTTTTACGAGCGGGAGCTTTCTTAGCGGTAATCTTCCGCATCGAGGTTCTCCTTTTCGGCTTACGGTACGTCGCTGTCCTTCTGACCGTTGACTTCCTGGTCGTGGCCCTTCTGGTTGTTCTTCTTTTAGCCGTAGCCTTTCTCGTTGTCCTCCTGGTGGTCGTCTTCCGTGTCGTTCTTTTCCTTTTCGTAGCCCACCGGGTGGTCTGTCCGGTCGTTTTTCTGGTCTTCCGGGCAGTCCTTTTTTTGGTTTGTCTCTTCTGCATTGGCATGTACTCTTTTCCTCCCTTTCAACGGGTGCGAGTCAGGGTTTTCAAACCAGAAAGTGTGGTTTGATTTGTTTTATTTTTTTGTCGTCATTAGCGGCATTTTATTTAGCGATATTAAGCCAATGTCGCCTATTTTCTTGCAGCTGTCCAATCTTTGAATATCGAGGACAAAATCATAATTAGCAGGATCAATTATGACTTCTCCGAATCCACACTTGAAATCTTAAATTGATTTCTAAATGCCCGATATGCAACCGGCTTCACAGTTTCACATTTTGCATTTCAGAGCACGTCCCTGTTTTCACATTTTATGCCCGTTTCAGTACCTGATAGACGTCCACACCGACTCCGATAACCTGTTTTGTTTTATAAAGTTAGTTGCCATATATAAATCCTGTCTCAATCGATTAGAGTTAATTCCATCGGCGGTAAAATAAGGGCATAATCTTTGCTCGACTCTTCTTTGAGTATGTGAAAAAGGAGACATGATGCTCGACAACAAGTTCAAACGAGGTTTCCACAAAGAGAAACTGGAATCGGTCAATGAGCCGAAAGTGCACAAGGATGCCTGCGGGTATTTTATTTATACTCTGTCGGAAAATGTCAAAGTTTATTTCGATGATTACTACTTCTTTCTTCAAAAAGTCTGGGAAAAATGTGAACACGAATTGAAGGCTATCGAAAGCAAGCTGGGCCGGACCGATGAAGGTTACACCGAAACATTGTCTTTTTACCGGGCAAAAAAAATCGTTGTCGAATTAATCAAGAAAACCGTCCTCAGTTTTTATACGGATGGTTCCAATTTCGGCGTCGTCATGACGCCTTGGTGCTTCGGCACCGTCGTCCTTGAAAAAACCGAGCTGTACCGCGAGCGGCTGGCGCGCGGCGAGGTTCAGGATCCCAACATACCGGAGTACCCATACTACGTCATCAAATACCTGGATGAGATTTATAAAAAGACGCTTCTCGAGGTTTTCGATTTCCCCACGGACGCCTTCAAGATGCGCTGGCAATACAGCGAGCTTCTGAAGCGATATTCCAGGGTTTTATCGAATATCGCCGGCTCGCTGAATTCGGTCCTTTTATTGATAAAAAATTACGGTTCCTGAGCAATCAGGTTCCTTTTCTCCCTCCTATAGGTTCCCCCGGGGCTTTTGCCCCGGGGGTTTTTATTATAAAATAATCCTGCCTTTCAGCCGATAATTCAATAGATAAATTGTAAGAAAAAAATATGGCAATAAATCTACAGACCACCAAAACCAGGCCGAAATATCTGCCTATCTATCTCGAATCGCTCCGGGTCGATTCCGTGCTCAATTTCGATTTGCATATCAGGATCAATCGCGACATGATTCTTTATCGCTCGTCCGATTTGCCCTTCACCGATAAAACCAGACAGAAGCTTCTCGAGAACAATGTCAGTCGCCTGTTTGTCGGCAGCGAGTCGAAAGACAAATACCAGAAATATATCGAGCAGAATCTTGATAAAATTCTCGAGGATAAAGAAATTCCCGAAACCAAGAAAGCCGGCATTCTGTACGAGACCTCCAAATCGCTGATGAAAGACGTGCTCGACAATCCGGCCCTCGGAGAAAATATCCATCGCTCCCGGAATATGGTCGGCAATACCGTCAGTTATATCCTGAAAGGTCAGGCCGCGTTTCACAATCTCCTGAAAATAAGCTCGTTCGATTATTATACCTATACTCATTCGGTCAACGTCTGCACTTTCGCCATCGCTCTGGCGCAGCAGCTGGGTCGCTTTAACGAACAGCATCTTCATGAGCTCGGTATCGGGGCTTTGCTGCATGATGTCGGCAAATCCAAAATATCGGATCGTATCTTAAATAAGCAAACCTCGCTTTCCACGACCGAATTCGAGCTGATGAAAAAGCATCCCAAATGGGGCGTCGAGATTCTTACCGAAACCGATATTATCACCGCCTCCTCGTACTACCCGGTCCTGCAGCACCATGAACGCGGCTCGAAAATGGGTTACCCGAGCGGTATCGGTCTTGAAGACATGCATGATTTCAGCAAGATTGTCGCGATTGTCGATTCGTTCGATGCCATGACGACCGAGCGCGTTTATCAGGGGGCGCTGGAGACTTTTCCGGCACTGAAGAAAATGTTCACTCTCAAGGGCGATTATGATCATGATATGCTGGTCGCCTTCGCGAATCTGATGGGCCCGAAGGGCCTTAAAAGATCCCGCTCGATTATCACACCGTAATTTAGACGCATGATTTGGTACCGTGGGCAGCAGATATTTTCTCCTGCCGTATGATGCAATTGGTTGGTGTTTATCAAAGTGCACCCGAAAAATCGCTTCGTTTCCGATTTTTGAAAAAAATTTAAATTTTACGGGTAGGGCAGAACCCGAATTCCACGATTTATCGGGGAATGATGTGGTTCTGCCGCGATTGAAATGGCAGAACCACAGCGCCCCGCAAGTACGGTTTTGGTGGCCTACCCCTTGGGGTAGGTTTACAATTCCTGCGTTTCTCCCTGAACAGAAACGCACCCCAAGGGGTGCGCCACCCAGCCATGTTTTAACGTGGGCGGCAGACGCCCTCGTCTGCCCCCTGATAAAAGTTGTTGGGGTACGTCCCCGTGCACCGACGAAATCGTATCACGTCATTGCGAGCCCGATATCCCGATACTTCGGGATGAGGGCGTGGCAATCTATCTTCACGTATAGGCAATCCATACTAAAAACGACAAATTTGTGCCAATTTCTGTCACAAATCCGAAAAATTCTTGCCAATATTGCCTATTAGATGCAAGAAAATAAAGAATAATGTTGATTTTATGTGGGAAATCGGGCATATTATCAATGCGCCATTGGTGAATTCGCATCATGCCATTGAGATCGGCGCTGTAAATGTGAATTTTGGAGAAAAAATATAACGAGTAGAAACCCACCGCAGAGCGGATGGGCAACCTAGCTGGATATTATAATGAGTAAAATTCCGAAATCCACAATGGTCGCCGCCATCAAGAAATCCGGCTATTTTATGGAACAGAGAATATTTCCCGTCCTGGAGAAATCGGAATTTTTCGTTACGACCAATCCTGTATATGCTGATCCCATTACAAAAAAGACGCGCGAATATGATTTTTCCGGAACCTGGGGCAAGAAAGTCTATAGAGAAGATTTTAATTTCCTATTTATCCACGTGCTTGGCGAATGCTTAAACAATACTCAACCTATAGTCTTTTTTGAACATGATCCTTTCATCGAATTTTTATTTCACGAAAACGTAAGATGTTCAGGTATCCCAATGTACTTCCAAAATTCCAAACGGGAAGATATTTCTCTACAAGATTTTTTTTACTTGGACAAATTCCATCATTACTGCAATGGTATTTATGCCACTCAATATTGTACTTTTAAAAAAAAATCAAGCAAAGATAAAGACTGGATGGCATGGCATGATGACGAACACCACGGGATATTTGATTCGCTAGTAAATGCGACTATTTATGAAGTAGAATCAAGTTTTTCCGATTGGGAACCGCCACCAAAAAATGAAGAAGAAGACCTTGATCTTAACTTTTATTACCCGCTTTTGATTTTAGGGGGTGATTTTTTTATTTGTCGACAAAAGAAAGGAAGCGTAAATTTGATTGAAAAAAATCACATTCAATTTAGAAAGCAGTTAGTCATTGGAGACACAAACGAAATATTTCACATTGACGTTGTCACAGAACGGTATTTACGTAGATATTTAAGAAATCTAATAAAGGAACACGAGAAATTAATTCAAAAATTAAAAAGAAAAAAGGCTGAAGTGCGAAAGGCCATAGAATATATCGTTACAGAGGCACGAAAACTAGAAAAAAACTATAGCGAAGCTCTAAAATTCTGAAATGTCTTGCCCGGCCTTCAAACAATACTTACCAAGTGGAAATGCCTATGTAGAACAGCTCCTCGCTCAAAGTTCATTTTATTTAAGTGAGACAGGACGGACTTGATTTGACACTTGCATAAAAATCGACTAGTCATTTACCTCTGTGAATCAAATAATGGGGGTCAAAATCCCCACCGAATCAATGTTAATCCTGTATTCGGGGCGTTATGTAGAAATGTAAAAGGAAATGGTTTTGTTGGTGCACGAGGACGTACACGAACCACGAATGGCTGCGGTTTCGACATCTTTATTTAATCTTTCGCGCTTCGCATGAAACATGCTTCGCGCGATTGTCAGGAGCCACGGCTCGCTGACCTACGATAATCAAATTATGCACCCAATCAATGTTGATTCGGGGTGCGACCCCTTATATAGAAACATGAAAAAGGACTGATTTGGAAATGCCGTATTTTACATATTCACAACGAGATAATTACTGCCGACTCCGAACGGGACCATCTCCCCGCCCCGTCAGGAGCGCCCTTCACTTTGTTCAGGACCTTCGGCACGACTCGCTGACCTACGCCCCACCGCCCATGGTATTTTTTGCGAGGGGAAAGAACGAAAAAAAAAGATGTTAAAATATGCGAAACGAACCCAATTCATTGGACTATCAACCCCCGCAACCGGTTACACGAATTTTTTCACTCCAAAACGACATAAATCGACTCATAAATATTCACAACACAGCCATTTTACCCCTCTTCCCGTCATTGCGAGGAGGAACGAGCTTTAGCGAGCGACGACGCGGCAATCTCCGCACTGCAAATGGAGAAAATGCATGATTCGAAAAAATTTTTCAAAAATCAGATTCGAACCCATTTTTGAAAGGAGACAATATTGGCAAAACGTCTAACATATATAAGCGCTGATGCTTCCGACGGGTCGATTTGAATCGTCCACGACTGCAACCTTAATCCGATCTTGGCCGTCTAATCTGATAAAGAGAATTAAATGGAGGATGGATAATATGGAAGAACAAACCGGTTTTTTGGGTATTTCCGGCAAAATCTGGGGAGTGATTGCTGTATCATCATTATTGGCATTTGGATTACTCGTAACCTGTGCTCTGATAGCCATGCTGTTCGGGATTCAATCCGGCAGCGCATTTTAGGCCTGATATTAAATCTCCATGAAGCAACATCGCCGAGGAATTTGGTTTATTGAATCCGAAAAAAAACGCACCGCGTTGTACGGTGCGTTTTATATACTAATATGTACTTACTTGTGTGTACTTACTTAATCGACCAGGACCTTCTCCAGTCGTTCGGCGATGTAATTAACTTCATCCTCATTGATAATCAGCGGAGGTGAAATTCGAATCGTATGTCCATGACTGTCATTGGCCAGCATATCCATATCAAGCAGTTTCCGGCAATACACCATGGCATCACCGCTCTTGACCTCGATACCGATGAACAACCCCCGGCCGCGGACTTCTTTCACATGACCGGAGCGTGACGCGATATCGTCGATCTTGGCCCGCAGCATTTTGCCGGTCGCTTCGCTTTTCTGGGCCAGCTTTTCGGACTGCATCACGTCCAGCGCCGCCACCCCGGCGACACAGGCCAGCGGATAGCCGCCGAACGTGGAACCGTCTTTGCCCGGCGTGAAGGTCATGTCCATCAGTTGCCGGTTGGTCAGCATTACGGACAATGGCACCAGACCACCGCCGATAGCCTTGCCGATGACGACCGCATCCGGTATGACATCATAATGCTGAAAACAGAAGTTCCGTCCGGTGCGACCCATCCCGACCTGAATCTCGTCGAATAACAAAAGGAGATTATTTTTATCGGCCAGTTCACGAAGACCTTTCAGGAAATTCTCGGGAGGAATATACATCCCGCCCTCACCCTGCATCGGTTCGACGAGAATGCCGCAGGTGTTATCGTTGATAAGTGCTTCGGTGGCATCGAGGTCACCATATGGTGCTTCCTTGAAACCGGGTGTCAGCGGCCCGAAACCTTCCTTGTATTCCTTGCTGGACGAGAACGATACAACGGTAATCATGCGGCCGTGAAAATTATTTCCGTAAACGATGATTTCCTGTTTGCCGTCGGGAATACCCTTTTCCTTGTAGCCGTAAAAGCGCGCCAGCTTGATAGCCGTCTCGACCGACTCGACGCCGCCATTTTTACTCAGCGCTTTGTTGCCGTTGTTGCCGAATCGAGGCCCCAGTTGCGGAAGGAATTCGCAGACTCGTTTCAAAAACTCGGATCGCGAATCGGAGTAAACGACGTTGGAGATGACCGATCCGTATCCTTTTTGCATCGCATTGACCAGCGCCCGGACTATTTTCGGATGGTGATGACCGGCGTTGGCGGAACTGTAGGCGGCGAGGCAGTCGATAATCTTGCGGTCATCGCGGGTGTACAGCCATGTTCCCTGCATTCTGCGGATAATCGTTTGCAATCGTCGGTAATGCTGGGCTCCGTAAATGTCGTCGATATCCAGAACTTCTTTGTCGGTCAAATTGGAAAATCCAATCATTTGTTTTTCTTTTGCAGATATTGTCATATCGTTCACCTCCAATCGAGTCAGGTACTTAACTAACGCTCAAAACAAAACAATATAACAATTTCGGCGGCTTTTCTCAAGCCCTTTAATGAAGATTATTTTAGAGATTTTTTAAGTGTTTTATTCATTGACCGGCGCCGGAATCTGAGGTTCGGCTTTGCCCCTGCGCGGCAAGGTTTCCTCTAATTGATAGTAGAACGAGGATATAAACAGGTCGACCCACTTAAAGACATTGTATCGCCTGATATCGCCGCGCATGATTTTCATCCGCATTTTCTGCTCTTCAAGATCGGTATGGCAGGCGCGGTAGATGGCGTCGGCGACTTCCTCGAGATTATACGGATTGACCAGAATTGCGCCTTTTTTCAACAAATCCGCGGCTCCGGCGAATTCGGAGAGAATCAGGATACCGATATCATCAACGCAGCAGGCGCAGTATTCCTTGGCGACCAGGTTCATGCCGTCTTTGAGAGGCGTTATAAGGGCAATCTCGGCCGCCCTGTAGTATCCCAGGAGCTCGGTCCGACTCAGCGTGCTGTAGATATAATGAATGGGCACCCATCCGCGTCGTGTAAAACGACTCGAAATGCGCCCGACCATTTCATCGATCTGGCTTTTCATCAATTGATATTCAGGGACATTTGTCCGGCTGGGAACGACCACCTGGACCAGAGTAATTTTTTCCTTCAACTCGGGGTAGCGCTCCAGGCAATTTTCGAAGGCAAGCAGTCGATGAGGAATACCCTTGGTGTAGTCAAGCCGGTCGATGCCAAGGATTATTTTCTGGTTGGGATATCTCTCATGAATAAACCAGGCGGCATCGGCGACGTCGCTGGTTGAGGCGTCATTGTTAAAGTTCCTGAAGTCGATACTGATGGGGAAGGAACCGATGCGTGTTGTCCGATTGTTGTATTTGATAAAGGGATACCTCTTATGATGACTGACATGGGCTGACTGCAGCAGGTAGCGAACGCAATGAATAAAATTCCTGCGGTCGCGTTCAGTCTGGAAACCGACCAATCGATATGAAAGAAGCGCCTCGAGAATCTCATGCCGCCACGGGAGCTTGATAAAAATGTCTTTGGGCGGGAATGGTATATGCAGGAAAAAGGCGGTGCGGTCGGTGAAGCCCATCTCATTTAAGAAATGCCCGACCATCATCAGGTGATAATCCTGCACCCAGATAAAACTATCGTCGGTAATTCTGGAGGCGACGGCCGCGGCGAACTTATAATTGACCGTCTGATATGTTTCCCAGTGTTTGGTTTCAAAGTTACAGTGGTCGAGAAGGTCATGGAAAAGCGGCCAGATGGCTTCGTTGGAAAATCCGCGATAGAAGCCTTTGACTTCGTCTTCGGATAAATCGACCACATGCAGGTCATAGCCTATGTTGGTCGCATCGTCTTTTAGAAGATTTCCCAAAACGCTATTAACCGGGGCCCCTGGCCAGCCAATCCAGACACCCTTGCTGTTTTTCAGCACCGGCGCCAGGGCTGTGACCAGACCGCCGGTACCCGGCTTAATCTGCCATTCGCCTTCGACCTGATCGATTTTAACAGGCAGCCGATTCGACACGATAATCGGTTTCAAGTCGGTTATTTTTTTACCCGGTTTTGTCAATCTCTATCCACCTGTCCAAAAAATGCAGCAATCCATGCGGCGGCGTAATCCTGACAGCGGCGGCAGTTTTTCCGGTTTTTTTTCCAACCAGAATTCCCAGGGCGTTTTCAGGAAGAGCACGGAAAGCATCTTCATCGGTTAAATCATCGCCCAAATACGCCCCGACCGTTTGATAAGAATATACGGCAAATATCTCCTTTACCGCGGTGCCCTTATCGACGCCTGGAATTTTCAACTCGACGCCTCCGTCGAACTCGGCATACTCCAGATTATATTCTGCGCCAACCCTTTTCCAATTATCTAATATTTTTCGACGAATTTCAAGGATTTTTTTCGCTTCCACGCCCCGATAGTGAATTGCAATAGAGGCTGGTTTCGATTCCAAAAACTCTATTAAGTAGTTATTGCGGATAAACTTGACGGCTTCTTTCAGCCCCCGCTCCGACAACTCATCCGGTTTTATGATAGAATATTCCCCTTCGGCGGTAAGTCGCTCCCGGCCGTGGCTACCCCAAATTTCGGGATATTTTTCTAGATTTAATAGCGGTTTTAAATCTTCAATCGCCCGGCCCGAAATAATCACTATATTGGTTTTATTGAGCGAAATAATCCGGTCGAGGCGTTTTTCCACGCCGGCATAGGGATAAGCTTTGTCCCTTTTCTTTCGGAAGGGGGCCAGAGTTCCGTCATAATCCAAAAGCAGCAGACGGGAATCGGTTTGTGATAAGCGCTTGAAAAAATTGTCCAGTTTTTCCGCCAAAACTCCGCCAAAGAATTTTCTTATCCGGTTGCGATTAATCTGTTTGAAAAACCGCGACGCAATCCGGTCATCAATGTAAGATACTCTCTGAGGTGCCGGGTCAAAAGGAAATTTTCTCGAACGAATTCACGACCTTTTTCTCCCATAGTCGTCATCATTTCCGGGTGACCGAGGAGATAGCGCACTCGCTGGGCGAGTCCTTCGGGTGAATTTACCAGAAAGCCGGTATGATGATTGATTACCTGAAGCAGAATGCCGCCGACGTAACCGCCGATAACAGGTTTGCCTTTCCATAATCCTTCGGTTACGGTCAGCCCGAAGCCTTCTCGGGTCGATTTCTGGACGATAATATCAGCGCATCTTTGCAGAGCGTTTATGGTCCTATGGGCATCTGACGGCAAGAGCAGAATATGAATATCAGGGTCCTCTTTGGCCGCCTCCTTAACCTCTTTAAGGACTTTGGCTCCTTCCGGATCGTCATCCGCTCCGCCTCCGGCCAGGACCAACTGCACCGGGGAGAAGCGTTTCAGAAGGCGGTAACCATATATAACACCAAGGGGGTCTTTAAATCGATCAAAGCGGGATATCTGAACCAAAATCGGCCGTTCTCGATCAAGACTAAATCGGGAAAAGGTATCATTGATTTCGTCTTCGGGCAACTCGACGTTTTTCTCACTCAGCGGATCGATGCTCGGAGCAACCAGGAATCTCGGATGCGGAAGTGTTCTGGAAAACTCGGCCATGGAAAATATACTGGCGTCAAAGCTTTCGATATACGGCCGAAGATATTTCCAAACCTGACGGTTGGGTCGGCTGGCATCGATATGACAGCGCCAGATCCATTTGCCGCGGCGGTTCGGGCAGAGATGCCGAAGCATGGCCGGCTGGGGATCGTGTATAATTACTATATCCGCCGGCTCAAGAATGGGCCGTAGTCTTTTGGCGTTTTGCCGGCTGGTTTTTTCAAAGGCATTCAGATTACGCGAGGTCAGATTTACCTGATTACCCTGAAGACCATTGTGGAAAAGTTTTGTTGTTGCGAAAAACGGTTTGTCACCTTCGATGACTTCCCAGGAAGCTTCGATCCCAAGCTCCTGCATAAAAGGAACCATCCATGACAATATCTCTGCGACGCCCCCCCCGGTCCGTGTCGAGTTAACATGGACAACTTTCAGGCCCTGAAGATTCCCGGCCAGCTGACCCAACTGGTTGAGTACGGCCGGACCAACGATAGCTTCGTATTCTTTTAAAGATCTCATTTATTCCCTCATTTGCCCAGGATATTTTCGATTGTGGTACAGAGCTTGGCCTGCAGCTCACGGAGGTTCATGAAGTAAAAATCAATCCCGGAGAAAGCTTTGATAAGCTTTTCACCCCGGTCATTCCACTCTTCCAACCAGAGGGAAAAATCGTTCCGGCGTTCCGGTGTTCGCCGTCGGGCTTCCCAGAAATGGTAATAAAGTGAGCTGGTGGTCATGTTGGCAATCGCCTGTCCCAGAAGTTCCGGCGATTCGATAACCATGTTAGTATCAAAAACCACCGTGGTGGCCGTATGGAAATGGAATGCATTTTCATGCAGCGCCCAGGGAATGTAGTATATTTCACTCAGACGATCGGCCAGAATGTCAAGGATTTCTTTTCGCAGCTCTTCCATGTTGGGAAACGAATAAGGATCGAGCATTTCCAGTCTTTCCGCAAGAACATGATCGTGCAATCCGCGCCTCGCCCAGATAGCGAAATCATTGTGAAATTCGGGATCGTCGAAAGACGGTCTTAAGACAGTCTCGCAAAAGTGATGATATATCGAGTCGGGAGAGCAGGATGAGATGCGTTCGCGCAATTCTCTGAGATTAATGGCCGGGAGCTGGTCGCTGATTCTGACAATTAAGGCACAGTCTTTAATCTGGAAGGCAGTCACGTTTCCCTGCTTAGAATTATTTATTTCTTTTACGTTCCTGGTTGCCATATTATAACCAAATCTCGCCCGATGCACAAATTCTTTAACAAACCGGGGAGCAGGATGTTTCCTGTTTATCGGCGAATATGAGAATCAGTTGAGTTTGGCTGATTTGAAAGTGGAGGGGGTGAAGAATAATGCGCCCGAAGCTTGTATAAAGTCACGCGGTTATTTTTCTGACGGCCCGTCGACCCTTTTTTTCAAATAGCGTGCAATTTTCAATAGCCTTATATTCAACTAAAATGAATCCAAAGGCCAAAAACTAAACGCAACTTTTTGAGCGATATTGAGTCTATAATAGATGTAAAGTAAATTTAAAAAACTGGTGGATGTTGCTATGAGAAGATTAATATATTTTTCTTTATTAATAATCTTTATTTTGGCAGGATCGGCTTATGCCAGCTCGGTGGGCCTGACTGTTAATGACTGCGGGCTCAGTCTCGGCAATTCCAATTATAATACAGGCATTCGTATCAACGCGATTGACAAACATGTTGAAGAAGTCAACGGCCTGAATATCACTCTCTGGAGCCCGGGCGACAATCCGAATTTTATTATGAACGGTCTCGCGGTCGGTCTGGTGGCGGCGGCCGCCGATGAGATAAATGGTGTTGCTATCGGCGGGATCGCGGCCGCCGGCGACAGAATCAACGGGCTTGCCATAGGCGGGTTTGGCCTGGGTGCGGACAGGATAACCGGTGTGGCGATCGGCGGATTGGGCGTCGGGGGTGATAATATTGATGGTCTTGCGGCCGGTTTGCTGGGTGTCGGAGCGAATAGAATCAGAGGTGTGGCGGTGGGCGGATTGGGTGTCGGCAGCGATGTGATCACCGGTGTTTCATTGGGCGGCTTGGGCGTTGGGGCCGATGAAATAAAAGGATTATCTATTGGCGGGCTGGGTGTCGGGGCCGAGTCGATTCGAGGTTTGGCAATCGGTGGTATCGGAGTCGGGGCCGAGAGTATTACGGGGGTGGCGATCGGTGGTGTCGGGGTCGGCGGAAAAAAGATTGAGTGGCTCACGATTGCGGTTGGTGCGATAGGCGGTGAATATATCAGCGGTGTTAATATTGCCGGAGTAGCCATTAAAGGATTGGAACTCAGAGGCCTCAAAATAGCCGCATATTGCCATGCCACCGAGGAGTTAAACGGTGTCTCTATCGGCGGTTTGAATATTGCCCGAGAATTGCACGGATTTCAGATCGGTCTTATAAATATCGCCAAAAATAATCCCTGGCCTTTCAAGGCATTACCGCTGTTAAATTTTCATAAGTAAAGTGGCTATTTGTTCGATTATGCCGGTTCCGGGCTGTTAAAAAACGAATTTGGCCCTGAGAAATGTGATTGACTCACTCCGGAGCAGGCGGTATTTTTTAGCATGGCAGGGCTCGAAAAAGTACTAAATGCCGATCCGACGGAATGGCTGCTTGAAGAGAAGAATCCATCGGTACGCTATTTTACGCTTACCGAGCTACTCGATAAATCCAATACTGATCCGACTGTGAAAAAGGCATACAGGGCAATTATGTCCGATCCCGTCGTTGTAAAAATTATGTCACGGCAAAAGGAAGGCGGTTATTGGGGAAAGCCTCAGGATTTTTATGTCAATGCCAAGTACAAAGGAACGGTCTGGACATTGCTGCTTCTGGCGCAGCTGGGTGCAGACGGCAAAAACGATCGGATAAAAAGTGCCTGCGAATTTATTCTCGATTATTCCCAGGATCGCCATAGCGGCGGTTTTGCAATTCACGGCAATGGAAAGACGGGTGGCAATCATTCAAAAGTAATACCCTGTCTGACCGGCAATATGCTCTGGTCTTTGATCAGATTTGGTTTTCTGAATGACTCCCGGGTGAGGCAAGGTTTGAATTGGATAGTCAAATATTTACGTTTTGACGACGGTGATACTCGCGCCCCGAACGAGTGGCCTTATGAAAAATTGAAACCATGCTGGGACAGACATACCTGCCACATGGGGGTGGTGAAATCGCTGAAAGCGCTGGCCGAAATTCCGCCCGGCAAGAGGACGAAAGGTGTCAATGAAACTATTGAGAAGGCGGCCGAGTTTGTACTGGCGCATCATATTTTCAAAAGGAGTCATAACCTGCAGCGAATCTCCAAGCCGAGATGGTTGAGACTCGGCTACCCGCTTATGTGGAATGATGATATTCTGGAGATTCTGGGTATTTTGACCAGACTTGGCTATCACGATGAGCGCATGGACAGCGCTTTAGATAAAGTCATCAGCAAACAAGACACTTCAGGCCGATGGAAACTGGAGTTTACCTTTAACGGTCGTATGCAGGCTAAGATCGAGCAGCTTGGTAAACCGAGCAAATGGGTTACGCTGCAAGCACTTACGACGCTGAATCGCCTTTACTCGCTATGATTTTTCGGTCAAATATCTTTTGACTGGCGTCAGAAATAAATCAAACATTTACTTGCCAGCCGGCATCGAAATATTTAGATTGCCCCCTTAAATTACGAACGGATTTAATAACGGGGGAGCCCGAAGATATGCCGGAGTTAGGCGCCGAGCGGAAAACCAGAATCGCCCTGCGGACAATTAAGAATATTATAACGGGACGACCGATTACCGTCTCCTTTGAGGTTACATACAATTGTAACGCCCATTGCAAGCATTGCGATCTTGGCGATTATGTCAAGGAACCGCGACTTGGTCCCGATAAATTTGCGCGCTGGATTGAAGAGCTGCGCCCGGTTGTCGCCCAGATATCGGGGGGTGAACCGCTGTTGCGAAAAGATTTGCCGGATATTATCCGCGAGATGCGTCGCCGTGACCCGGTTGCGGTTTTTGTCCTCACGACCAACGTACAGATTCTGAATGAAGAACGATATTTGAAACTTCGTGAAGCCGGTGTCGACCAATGGTCATTTTCGCTGGATTACCCCGATGAACGGCATAATGAATTTAGATCGTTGAAAAGAAATTTCGAACATATTCGCGATTTGTGTCAAAAGCTATCCAGAAACGGCAACAAAGACATTATTCTGGCCTGTGTCGTGCAGAGTGATAATTTCCATGATTTACCCCGGATAGCGGAACTGGCAAAAGAGTGGGGTGTGGCGGTTAATTTTAGCACATACAATTCGCTGCGCACCGGCAATACTGACTACTTGGTTAACGATAATGGCGATTTGAGAGAGCTTACCGGTGTGGTTGATAAACTGGTTTCTATGCAGAGCGACGGCTACCCGATCATGACCTCGGAATGGACGCTGCGCCAGATGATTAGATTTTTCAAAAACGGACAACACCCCAATTGCCGGGCGGGAACGCGGTTTATGATTGTCGGCCCGACCGCCGAGCTGACCCCGTGCGGTATGTTTCGCGATACATATTCATCGCAAAAAGATTTGCAAAAGCGATTTGCATCAAAAAATTACTGTGATAAATGCTTCACTGCCATTCGGGCCAATTCGGAAAAATCACTTTATCGTCTGATGGTCGACGCTCTTCGGGTTGTCCGTCAAAAATAGACGGTTCAACCCGGTTTCGCCTTTATAGAAATGACATTGGCTATCGCAATCGTATCCTTTGACAAGTAACCGGTTAAATAGTATATTATTAGGTGTGAAAAGCGTTATGACCCGATATAAATTATTGGTCGGACTGGCTTTTTTTTGTATGGGGGCGTTTTTATTTAATTGTTCCGAAGATGTCTCGGGTCCTGAAAATTCCGGTCCGGTAATCGATACGATATTTTCCAATCCCGAGAGCGTCTTGCCCGGGGCAAAAACAGTCTTGAGCGCCCTGGTTACCGAGCCGGACGGCGATTCATTGATCTACCGGTGGTCGACCTATCCGGGCGCGGCGAAGTTCTCCGATACGGCGGCTCCGGTTTGTACCCTGACGGTGTCGACCGTTCTCGTTGGCGGGATGTCGTTGAAAGTGACTCTTCGAGTATCCGACGGGAAAAATGAGGTTTCGAAAGACCGATGGATAACGCTTGTCGACGGTGAATTGATTCAGGGGCATGTGTACTACTCCGGTACAAAAATGCCGATACCGGATGTCGAAATTTCTATCGGGCAGCTGGTCGACACCAATCGTTTCAGCGACGGTTCTTATTCCATAAAGCATGTTCCTCCGGGCGAACAAACGATTGTGGCCCGGCTTCTGGCCTGCGAAAGTTGTTGTGATAGTTACGCGGCCAATGTTGTCGCTGCGGGCACCGATACGCTGGATCATGACATTTTTCTGACCTGTGATGATTATACATATCACGTTACCGGGATTGTAATGGGCGGCGTGCTGGGTAGCGATACTATTAAGCTGGAAAATGTCAGGGTAACCGTAATCAATCCGGACGAGACCGAGACCGGTTTGTGTGATACGACCGGTCCGGACGGTCGTTTCAGTATTAACGGTGTCCCGGTCGGATTTCGGGGTTTTGCCGTCGAGGATGTCGGCAGTCCCGTTTATGAAGTTCTACCTCAAATCTCATGGTACAGTATTTCCGGAGACAGGGAGATTGCCATCAAGGTGGAGACAAAACGAACTTATGTTATCTCGGATGGGATCTCGGATACGACCGGCTGGATACTTAATGACGATGGCCTCTGGAAGAGGTGGGTGGTTGATACCATAAATGATTGTTTCAGTTTTAATACATGTTTGAATGGTACGTATGGGAAGATCGGCATGGCCAACGATATTCCGATTCCGTCCGAGGCCCGGGATATAACAATTACGGTCGATTTCGGTCTGGATAACGCCGATATGTATATTGCCTACGTGGTCGACGGCCGGGAATCATCGCCGGAACCGTTTTTCGCGGGAAATGCCGACCAGGTGTTTGATATTGATGTTGAAGAGGCCGGTGTCAGTCCGGCGGGCCATGATTTCGGAGTTGTGTTTTATATTGAGCCGTACACATCGGCCCCATGCGGCAGCGCCTGTTTAAGATATATGGAAATTTCGTACATCCTGCCGCGCTATTAGGTTTCCGATTTCATTCCATAGTACATTTGCGATAATTGGCGTTGTCCTAATTTGTGGTTGGTGTACGTCCCCGTGCACCAACAAAGGTGTGGGGCCGGGCGGCCTTAAAACTGACAACCGCCCGGCGATTACTAATTCGTGGTTGGTGTACGTCCCCGTGCGCCAACAAAGAGGGTCTGTCGGCCTGACAATCAAAAGACCGCCCACTATTTACTAATTTCCCCGCCAATTCCTGTCACAAAACCACAAAAATCTCAAAAATTATCTATAATCCAACCTGATCTTGCGAAAAGTGATTGATTCTTTCTTAATTTTAGTTTAAACTGGATTGAAGGGTAATAATAAAATGGCCGCAAGTCCTTACGAACATAATCTTTATCAATTCAATCATGCAACAGATATTTATAATATAGCCCCTGGTACAAGTGCTTCTGTCTGCAATTATATTAATGGATTACAAAACGTAATTCATATTACGGATCAGGGCTTAAAAGCAAGCATCAGCGATTTTAGTGGAAAAAAACCATATTCAATTGAAAGACTTTCTTTTTTCAGCGAAATATATGGAGCACCATCGCTATCAATCGTTTTGACTTCACTCTATTTAGAAAAAGACTTTTATTCGATAAATCAAAATAAGAAAGTTGCTGTCATTACTGCATATTCTTACGCAAAAGAATTAGGAATAAAGGTTTTACATTATTTTGTATATTTTACATCATTGGCTTTATTAGAATATTATATTCCGGATTTACATCGCCATTCCGGCATAACCGATTGCCCCTTTTCTGATAAGCCGAATAATTTAAAACTTATGGACATGATAAAAAGGGGACATTTGTGCAGTGAATGCGAGGAGAGTATAAAAAATTTTATGGATTCTGGCCCGCACGATTCAATTTTACTTGATGCAATTAGGAAAATACTAAACTCCCTTGCACAGTATTATCAAGGAAAATCGAAAAATATAATTATCGATGCGAATAGGAATATTATATTCAATGGAACTAAAGACCGTGCAAGTCAGGATGCTGATATTAAATTATCTTTTAAAGCTGAAACAGGGCGTTACCATGTTGCTCATGACGATAAAGCGCCTAAAGATGCACTCGGCCATATGGATTATGCGGATGCTATTTCTGACATAATAATGGATGAAAATACAGAGACTCCATTAACAATCGGAATCGGTGGTCCATGGGGACGCGGTAAAACAGTCTTACTAAATTTTATTAGGCGAAAGCTTGAAACACAATATAATGATAAATCCCAATGCATAGAATTCAACGCCTGGAAATATTCGAAGGCTGAACAATTGTGGGCAGAATTTTACACAAAAATTATTGACGACATTGCGTCAGGGCTCTCTAAATGGGATAAGTTTAGATTTAGATGGGATTATTTAATTAAAACGCATAAATCGTTTTTTCAGTTCCTTGGCATCTCAGTTATTTTGCTAACATTAATTTTAGTACTTGTTATTATATTTGCAGATATCGATTTAATTAGTCTTATTATTTACATATGTATTTTGCTTACTGGTGGAGTTTCCATAATTTCTTACGGTATACATTTGCTTTCTCTATCAATTCAAATATTCTCAAAGTCTAAACGCAAAAGTTTTAAAACAACTTTGGGTGTACAGCATGAGATATTTAAAAATTTAGATATAGCCTGTGATTGGATAATTAGGGAATATAAAAAACGCGTTATTGTTATTATTGATGATATTGACAGGTGCTCTCCCAATAAAATTTTGCAAATTTTGGAATCGTTGAAGCATTTTCTCGAAATAGAGAATTTCATATTTTTACTCGGCCTTGATGCCAGAGTCGTGATACCGGCAATCGGAAAACATTATGATTTTATCGCTAAAAATAAATATGAACGCGAATGTATGGGTCAATCGTATCTCGATAAAATAATTCAAGTACCATTTTGTTTACCGCAGCCAAACCCGCGCGAATTAATGATGATGGCCAGCGAAATATTAATAAAATATAAAGAAAGTGAACCATCTTTAACTCCGGAAACTCCCGAAGAAATGGATGAGCCTATTATTAAGGCTGACGTACCCCCTAATCGACCCGAAATTACCCCAAGTGGTCCGAAAAATAATCAACCTTATGTAATAGTAAATGGACGAACTGATTCAATCGTAAGATTAAATAAAAACGAATTCAAAATCCTTCAAGAAGTAATTAATACCTACCAATTCAATTTATCCCCTAGATTACTAAAAAGATTTATTAATATATATTTAATTGCCCGACACATATATATACGCAGTCAAGAGAAAGAAAATAATGCGGCCAATCTGCCGCCGGGCAGCCTTATGAAATGGCTTGCCTTATCCGTTCAATATCCTTTCGAAACAGCTGCGCTCGTGAAATGGTTTGAAGCCAGCGAGTGGGATAATCCTGTACATCCTGTAGGAAATGAAGATCAACCTTTATTCGATGACATTGCGGGTGAATTTTTATTATTAGAAACATCATCAACCGATAATGAGAAAAGACCCAAATTGGGATCACCCTTCGAAAATATGGATATAAATCGATTAAATGAATTCGGTGAAATCTATAGTCGTATGGGAATAAATGTTGACGATTTAAAAGATACTCGCCATATAAGCGCCTTATTTAATCTTGTCCTTGATTAATCCGCTTGGGACACCGAATATTATTTTATTATTTCATAAATACAAATTCCCCACCCAATCAATGTTGATCCCGGCTCCCGGCCATTATGTAGAAACATGAAAGGGAAAGATTGTGACATACGAACACCGACATACTTACTTTGTGGCGAATTCTATGGATATGAAATGGATCTGCTTAAATGGCTTTTCTCATCAAAGCCGTTTTCTGCTATCCCCATTTACCTCAACCCCTTACGCCATTTTTCACCCGGAAAACCGCAAAAAAAGGATTCCTTAAATATGCGAAACGAAGCCATTTTTATCGTACCCCAAAAC
>CAYVMO010000038.1:0-31261 GCA_964452645.1 uncultured Ignavibacteriaceae bacterium
ATGTTAAAGGCGCTCAGGCAGCAGGAATAAAGGCCGTATGGTTAAACCGGCCGGGCAAAGAGCGTGATGATACGGCTGTACCGGATTGGGAGATATCGGGTCTGGGTGAGTTGTACGAGATTCTTCCTTTGGATTAATGACTGACGTTGGTTTCATAGAATTTCTTTGGATGAAACAGAATATGATTGCCTGCGTATTAAAAGCTAAAAAGGTTGGATATCTATCATGGCGAACGAAAAGATTATTAAGAAAAGAAAGAGTCTGTTTCGAAAGATTATCCGCTGGTTTCTTTGGATAATAGCAGTTTTACTGATATTGTTTGCACTGCAGGCTACGGTCCTGGCTTTTCCGCAGTTGATAGTCGGTGATAACGTCCAGGTCGGCTTTGTAAAAATGTATTACGACGATAATTCAGCAATTGATATCAAGCAATTGGCCGAGGATGTCGACCGGCGACTTCGAGCAAGCGGTTTTTATGATTCAACCAGAACCGAGTGCGTCTTTTATTTCCAAAGTCAAAGACTATATACATTGTTTGCGCGTTTGTCATTGGTCACTCCCCTCGCTCAGGGATATAACTTATCAGTATTCCATAATTCTTTTATCAGCGGTTCAAGAATAGCGGCGCTGGCCGAAAGAACCGGCGGGATTCCCAAATACGGCATCTGGGAAGGAAGCGCGGCTCATATTATTGCTCATGAAATCGGCCATCAGTATGTGGCCGACCGGATTGGACGTGGAATCTGGAGACAATTACCACACTGGAAGCAGGAAGGTTTGCCCGAGTATATTGCCAATATCGGTACTATTCGTTTGGATACGGCCGCGACACTGCCCCATCGTATCGATATTCTGGAAGATGACTTTGTCTGGAGCGGATATAATAGCTGGGATCGTGTTCATTACCGGGCCGAATTGCTGGTTGAGTATCTAATAGAAAAAGAGGGGTACACGATCGAGGGAATTATCGCCGATAGTGTTACATTGAATGAGACGAACGCAGCGATGATGGAATGGTATGCAGCGCAGAATTTGGTTGATTAATTTCGATAAAGAATTCAGATAATTATTCCGGTGGGGGAGGGCCGTCGAGGTAGAGGAAGCTTATCAGGTAAGTTATGTCAAAAATATTAATGTTACCGTCGGCGTTGGCATCGCCGGTTCGAAGCGAAATCGGCGCCGGGCCGCCGAGGTACAAGAAATTTATTAACCATGTAATATCGAAAATGTTGTAATCACCGGAATTGTCGGCATCACCGCGAAGATTGGTCTCGACTATTATATAGCCGAAAAATACATCGGGAGCGTAGCTGAAATCGGAGCCGCCAAGTTCGGCGTTATAACCTTCAATCATGGGTGCGCTTACCAAAATCGAATCGCCAGTGGTCGCTTCGGAATCGATAACGAAATATAACTTGGCGATTTCACCGACGCCGGGCGCCAACGGCAGTGTGCCGCCGCCGGTATCAGCCATCAGTTCGAAAACCAGTTGACCGTAAAGATCGTTGCGGTAAATTTCTTCCAACGATTCGAAGTTCGTCGTGCGACTGCCAAGAGAAACGTGATCAAGATAGGCATCGGAACCGATTCCATAATAAACCGGAATGACGGCATTTTGGATATACTGCGTATTGGCGAGATTTACCGACATTATGGCGGTATCTCCCGGCCGTGCGGCGGCGTCGGCGAACTTCATACTGTCGGCGACTATGTGAATAAAATTTTCCTTGACACGCGTCAGGGTGCCTTCGGCATAATCGATTATTAATGTAACATCGAAATTTCCCGCCATCGAATAAGTGTGGGATGGATTTTGCACCATCGAGGAATCGTCATCACCGAAATACCATTTCCACGAGGTGGCTGCGACCGATGAACTATCGGAGAAATTGACGGTCAAGCCCATCTGCCCCAGAGTAGTGTCGGCGGTGAAATTGGCGCCCCAGTTATAGGCCTGCATTATATTTATGATACCCCAGCCATAGGTATTGTCTGGTGCGGCGGCATTATTGGCGGTCGATTTCATGGCTTCCATAACCTGCCAGGGTGTCAGAGTCGGATTGGCCGAGAGCAGGAGAGCCGCGGCACCGCCGACCAGCGGTGTCGAAAGCGAAGTGCCGCTCTTATAATCATAATTATTATCTCCGCTGGCGGTGGCACAATAGGTGTTAACGCCCATAGCGCATACTTCCGGTTTGATGCGCCCGTCATAAGTTGGTCCGCGCGATGAGAAATCGGCGATTGTCCATCCGGAATTCACAGCTCCGCAGGCCAGAATATCATAGGCATCGGATGGGGCCCCCAGAGTACCGGAATCGGGACCGGAATTGCCGATCGCGTTGCAAACGACAATGCCGAGCGCGGCGGCGGTGTTGGCGGCGAGGGTGGTCGTGGCGGTGTTACCGTCGAAGTCTTCATAAGTGTACCAATCGGAGTAAGACAAAGATGTGGAGATAACATCGGCACCCAGAGAGTCGGCCCATTCCAGAGCGGCCACCCAGTTGTCTTCTTCGACCGGGGTCTCGGACGTGACATCCTCGGTTTTGGCCAGCAGAAATGAGGCCCCGTAGGCGGGGCCGATAACATGACCGGGGGCATAGCCGCCGAGCGTCGACCAGCAATAAGTTCCATGATAATGCTGCTCGGGATCATCTCCGGCTTCGTTCTGAGTTTCAGAATCATTATTTATAAAATCATATTCGTCGAGAATTCGGCCGGTCGTATCCGCCAGAGCGAAGGCCTGATGACTCTTGCGATAACCGGTATCAAGCATGGCGACAATCACACCCTGACCATTGAAACCCATCAAATGCAGCAGATAGGCGTTAATCATGAAAATCTGAGTCCAGGAATTACCGTAATCAAGAAGATTGGACTCGGCCGGTGAGAATTTCGGAGTTTCAGGGCTTTGCCCGGCTTCGATTTCTTCTTCACTGTGAAACCAGGCGACCGGCCTGACGCTATGTATGAAGGGAAGATTGGCGATATCTTTCAATAGTGAGGAATTAATTTCAAAGCTGGCCGCATTCAGCCATTTGGATATCCGTCGCAACTGACCGCCCATATTTTCAATCTGATTTATATAAGGTTGGTAGACCGGCAAATCGGCGAAGATTATATCATTAATACCGACCTTGGCTCTTCTTTTGGCGGCATGCCCGTTGATATGAATTTTTTCCGCAGCGGTTTCAAACTCATCCTTATTAAAAATACCCTTATCATTAAAGAATACCCAGACTTTGGCTTTATCAGTATTTTGATTATTCAAGTAACTTATAGTACTTTCTGAGATGACAGTATTGGATTTCTCCAACATAACGGGGGTTTTTCTCAGGTTGAAATTGTCAGAGCCGAAAAGACCGGCGGAAGATAAAATCAATATGGATAAAGCGGTCGCCGGAATAATTATTAAAGATTTCATAAAATGACCTTTCACGTCATTATTCGTTCGACAGGCAAGTAGTTCTTTTAATTAAATTTATTCATAACCCGTTTTTTGTCAATGCTTTATTGGTTTGAGACAACTTATATAGGAGGTTCCCCATATTTTCATTCAAAAATTGACCATTTAACAAAACTAAATTCCTGTTTCAAGCTGAAATATATACGGATAAGCTGTTGATATTCATTGAGATTGATTTTCTCCGGCAATCCTGATACTGTTTTATCCGCAGAGGCATCGTTTATGCAATCGGAATATGTCAAAAGAATATTTAGATATTGGGAAGAATAAGATGAAAAAAATAGCCAAAAATCGCGGTTTCACGCTAATCGAGCTGATGGTGACGGTCGTCGCTATCGGCATAATTGCAGCGGCGGCGGCACCCAGGTTCGGCCTGGCGATCCAGCGCGCCGGCTTTAAGGGCCAGACAAGGGAGATTCTTTCCATGCTCAGAACGGCTCGTTCCGAGGCGATTACGAAAAAAGCTCCTTACGGTCTTTATTTTGACTATGATACCAGAACCATAACGAGTTTTGCCGACCTGGCCAATCTTCCGGCAGGTTCATTCGATGTAGGCTCCGATTCGGTCATAGCGAATGATACGTTACCCACGAATTACGTATATCTTTGGGCTTCATTCACCAATTATTCAGTCGTTTTCCAATCAAACGGCAGCGCATCGCAGACCGGGGATATTTACCTGATGTCGCAGGATGACGACCATTATAACTTCAGCCGTCTCAGCGTGCTGGCATCAACGGGGAAATCATCAATCGAATATATTAATAATTATTGACGCTCCCTCTTTCTCATCCTCCGGTAAAGCCCCCCCATCGAGAGATGCGGGGGTTTTTTATATTGATCCTTAATTAAAGGTTAATTAGTGGCCTCAAAAGACCGATAAGATAAAAACAAAGAATGCCAACTCGGGAGAAGCGGAAAATAATACTTATGAAGGTATTATAGGAAACGAGATTAAATTTTGCGAAATATCTACCGATAAATGAGGAAGATAAACCATAAGAGCCTATAATTAAGAGTCGCCTATGTTCTCACAAAAAGGAAAAAATATAGTCGGTCTGGATGTTGGTGCCAATTCCATAAAGCTGGTTAAACTGGATAAGAGTAAAACCGGCTACTCCGTCTCAGCCCTCGGGCTGCGCGAACTTCCACCGGAAGCGATTGTTTCCGATGAGATTAAAGATAGAGAGGCGGTCATATTCAACATTCAGTCACTGATAGACGAGATTGATCCCAAGATTAAAGATGTTGCCGTCTCGATTTCAGGTTATGGCGTTATAACCGACAAGTTCATGATTGACAAAAAGTCGGGTTCGGAAGCGGAACAGTCGATCCTGTTCGAAGCCGAGCAGAGGTCGCCGTTCGATGTAGAAGATGTGACGCTGGATCATCATGTCATCCAGGTCGATGAAGAGACGCGTAAATCTGAAATTTTACTGGTCGCGGCCAGGAATGAGTTTTTGAACTCGTATGTCGAACTGATTATGGATACCGGATTAAATCCGATGATTGTCGACGTCGACGCCTTCGCACTGTTGAATGCCTATGCCTACAATTACGAAATCGATCCTACCCGCACGACAGTTCTTGTCAACGTCGGTTTTGACGTGACCAATGTCCTGTACCTTAATAATGGATTATATCATTCGACCCGCGATATTTCGTCGGGGACCCGGGAAATATATAATGCCATTCAGAAGGAATTTCGTCTCAATGCCGAGTTGGCCGGAAAGGCCATCAAGGGCGAGATGAAGGATTCAATTGATCAGGATATGTTAAAGGCGACGATAGTCTCCGCGGCTGAGGAGTTAATTTCGGGAGTGGAACTGGCCTTTTCATATTTTAAGACCCAGGCCAAAGCTGACAAAATCGACTGGATGGTTTTATCGGGAGGTGGAGCTTTGGTTCCGTACCTGCCCGAGTATATTCAGTCGAAACTCAATATCCCTCTGGAAATACTGAATCCTTTGAGAAATATAGATTACGATCCGGAAATGTTTCAGTACCTCGAACCGGAAAAAATCGCCCCGCTTCTGACTGTTCCGGTCGGTCTGGCGATGAGGAGGTTGAAATAGGATATGACACTTATAAATATAAATCTTCTCCCGAAGCAATATGCCAAAAGGTCGGGTAAAATTACCCTGGGCAAGCACGGTATTTATTTTATCGTGGCGACGGCAGGAGTCCTGGTGTTATTCGCAATAATAACCGGATGGCAATTATATAAGATCAATGAGCTCAAAGGCCAGATGGAAGTTGCCCATGCCCGGACGATGCAATTACAGAAGGATATTGCCCTGGTGGATGCATTAATGGACATCAAGGTCAAAATCACGAATCGTCTTGAAGCGGTCGAGCGTCTGGATCGGCATCGCAGCGCCTACGTGAGAATACTCGAAGATTTAGCCGGCAATGTTCCTGATTTTGTCTGGTTATCGAGGTTTGGCGAAGTTGCGAAAAAGCCGGCAGCGACCAGTGATACGACGACCGGGACAGTTCAAACACAGACACAACCCCAGGTCATACCGGCCGAAATAGAGGGCTTTACATTCACGTTGAACGCCCTGGCTTCATTTATGATTAAGATGATGCGATCGAGTTACTTTGATGAAGTCGACCTTGTCGAAACCGAAGAGATCGCTATTGATAAACAGAAGGCTTACAACTTTAAGGTAACCTGTAACGTGCACTACCTCTCCGATGAGGAGTTGGAGCAGATGGCTGCGCAGGAGGCGGTGGTTGCAGGATCAGCCATAAATTAGGAAAAGATACTATGGATTTCAAAGACCCCAAAGTTCAGAAAATTTTTATAGGTGTTGTCGCTTTCCTAATCATCTCGTATTTCTGGTATAACCGCCTGTTCGCGGTTTATAACCAGAAGCTAACACAGATGACCGAGGAATATTCTTCCATGATTACGGATCTGAAAAATGTCGAGATGAAATCCAAGTCTCTGAATGCCTTGAAATCGGAATACGAAGAATTGCTGGGGCGATACACCGAAATCGAACAATTATTGCCCGAAGTGAAGCAGATTCCGTCCTTCCTGGTGCAATTGCATACCGCTTCCTCATTAACGGGTACGAAAATTACAAAGATCGAGCCAAAACCGATTGCGTCGGAAAGCTTCTATAATGTGGCCGCCTTCGACATCGAAATGACCGGAGCCTTTCATGATTTTGGTCAATTTCTCGGCTACGTGGCCAATTTTCCGTTTATTGCCAACATCTCGGAAGTCGAGATAAAGGCAACACAGGTGGCCAATACAAATGTCGAAACCGAGGGGAAAAGTACCGGAATTAACCGAACGCCAACGATATCGGCTCACTTTGTATTATCCACCTATTTTGTTAAGGCTAGTGAACGGCTGCAGGAGTTGGCCATTTGATCGGGTGCCAAGGAGATATAACATGAAAAATATGAAATATATTTTGCTTACGATTTGCCTTTTCGGCCTACTGACTTCGGCGGTTCTTGCCGATGCCGGCGTGGAAAACCTGCATCTGTTCTGGCAGGACGGGGAAATAGTTCTGCAGACCGACGTCTCCGGCGCGTTTCAATTTTCGCATCAGATTGCCAGGGCTGAGGACGGAAAACCGTTTCGTGTTCTGATTGATATCTTTCCGGCGGTTCATAACCTGGAACAAAAATCATTTGTAAATCTACCGCCATCGATTATTCAATCCATCAGAACCAGCCAGTATTCAGTCGAGCCCGAAAAAATCGTCAGAGTTGTCTGCGATTTGAAGAAAGAATCGGTATATCGAATCGAGAAACTGGGCCAGTCGATCTTTTTATATTTTCCGGATAAGGAAAATTCGAATTTCCCGCGCTGGTCGAGTCTGGGCGACGATCAAAAGAGCGCGGAAAAGTCGGTCCCCGAGCCGGCTGAGTCGAAAGAGTCAAAATCGCTGGTTACAGCTCCGAAACCGGGAGTAAAAAGCGTACCGCCTCTCGACGTGAGCGTCGGACCTGAATCGACATATTATAAACCGCAGAAGTCGGAAATTATGGATAAAGAATGGTCTCAGGCGGAGCCGACCGGTCAGCCAATTAAATCGAAACAGGAAGAAAAACCAAAAACGGAGAATCCCCCGATTTCGACCCAATATGCCCGAACCAATACGACTGCTGAAAAGGTCAGTAACAAAAAGGTACCTTCGAAACCTGAAAAAACGGTTGATAAAATAGATAAATCTCAAAAACCGGTGACTCAGACAGAAGAAAAATTCGCAGCGCCGTCGACTCCGCTGGTATTAGCCCGTCCGGGCGATAACCCTCCGGAGCAGAAGAAAACGACGACTACCAGTGAAAAGCAATCCGAGCCCGAAGTGGCGTCCAAGACGACCGCCGAAGTAGTATCCAAGCCACGGGAAACCGAGGACGAAGCTTCCAAACCGACATCGCGCTTCCGTCGCCAGCCGACGCTTCCGGCGCGATTAAAGGGAACGATTGTAGCCGAGTTTCCGACCCGTATGGTCATTAAATACAAACAGAATCTTTCACGGGATCCTTTCGAATCCTTAATCGGCGAAAAGAAAGGCTCCGAAGAATTTGGTCAGAAAAAACTTCTTGATATCGAAACGGCCCGATTGGTCGGTATTCTGCAATCAGCATCCGGGAAAAACCGGGCGCTGGTCGAAGACCTTGACGGCTACGGTTATATCCTTAAGCAGGGTGATAGAATCAAGAAAGGATATGTCTCCAAAATATATTCCGACAAAGCACTTTTCCAACTATTTGAATACGGATGGAGCCGCTCTCAGGCGCTTCATCTCGAAAATGATTGAACGAAAGGCGGGATAGAATATGAAAAAGATCAGATTTAGCAATTACCTGAGCCTCTTTGCCCTCTGTGCTTTACTGTTTGGTATTTCCGGGGCGGTTTTCGCGCAGAGTGAAAAAGACCCTTCGCAGCCGATCGAAAATCTCTCTTTCCAGGCGGCGGAAGTCCGCTCTGTTATCAGGTTTTTGGCCGACTACGGGCAGGTCAATGTCGTTGTCGCTCCCAACGTGCAGGGAACGGTAACCATTAATCTTCACAATGTGACCTGGAAGCAGGCGCTTTCTATAATCGGACAAACCTATGGTCTGGCAATTGTGTTCGAAGAGGAAGGGTATGTCCGGGTATTGCCCGCCGATAAATACCGTGAAGAACAAACCAATGTGGAAAAGCACAAAATGGACCAAAAGTCGATGGTCAGCCTCGAAATTAAGATTGTCCGACTGGCAAATACCGCTGCCAAGGAAATCATCGAATCGGTTCGGTCACTGATGAGTGAGCGAGGCAAAGTCGAGGCCGATGAGCGCACCAATGCATTAATTTTGCAGGAGATTCCCGATAACATCGACCGAGTAATTGAATTCATTCACGATCTGGATAAACCGGCGCGCCAGATAAAAATATCGGCGCAGCTCCTGGAAATTTACTCGACCGACGGGCTGAATCTTGGTATTGACTGGTCGGTGACCGGGAGCCGTGAAGTCGGCGATCCGAATAATCCCCGGACTATTACTCAGACAGCGACGCAGAACGGTGAACGAGTTACCGACGATTTCGTGACGTACAGTGTTAAAGCCATGCAGCACGGCTGGGATGTTAACGCCATTGTTTCGACGATTGTGACCGAGAAAAAGGGTAAGATTATTGCGCATCCGGAAATTACGACCATTGAAAATATGGAGGCCCGTATCCAGATGGGTTCCAAGGTCCCGGTCAAGCAGTTTGACGAAGCCGGGAATGTCGTCATAAAATTCGAGGAAGTCGGCACGATTCTGAGAGTAACGCCGCATATTACAGCTGATAATCAGATTCTGATGCACCTTATTCCCGAGAGAAGTTCACTTGAGCCCGATCCGAGCGGTATTATTATAAAAACCAATAATGCCGAAACGAATGTGGTCGTTAATAATGGACAGACAGCAGTTATCGGCGGCCTGACGACTCAGGATGAAGTTGAGGATGAAGCCGGGATTCCTATCCTCAAAGATATACCGCTTCTGGGAATGATTTTCAAATACAAGGAAAAACAAGTAGAAGATCGTGACCTGGTAATTTTCGTAACGCCGGTGATAGTGGAAAATGACCTTGCCGGGACCGGCCCGTAAGACCGGAGAAATATATCCGAAAACCCGCCAAACCGGCGGGTTTTTTTTATGGTTAAATGTAAGCATAATTCTACCGATAATAATAGAAAAGTGAGGGACTATAACCTACAGGGAAATAAACAATTAAATTTAATCGGGAGTTTCAGTCATGAGACAAAAACGGGTATCAAAAAATGTCGTTGTTTTTGTACTGACAACTTTGTGTCTGACCTTGATCCTGCTGGGATGTGATTCGTCGACCAAGGAAACGGAAACATCCAATTCGCTGCAAGTGGCCAGTATGACCGCCAGTCCTTCGAGCATTGACGTAAGTTCGACGGCAATAGTTGAGGCGGTAATTACCGATGGGACGGATCCCCTGCCCGATCGGGCGGTTGTATTTTCGGTCGATCCCACTTACGGTTATTGCTCGCCGACGACCGATACGTCGGACGCCAGCGGCATCGTGGCCACGGTGTTTACACCGATCAAATCGGGGACGGCGGTCATTACGGCGACTATCGCCGGGGGATCTTCGAATAGTGTTTCGGTCGTGGTAACGTCGACCGCTCAGTCCGGATCGGGCAATATCGCTATTGCGGCCACGCCAACCATGTTGCTGGCCGATGGTATATCGACGTCAACCGTTACTATTACTGTAAGAGATGCCGGGGGCTCATTGGCGCCCGATTCCACGGTCGTGATACTTACGGCCGGTGAAAAATTCGATGACATCGACGGTAATGGGACATTTACGGCCGGTGTGGATACGGTTATTTATGATGCCATTCCCAACGGTAATTGGGATCCGATCGGCGTGATTGCATCAGCCGCTTATGTGACCGGCGGGGGCGGCCAGGCCACCGCGACATATACGTCCGGGACCAGCTCCGGCACGGTGTACATTAGAGCGACGGTAACTGTTTCCGGCTATAACGGTTATGCAGAAGCGACCGTACAGCTGACTCCTGATGTATCCATATTAAGCATTTCGTTATATTGCGACAATATTCATATGGCCGTTAAAGGATCCGGGGGAGTGGAAAATGCGATTTTATACGCCACAGGATATGATGGTTTTGGTAATACGGTTCCCGAAGGTTTACAGATTCAGTTCTTAATACTCGACGGCCCCGGCGGCGGAGAGCATCTGGGCAGCGGCGGTGACACTTATATGGCAACGACAAATACCAACGGCGTCGCCATCTGTCCGATTGCATCAGGAACAGTTTCGGGGACGATCAGGATTCGCGCTCAGGCCGATACAATAATGTCGGAAGCGACCCTGGTGATGGTGCATGCCGGACCGCCGGCAAATATTATAGTCGGGGCCGACGTGTGCAATACGGCCTCCTGGAAAATTATTAATGATCGAATTGGAATTGTGGCCGTTGTCTCCGATGCATACAATAATCCGGTCACTGATTCCACGGTTGTTTATTTCACCTGCGATGAAGGGACAATGATAGCACATGAAAATCCCACGCAAGATGAAGAGGGCGTGGTCGGGACATCATGGATTTCCGGTTATGACGATCCCACCGCTGACGGCATAGTAGTAATAATTGCCGAAACTGCCGGCGGCACGGTATCTGACACCGATTATTTCATCAATAGTTGGATTCCGGATAGTATCTGGTTTGTTACCGAATCCAATAATCCGGATAGCCTTGAGACTTTTCCGACATCTATTAATGCCGATGGCAAGACAACCAAAGGTTTTTATCTTGAGGTTCGGGATCTGAATGGGAATTATGTTCTGGGTGGAACAGAGATTGACCTTGAGGCGTACTATTTGGCTGTTTCATCAGGGGCCGTCCAGGATGGGTGTATCGCCTCACGAGTGAAGTCGTTTATTACTTCGATTGTTCTTGATTACGATTATTCAACGGATGAGTTTGCGCCAACACGACAGGATGACGGTATCGGCGCGATTGAAACAATCAGCGCCAACTTCCAGAGTATTGTTAACGAACCGATATCATGTTCGCTTTTAACGGGTCCGGCTTATCGCGATAATTGCGAATTGTCGCTCGACAAGAATTCGGCCGATTACGGTGAGCGAGTTTATTTCTCAGTGACCATTAAAGACCGCTGGACAAATCCGCTGGGCGATCATCAATTGCTGGCTTCGGCTAATAATGGAGCGACAATTACGAATGGCGGGACCAAATATACCGACCCGTACGGCATAGCGAATTACAGTGTAAATCTGCCGGATTCGACGGGCGGCGCCACTTCAGTTACGGTGACGGTCGTAGATAATGATCCGCGCGGAGGTTTGACGTTGACGGAGGTTATCTCTATTAATCAATAGACAGGCGGCTCTGTTTGTAAGGCAGGGAAAAAACAGAGTCGTTATAGAAAATCTATCTTTCTCCTGTTTTTGTTTCGAGAGGGGCGCCCGTTTCAGACGGGCGGCCCTTTAATTTTTTGCCCGAAAATGATTGGATAATCCGTTAGCGACCGTTAAATTCGTTTTATGCCTTCACGAATAGTAAAGCGGTTTAACGCTTATCAGTCGATTTTTGGCGCTGTTTTTGATACTTGTGAAAATCTGCCTGATAAAATTGCCATGATCGATGATATCGATAGCAGGACGGCCTACGCCGATGTTAAAAACCGAATTGAGTGTCTGGCCGGTGGTCTGCGGAAGGCAGGAATCAATAAAGGGGATCGGGTTGGGTTAATTTCGGAAAACTGTTCACGGTGGGGGATTTGTTATCTGGCTATTCTGGCTGCAGGCGGGGTTGTAGTTCCCTTTGATCCGGCGCTTAAGAGGGGAGAACTGGCAGATCTGCTTCGTATCTCAAAAATCAAAATCCTGTTTTGTTCGGAGAAATGGTTTCTGCCGTTATCGCAGATAATTGATTTTGACAGGCTGGATATTGAATTATTCAGGTTTTTCGGCGACGGTGAAAGAACTTATGATTCGCTGCTCAATGCCGATCTGTTTGTTTACGAAAATATAAGACGCGACTTTACTGCCGCCATTATATATACTTCCGGGACGACCGGCGCTCCGAAGGGTGTCCTATTAACGCATGGGAATATTCTGGCCAACCTTGATTCAGTCAGCCAGGCTCTGCCGTTTTATGATAACGATGTTTTTCTGTCGCTTTTGCCGATGCATCATACATTCGAAGCGACGTGTGGATTTTTGGTACCGCTTTCGATGGGATTAACGATTGTTTATGCGAGTTCGCTGAAATCGCGCGATATTATTAATGATATAAAGAATTACAATGTCACCGTAATGGTGGCCGTCCCGCTGCTATACGAGAAATTTTATATGGCCATTAAGAAGCGCTTAAAACAGCTTCCGCCGGCGAAAAAACTACTGTTCGACTTTTTCCTTAAGATCAGCTCTTTCGGTCGATCGTTGGGTATAAATTTCGGGCACGTGTTATTCAGGGGCTTTCGGCAAAAGGGTGGATTGGATTCGATCCGGATGTTTATCTCCGGCGGCGCGCCACTTCCGAGGCATATCGGCGAATGGTTTAATCTGCTTGGTTTGTGCCTATTGGAGGGATATGGTATGACCGAATGCTCGCCGGTGCTGGCGGTTAATCGCCCGGATAATATTCGTATCGGTTCGGTCGGCCCGCCGCTTCCGGGAATCGAAATAATAATAAATAAGCCCAACGAAAACGGAATTGGCGAGATTATCGTGCGCGGTGGCAATACCACGCCGGGTTATCTGGATAATATTGACGAAACATCGAAGTTGCTTCGCGACGGCTGGCTTTATACCGGTGATATGGGTAAGATGAAAAAGGGTCGGCTGTTTATCACCGGTCGCAGCAAAAATATTATTATAAGCGGCGGCGGGAAAAATATTTTTCCCGAGGAGATCGAAGGTTGTCTCAATCAATCCGATTATGTTCTGGAATCGCTGGCGGTCGGGCGTGAGAGGTCGGGCAAGACCGGCGAAGAAATATGGGCTATTATTGTCCCCGATATCGAGCAGATCGAATTAGAATCATCGGAAGGAAAGGGAAACATGTCTGAAGACAATATCAGGAAATTAATCGCCGATGCAGTCAAAGATGTCAACAGCCGACTGGCCGATTATAAACGAATCGTGAATTTTGAAATTCGGACCGAGGAGTTCGAAAAAACGGCGGCAAAGAAAATAAAACGCACCCAGTATAGATAGATATTATGGTTAAAACTGAGGAAATCAAATTCAATTCGAAGGGGTATTGTCATATTGTCGACATCACCGGCCAGGTGGCCGAAAAGATAAAATCGTCGGGAATCAATTCCGGCACGGTAACCATATTTACCCCCTCGGCGACGACCGGCTTGACGACGATCGAATACGAGCCGGGGCTTTTGCAGGATATGCCGGAATTTATGGAGAAAATACTGCCGTCGGACGTTCCCTACAAACATGACGAAACCTGGCATGACGGCAATGGCTTTTCGCATATGCGGGCGGCGCTGATCGGCCCGGATATTACGGTTCCATTCAGTGACGGACGGATGCATCTGGGCACCTGGCAGCAGATCGTTTTTATGGATTTTGACAACCACAATCGCAGCCGTCGGCTGGTCTTACAAATAATGGGAGAATAATTTATGAAATTCAGTGTCATCGAGCGCGTGGGGAAGAAGGCGAAAATTCTGGATCAGACACAATTGCCGACCAAACTGGTCTACCATGAGTACGACGATTATCGGGATATTATCACGTCGATTAAGAAGCTCGAAATCCGCGGCGCTCCGGCGATCGGTATCGCCGGCGGTTTTGCTCTGGCGGTGGCGGCCGAGGCCGATGTAGATACTCATGTCGAACATTTAAAGCGCATTCTGACCGACGTGGCCGAGGAGATCAAGGCGGCGCGTCCGACGGCGGTCAATTTGGTCTGGGGGGTAAACCGGCTGTTGGATGTCGCGCATGAGTATGGCGGAGATAACGTCGATGAGTTTCGTCAGTTTATCTGGGACGAGGCGCAGTCTATTTTAACCGAAGATAAGGAGTTGTGTGATAAAATTGGTAAAAACGGCGCGGCATTGATTAATGACGGCGATACGATCCTTACGCACTGCAATGCCGGGGCGCTTGCAACCGGAGGTATCGGGACCGCGCTGGCGGTGATCTATGAAGCGCACAAACAGGGGAAAAAGATTAAAGTCTTCGCCGATGAAACGCGGCCGCTTTTGCAGGGGGCGCGGTTGACTTCGTGGGAGCTGATGCAGGAAGGGATCGATGTGACGCTGATATGCGACAATATGGCCGGGATGGTGATGTCTCAGGGGAAAATCGATAAGGTGATTGTCGGCACCGACCGGGTCGCCAAAAACGGCGATGTCGCCAACAAAATCGGAACCTACAGCGTGGCGGTGCTGGCTAAAGAGCATGGGATACCATTTTATGTCGCGCTGCCGTATTCGACCTTCGATAATAATATCCCGACCGGCAACGATATCCCGATCGAAGAGCGCTCGCCCGACGAAATCACTAACTGGGGCGGTGTCCAAACCGCTCCGGAAGGAGTCAAAGTCTACTCCCCCGCCTTCGACATCACCCCGCGTGAATTGGTGACGGCCTATATAACGGATAAAGGTGTGGAGAAGGGGGGAAGGGGATAGAATGAAACTATCAGTCCTAAATATTTTGTCGATTTTGGGCATGGTAATAATGGCCGTTGTAATAATAGCGATTGTTATTCATATAAGGAGTAAACCCTCAGATTTAGTTGAAAGACCCGAAACAAATGAAGTGGATATTAGCAGCCATGTGATTATTGTTCCAAAGAATAGATTTATACTTATTCGCGAGGATTCAGTATATGGTGCTGTGAAATATACAAGCATGTGGACAACCAAAAACGGTGAGGGACACTATGGGAGTTATGAATCATATTTTCAGGCAGATGGAAGCGGCGATTTCACGAAGAACGATGCCCTACATCAAATTGGTGAGCTGTCGGATCCCGAATTGTTCGGAATCGGCCGCCTCGCATTTAACTTCGGAAATTTCGATGTAATTTGCGGATCATTTAAATTACAGTGGACGGGCGGTGGAACTCTTTACTTCTTTAACTCTGCGCAAAGGGAGGGCGATTATGGGATAGAGTTGGCCCCGACAATTTGGAGCGATATTTCGCAGGTTAATGTTTTTGACAAACGAATAAAATGGTATAAATATGATGAAAGTCGACCCAGGCGAATTATTCCGATAGATAGTCTATGGCGAGATAGTTTGGGTTGGAGATAACGTTGGGGTGGCGCACCCATTGGAATGTCATCCCCTTGGCGTGCGGGACTGTTCAAAAGGCAGCGTTTATAAATTAGTAGCGAGGTACAATATCGGTAAGAGTTGGTGCACGAGGACGTACACCAACCACAGGGAATATTTATGAAGCTTGATGATCTTATAAACCAAAAAATGATATTAACAATAGCCGAACCTTGGGATTTTACAGAAGAAGTAGGATGCGGCCCCTTTTCGGTCACTGTTACAAATGTATATTATGATACAAGACCTCCCAATGAGGCAATTCTTATCAGGCTTGATTCGCCCATCCACTTTCAAGATGAAGAGGTTAAATACTTCATGGCCAGTACCCGGTACGTCGGTCAAGAGCTGGAGGATATTGAAAAGCTAAACACCATTATTGTCAATCTCCGGCCCATCTTGACAAAAGCGGCGGAATCTGGTTTGGCACAACAGGCTGCCTGGAATTGGAAAGGCTGGGATGCAACAGGAAGCGTAAAACTTCCGGAATATCGTCTTGGTGACGATTCCTGAAGGACGGGGTGGCGCACCCCTTCTTCTCCCCAACCTATGGAATCCGAAATGCATATCTCCGGCATCAAAAACAAACTCCTTATTGTCGATCTGGAGGCGACGTGCTGGGAGAAGGATAAGCGAAATAATGAAATGGAGACAATCGAAATCGGAGCATTAAAAGTCGATTTGAACGATATAGAAAATGTAGAGGAATTCGATAAATTTATTCGGCCGGTGCGTAATCCGAAATTGTCCGACTTTTGCACCAATTTGACTTCGATAAAACAGGAAGATGTCGATAAAGCCGAGACCTTTCCGGTTGTCTTTCCGATATTTCTCGGATGGATTGGCGATTTGGATAAAATCAGCTTTTGTTCGTGGGGGAATTATGATAAATGGCAGTTCCAAAAGGATTGTACTTATCATAAGATTAAATTTCCGTTCGAAAATAACCATTTTAATATCAAAGCGCTGTTTACCAAAACGCAGAATGGCAAGCGGTATGGTGTCGGTCGGGCGTTGAGGTTGTTGGGGATGAAGTTTGAAGGGTCGCGCCACCGGGGAATCGACGATACGCGCAATATCTGGCGGATATTCAAACGGATGATTGAGGCGGGTGAGGATCAGATGCGGTTGGAGTTATAAGGGGGATTTCGATGGGAGTTGGCGCACGAGGACGTACGCCAACCACTTTATTCCGGGGGCAGACCGGGAGGTCTGCCGCCCACGAGAATCTTTCCGTCAGGATAGATTCCTGCCGGCATATTGGGTAGGGGTGCCCCGCCGCCTGCGGTGGGTTGGTTGGAAATGGCAGTACAGCCAATTCGTAGGATCCCATAGCAAGCTGCGGGGCACCGTTATTCAATAAATGTCGGTGATTTAATTAGCGAGGGCGACCGCACGCAAGGTCGCCCCTACTTTTTTAGGGTATTATTGTCGGTGCCGACATAGCGCCAGTGCCAGGCCTCCCATGAGAAACCTGATTCGGAAATTTCAGGGTAGCTTTCGATAAAACCGAATTTAGCCGCGTTGGCTTTCAGCCATCGGTAGGCTTTACTTTCGGCGAAGGGAACGGTGTCAGTTGCCAGATCAAATGCCGTACCGAGCATGTGCTCGGAATATCCGGGCGGAGCAACATCTTTGGCCACCCGCTCGAAACTCTGGCCACCGTTCATTCTTCCGGCAAAAATCTGCGCCTGATAGGAATAACTTCTGAAACCGGACTTAGCTTCGAAAAAGACGCCGTCCTTTTCGGCCTCTTTAATCATCGAAATAAAAGCGGCCCTGGTTTCTTCGGTTACAAAAATCCGGCTGCTGTCGTAGGCATACTCGCGCGGAATCATCGATAGATTATTCGGTATGGAATCCGATTTATCGCCGATTTTATGCCCCAGCCACGGATATTCGATTTGATAATATTTTCCCGAGATTATAACGCTGTCGGGTGGGATTTTTGTCTCCTCAGCGTACAATCCTGATACAAAAATAATCAGGCATATTATAAGCATGAAAATAAACGGCACTATTTTATAATATTTTGCTCTGCGCATATCCCGTAACCTTATTATCGGGCCAATGTTGAAAAAACGAGAGGACATGTCAACAACATTAACGATTGACAATTAAAATATCGGAGTTATATTTTTATATGATGATTGATATTGTGGACAAAAATAGATCGGCCGGAATAAGACTATGCCCGGTTATGATGGCATCCAAATATCAGCCCAAGAATTCATCCGGTCTTCAGGATGAATGATCAATTCTTGTAGTCGATCCGTAAAACCGTATAAAGACAATTATATTTAGAGGTAAGTATATGGGTAACAATAAGATAATTTTAAGCGGCTCCGGGCTGACGATCGAGAAGCTGGTCGAGATTGCCCGATTTAATGCCGAAGTCGAGCTGCACCCGGATGCGATTGAGAGAATCAAAAAATGCCGCGCCATGCTGGAGAAGAAAATTGAAGCCAAAGAGATTATGTACGGGGTCAATACCGGGATTGGTGAATTTTCTGAGGTCGTTTTGAATGATGAGCAGGTAAAGGATTTTCAGAAATATTTGATTTACAATCATTCGGCCGGAATCGGTGAGCCGGCGCCGATCGAATATGTCCGCGGAGCTATTGCGGGGCGGATTAATGTGCACGCCAAGGGGCATTCCGGGGTGCGATTGGAAATTACGCAGACAATGGTGGAGATGCTCAACAAGGGGGTGACGCCATTCGTTTGCCAGAAGGGTTCGGTCGGGGCATGCGGTGATCTGGCACCGATGGCGCAGATAGCGCTTTTGATGATGGGTGAGGGGAAGGCCTATTATAAAGATGAACTGTTAAGCGGTAAAGAAGCTCTGGACAAAGCGGGAATTGCTATTCCCGGATTGAAGGCGCGTGATGGTCTGGCGATTATCAATGGTTCGAATTTATTGACCGCAATGAGCGCAATTTTGCTCTACGATACCAACCGCTGGCTGAAACAGGCCGAGATTGCGACGGCGATGTCGTTGGAGGCGCTTCGCGCCAATATGCGGCCGTACACTCCGAAGTTGCATGAAGCGCGGGGATTTGCCGGGGCAGTGCGTTCGGCGCGGGCGATCTGGAAACTTATCGAGAGCGGCGATTTGGCTGAGAATAAGATTCAGTGCAAAATTCAGGATGCCTACTCGATGCGCTCGACGCCGCAGGTAATCGGCACGGCCCATGATGCCCTTAAGTACGCACGCTCACAGGTGGAGATCGAGCTTAACGGCGTCGGGGATAATCCGGTATTTTTTCCCGATGAAAATCTGCAGCTTTCGGGTGCGAATTTCCAGGGGTCGCCGGTGTCGGTGCCGATGGATATGATCGGCGCCTGTATCACGATGGTGAGCGTAATGTCGGAACGAAGGATGAATCGCCTGAATAATCCGGCGCTATCGGTCGGACTGCCGGCGTTTCTGACCAGGGGGGGTGGGATGTTTTCGGGATTGATGCTGTCGCAGTATACGGCCGATGCATTGATTGTCGAGCAACGGATTTTATCCACTCCGGCGTCGATTCAGTCGATTCCGGCGGCGGCCGACCAGGAAGATTTCGTCTCGATGGGGATGAACACGGCCATCAAGAATTTTCAGATACTGGATAATGCTTATGGAGTGCTGGGGATTGAATTTATGGCGGCGGCGCAGGCGCTTGATTTTCGCGATTATAAATTCGGTAAAGGTGTGACTAAGGCGAAAGAGATCGTACGCAAGTATATCGATTTTCTCGAAATCGACCGTCCGCTCTATCCGGATCATACGAAAATGAAAGAACTGGTTAAATCGTGTGAGATATTGGAGGAAGTTGAAAAAGCGGTTGGCTCATTGGAATAAATCAAGGTCTGGTAACTTTAATATCTATAAGACGCAGAAAATTGCCGGAGGAAATATGCAAAATAAAGTAATCTGGATTAAGAGGACATTTGATTATGAGGGAATTGGAGTAGAGAGGTTTCCGCTGATTGTCGAGCGTCTACGGGGGACACCGGCGCGGGTCGAGGAAAAAGTCAAAACACTATCGACGGAAATATTAACCAATCGCTACGAAGATAAATGGTCGATTCAGGAGAATATCGGGCATCTTTGGATTGCCGAGGCGCTTTGGGATTTCCGGTTGAATGATTTTCTGAAAGGCGCGAAGGTACTTCGAGAGGCCGATCTGTCAGGTAAGCCAACCGAAAAACCGAATTTCAACAGCATGCCGATAGAAACTCCGTTAAAATCTTTCCGAGAGGCGCGTGAGAAATTTGTCGGGCGGTTGGATGATTTGACCGAAGAGCAGGTGGGGATAACGGCGTATCATCCGCGATTGAATAAGCCGATGCGCATAATTGATATGGTTTTCTTTGCCACCGAGCACGATGATCAGCATCTGGTACGTATGAATGATTTGATAAGGATTTTGTCATAGATTCTTATCGCAGATTGAAATATTACGGTACATCCCGGCAGATGTGGACATCTGCCGGGCACAGGATACGAATTTTATTGTAAGTCGGAATGCCAAAAAGGGCTTCCGACTTTTTAAGATGTCGAAACCCCTTCGGGATAAGAATCCCTGCGGGGATTTCGACCTACTCGTTGTATAACCACAAGGATTGACAAGCTTGGGTCGTTAGCTTATATTGGCGCTGATTTGGATATGAAAAATAAACTGATGTTTTGGAGGAATAATTAATGGAGCAGGATTTTACGCTTCGCGAAAGTATACAACTGGCGATCACTACCGAGCAACTGGGCCGGGAATATTATACTCGTATGGCCGGGAAGTTCAGTGACAACAAAGAGGTTGTCGAGGTTTTTACACAGCTTGCCGCCGACGAAAAGATTCATGAAGAGCAGTTTAAAAAGATTCTTGCGAATGTGCCCAGGGAAGAGGATACGCCGGAGCGTTACGAGCTCTATCAATATATGAGGGCAACGGCGATTTCGGAATTTTTCCAGAAGGATTATTTTAAAAAGACCGAGGGTTTCGATACGCCGACTCAGGCGCTGGTGACGGCGCTCGGGATGGAGAAAGCGACGCTTCAGTTTTATATAGCTATTCGTGAGGTGCTCGGCGAGAACAAGCAACTCGACGCCATTATCAATATGGAGCGCAGCCATGTTCTGGCTTTGATCCGTTTTATTCCGACGGACGCCAAGTTCCGCGGTCTTGGCGACACGTTTTAAGCCGCGTGCATAAATGTCAGACATAGTCGCCAAGGTCTATCGGGGTGAGAGGGAGGAAGCGGTTCATTATGGAACGATTGTTGTTGTCGCTAAAAACGGCAACCTGACGCATTATCTCGGCGATCCGAATTTCTTTGTTTTTACGCGTTCGTCGGCCAAGCCGTTCCAGTTAATGCCTTTAGTTGAATCCGGTGCGGCCGATAAATTCGGATTTTCCCCCAGGCAGCTGGCAGTCATATGCGGCTCGCATGCCGGAACGGATGAGCATCGGGAGGTTGTACAGGCCAACCTTGAAGCAGCCGGCAATAGCACTGAAAATCTGAAATGCGGTTCGCACCTTCCGATATATATGACGCTCGCGGGTGAATATCCGAAAAAGGATGAACATCTGGATCCTGTTCGCAATAATTGTTCGGGTAAACATTCCGGTTTTCTGGCGTTGACGAAATATCTGGGGGATGATGTCGCGGAGTATATAAATCCAAAATCCAGGACACAACAGATGGTGCTGGATGTCATTGCCGATGTGTATGATTATCCCAGGGAGAAAATTGTTATAGGGACGGATGGTTGCTCCGCGCCTAATTTCGGGATGCCGCTGATTCATACTGCCATCGCCTATATGAAATTAGCGACAGGACAGTCAAAAGGAAAGACTAAATCTGAAACCCTGAAGCGAGTCCGGGATGCGATGATGGCGTATCCGGAGATGGTTTCGGGTGAGGGGCGATTTGACCTGGCTTTGATGCGAACCTTTCCGGGAAATATCGTCTGTAAGGTCGGGGCGGAGGCAATCGAGGGAATCGGTTTTGTCGATCCGCCGATCGGCATTGGAGTTAAGATTCATGACGGCAACCAGCGGGCTTTGTACCCGGTATGTATTGAGATACTCAGGCAGCTTGGGATTTTAACCGACATCGAAAAGGCCGTGCATCTGAAATCGTTTCATGAAGCGGAAATCCGGAATCATTTGAAAATCCTTACCGGACGGGTGAAGGCGGAATTCCGCTTGAAAAAAGTTTAAAATATATTATTTTGTTTACATAAAGTACATATACAGACTTCCGGAGGAATTTTGAAAAAGCATAAACATCCGCCCGAACCGTTTAAAATAAAAACTATCGAGCCGATTTCGATAGTTCCCAAAGATGCGCGCGAGGGCATTTTAAGACAAGCCAGATTTAATACATTCAAAATCAAAGCCGAGGACATTTATATCGACCTGCTTACCGATTCCGGGACGGGGGCTATGTCGGACCAGCAATGGGCCGCCATCATGCGCGCCGATGAATCGTATGCCGGGGCGCGGTCATTCTATCGGCTGGAAGAAGTAGTCAGGGAAATCACCGGCAAGGAACATGTAATACCGGTGCATCAGGGGCGAGTCGGCGAAAATGTCTTTTTTTCTTCATTATTAAAGAAAGGTGACTTTGTTCTTAATAATACCCATTTTGATACGACACGCGCAAATGTGATTCATAAAGGCGGCGTGGCGATCGATCTGCCCTGCCCGGAAGCATCGCAGGATATCGATTTTCCGTTTAAGGGTAATATCGATATTTCCCGGCTTGAAGAGTTTATTCAAAAGCACGGAGCGGAAAAAGTCCCGGTTGTCTTTTTGACGATTACTAATAATTCGCGCGGCGGTTTGCCGGTGTCGATGAAAAATATCACTGAGACGGCTAAGATATGCCGCCGGTACGGAATCCTGTTTTTCTTCGATTGCGCCCGGTACGCCGAGAATGCCTATTTTATTAAAACATGTGAACCCGGATTCGAAAATCGCACCATTAAAGAAATTGCAAAGGAGATGTTTTCGTATGTCGATGGCGCCCTGATGTCTTCTAAAAAAGACGGTCTGGCCAATATGGGCGGATTCGTGGCGCTTAACGATGACGAACTGGCCAGAAAAATCACCGAGCTGTTGATAGTAATCGAAGGATTTCCGACGTATGGCGGGATGTCGGGTCGAGATATTGAGGCGGTTGCAGCCGGTTTGAAAGAGGCGATGAATGAAGATTATCTGGCCTATCGGGTCGGACAGGTGAGATATTTCGGGGAAGCATTAGAACAGGCGGGAGCGCCGATTATAAAGCCGACCGGCGGTCATGCTATTTTCATAAATGCCGGAAAAATGCTACCGCACATTCCGCCCGAGCATTTTCCGGGTCAGGCGCTGACGGTCGAGTTATATCGCGAAGGGGCCGTCCGAGGGGTCGAGATAGGTTCGCTGATGTTCGGTGGCAAGGATCCGGTTACCAGGGAGAAAAAAACCGCGCCGCAGGAGTTGGTGCGTCTGGCGGTGCCGCGTCGAGTATATACGGTCAGTCATCTGAATTATGTCGCCGACGTGATGTCACGAATCTCGGCTCGGAAAGAATCGCTGAAAGGTTTCCGCATCACCCACGAAGCCCAGTATCTGCGACATTTCACAGTCGAGCTGGAAGAGCTCTCGAATATTGGGGTGGAAGTGGCATAGCGAGAAAATTGCAATAACTTCTGCGGCTGGTATAATAAAATATTCGGGAATAGATTGTGGACGGTTTACGCTCTCATGCACCGACTTTGTCTAGTATCGCTTGAGTGTTAATTAATGTCATTGCCCAAATTAATGATCCGACAGCAAGCTGTTGGGCACCCCGCGATGGGTATACTGGATTTCACCTGGCATTTCGGTCGTCATCGTTTGTGGCATAAGAGGCCTTTTTTATACCTGGCAATTTTCATTGTATTATTTGAATTGTTTTTACTTATATGGCGGGTGTTCGATTAAAACCGCGTCAGTTTTATGGATAGACCCACCGAGTCGTAGTAAGGGTAGGTCGAAATCGCGCTTCAGGTTTGTCAATTATTCAGAAATTAAAAATAGAAAGTTGGAAGCCCATAGGGCATTCCGACCTACCTTAAAATCTAGTTTACATTTATTAACAATCCAGCCGAGGCATAGTGCAAAAAGGTGAAGTTGTAGACTGAGTCGACATCGGCGCCGCCTTCGAGCATGCGATAACCGGCGAATATCGAAAACAGCCTGTTAATCGAATAGTCAAAGCCCGCGAAGATATCTTCGGCGCGCCCCTGTGGTCCGACAAGAGCATCACCCTCTAATCTTGCGGAAAATCTCGGAGACAGCTTATAATCTATTTTGAAATTAATCAAAGGGACAAAGCCGGTGTTGGTTTTTTCGGTTTTTGATGTACTGCTTTTAAGTTCAATGGCGGCGTCACGAATTTTTGCGGTCAGACCCAAGCCGATAGTGAGTCTATTATTATTGTAGAATGTACGTCGATAGGTCAGACGGTAGGAATCGAAGCGATATTTGGCGTTGAGAAAATCATTCTGTGGGAACATGGTTTCGTTATAGCTGATACCACGGGGGGCATAACCTTCGGAATTCAATGTCAAAGGTGCGTACAGTAATTGTATAAAGTTCTTTTCGTTCCAGTCATAAATGATATTTATGCGATAAAATTCCTTTGAAGATAATTCCAAGTCATCGGTCAAGGAAAACAGGGTGCCGGTTTTGTTGGGGATACGAACGTCATTATAACTGCTGGTGACATATCCGGATTCGATATTAAAAGTTATTCCGGCAAAAGCACAAGTTGAGGAAAGTACAAAAATAATAATCGAGATTAAAAGACATTTCATAACAAAACCTCTTGTTTTATTTTTTGAATATGCAGCAAGCCAACGCGTATCATAACATTTTGCCGTCAGTCGGGCAGCGAGCCGGTATCGTTATAAGCCGGCTTCGATTCCGCGGTCAATTTTTCTCAGGTTTCGATAACATGAATCTGCCGCGATTGTTCCTCGAATATTAGAACGGATAATCCAAAGATTCCAAGGCATCTGATATTCTGCTTCTGCTGGTCGCGGGCATTTTCTATAAATATCTAATAAAATTGTGAAAATCGGTGCAGAAAACGTATAAAATATGTATACCAAAACCAAGCACCGCCGATAAATTGGGGTATGTGTAATTTTATGAGCGGCAATGCGTTTGAGCCGAATTTCCCTCACAAGTCGAATTCGGGCGTGAAATTTGCGGGGAAATTTTTCGAATATGTGGGCTTCAATTTACTTAGAACTATTGACAATTTTCAGGAACCTTATATATTCTAAAAACTTAAATAGAATGAGAAAGGATAAATATCGAATAGACGGTTAAAGAACTTGTAGTTTGTAGTTGAATTTGATAACTTAGGATTTTTGAGAGATTCTTTGACCGTGAGTTGGAGATATTTATTTTTTAAATTTGCGAGGCGATCTGGGCCTCCATTTTTTCACATAGTAGTAATTTCTTTAGGCCTTTTGCCTATGGCCGGTATCGCGGTGGCCAAACCGGCCATTTATCATGATATAGAGATATTAAATTCGGATGAAAACGGAATCTCGTTTGTTTTGAATATCGATGGCCTGTCTTCGTGTCTGAGCAATATTCCCGACGATTCCGGTTTTATGGCGGTCAGGTCGATTCTGATTGGTATTCCGGCGGATAGAACGCCGTTTATTTCTCAGGCGGTCGGCTCCGATCCAACAGAGCCCGGCCAATTGATACTTCCGGCCGGAAATGCTAATCTTGCGGAGATCGTCGATACGAAAACTATCCGGGGTCGAAAAGTTATCTCGGTAAATATATATCCGTTTTATCAGGGCAGTTTTTTCAGGCGGGTTGAAGTGACGGTAGATTTTCGCAAAGCGGAATTTCAAAAGGGTGATCGACGTTCTCTTAATAAAAACGAAATATTCGACGCTATTTTCCGGTCTTCGATTCTGAATTACGATCAATTTATAAATTGGCCGTCTGTGGAAAATATCCCGGTTGTCCGCAAACCGGCCGTAAATATTTTCGGTCTGGCGAGTGAGTGGTACAAAATCGAGACGGTCAACGAAGGGTTGATAAAAGTAACCGGCAATGATCTGGTTGCGGCCGGAGTGCCGCTCAGTGACCTTAACGGTAATGTCATTCAAACTGATGCACTTCATATATTCTACGGCGGCGGTAAGCCGCTTGTGATTTCCGACACCGCCGTGCAAGAGGAACCGGAGGAGATCGCCATATTGGTTAATGATGGCGGCGACGGTTATTTCAACGCCGCCGATAATCTGATATTTTTTGCCCAGGGAGCGGATAGCTGGCGGTACCCGCATGACAGTCTGCCGATATTTATCGAAAATCATTATACGAATATTAATTGTTACTGGCTGGCGTTTTCGGGGAATTTCGCGACCGGCGGGAAGCGGATGACATCTGTGAACGGTAACCCGGCCGGCAATCCCGACAGTATTATTACTCAGACGACGTTCTATACAAGGCAATACCAGAATAAATTACTTTATGTTGAGAGTGACGGTCACGTTTACGACTTTTACAATTGGTATTGGACCAATGAATATCAAAACCTGTTCGGTGTCAGCCTTCCCAATGCCATAACGGGAGCGCCCGCAACCGTAAGGGCGCGAGCCCGCGCCCGGGATATGGCGGTGTATGTTAACGGGTCGGCGGCGACCAAAATCTCGACAGATAATTGGATTTTCCAATATTCGACGAATAGTTTTAACCGGGGTACAAACTCGATTCGATTTGACCTGGATATCTATTCCGATGTCGGTTTTGATTACTATGAAATCGCTTATCAGGGGGAATTGATTCCAGGCGGAAATAGTAATTTTCTCGATTTCTCACTTGAAGGCGGTCTCGGGGATTGTGAGATAATTATCGGCGACGTGAATAATTTCAGCGTAACTCCGCAAATTTTCGACCTGTCCGATCCGTTTGATCCCGTGTTGATTTCCAGTGATTCGGTCACGTCCCTCGAGATAAAATTCGAATCGAATTTATCATCGGGGCAAAACAAACGATATTATGTCTGCCCGATGACGCGGACTTTTTCACCGTACAGAATCACCCGGGTGATTTCCGATGACCTGCGCGCTTATTCATATCCGGTCGATATGATAGTTATAGCACCCGAAGAGTTCATACCGTATCTGGAAGATTATGAGTCATATCGTGAGGGAAAATCGAATGTAAATATTCTTCGGGTATCGGTCGAAGATATCATGAATCAGTTTTCGAACGGTTTGTATGATCCGATGGCTATTCGTGAATTCCTCAAGTATGCATACTATAACTATTACCCGTCATCGCCGCCTTCGGCGGTACTTTTGGTCGGCGACGGTGTTTATGATTATGAGAATAATTTGAAAACCGGGTCGATTAATCTGGTGCCGCCCTGCATTCATGCGGGGACATCGTCCGCCTCGGATGACAATTATGTCTTTTTCGGTCAATTTGGCGCTCTTGACAGCGATTCCTCGTATTGCGATACCTGCTCCGATCGCGGTTACGATATGATGATTGCACGCTGGCCGGTGAGAAATGTCGCCGAGCTGAATACGGTCGTTGAGAAAGTAATGACTTATGAATCGGCGGCCGGGTTCGGGCCGTGGCGAACAACCGTAACTCTGGTTGCCGACGATGAATATAAGAGAACGGAAATAGATAATTCGAGACATACCGAACAAATAGAGAATCTTCAAAAGTACCATCTTCCGGCGGCGTATCGTCGAAATAAGATTTATCTCTGGTCATATCCATATGATTCTTACGGCAATAAGCCGGCCGTCAACGATGATATCGTCCGCAGTCTGAATGACGGAACACTGGTGATAGATTATGTCGGTCACGGCAATCCCGATACCTGGGCGCACGAACATGTTTTTAACCGGGGCACCGATTTACAAAGACTCAACAATGCCGACAAATTGGCTTTATTTTTCGCGGCGTCCTGTTCTATCGGATTTTTCGACGAACCCAGCCGGCAGAGCATGGCCGAGGAATTGCTTCGTATGACCGGCGGCGGATCGATCGGATCGGTGTCGGCGACGCGTCTGGTTTTTTCACCGTATAACGCCGGCTTCAATAATCTGGTTTTTGATATCATGTTCGGTCCCGACCGCCTGTCGATCTGTCAGTCGGTTTTTGCCGCGAAACTTATGCCGCAATTGGTCGGCGATTCGGGGCAGATAAAGAACGACCAAAAATACGTATTTTTCGGGGATCCGCTCTTAAAACTGGGAATTCCACAGCTTAATATCCATTTTACCGATTATCCCGATTCTCTGGTGGCTCTGGCGACACATGAGGTTTCCGGGGAGATTGCAGAATTCGGCTCGGGTACACCGGTCGATTTTACCGGGACGGTTGAAATTTTAGTGTATGATACGGAAATCGAAAAAACATACAAAGGTCAGGTGCAAAGTCTGACGTACTCTTTACCCGGCCCCTTAATTTTCAGAGGTGAAGCCGAGGCGGTTAATGGAAATTTTACATTTTCGTTTATTGCCCCGCTGGATATCGGGTATGGGGGCAAGGGGGCCAGAATTTCGGCTTACGCGATGAACTCGCAGGTCGATGCCTTCGGACTTCTCGACTCGCTTCCGGTTTCGCTTAATATATCTTCTTCCGGTGATTCCATCGGACCGTCGATTGCCTATACTTTTTCCACCCGGCAGAATTTTGTCTCCGGGGATAAAATCACCGCGGATGAAAATTTACGATTGAGTATTGCCGATTCATCGGGAATAAATCTGGCCGCCAGTGCCGGACATGCCATCACTCTAATCATTGACAACGATGTAGAGAATGTTGTAAATTTGACCGAATTATTTCAATATGACCCCGGCAGTTTTACCGCCGGTGAGATTGAATATAAGTTGGGACAATTGCCGGTTGGAAATCACAGGTTTAAAGTGAAAGCGTGGGATAATGTTAATAACTCGTCGGTCGCGGAGTTCGAGGCCAATGTTACCCAACAGGGGAGTTTCGCCCTTGAGGATTTATTGAATTTTCCCAATCCCATGAGAGAGGAAACGATGTTTTCTTTCGTGCTGACAGGCCCGGCCCAAACGGTAAACCTTGAAATATTTACGTTAACCGGAAGAAGAATTTTCAATTATGAAAGTCGAAATAATATTATTCCCGCCGATTATCATGAGTTTTATTCCTGGAACGGTCGGGACGCCGATGGCGACAGAGTCGCTACCGGCGTTTATATTTATAAAGTTACTGCTTTTTCACAACGGTCCGATGAGGTCGTCGAATCGTTTGGGAAAGTTGTTGTAATCAATTAGCGTGTGCGGAGGTTTCCTGATGCGAAAGCCACTCAGTTTTCTGATAACATTACTTTTATTCATTGCTTTTTATTCAAACTCGTATGCCCAGGTGTCATCGGCGGCGGTACTGTTCCTGAGGATTGCGGCCGGGGCGCGAGCGGCGGGGATGGGAGAGGCCTTCGTGGCGATTTCCGACGACGCCACCGCTTCGCACTGGAATCCGGCCGGACTGGGCCAGTATCCGTTGGCCAGTACATGGTTTGAGATTAAAATCCCGCCCGAGTTACAGCCATTGAGAAAAATGGCCCTTTACAGAGGGGAAGCCGCCGAGGTCGGTTTCAAGAAATATGATATCTGGGCCTTATCCGCGAAGGGTTTGGTGAAATACGCGGGTGGAAAGTGGATTCAGAATGATATTATAGCCGCGCGGCCGGATCAAACGGCCGAGTCGATTCTAAGGCAATATATTGGACTCTTCGGAGAGGGTAGCGACGAATATTTACCCGATCTGCTTGATAGAATCGGACGCCTTAATAACGAATATCCGATTGAAAGAATAGACACTCTAAGGGAACGAGTGATGCAGGCTGTTTCCAAAGAATACGCTTCCCGGGAGAATCTTGAAAATGCCTTTATCGCTTTGAAGAACGCTTATAACGAATGCCTTGTCGATTGGGAACAAGTTAACTATGCGACATCTCTGTTTGAGAAGGAGCTTAAGGATTCTTTGCTGAATGATTTCGCTGCCGACAAGGTTCTTACGGCGATCGAAAAATCCAAACGGCGTTTCCTGCCCGAAGAAATAATCGTACCGATGGATATCAACATCACCGGTGGGATTAATGATATGGCTGCCGATGACAAGGCTCTCTGGCTGGCGACAGAATCCGGAATATATCGTTATATTAATGGTTCCTGGCAGCATTTCGGGATTGCCGAAGGATTACCGACGCTAAGCATCAGAAAAATCAAATTATATGAAAAATCGGCATATCTGGCGACTGACAGCGGGTTGGTTGTATATGATGTCGGCGCTTTCACCTACTATGGCCCCGAGCAGGGACTTCCGCATAAACCGGTGACCGATGTTGCCGTGGAAAACAAGAATAAGGCATGGGCTGTAATCGAAGGTGATTTATATCAATTCGACGGCACAAATTGGAAAAACTATATCGAAACAGTTGACGCCGGCAATTTATCGCTCGATGCGATTTATGACAAAATGAAAATTTATGATAATCCGCATGAAAAGGAAGCTTACATCGCGAAATTCAAACAATTAAATCCGAATCTGAATGATTTCCCGTTAACTTCATCGGTGATCGATTCATCCGATTCATCCCGGCAAAAGACAAGCATGGAAGAATTGCAGGAAAAACCGGAAGAAGCGGAGGAACCGATACCGGCAGAGGCGGAGGCCGATACAATGAAGACAGCAGGCCAGGAGAATAAACAGGCCGAGCTTATCGATTCGGTCGGTCTCACCGATGTTTTGCGCGCCGCCCTTACGGAAGCGGCCAAAGAACAGCCATCCGCAGATACTATAAAAACGGAAGCCAATGAAGGAACTCGCGCAGGGGAAGTCGTTAAAATCCCGCTGACAGCCGGGATTGAATTCAATGTGCAGGACATGGAAGCCGGCAGCGATGGGGACGTCTGGATAGGCACCGATTACGGGGCGATTGTATTTACTGGAAGGAGATGGATAAGGTGGGGATATAAGACACAGACAATAAGTGAGGATATATCTCTTCTTGATCTGGCTTTGAAGCAACGCAAGATCAGGGGTGATTCCACGCGGGCTGAGAAGCTTGTCAGGAATATGAAGGCGGTCAATAAGCTCGATAGGGACACCGTAAGGGCCGGGGAGACGATAAAAATCCTCGGTGACTCCCGAGGAAATAAAATCAATGATATCCTTGTTCACGGCGATCGGATTATTTTTGCGACTGTTGAAGGGACAATATATCTTCAGGAGCGCGTCTACTGGGATAGATATAACGCCCATGATTTAGGCAATAAGAATACTTATATGGTTGCCCGGAAAGATCGCGATACCTGGTTTGTCACCCGGGATAAAATAGAGGTTTATGCCAGCGGCAAACAGGAGGTGACGGCGATGCACGTCAACTGGCTGAAGCAACTGGCCAGTGACATGTAC
>CAYVMO010000039.1:0-30171 GCA_964452645.1 uncultured Ignavibacteriaceae bacterium
TTAATATTATACCTCATGCTTAGTCTCGTGTCCACTCTTTCGGGGGAACCTCAGATCCCTGCCCGAAAGACGGAGCGCCAGCGACGTCTTGAGGGGCCGGAGCGAAGCGAAGGGCGATCCTGACAATGGCATAAACAGAATAATCACCTATGAATAAACACTATTGTATCCGAAATCAGACTATCTGTCGAAATTGGTATGTTATTAGTTGAATCCCCACCTTCTTTTGATGCCCATGGCTTATATTCAATCCAGAATCGATAGCTCTCGTTTTTCTCCAAGTCATATTGTATCCATTCTGCAATATCCAGAGTATCAACGTAACAGTCTCCGGATTGAAGAATATAATAATCACCAGTCCGAATATATACAATATCTGTTTCAGATGTTCGTCTTACCTCTTTGCCGGTAGCCAAATGCTCCAAAAATATTTTCGGATTACAATCGTAACATGGCCAAAACCCATCGATCCTCCATGTCGAATCCCCGTTATTACATATTGATGCTTCAATTATAAAATGGTCTTTCGCCCAGGGCCACCAACTCGTTTGATATGGGGGATCTGTCATGGCCTTAATGGTTAGAACCAAATCGTGACTTGCCGTCGTATCCTGATTCTCACCTGCGTATGAAAAAATATTCATGGTCAATAATAATATATTGATAAATACTATACTCTTAAGCATATTCGCCACTCCTTAAACCGACAGCAAATTATATAAGGTATATTTATCTATAAACAAAGAGAATTCTTGAAAGGAATCGGCTGCGAAGACAAACCCACCCCGCTTTGGCGGGGTGGGCGACCCAAGCTATTTAGAATATTGGATTCCAGACTTTGCTAACTATAGAAGTGCCTGCGATAAACTCTGTAAGGATCAACAAGAAAAATATGATGCCGGTATTGATAATGAAAATGAATATGCGTTTTCTAAATGGAATATTCCTGCTATACAAATATCCGACTGTCCAACGCCGGTTTTCCTTTTTCGCTCCTATTAACTCACGTGGTACGACGATTACAAAGTATATGATGATAGAGATAATGTATAATTTTAAATAATATAAAATAAAATCAGTCATGGCTACCGTAGGGCAGGAGTCCCCGACTCCTGCCATCTTTGAATCTGGCAGGTTTCGGGGAGACCTGCTCTACCGGGAAATTTATAAAAGTTGCCCCACTATCTCATCCTCTCCAATTGCTTAAACACCTTATCATTCTCCGGCCAGTTGTGGATGCCGATGATTTCCTTATACATAATTGTTCCCGTCTTATCGACTATAAAAATAACTCGATCGCTGTAACCTTCCTTGAGCAGCGTCCCATACAATTTGCTGACTTTACCGTGGGGCCAGAAATCGGATAACAGAGGATAGGATATCCCGCCGAGCGTTTTTTGCCACGCCTGATGGCAGGGAATCGAGTCGACCGATACACCCAGAACCTGGGTATCAAGGCTTTCGAAGCGTGTCGTTTCTCGCTCGTAAGCCGCAATCTGGTTGGTTCATATCGGGGTCCAGTCCAAGGGGTAAAAGGCCAGCAGGACATTTTTTTTGCCGCGATAGCTGGATAAGCTGACTTTCCTCCCCAGATGCGATGGCAGCTTAAAATCAGGTGCCTTGGCGCCCGGAGTCGGCTTTTTATTAAAAAAGGATCTCAAGACCCTCCTGAATATCCAAATGCCTCCTTCTCCAGAGGAATCTTAATCCTCCAGAGGAGCCGAATCGTCAAGCGAAAACCAGTAATAATTGCCGGCCAGCGCTTCCCTCTCCGCCATTAAAATCTCATAATGGCCATTTTCCTCTTCGGAAAGCTCGGTTAATACATCCTTAAATCCGGGATCATCAATCCTTTTGGCGCCTTCCTTATAAAATTTGGTGGCCGCCAATTCGGCGTCGATTGCCAGATTTATATACTCAATCTCGGAATTGAATTTTTTCAGTTTCCCCGCATCAAAAGCCTTGGCCAGAGGTGTAATACCGCTTAAGGGTAGCTGACCCAGCGTCCCTCCGACATGTTTCTCAAACAGGTTTTTCAGGATTTCCCGATGCCGTTTTTCATCGTCGCGAAGTCCTTCCAGTCTCTTTTGCGCCTCTTTGTTTTCCGCCTCTTTCGACAGGAGGTCATAAAAAGTATATCCCTCGATTTCGCTCATAATGGCATGCTTCAACAGCGTCCGCATATCTTTGAATAAATCATTATTCATTGGCTAATTCCTCAATTTTCGTTTGTTCTCTTTTCACCGGCAGCATGCAAAGAATTTACTCTATTTCGCCCGATTTCGCCAGAACTTTTTTGGTCTTATTGATTTGGATAAATTCGCCTCAAAGTAATTGCATCAAAAAATCCGATACGATATATTGGAGAACAGATTTAATAAAGGATACCGGATAAATGGCCACGACCGAAGCAGCACCAACAACGAATTTTATTCGTGAAATAATCGATGAAGACATAAAAAACGGCAAAAACGACGGCCGTGTTCACACCCGTTTTCCGCCGGAGCCCAATGGCTATTTGCATATCGGTCACGCCAAAGCGATTTGCGTGAATTTCGGAATTGCCAGTGATTATAACGGTAAATGTAACCTGCGTTTTGATGACACCAATCCGGTCAAAGAAGATGTCGAGTATGTGGAATCTATTAAGAAAGATATTCAATGGCTCGGTTTTGACTGGGAAGAGCGGCTGTTTTACGCCTCCGATTATTTCGATAAATTATATGAATTCGCCATAAAATTAATCAAAGATGGCAAAGCTTATGTTTGCGATCTGACGCCCGATGAAATCCGCGAATACCGCGGGACATTAACCGAGCCGGGCAAGGACAGCCCGAATCGAAATCGTAGTGTCGAGGAAAATCTGGACTTATTCGAACGTATGCGGGCCGGCGAATTCGAGGACGGCGCACGGGTGCTCCGGGCCAAAATCGACATGGCTTCCGGTAATCTCAACATGCGCGATCCGGTAATTTACCGCATCAAACGCGCCTCGCATCAGCGGACCGGCGATAAATGGTGCATTTATCCGACTTACGATTGGGCGCACGGACAATCCGACTCGATCGAAGGAATCACTCATTCGCTCTGCGACATCAGCTTCGAGGATCACCGTCCGCTGTATAACTGGTTTATCGAAAATCTCGGAATTTTCCCCACGCGGCAAATAGAATTCGCGCGGCTCAATATCAGCTATACAGTTCTAAGCAAACGAAAATTAATTCAGCTTGTCAATGCCGGGCGCGTTGACGGCTGGGATGATCCCCGGATGCCGACTTTATCGGGGCTTCGCCGGCGCGGCTACTCCCCCGAGGCGATCAAAAACTTCTGCGATCGCATCGGAGTCGCCAAAAGGGAAAGTATGGTCGATATCGCTCTACTGGAACATACTCTCCGTGAGGATTTAAACAAGCGGGCTACTCGTGTAATGGCGGTATTGAAGCCGCTTAAGGTTGTCATTGAAAATTATCCCGACGGTAAAACCGAAGAGTTGGAGGCGGTAAACAATCCTGAGGACGAAAGCGCCGGAACGCGGAGTATCCTGTTTTCCAAAACCATTTATATAGAACAGGATGATTTCCGTGAAGATCCTCCCAAAAAGTTTTTCCGTCTTGCGCCCGGTCGTGAAGTTCGACTGAAACACGCCTATTTTATTAACTGTGAAAAAGTCATTAAGAATGACGATGGCGAAATAGTCGAGCTGCGTTGCAGCTATGATCCCGAAAGCCGCGGGGGGAATTCGCCCGACGGGCGCAAGGTGAAGGGAACGTTGCACTGGGTCAGCGCCGAGCATTCACTTGAGGCGGAAATAAGATTGTATGATTCTCTGTTTACCAAAGAAAATCCGCTTGAGGACGAAGATTTTATGGCCAGTCTCAATCCCGATTCGCTGGTCGTGCTAAAGGGCTGTCGCGTGGAACCATCATTAAAAGAAGCCAAGCCGGGCGAATATTATCAGTTTCTTCGTCAGGGGTATTTCTGCGTTGACTCGAAATATTCCGAATCCGACACTCCTGTTTTCAATCGTGCCGTCGGGCTCCGTGACACCTGGGCCAAAATCGAGAAAAAGCAGAATTAAAAATTCGATTCCATCTTTCTTTGCAAATGAAGGTTAGGAGTATATCGTTTAGGCCTCCCTGAGGCCTGATCGACTTCCGAAGATGGTTCTAAAAATTCGGATTAGAACAATTTTTATAAATAATTTCCGATTTGAACAGTTTTACAGAATCACCATAAGTGCCGCGCGAGTCCTCAGACTCGCCGGAACCAGGTCGATCTGAGGATCGACCGGGCACAGACAATATGAGTGGAAAATCCTATATTATCCCGATCATTTCGGAAATTCTTTACGAAAACCGTTATATATTGAATATTCGGATTGTAAAAGAGTATATTTCAACAGGAGGTGATAAAGATGACCTTCATCCGGTATTTTAATGAAAGAGTCAAAAGGCTCAATATTTTCGATATCAAATTGATTCAGGGAATCGGTATCGCGGTCGCTTTGATTCTGGTAAAACTGATCCCGGGTATCATGTCAATCAGCATCGGATGGTTTATCGCCCTGCTGATAGTCTGTGCTATCCGTCCCCTTTACGTATTCTTTCTGAAACGATAACTTAACCACAACTACACCGGCAATTATCAGCGCCCCGCCCAGCCATTCGATCGGTGACGGGTAGGTGGCCAGAATCACAAAGGCAAATAAGGCCGTAAAAAGCGGTGTCGACTGCGTAATCAAGGCGGCGCGGGATATGTTGATACGCTTAAGCGCCTCCATATATGTCGCCCGCCCCAGAACCGGAAGCAGAAGTGCGGCGAGAAGAATTAAAAATAATGTATTATTATCGGGCAGGAATAATGCCCGGCCCTTTACTGTCAGAATAATATAGATAAAACAGACCATAAAAAGATTGCGATAAAACAAAAAGCGCATGGTGCCGAGGATTTTGATATTTTTCTTGATAATGATCTCGGCTATGGCAAAAAAGAATGAAGAGAGTACCATCAGTGTCGCCGCGTTCGAAATTTCCAGATTCGTTTTATACTTCAATACGAACACGCCGGCAACGGCAATAATCCCGCCGATGATTTCTATAAAAAGCAGCCGCTCTTTTAATATCATATAAGCCAGAACCACCGTCACGATTACCTCGAAGCGCGATAGAAATGACACTGTCGCCGGCTCAATCATTTTCAGCGCGGTCATCATCAGGTACAACGCCGCCATAAAAAATACCGCCAGGACAGCTATCAAAGATACCGTTTTGAAGTTTATCTTGAGTATTTCATCGCGGCTGGATTTTCTGGATAAGGTCAGCGATGAGATTATGAATCCGAAAAGGAAATAATAAAGAATATAGATATCGACCGGAAGTCTATCGAGCGCAACTTTGGCCGGGATGTTTCCCAATCCGCAAACCAGAGCGCAGGCCAGAGCGTACAGGTCACCGGTACGCTGCGGATTCATCAATCATTTCCCGAAAGACTTTTTAAATATTTTTGTCTCTGCACCAGATATATGATCAAGCCCAGAATAAAAAGAAAAATCGCTATCAGGCTGTTATAGGTCGGGCTCATCCCCAGAAAATGAACATGCATCGCCTCTTCATAGTACCGAACATATTCGATTGAATATCGAAAAATAGCCTCGATCATAAACAGCAGGGCGATCACCTGACCGGGAAATATTCTGTTTTTCAGGCGCCAGTGCAAAAATATGAAAAGCAGTAATCCGTAAAAGGAACTGTAAAGCTGCGCCGGATGCAGGTGTGCGCCGTTAAAAACCTGGTAGGGAAGCGAACCCTCCGGAAAACTCACGCCCCAGGGAAGATCGGTCGGCGTCCCGAAACAGCAGCCGTTCAACAACCAGCCGATGCGCGTAAAGATCAAACCCAGCCCTATGGTCGGTGCGAAAATATCAAAAACATCGAGAGGCGAAAGACCGCGCACCCGGACATAAATATACGTACAAATAACGGCGCAAATAACGCCGCCGTACAAATTTAAACCGGCGATACCGAAACGATCGGAGTGAAACGGATTTATCGTATCCAGCCAGTTGCCCTCAAACTCGCTGAGATGAAAAAGTACATACGATAGCCGCGCCCCGATCAGACCGGCGATTATCATTATGTATGCCACGGTCAGAAGCGCATCAAAATCGAAATTCAGCTTTTTCGACATTCGATAGACATACAAAATGCCCAGGAAAAATGAAATGGCCAGCATCAAGCCGTAGCTTCGAATGGCCAGCGGTCCGATATTGAATAGATCAGGATGCATAACTCACTTTCTTATAAATTTCCCCAAGTATACGAAATTTTTGCGATAAGCCAAAACGGTTTCTTGATAATATGAAAGATTCTTATTCATCCGTCTTATATTTCTTTCCCTCTCCTGCGACTATCAGAACAATCTCACCTTTTATTTTTCTGCTATTGATACTATTCAAAATCTCACTCAGATTCCCCCGGATAAACTCCTCGTGGATTTTCGAAATTTCGCGCGCCAGGCAGGCCCGGCGATTTCCGAATATTTCCAGCATATCGGCGACAGTTTTTTCAACGCGGTGCGGCGATTCATAAAATATTAACGTATGTTCAAGTTCGACCAATTTTTTTAGCCGGTTTTTGCGTGTACCGGATTTTTGCGGAAGAAAACCCTCGAAAAAAAATCTATCCAACGGCAGACCCGATCCGGTTAGTGCCGGAATTAGAGCATTGGCGCCGGGGAGAGAGCATACGGTTATATTATTTTCAATCGCCGCTCTAATAATTCTGTAGGCCGGATCGGATATTCCGGGCGAGCCGGCGTCGGTAATCACCGAAATATTACCGCCTTCATTTAATAGTTTTAACAATTTCGGAAGCCGTCGCTCTTCATTGAAATCGTGATAGCTGATTAATTTTTTCTTCAATCCGAAATGCGCCAGAAGTCTTCCTGAGACACGTGTGTCCTCACAGGCAATCAGGTCTGATTTTTCGAGAATATCCAGCGCTCTTTGCGTGATATCACCCAGATTGCCGATCGGGGTCGGTACAAGATACAATGTCCCTTTTTCGTTTTTATCAGGCATTTAGCTCAAGTGAGAGTGATTCTATCGGGGATTGGTTTTAAACCGAGATCGGCGATTTCGGGAAGATGCCGCTTGAAATAAAACCGATTCAAGATAGCCACCGCGCGATCGATAAAAGCATCTTCGATTCCCGCCTTATTTAATTTTTGTCTTTCGGTAATTCCCCGGTCAATCATTAAAAACAGAAGCTCGTCCGCTTTGGCGTACTCGAGGCCGAGCTCATCTTCGTCGGTCTGCCCCGGCCAGAGGTCGGCCGAGGGTGTTTTTTTAAGCACCTCTTCCGGCACGCCGTAATATTCGGCCATCTGCCTGACCTGCGTTTTATAAAGCATCCCGATCGGATTGACCGAGCAGGCAACATCGCCGTACCATGTCCCGTAACCGAGACATATTTCTGTTCGGTTCGATGTTCCGCAGACCAGATAATTATTTTTGTGGGCCTTATCGAATAGAATCGACATCCGCTCGCGCGCCATTTTATTACCGGTTCTTATTTTATCAATCGCCTTGGTATCGGGGAAATAGGCGTTTATCATCGGGCTGATATCCACTTTTATCACCCGGAATCCGAACTCTCTGGCCACCATTTCGGCATCGGTTAACGAGTTCACCGATGAAAACGAGTACGGCATCATCACCCCCAGGACATTTTTCTCGCCGACCGCTCTGGATGCAATCGCGGCCGACAGCGAGGAATCGACACCGCCCGATAAACCGAGAACATACCCGGTCATTCCCGATTGCGCAAGTTTATCGACCAGGAATTTCTCCAGTCGGGCGGCGGTTTCCACTTCATTTAATTTTAAATCATCCATTTCACTCACCTTGAAAATTTATACGATAATAACACCGCATCTTTCCCTCGGCAAGCAAAAAACATCCGGCGCCAAATTTGGGGCTTGTTAAAATGATGGGTGGGGCGTAGGTCAGTGAGCCCTGCGCTCCTGACAGGGGTGGGGTAAACTCCCCCTCGTGCCACTCATTGTCACACCCAAAATCCCCCCACTATGTCATTGACAGCCGCGTCGATACGAATTATATTCTTTAAAATTATTCACTTTTTTCTATGCGAGGCAATCTATGGCTGGTGTAAACAAAGCTATTTTAATCGGCAATCTCGGACGTGATCCCGAACTTCGTTACACACCCGGCGGGCAGGCGGTCGCTACTTTTTCACTGGCGACCACCGAAAAGTGGCGCGACAAGGATGGTGTTTTGCAGGATCGCACTGAATGGCATAATATCGTTGTCTGGGGACGGCAGGCGGAGACCGCCAAGGAATATCTGGCCAAGGGTCGTCCGGTTTACATTGAGGGCCGCATCCAGAACCGCTCCTATGACGATAAGGACGGAAACAAGCGGTATATATCCGAGGTGGTTGTCCAGCGGATGCAGTTTCTCGGCTCGCGTGATCAGGCCGGCGCCGGCGGCGCCCCATCAGGCGGCGAGGCTCCCCCCGAACCACCGCCCGCCAACGACCTCGCCTCCGAAGACGACGACCTGCCGTTCTAGATAGAGAGAGGCCACTGAATCTATTACGGAAGTGATTTATGAGGGAAAAACGTAGCGATGAAATTCTGACCAAGGCAGCTGATGAACATCTTCACTATGAATTTGTTATGCTTATTAATACTCATAATTTGATTCCTTTGAGACAAATCCAGGAAAATGATAATTTGAGAAATGCTATTATAGAAGCCCAAGCTATTCATATGCGAGTACTTTTTAATTTTTTCTTTCCCAACAATCCACGTCCGTCTGATATGATTGCTGAGGACTATTATGATGATCCTGAAATATGGAGAAAGTATCAAAAGGGCATAGCCGATTCCAAGGAGATTTCTAAAATTAGAAAAAGAGTCAATAAAGAGATAGCACATCTGACCTATGATCGTCTCGATTTATCTCTAGATCAGAAAAGCTGGCGCGACGAAAGTAATTATGCTTATAACTTAATTATTAAAACGATGCGGCAATTTTTAAAAACCGTGTCGAGGGATCGAATAGGTCCAAAAATGAAGGCCCCAAAGAAGGAATTGGCCATTGAGTAAAGGTAACATGGGGAATCACGACATATTGAATTAGTGGAATATATATGGAAACAGCTCAATTGATCCTTGAATACATCAAAGCTTTAATCTGGCCTATAATAGTATTATTTGGATTTTTTTTGATTCGTTCTTATTTGCCATTAATGATTGAAAAGCTTAAGACTGCAAAATTACCAGGGGGCGTAACTCTTGATTTTGAGAAAGAACTTCGAGAAGCAAAAAGTATTGGTAGAGATGTTATTAACAAGGCAAAAAGTGAAAACAAAGCAAAAGAGTCGATTATACCTTTGACAGACGTAAATGCAAGATTGCTGAATCTAAAATTGCAGCCGTCGCCGAGTGGGCTTGATTTAGGTTATTATAGAGATTTTGTCGAGACTGATCCAAATCTCGCTTTAGCCGGTATACGATTAGAGCTTGAGATAGCAGCCAAAAACTTGGCGAAGGGATTTAATGTCGAAGTTGGAGATAAGGATTCTGCTGGAGTTATGGTTAGAAAACTTCATGAAAGTGGCGCTATAACACTGGAACAATTCCAATTGAGTCAACAAATCGTAAAATTATGTAATGCTGCGATCCACGGCCAAATTATTTCGGCAGAAGAGGCGCAATCAGTTATTGATGTAATGAAAATCCTTAGTGACCAATATATTTCATGGCTTAGCCAGCGTAGGTCAGGAGCCCTGCGCTCCTGACGATCGCGCGGAGCGCGAAGGATAAATAATATGCCCGACCAACCACTCCCATACCAGTACATGGCAAAGTACTACGATGAAATCGGCGGTGACCGTTTCTCCACCCTGATGGTTGATTACACTTTTAAATTACTGAAACGCGCCAAAGCCAAACCGAAATCCGCACTCGATCTATGCTGTGGGACCGGCACCGCCGCCTGTCTTTTCAGCCGAAAAAAAATACAGACCACCGGGCTCGACCGCTCGCCCGAGATGCTTAAAGCTGCCCGTAAAAAAGCCAGAAAGCAAAATCTCAAAATTGATTTCACCCGGCAGGAATTGACTTCGTTCAAAATCTACGAAAAAGGCGGCCGCACTCTAAAGACTTTCGATTTAATCACCTGTTTTTTCGATGCGTTAAATTACCTTCTGACCGAGGATGAGCTCCAGCGTTGTTTTGAGTCGGTCTATAATCATCTTAATCCGGGCGGCCTGTTTATCTTTGATATGAATACCAACTATATGTTGAGAAAATTCTGGCCCAAAAACCGCAGCAGCGGTTGCACCGATAAATATGCCTGGGTATGGCCGGCACGGTATGATGAAAAAACAAAATTGGTGCATCTCGATGCCTTCACCTTTATTAAGGAAGGTAAAATCTGGCGGCGCTATCAGGAACACCATACCGAAAAGGCTTATCCTAATCATGTAATCAAAAAACTACTCAAACGCTCCGGTCTGAATACCAGATATCTATATCATTGCCTGAAATTCAAACGCCCGACCCCAAAATCACGACGTATCGCCCTCGTCGCGCAGAAGAATTATTAGGATAGCCGTAGGGCAGGTCTCCCCGAGACCTGCCAATCTTAAAAAACGGCAGGAGTCGGGGACTCCTGCCCTACCTTCAATCGCATCTACGCTATCAACACCTGCTCCGACTCGGTTTTGAACAGAACCCAGAGTGCATACACGCCCAGCGCCATTCCGAGAGGGAAACTCGACAGATTAATCACCGCCATCACGATGACCAGCATCCGCGACCAGCGCCGGTGACCGAGCAATCCCCGGCCGCCGACAATTTCCAGGATCCCGGTTCCGGCGCAGAAGGACGATACTAATATTCCCATTGGAAACAATATCACCGCCGCCCGATAAGGCACATGCAGGACGCCGCCGGTGAACAGAATCAATATCCCGATGCCGAACAGAATCGAGATAATCCCCCAGATGATGAACAAAATACCCAGATTATTTATATGTTTTTCCATATTTTTATCTCCTGATTCATATACCGTTTATTTCCAACCTTATTCGATTTTTTGAATATTTTTGTTGCCCGAAAATTTAACAACATATATTTTAACGCGGATTGTGGCGTCTATGTAAAAACATCGCTAACAACAAGCACATGGAGGTGTGTTATGAACGTCCAGCGTTATTTAATCGGAAGCATCGTCGTTTTTATCTTCATTTTCCTGGCCGAGTGGCTATTCCACGGGGTGATTATGAACAGCTTTTATGACCAGGCCCGGCAGTTGATGCGCCCCGAAACCGGATCCGCTGCCTGTACGATCTGGATGATTATCGGTTTTCTTCTGATGGCCTTCGGCTTTTGTTTCATTTTCACCAAAGGTTATGAAAACAAGGGTATCGGCGAGGGCATTCGATTCGGATTGTATGTCGGTATCACTTTTTCGGTTTCGGCCAGTTTGATTGGATACGCGGTTTATCCTTATCCGGTCTCTTGGGTTATCGGCTGGATAATCGGCGAGACGATTATCGCCATTATCAGCGGTATTTTGATTGCCGCCATCTATAAGCCGAAAACGGTTCAGGCTTAGACAAAACCGGCAAATCCGCGGCTGCAGATATCTGGCAACCGCCCTTTATAAAATTTGCGTCAGTTCCTGCTCCCGATTTATCGGGAGTCTGAACTGACGCCTTACAAGCATCTATTCAAACCATTTGACTTTTCCCGCCCAAATAGATATTTTTTAAGCCTTAACTTATAGGAATCCTTTAGGAAAGGCTGATATATGACAGGCACCATGCTGGTGGCGAAAAAATCGAAGCCGCCTCCATGTGCGGAACCGATAGGCGTATCTGCAATTGTAAATGGCCTTTCCAAATCATTTGACATTTAAAATGCAAAATGATATAATAAAAATCGCAAAAAGGAGAAAATTAAAAAAAAGCAATCGGGATAACCGTCAGGCAATGATGAAAACAAAACTATACCGATACCTGCGGTCGGATATTTGATTTAGAATATAGAGGTGATAATATGAAAAAAATCTTGGTAACAGGCGCTGTTGGACAGATTGGGTCGGAATTGACAATGGAATTGCGTAATAGATATGGAAATGACAATGTTGTAGCCGGAGGACGCAAGACAAAGCCAAGCGAAAAACTGCGTGATTCGGGACCTTTTGAAATCGTTGATTGCACGGATATAAACATGGTCAGCAATGTCGTTGAAAAATATAGTATTGACACGATCTTTCATCTGGCCGCAATACTTTCGGCCGTAGCCGAAGCCAAACCGAATCTCGCCTGGGATGTCAATATCAACGGGTTATACAATGTTCTGGAGGTGGCTCGCGAAAATAAATGTGCCGTTTTTGTTCCGAGTTCAATCGGCGCTTTCGGTCCATCCACTCCTCTGGATAACACCCCTCAGGATACGATTCAGCGGCCGAGTACAATGTATGGAGTAACCAAAGTTGCGGGGGAGTTGCTTTGCGATTATTATCATAAGAGATTCGATGTTGATACCCGCGGCGTTCGTTATCCCGGAATCATTTCCAACGAGACTTTGCCGGGGGGCGGAACCACGGATTATGCGGTAGAAATATATTATGAAGCGATTAAAAATAGGAAGTATACCTGCAATCTTAAGGCCGGGACATTTCTGGATATGATGTATATGCCGGATGCGATCAAAGCCGCGATCGATATAATGAACGTAGATTCAGGCAAATTAAAGCACAGAAATGCTTTTAATGTTTCAGCCATGAGTTTTGACCCGGAGATTATTGCCGCTGAAATAAAAAAGCTTATTCCCGAATTTACGATGGACTATAATATTGATCCGGTGAAACAGGCAATTGCCGATAGTTGGCCGAATAATATGGATGATAGTGCGGCACGTGAAGAATGGGGATGGAAACCCGAATATAAACTTCCTGAAATGACAAAAGATATGATTGAAGTCCTTTCGAAAAAGCTTAAGTAAAAATAGATAATCAAAAAACAGGTAAAGAATTTAGTGACAGATTAAATTTCCAGGAGGAATAATGGCAGTAGAAAAATTGAATAAGACCTTAAATCAGGACCTGAAAGCCCTTAAAGAAAAAGGTACGGCAAAAGGCAGGGAATTGGTTATCACCGGTGTAAAGCCGGCAGAAGGCAAGTATGGACCTCGTTACTATATCGAGGGTAAAGGAAATCAGGAATTTATCAAGATGAATTCTAATTCCTATCTTGGATTGTCCCTTCGTAAAGACCTGATCGAAGCGGAAGAAGAGGCCGCGAGAGAATTTGGCACCGGACCGGGCTCTGTTCGATTTATCAGTGGAACTTATAAGGCGCATACCGACCTGGAAGAAAAATTAGCCGGATTCCTCAAGCGGGAAGCGGCCATGCTATTCAGTTCGGCTTATACGACGAGTCTGGGTGTTATCGTACCGTTGACGACAAATGAAACGGTTTTTGTCAGTGATGAGTTGAACCATAACTGCATAATCCAGGCAATGAGACTCTCCCGCCCGGCCGGCAAATTTATTTATAAACACAATGATATGGCTGATCTCGAGGCAAAGCTCAAAGAAAGCGTTGGCAAAGGAAACAGAGCGTTGGTTGTTTCAGACGGTATTTTCAGCATGAGGGGCGATTATGCTCCCCTGGATAAACTGGTTGATATTTGTAAGAAGTATGACGGTGAGTTCAAAGATGGCGTGATATCTATAGTCGATGATTCTCACGGTATTGGCGCTTTTGGAAAGACGGGGGGAGGCACCGAAGAATACTTGAATACAAAAGTCGATGTTCTTATAGGCACACTGGGAAAGGCATTCGGCGTCAATGGTGGATTTGTAGTATCATCGGCAATCATAATTGAATATCTGCGTGAGACAGCCCCGATGTACGTCTATTCAAACCCGATAACTGTCTCGGAAACACGCGCGGCCATGAAAGCCATTGATATTCTTAATGGCCCGGAAGGTCCTGGAATACTCAAACATCTCGGCAGGATGACACAGAAGTTTGAAAACGGATTAAAGGAATTAGGCTTTGAGACTATTGAAGGCCCCCATCCGGTCGTGCCCTTAATGGTAAGAGATACTCAAAAAACATCCGATCTTGTACGTCACCTGACTGAAAATGGTGTGCTTGCCACCGGATTAAACTTCCCGGTCGTTCCCAAAGGTGCTGAAGAGATTAGATTTCAGGTCTGTGCCAGTCATACTGAAGATGATATAAATTATGTTCTTGATGTATTGAAGGAATACAAACAGAAATAACAGACTGGTGTTCCGTGTTCGTACGGCAAGAGATTTCTTTTTCCCGATCCTCTCAAAGGGGTCAGGCGCGGATTCGTATGCAAATCTCCACCGCCCATGATACCAAGCACCTCACCAAAGCCATCGACGCCTTCACTAAAATAGGGAAGAAGTACAGAATCCTCGGCAAGAGCAAATCCGAAATAATCTCAATGTACGGAGAATGATGAATACTAGCGAAGTATGGTGATATATTTAATAAGTATGATGGGAGCCCTGAGCTTTAAATGACCAGATTTAATAAGTAAGGGATAATAGGAGATAAGGTTGTCTATAACGCCATTAAATCAAATTCCAAAACGTGTTTTCCTTGATTCGTCAACTATGCAAACACTGCAGGACTTCGGCGAGTTTATTTATAATGGTGCTGAGATTGCCCAAAATGATAAGATTTGGGCTATTCCCGATGGATATAAAAATGTAGAAGCATTACGAAAAATAATGTTTGTTGGAACTAGAGCGCCATTTGAATTCGCGATTTCAGGTAACAGCTTACAAGAGGTTTTAGATCGCGGCAGGTACCATTATTTGCAGTGGGCTTTAGAGGTGCTTGATTATTGGGAGTGTTTATTGGCTTCTTATGAACACCAACAACCCTTTTCAGGGCAAGGCGTTGAGTTGGAAAGACGCCTAACAGAGAAGCGGTTTGGCTATCTCAGCCAAAAGGATGCCAGATTAATTCGTGACGCCATATTGCTCGAATGTGGCGTATTTCTAACTATGGAAAGAAGGTTACCTAAAAATGCCTTAAACCTAGAAAGAGAGTTGCGCATCAAGATTATGCAGCCAATAAAATATTGGGATATGCTAGGGCCATGGGCCGGGCTTTTCGTTTGATCTATTATGCCGGGTAGCCCGATTCTCGTCTTGGGTTTATCAGCCAGAGTAGGTCTGGGGCGGCGCGCTCCTAAAGATTCGAAGTAAAAAGGGAGGAATAATGCTTAATCTGAATTTGACGGTTAATTATATTGAGATTAACTTGGGAGAAAGGATCAATCAAAATATAGTTGAAGAAGCCAAGCTTAAAAAACTTGGTTTTCTTAGTAGCATATTCTTAAGAAAGACCAGGGGAAATATTATTTATTGGGCGCAAAATTGTCATATTGGCTCCCTTAATTCGGAAATAGTGTTAATTCCAAGACTGAAACCAACAGATGGTCCATTCATGTTTGGGACTTCTGCATATTTATATACTGCCAATGGAATAATTTACAAAATTGTTTATCAATTATTGGATAATAAAGATATCGCCATCTCTGAATATAATCTGTTTTTAAAGGCTTGCTCTGATATTTATGGGGAGCCGGCAAAAGGTCATGAGAAGTTATGCATATGGGAAGACGAACAATCTTCAATTATATCCGAACTAAGTGAAAATGAAAAAAATCACTTCGTATATTGGATACTCATTTAAATAACAGAGGGGTAGGTTGAAATCGCGCAGCGGCGGATTTCGACTCTTTAAAATATCGGAAGCCTTGTGGGCATTCCAACTTATTGCAAAGAATGATTGCTTCTTAATAGAGAAACAGATTAAGAAGCCGATAAAGTATTATAAGGCTAGTAAACATTATCCAATAAAATGGAGTATATGTATGAAGGTTTGGCAGTATGAATTTGTTTGGGTATGCGATATAAAACCTGAGCGCGAAAAGGATGACTCCGTGCGGGAATCGATGCCCCAGTCGCGCTACAATAATAAAAAGAACCAGCCTTTGCATAAATATGGTAATGGTCCGTTTTGTAAATTCACAATCCCAAAGGACTACAAGGTTAGTTGTGTATATGCAATCGTAGTCGCAAAAAGACTAAAATATATTGGTGAGTGTGTTAATTTATCATCTCGCTTCAATATGGGATATGGGAATATTTCACCTAGAAACTGTTTCAAAGATGGCCAGCAAACGAATTGCCGTATTAATAACCTTATTTTTAAAACTGCTAAGGCAGGTAATTGTATCTCGCTCTATTTTTTGAAAATAGATGGCCGTAAATCGGTTGAGAGTAACATATGTAAAAAAGTGGGGCCAGATTGGAATAGAGTGTGAACATTTCAAAAAAAATTCGACTCGCTGGGGGGCGTACCTCTTGAGGGGTGTTGAAAAAGTCTTGTGATGGAGCTCCGTAGGCCTAAACCTGCCTATTTTAATACTTGTTGCCGCCCGCTATTGAGGTAGTAAAATATTAATTATTCTAATATAGGGCCGTCCAAAAACAGGCCTTTTTTTGCACCGATGCCCCACAGTTTGCTATCGGTTCGTAACGATTTAAGACCTATTTATTACCTATCCCCACGCACCGCGGCGGTTGTCGAACTGTAACCGCAACTGATGAAATAATCTTTCGGTGTAATTGTGATAAATATTCTCGTGGAATTTCGCCAGGCCGGCTTTAAGGAAAATCCTTCCGACAATATCGACACAGGCCGGATTCCCCGGATACTCCTCGCCGAAAAGCTCCCTGAAAACTTCCATGTTGAATACACGCCGTTCGTTCATCGATTTCCAGCAATGTTCCAGTATAAACCATTTGAGATTGAAAGTGCGACCGCTAATATTTACCTCAAAACCGTCATGATTCAACGCCGTTATAACGACCGGCTGAATCCCCCTGATACCCAGATATGTTCCGGGCGTAATTCTCCCCTCTATTTTTTCATGCGCTTCTTTCCATGTCAGCACCATAACCCCCAAAACTCGATATTGGCCGGAGTTCACCGATGATGCACGTTCCGACCTTTTATTTTAGCTTAATGTTCGGCCGTTTATCCTCCGAAAAAATACGGAAGTCAAATGTCGTCAGGCGAGAAGCCGGACAATTATTTTGATAATAATATTGTCAAACGAGACGATTTTGTCAACCCATTTTCACACTTTTTTTAATTCAGAACTCAGTCATATTTCACCCATATTTCCTGTTGACAACCAGCCAGTTTAAAACATATTTCAATCTCATATTATGAACGATATTCGCCCGCCAACCTTGCCGATTCCACGAAAATTATTTATCTTCCTCATGTATATATTTGTCGCGGCTTTGATATTGCTTGCCTTTACCACCTATCCCGGATTTAACTGGTATGATAAGGATATGTTTTCCGATATGGTTTACGGCCACGCGTACAAGCCGTTTGTCTATCGAACCCTGGTGCCTTCAACCGTCCGATTTATTACAGAACTTACGCCGCAATTTCTGATAGACCGAATCGAGTCATTCGCCAAGGGCAAATCGTTGGTGCAGGAGTTGATTTATATCTCCGCTATGGATGAGGAGTATATCTATGAATATCTAATTGCCCTGTTTGTCATGCTTATGTGCTTCGTCGGTTTTGCCTACAGCATAAGGCAATTAATAAAGGTGCATTATGATTTCCCCGATTTTGTTGCCGACCTCGCCCCGGTCGGGGCCTTACTCTTAATCCCTGCCTTCTTCCGGTACTACAACCAGCTGTACGATCCGGCGACTCTACTTCTTTTTGCATCAGGCTTATTGGCGGTTACAACACGAAAACGATTATGGTTTTATGTCATATTTATTCTGGCCGCATTCAATAAGGAGACGGCGCCGCTGTTGTCGATCCCGTTTGTATTTATGGAATGGAAAAATAATTCCAGACAGAAGATTATTGGACATCTATTGCTTCAATTTATTATCTGGCTGGGTGCTAAAGCAGTTGTGTTATATATTTTTGCTGATAATCCCGGCCCCTTTATAACTTTCAATCTTATTCATCATACTTTAACGATGCCGACACGGCCGTTCCCGTTTTCCTATTTGCTCTTCGTTGTACTTATTGCGACCATCTTGATAAGATATTACTGGCGTAGCAAGCCATTATTTCTTCGACGCTCCTTTCTGGCCAGCTTTATTATCCTTCTAATAGCCGGGATGCTTTTCGGCCTTATCGATGAGATGCGTATTTTTTATGAAGTCTATCCGCTGGGCTTTTTGTTGATTATACCGTCAATCGTCGTTTTATTTGGGGTTGTGCCTAATGTGAGCATAAAAAATCGGGCGTCCCTTGATGAGCGGGGATAAACGAAAATACCTCGTTTTGCCGCCTCGGCTTATTCGACTGTTGTTGTATTTGTTTACATCAGGTTTGATATTAATAATATTTGTCGTGCATCCCGGCATTAATGGTTACAGTGCCGCTAAGTTTAATGATATGATTTATGGCCGTGCTCATCGGCCGTTCGTATATCGGACACTTGTGCCTTCTGTCGTTAGACTTATAGCCGATATAACTCCGGAATCGGTCGAAACCGCTTTTGTGAACCATAAAAATAACAGTTTTACGCTCACTCGCTTTGCCGAACTCTCCGGGATCGATGATGAAGATGTTTATGAGTTTTATATCACGATCGTAATATTGCCGATTTTATTTTACGGTTTTGCTTTGGTCACGCGGCGTTTAATTAAAGAGTACTATGATTTTCCGAATTATGTTTCCGATTTTGCCCCCATTGCCGCTTTATTGATTCTCCCGCTCTTTTTCCGTTACTGCAATTATATTTATGATCCGGCCACCTTATTTTTGTCGTCTCTGACCCTGCTGTCTATTTCAACGAGAAATCGATTACTATTTTATTTTGTTTTTATTCTGGCGGCGATAAATAAAGAAACAGCGATTCTGTTTTCGGGTCTGTTTTTTATAAAGGAATATAGCATTTTAACACGGAAAACACTCATAGGTCATTTGATAGTACAACTTTTGATCTGGGCGGCAATAAAGAGCATGATAAATGTCGCCTTTCAGAATAATCCCGGTTCCATTGCGGAGTTTCATCTGATTGATTACAATGTACAAATGATATTCCGGCCGTTCGGTATTTTATACTTTGCCGTCGTTGGCTTCTTTTTCTATCGGTTAATTAAATATCGCTGGCAGGAAAAGTCGCTGTTCCTCAGACGGGGATTTTTCGTTGTCTTCGTCCCGATGGCTGTCCTGGCATTATTTCTCGGATATATCGATGAATTTCGTCAGTATTACGAAGTATATCCCATCACTTTTTTGCTGATTCTTCCCTCCATTTTGGATATCTTCGGGATTGGTACTCACCGCCGACAACAGAATGCCGATGACTATCGACTGTTTTCCACGTAAAAACGGAGATAATCCCGGCCTTTCTTCGTCAATTCATAGTACGTGTGGTTCCGATGCTTGATCCACTTGTTTTTGACGATATTTTTTCGATACTGGATAATCAGCGGTTTAATCCTTTTCAGAAGCTTCATCTCGCGCAGCTTATTATGACTGTCGAAAACAGCCTGCCTTTCTATTTTAAGAACGGCCGCGACTTTCAATGAATAATCGACACCCAGGACCTGATGATGTCTCAGTATCGCAAAATCTGTCTCGTCGAGAATATAAAAATCTTCATCAGGCACGAAATCGTCGGGGGCGAGGATATCGCTCCATACCAGTGGCATCAATCGTTCGTTATCAGCTTTGTTCAAGTTCGAACAACCCGTTTTATGCACTTTGATTAAATTATCGTGGCTGTAATAGCCTGTTATACTGTCGTTTGTGCCGGGTCGGCAGCACCGCGCCAGAATATACTCGTCTTTCAGTTTCATGCCGGTTATTCCATGTTTAACTAATATACATAAATCATCGGCAGAAAATAGGCCTGGTTTTTATATTTGAATCGGGCATTTATTGCCCGGTCGTCCGCCGAAAATGCCGATATCCGCCCATGATTCCGCCAACCACCACGAACGGCGGTCCGGTCATCGCCGATTATCAGGATCAATAACCGCTTCCGGTAAGCCTGCAGGCGGCGCTAACAGGTTATGCTATCGGCACTTACGGCGCTATTGCGGCCGCCCGGTTGTGTCCTGTGGTCTTTTGGAAAACGCCATTGCTTGTATAACTGTTTTAACATTAGATCGCGCAGACCCCATTTTTATTATCATCAGGGCCGCTTAAAATATCGCCTTATCCATCCGATACATATAAAAGATATGTTAAAACCCGGCCCGTTGCAGGTCGTAAGAATGGAGTTGATTATGCTTGAAAAATGTAAGTGCAAAACTGCGGGATTCACGTTAATCGAATTAGTCGTTATTATAGTCGTCCTGGGTATTCTGGCCTCGGTTGCCATTCCCAAGCTATTCAGTGTCACGCGCGAGGCGGAAGAGGCCACCGTGGCGAATATGATCTCCAGCCTGGAATCGACGTTATCCATGTATACAGCCAAACAGTTATTAAGCGATCAGCCGATTGTCGTTCACAATCCTTTTGATGATCTTTCGAATATTCCCGGCAATTATAATGGCGATAATGATCCGGTTGACCCGACCAATACGCCTGATGGGTCGTGGTCATGGCAACCGACCGGCAGTTGGATTATTTATAATCCCAAGGGATCCATAACCGGGGGATGGATTAACGGCGGCGAGCGATTTATCGCATATCAGGTGCAGGTTGTTGTTGATGGTACCGACACGGTTGGCCTGCGGCTGGATACGACAGCGCCATTCGCTTATTCCTGGTAACAGAGCAATCGGTGGCCCGAAAGCCGGGCGAAGATTAAAACTGATATTATTAACGAATTGCATCGTTTGGACAGACTTTAACTTATTATGGCCAGAAAAAAAATCGGCGATATTCTTATCGCCAAAGGTTTAATATCCGCATCACAACTGAAGCAGGCTCTTGACGAGCAGAAAAAGACGGGCCGCAAAGTCGGGCAGATTCTTATCGAGAGCGCGATGGTTACCGAGGAGCAGTTGGTTGATGCCATCTCCGAAAATCTGGATATTCCCCGGATGTCGCTGGAATCGATGGTCATAGATCCAAACGTCATTGCCCTCGTTCCGGTCGAGATTGCACGACGATACTGCCTGATACCGGTCATAAAAATCCGTGATAAAATCCTGACCGTTGCCATGGCCGATCCCCTGAATATTATCGCTATCGAGGAATTGCGCTACCTGACCAAAATGGAAATCAAGCGAGTCGTGGCGCATCAGTCGGAAATCCATAATGCTATCGATCAATATTATTCGGTGGCTGATTCATTAGGCGGTTTTATTGCCAGGCATCCCGAGACTCAAATCGATCCTGATTCCGCCAAACGTACCGACAGCATCTCGATCGCCGATGATGACGCCCCGGTCGTCAAGCTGGTCGATCTGATTATCACGCAGGCGGTTAAGGACAAAGCCTCCGATATACATATTGAACCGGATGAAAATCAACTTCGCGTGCGATATCGTGTCAACAGCGTCATGAAGGAGGAGGCCTCCCCACCCAAGCATTTGCAGAGTGAAATTATCTCGAGAATAAAAGTGGCGGCCAACATGGATGTCTCGGAAAAAAGGCTGCCTCAGGATGGACGCCTGATTATGAGAATCGATAATGCTGATATCGACCTGCGTATTTCGACACTGCCGACCATTCATGGCGAAAAGGTCGTGATAAGAATACTGGATCGGCGAATATTGAATATTGGCCTGGCTGAGCTTGGATTTTCCGAAAAGCTGCTGATCGGATGGAATGAACTGATACAAAAAAAAGAAGGATTGATCGTGATTACCGGTCCGACTTCGAGCGGAAAAACGACGACTCTATACTCAACGCTGCGGGAAATCAATTCCATCGAGAAAAATATTATTACCGTCGAGGATCCGGTCGAATATTCGTTACCGCTGATTAATCAGGTACAAACCAATGAAAAAGCCGGCCTTACATTTGCGTCATCGCTGAGGTACATTCTAAGGCAAAATCCGGATATTATTATGATTGGTGAAATTCGCGACGCCGAGACGGCGGCCATGGCCGTTCGCTCCGCCCTGACCGGCCACCTTGTTCTGTCAACTCTGCATACTAACGATGCCCCGAGCAGTATTACCCGTTTAATCGATATGGGGCTGGAAAAATATTTGGTCTCCTCGGCCTTAAAAGGCGTTCTGGCTCAAAGGCTGCTGCGAACCAATTGCCCCGATTGTATGGAATATTATCGGCCTTCCGAGATACAGTTGAAATTGGCCGGCCTCACCGAATCGGCCGATATGATTGAATTCAGGAGAGGCATCGGATGCAATAAATGCCGTATGACCGGATTTAAGGGGCAAATTGGCATTTTCGAGATGATTATCATTGACGATACCATTCGCGAAATGGTAATCGGCGGGGTATCCGATACGCAGATAAAAAATTACGCCCTCGGTCGCGGCTATCTTCCGTTGTTTGACGAAGGACTTGATAAACTGAGAAACGGCATAGTCTGCCTGGAGGAATTGCTCCGCGGCATTTCGATTGTCGAAAAATCCGGTGATCCCTCACGGGCTGAAAGAATCTCGATAAATGTCTAAGACTTTTTCATACACGGCACGAACGCTCGACGGCAAAAAACGAACCGGGATAATTCAGGCCGAGGATACCGAACGCGTGGCGGCCATCCTGTCCGAACAGCAGTTGATTCCGACCGAAATAAAGCCCCGGAAACCATTGGAAAAACGTGGTCTTTTCGGTCTTATGATCAGCCGGGCCTTCGAAGAATTGATAATTTTTACCCGCAATCTGGCTACGCTCTATCGCTCCGGTATTCCAATATTGAGGGCTTTGTCCATAATCAAGATTGGTGACGGAAACAGTTATTTCAATCAGGCCGTCAAAAAGATACGTGAGGGCGTTCAATCGGGCCGGTCTTTGTCCGATTCTATGGCCGATTTCCCGAAATTGTTTCCCCAGATATATACCGCCTCAATCGCCGCCGGAGAATTTTCGGGTAAGCTCGATTTGGTTCTTGATTCTCTCGGGGTTATGCTTGAAAAAGACCTGGAACTGAACCGGCAAATAAAAGCTTCGTTGAGATACCCGATTATGGTCGTCTCGGCCATCACCGCCGCTTTTTTTGTCCTTCTCCTTTTCGTGATTCCGCGTTTCATGCATTTTTATTCCATGATGGGTGCCGACCTGCCGTTGCCGACTCGGTTTATTATATGGTTGAATCATTTTGTTACGGGCTATGCCGTATTTATTATCGCCGGTATCGTTGCCCTGATATTTCTGTTACGAAAAATATATTTGACCCGAGCCGGACGTGCTTTTTTCGATATGAGATTCCTGCGCATGCCTGTTTTCGGCGATTTGATAATAAAAGGCAGCATCGCCCGGTTATCATACATGTTTCAAATCCTGATTAAAAGCGGTTTGCCTATTGTCAGGTCGCTGGAGATGCTGGCTGATGTTATTAAAAATTCTGTCCTGTCCAACGAGATAAGATACTTAAGCGAAATCTTTCGGGAGGGCAAAGAATCTTATATTCTATCGAGCAAAATGGTTTATTTCCCGGAGATGGCGCTGCAGATGATAATGGTCGGCCTGGAAAGCGGTGCCCTGGAAAGTATGCTTACCGAGATCGCAAATCATTATAGCAAAGAAGTTGATTACAAATCGCGGCAGTTGGCCTCACTTCTCGAACCATTCTTGACTGTTGCTCTGGGCGCTTTTGTTCTCATTATCGCCCTCGCTATCTTTATGCCAATGTGGAACTTAATTCAACTATTCCGGGGATGATGTTTTAAAGAATAACTCTCTTTTTCCGATAATATACAAGAGTAGAGTAAAACTTTTAATCTAAGGAAAGGAGTCGGCATGCGCCTGACCAGATTATCTAATCGAGGGGGATTCACGTTAATTGAGTTGGTTATAATAATCGTTGTTCTGGGGATTCTTGCCGCTGTGGCTATTCCGAAATACTCGGACATTACCGGTGAGGCCAAAGAAGCCTCGGCGAGAGCCGCTCTGGGGGCTTTAAGATCCGGCATCTCCATTTATTATGGAAATATGGCTGTAACGACCGGCACCGCAACATGGCCCGAGTTAGATTCCCTGGAAACTTCCGGCGTTGTCATGGAGCATGGCATTCCCCAAAATCCTTACCAGAGCGACAGCAACGCGCCCGATAGTATTGTTACCGGCGTCACCAAAGGTGTAATAGTGGGTGTGCGAGGAGGATGGGCCTATAATGCCTCGACCGGCGAGATATGGTTAAATACCAATTTCAGCGGCGAAAATAACTGGTAAAATGTATTCCTTTGGGCTCGGCCATTACCATAAATTCACCGGGCGGCCTCATGGCTTTACTCTGGTTGAGCTGGTCATTGTCATCGTGACGCTGGGGATCCTGGCGGCGGTGGCGATTCCCCGGATGGGATTATTGACGGAAAGCTCCAAAATCAATGCGACCAGGGAGGAGATGAGGAGGATAAAGACAGCCATTGTCGGCGATGCCCGGGTGGTTGCGGGCGGCGAATTTATAAATCGAGGATTTGAGGGTGATGTCGGTTTTGCTCCCTCCGATCTTGTTGATCTGGTGGTAAAACCCGACTCGATTCCGGTTTATGATAAATTTACGCGCTTGGGCTGGAATGGGCCGTATCTTGACAGTACCGGACAGAATTTCCTCTATGATGCCTGGGATATTGTGTACGACTATAATCCAGCAGCCAGGACAATTACCTCAACCGGGGCCAATCCGGATATTGTAATCGGCTTTTAATTCGGGTGATGTCCCGGCCTGCATCCGACATGGTATATTCTGTCGAAGATTGGAAGTGTGCTTTTGATAAAAAGGCAATTCAAAATTTGAAGCCGGAGTGACATGCAAAAAGATCAGATTAAAAAATGGATTTTGGGTTTTCCGGCGTGGCTCGCCGCGACATTGAAAACCGGAAAGAAATTTCGTTTCGGTCGTACTATCGCCATCTCCTTCGGCGAAAACTCCATTCAACTGGCAACGGCTCGGAATATCTGGCATCGAAACAGGCTGTTGAATGTCACCAAAATTTATATCCCCCAGTCATACAATTCTGAAGAAAAACGCCGGAATTTTATTGTCATGGAAATTGAAAGGTATGTCACGCAGTATGGAAAGAGCCTGACCCGATATGTCCTCGGTATCGGCAGTTCGGATTCCGCCTTCAGGATCATTTCACTCCCGCCCATGCCGCGGCGGGAACTGGCCAAAGCCGTTCGCTGGGAGGCCGACAAGCGCATACCCTTCGGTCTGGATAATGCCTATTTTGGCTATCACTTGACCAGAACCGAGACAACCGCCACCGGCGAATCGACACTGGTCTCGCTTATCGCAGTATCCAAAATAGAAATCGACAAAAAGCTGCAACTGTTACAATCCGTTTGTCCGAAGATAAAAGCCGTATTTTATGAACTGGAAGCGCTCGGACATATGTTGCCGTATATGAAAAACTATGATGAAAGCAAGACTTATGCTCTGATAAACATTAAAAAAGATGGCTCCGAGATTAGTTATTATCGCGGCAGGCGGCTGGAGTTTATGAATATCAGTTCCATTGGTTTCTCGGCCCTGGCCGAAAGCCCCGGCGAAAATAAGTACGAGGCCTTTACCGAATCGCTCGTCAATGAAATCCAAACCTCCCTTGATTATTATGTGGGTCAGTTTTCCAAGACATCGACCGATATCGTCTTCGTTTACGGCGATCTATCATATTCGGATGATCTGATAAATAATCTTTCGCGTCATTTCGGAATCGAATTTAAGCGTTTTCCGGCCGATTGTCTGGCCGAATCAAAAATATGCCGCGGCGATTTTTGCGATCAGGTACCGGTATCATTAGGTGCCGTTGCCTTGTCGATGATTGATTATGATCTGATTGACTTCCTGCCGCCGCGTGCCAGAGAGAAGCTGGCTGCCGTGAGATATGCCCGACTGGCTGTTCCGGCGTTTATCTTATTTACAGCCATATTATTGTTCACCTGGACGTTGATGAAATATCGTGATGATGTTAAGTCGGCCTGGCTGGCCTCATCTACGGCTCAAATCGCCAGGTTTGAAAATTCACGACCCGTCATTATGTACAATCAAATTAAACGTCAGATGGTTATCGACAAAGAGATTCTTAAGACGCTGGATAAGGAGCCGACTCACCTGTATCTGAATCTCAAGGAATTGTCCCGCATCACGCCCCGGCAAATAAAGCTTAACATGTACGATCTGGGGGAAGAGGGGCGTGAAAAGAACCTGATACTCGCCGGGCGCGCGGCGTCGACCGATCCGCCCCCCGAAGTCGTTCTCGCGGAATTTATTGTCCGGCTGGAAAGTTCACCTTTTTTTGAGAATGTCGCTCTCAATAGTCATTCGAAGTCGAATAAGGGTAACCTGTTTACCATTGATTTCCAAATCAGCATGGATGTGATATTATGAAAAAACGGTATCTGATATCCATATTCGCTTTTGTGGCCATTATCGTCCTGTATGTTTTTTTCGTGGTCCTGCCGGAAATGAAAAGGGATAATGAAACCGAAGCCCGATTGGCTGAGTCGGAGGTTAAAATTGCCGGTTATATAAAAACCATGATTGAGTTTCCCGGCTTTTTTAAAAGTCAGCAGGAATTACTCCGGAAGAAAAAATCCCTTATCTCCAAACTTTATTCAAAGGACGATTTAATAAAACTTTTCGACCGGATTGAAAAAATAACTCGGGGATATAATTTGACTCTGCTCGAAATTTCCCCCTCGGTCGATGAACTTCTGAAACTGAACGACCGACTGCTCGATAGTGACAAACCGCAGCCCCTGGCTATTGTCGTGAGGTTTCGAGGCGACCTTCAGAACAGCGGGCGGTACATCAAAGAAATCGAAAATGAGAATTTCTTCAATGGTGTCAATTTTTGCCGGATCAATAATCACATCGATAACCAGAAGGATTCCGAGGTCAGCTTCGGTTTTAAGGCGATTCTCGGGACGATTAAGGACAGCTGATGGAGACGAAAAAACGACAAAAGTTCGTCTATGCGGTGGCTGTCCTGACAGCCATATGGGGGCTTTATAATTTTTTGGGAGACTCCAATAAAAAAGCTAATCCGCGACCGGAACAATTAAAAACAGTCGCGAAAATAACTGCAGCCGATAAACCTGCCGGTTCTTTTGATGCCGATGAATACAATAAACTCGCCTGGGGCCGCGATCCCTTTTATAAAAGCGTCGATGAAAATGAAAAGCCGATGGAGGAACCGGTCCAGGCTCCTGGATGGGTCCTGGGCGGTATCCTGTGGGATGAAACAAATCCTTCGGCGGTAATAAACAAAAAAATCGTACGCCACGGTGATATTGTCAACGGCGCCCGAGTCGTCAAAATTAATAAAAATCTGGTCACTCTCGAAAAAGACAGTCTCGAATTTACATTGAATATAAAAAAGGATAAGTCATGATACGTCGAACATTTTTGGTAATAATTCCACTGATGCTATTATTCAATAACGTCATTGCCGGGCCGCTCGATTCACAGGAAAAAATATCGCTCCAGTTTGAAGATATAGAGCTGTCGACCGTCCTTAACATGCTGGCCGAGCAGTACGGTCTTAATATCGTGCAATCAGGACAGATTGAAGGCAAAGTCAGTCTGCGTTTGGACGATGTCATACTGCGCGATGCTTTCGAGGCGATTCTGGCTTCGAATGGGTACAATTATTATCTCACCGGCGATATCGTGGTTGTCAAGCCGCTGGAAATGACTCCGTTCGGTGAGACCGTCGCAAAAGCCATTACGCTTGACTATATCTCACCGTCGGCGGCCGTCAACGCCGTCAGCGATTTGTTATCACCCAAGGGCAAAATACAGATTGTCGAGGGGAAGGGCGGAGCATCGGTAGGCTCGGAGCCATTACCCACGCAAATCGTAATAATCGACCTGCCTGAGAACGTTAATATGATTGCACAGTTCATAAAAGAAATCGACAAACGTCCGCCGCAGGTGGCCATTCAGGTCAGATTGATCGAAACCAATGTCGATAATGATAAGCGCATCGGGTTCGAATGGCCGACCAGAGTGACCGGTAGATATCACGGTCTTCAGAGCAAGCCGTCGACTTCCACGAGTTCAAGCGATGCGGCTGAAGATTTTCTCCAAAAAGATTTTTCCTTTGGTGCCTGGACATGGGGCAAAATGTCGATCGAAGAATTGAAAATGGCCCTTGATTTTCTTGACCAGAGAGGCAAGTCAAAATTAATATCCGATCCGCGCATTACGACCCTCAACGATCACGAGGCGGAAATCAAGGTGACGACCGTCATTCCGATTCAAACCATCAATCGCTTCAGCGAAGGCGGCGCCGTACAGGATATCGTCAGCTTTCAGGATGAAGAAGTCGGTATCACCCTGCTGGTGACGCCTCATATCACCGAAGACGGGCAGATTATTCTCAATGTCAATCCGACCGTGGCCGAAATCATCGGCTATTCCGGTCCGGTCGACAATCAGAAACCGATTACCTCCGAGCGCGCGATCCGAACCAGGATTACGGTCAACGATAATGAGACGGCCGTCCTGGGCGGGCTATTGAAGGAAAACAAAATCGAAAATGAACAGCGTCTCTTCTTGCTGGGGTCGATTCCCATAGTCGGTAATTTATTCAAACACAAATCGACTCAAACCACCACCACCGACCTGATGATAATGATCACCCCGACCATCATCCGTGATTAACCAGTCTTAATAATTGAGGCGCGGGGCAGTAGGTCAGTGAGCCCTGCCGAAGGTCCTGTCGAAGATGCTGAGTAAAACGAAGTGAACAAAGTGAAGGGCGCTCCTGACGGGGCGGGGAAAAGATAAATCGGCTCGAATTGTGGGTGGCAGACCTTCCGGTCTGCCCTGGCGGACATAGGTCGCCAATTCTCTTCGAGACATTGTTTCTCCGAGGTTTTACCTGCTTCACCATTGAAATAAGTATGTTTCACGTAGGCCCTTTTTGCCTGAAGTCCGGTCTTTACCGGTAACATGATAAACCGGATAAGATTGTCTACAAAAAGAATACAATTTTCCTTGAAAAGTACTTAAGCCTGACTATGCAACATCCGATAATCAATATTGGCATGTGGGATGTCAGCAATTAAAAAAAACCTAAACTGATTTTCTCTTCCAATTGGAGAGAGAAGGAGGAAAAATGGCACCAAAACGTAACACCGCTTATTCCCATGGAACCGAAACCACCGATCGCGGCTGGTCGAAGCAGTATACGGTTCCGTACAACTGCATTAGTGAACCCGGCACTTATTATTTCCATCCCACCGGAATGCTGTTCCGTGTTCCGCCCGAGGCGGTTACACCCGGCCACAGCCCGTTGATCAACATTAACTGGAGTGAAGAGTGCTATTGCACCAAGATTACCGATGATCCCTGGGTCCCGGTCAACAAAGCCCGGGAAATCTGCGCTAACTGGGATTTTTCCGTCAATTTCTAATTGAAACGATTTATTTACCCACAGCCATCAATCCCCGCCTCCCGGCGGGGTTTTAATTTATAATTTTATCAAAAATCCGGCAATTATTTCGTCGGTTGCCGGGGCTAAAGTATTATCCCTATATGTCGAAAAGTGTAAGGGTTGAATTTTACCCCGCATATCGTTTTATCGGGGAACTTTCAGCCTTAAAAAAGGTTAAAAAAGTCGTACTTTTTACTTGACAAAGGGTAAATAGGTGTCTATAATGATTCGCTACCTGATAAAGGTCAGGTTTTTTTGTTCTTTGAAAACTGAATAGCAAGCATCGCGCCAGAAGATTTATTTCTTCTGGAGCAGTGTGGGTCTCAGTTGATCGAAACTGAGATCGTCAATACGAACAACGAAGTGTTCAATTAGGACAACCTTCGTGAATATCAAAAACGAATATAATTCGTTAAAATATTACGGAGAGTTTGATCCTGGCTCAGAACGAACGCTGGCGGCGTGCTTAATACATGCAAGTCGAACGAGAACGCCTGACTTCGGTTGGGTTATTAAAGTGGCGAACGGGTGAGTAACACGTGGGTAATCTG
>CAYVMO010000040.1:0-27028 GCA_964452645.1 uncultured Ignavibacteriaceae bacterium
CCGATGCGCTGGGCCGAGCTGGGGACCGTTTATCGTTACGAGATGCCGGGCGTGCTGCATGGTCTGATGCGAGTCCGGGGATTTACCCAGGATGATGCGCATCATTTTGTATCGCCGGAGGGGATGGAAGAGGAGCTGGTCTGGCTTTTGAAGTTCTGTTTGCATATTTTGAAATCGTTCGGCTTTGAAGATTATGATATTCATCTTTCGACTCGCCCCGGAGACGCCATCGGCGATCCGGCCGATTGGGAAAAAGCTCAAAACGGTTTAAGACGGGCGCTGGAGATTCTGGGACTGGAGTATGCGGTCGCGGAAGGTGAAGGTGCTTTTTATGGGCCGAAGATCGATATGAATATAAAGGACGCCTTGGGGCGCAGCTGGCAGTGCTCGACGATTCAGTTCGATTTCAATTTGCCGGAGCGCTTCGATTTGACCTACACCGATAACGAAGGTAAGCTGAAACGGCCGTTTATGATTCATCGCGCCCTGCTGGGGTCGATCGAGAGGTTTTTCGGTGTATTAATCGAGCATTATGCCGGCGCATTTCCGCTCTGGCTGGCGCCGGTGCAGGTGAAGGTTTTGCCGATTACCGATGAAATGAATGAATATGGTGAAAATATATTATCGCGGCTGAAAGAAAATAATATCCGGGCCGAGCTGGATTCACGCTCCGAAAAAATAGGACATAAAATTCGAGAATCGGAGTTGCAGAAAATCCCGTATATGTTTATAATAGGAGCCAGAGAAAAAGAGAATGGTTCGGTTTCGGTCAGGCTTCACGGAAAAGGCGATGCCGGGGATTTTTCGCTGGATAAGATGATAACTGCTTTAAAGGCGGAGATTAAAGAAAAAGCTGCGAAATCTAAACTGTAATCAAAGGAGGACACGATAGCCAAGAAATTCATTCGCGTAAACGAAAGGATAACTGCATCGCCGGTCAGAGTGATCGGCGCTGATGGCGATCAAATTGGTATTTTGCCCGTAAAGGAGGCGCTATTAAGAGCTCAGGACGCCCATCTTGACCTGGTCGAAGTGTCGCCTAACAGTCGACCACCGGTCTGCCGTATTATGGATTTCGGCAAGTTCAAGTACGAGCAATCAAAGAAGGCAAGACAAGCCAAGAAAAAACAGCACGTCGTTCAGATGCGGGCAATGCGGTACCGACCCAAGATTGATGAGCATGATTTTCTGTTTAAAACAAGACATGTGAAAGAATTTTTGGAAAAAGGCAGCAAGGTAAAAGTTTTTGTGATGTTCAAAGGTCGCGAACGAGCTCATACCGAGTACGGTCAAAAAGTTCTGGATCGCGTTGTCGAAGAGCTTGGAGACATTTGCACCATTGAACAGGAAGCGAAATTGGAAGGTAGAGATATGATCATGATTTTGAGCCCGAATGTTCGGTCTCAGAAATCAAAACCAAAAGGAAAAGAGAATGCCGAAGATAAAAACGAACCGGTCGGCAGCCAAACGGTTCAAGAAGACGGCGACCGGTAAGATTAAAAGAAAGAAAGCTTATCATTCACATATTCTGACCAAAAAAAGCCCGAAGCGGAAACGAAATCTGCGCAAATCGGGTTTGGTCAGCGATGTGGATAAGGCGCGTGTCAGCAAAATGATTCCTTATTGACGGCGCCGAATTATTGATCAGTCAGGAGAATAAAAATGCCTCGTGCAAAAAATAATGTCGCGGCTCACAGACGACATAAAAAGGTTCTTAAGAAGGCTCGTGGAAATTACGGAGCCCGTTCGCGATTGTATCGCACCGCTCTGGAAACCGTTCATAAAGGATTGACGTACGCCTATCGTGACCGAAAAGTCAAAAAACGTACATATCGACAGTTATGGATTACGCGTATTTCGGCGGCGGCTAAGCAACATGGGTTGAACTATTCAACATTTATGAACGGTCTGAAAAAAGCCGGCGTCGGGCTCGATCGCAAGGCTTTATCGAATATTGCCGCGCTGGATTCGGCCACGTTCGGTCGACTGGTCGAAATGGCCAAAGGCAATTAAGGCCGGATTTATCTATGTCCGGGGCCAGCCAAATACAGGAATACCTGACCGATGCCTTGGAGGCGATAAAGGCGGCCGAATCGCAAAAAGAGCTTCAGGATATAAGTGTCAAGTATCTCGGTCGTAAGGGCTTGATTACGTCCGTTCTTAAAACGCTAAAAGAGCTGCCCATCGAGGAAAGAAAAACGCTCGGCAGCTTATCCAATAAAGCCAAAGCCGCCCTGGATAGCGCCATTAAAACCGCCGGCAAGAAATTCCAAACGACCGCCGTCAAAGAAATAATCGATCCGACGCTGCCCGGAATAGCGCATCGTCAGGGAGCGCTGCATCCGATAACCAGAGTTATCGACGAGATGTGTCGGTCATTTTATGGCATGGGATTTACTATCGCGCGCGGTCCGGAAGTCGAGACCGATTATTACAATTTCGAGGCGCTGAATTTCCTGCCCGATCACCCGGCGCGCGATATGCAGGACACATTTTATGTCGAGGGTGACAATTTGCTCCTGCGGACGCATACCACGCCGGTTCAGGCGCGGGTACTGGCTAACTCCAAACCGCCTATTAAGGTGATTACGCCGGGGAAATGTTTCCGCAATGAAGCGATATCGACCCGGTCGCATTGTGTATTTCATCAGGTTGACGGTTTCTCAGTCGACGAAGGCGTCACCATGTCAGATTTGAAAGGTGTGCTGGTCGCATTCTGTCGTGACTTTTTCGGCGAAGGCTTAAAACTTCGTTTCCGGCCGAGTTATTTTCCGTTTACCGAACCGTCGGCCGAGGTCGATATCACCTGTTTTTTGTGCAAGGGTAAGGGCTGCCAGTTGTGTAAATACACAGGTTGGCTGGAAATACTCGGCTGCGGTATGATTGATCCAAATGTCCTTAGATTTGCACATATCGACGCGGAGAAATATACTGGGTACGCTTTCGGTATCGGAGTCGAGCGTATCATTATGCTTAAATATCGGATTACCGATATCAGATTCTTTTATGAAAACGATATCCGGTTTATAAGGCAGTTCAAATAATGCAGATTCCGCACGGTTGGCTAAAAGAATTGGTTGATTTCGAGTGGTCGCCCGAAGAGCTGGCCGAAAGGCTCACTCTGTCCGGGTCTGAGGCCGAGGTGCAAAAGCTTTTCGAAGGGCAATTTGACAATATCGTCGTCGGGCGGATCATTGAATTAAACGATATCGAGAAATCCGACCATTTGAGATTGGCTGTCGTCGATTCGGGGGAAGACAAATTGCAGGTCGTCTGCGGTGCACCCAACGCTGCACTGGGGCAAAAAGTCGTAATGGCCAAAGTTGGAGCGAAATTACAAAATGAATATGAAATAAAAGAGATCAAACTCCGGGGCGTTAAATCGTACGGGATGATATGCTCCGAACGGGAGCTGGGTATCACCGATGACCATTCGGGAATAATTGTTCTCGAAGATGATGCTCCGGTCGGAAAGCCTGCGGATGAATATCTTAGACTTAACGATAGTATCATAAAACTTGATTTGACTCCCAATCGACCCGATATGATGTCGGCCATCGGTATTGCCCGGGATATCGGCTGTCTGGCCGGAAATAAAATAAAACGACCGGCATTCGAATTGAAAGAAGTTTCGGAGAAGGCTTCAGATTACGTAAAAGTCTCGATTGACGATGCCGATGCCTGCCCGCGGTACGCGGCGCGAATTATAAAAGGTGTTAAAATCGGACCATCTCCATGGTGGATAAAACAAAAGCTTCTTCTGTGCGGTGTCAGACCGATTTCAAATGTGGTCGATATCACCAACCTGGTGATGCTCGAGTACGGCCATCCGCTTCATGCCTTTGATTATAATCGTTTTCAGCGTAAGGAAATTCTGGTTCGGCGGGCGCGGGATGGGGAGCAGTTCACGACACTCGATGAGGTCGAGCATACACTTACGCCGGAAGTGTTGCTTATCACCGACGGTGAGAAGGCGGTCGCCGCGGCCGGTGTCATGGGCGGGCTGAATTCGGAAATTTCCAATGAGACGACCGATATTTTACTCGAATCGGCTTATTTCAATCCTGTCACAATCCGTAAAAGTCGACTTCATCTCGAAATTATGTCTGAATCATCGACCCGATTTGAAAAAGGTGCCGATCCCAATAATGTTCCCGGAGCCATAGACCGGGCCGCCGGGTTGATTAATGAATATGCGGGCGGGGAGTTGCTGTCCGGCATCGTTGATTGCTATCCCAAAAAGATAACGCCGATTGAAATCGATTTCCGCCCCGATAAAGCCAATGCCTTTCTGGGTACGAATATATCGGGGAAAAGAATGCGCGATATTTTTGAGGGGCTTGAGTTTGAAACCGAGAGCGACGGCATAATGAAAGTAACCGTCCCGACATTTCGCCCCGATATTGAACGTGAAGTCGATCTGTTTGAGGAAATCGTACGGATAGAAGGGTATGATTCGGTGCCGTCATCCGAAAGGAATCTGGGGCCTCTGTTTACTCATCAATTTGGTGATGATATCCTCAGGGATGAAATAAGAAGGGCGTTAACGACGCAGGGATTTGACGAGACGTACGGTTCGGGTCTGGCTGATCCCAAACTGATGTCAAAATTATCCGATGGAAAGCCGCTGCTTAGGATATTAAACCCGATTGCCGAAGATTTGGCCGTCCTGCAGAGCAGCCTGCTTTATTCGCTGCTGAAGTCGGTCTCCCATAATATTTCCCGGCGGAATATTAATTTGCAGCTTTTTGAAATCGGCAAGGCTTTCTATCCCGGCAATCCGCCCGATGAGCGGGAGCAGGTCGGTCTTATGTTATCGGGACAAACCGATGATAATTGGTATTCCAAAAGCGTTGGATTTTCATATTATCATCTCAAAGGCGCCATCGATAAATTAATTGACTCCTGCCGTATTGCACCGGTGAAATTAACTCCGGCGCATCAGCCCATATTCTTGAAGGGCTGCTCATTTGAAATAGAGATAGATGATGATATAATAGGTTCGGCCGGGCAGATAAGTACGGAATTGGCGAAGGCTTTTGACATAAAACAGGCTGTCCTTGCGGCGGTTCTGGATTTTGATAAGTTGCTTACAAAGAGGCGTCCGGAAATGTCTTTCAGGCCGGTTCCTCGTTATCCGGCGGCGCCGCGCGATCTGGCGGTGGTTATCGATGAAACCGTAAACGCCGGGCAAATTGAAGAGGAGATAAAAAAAGTCGGCGGTGATTTGCTTGAAGAGGTAAAAATATTCGACTTATACCGTGGCAAACAGGTCGGCGAGGGCAAAAAATCTATCGCCTTTGCCCTGCAATATCGCTCGTCCGAGCGTAGCCTTGAAAGTAAAGAAGTTATTGCGACACATAATAAAATTGCTAAACATTTAAAGAAACACTTTAATGCGGAAATCAGAGAAGGGTAGCGCCATGGATTCCCTGGAAAAATTGGAAGAGAAAATAACCAGAGCGGTGGCTTTGATTGAAAAGCTGAACAGTGAAAAAAAAGCACTGATGGATAAAAACAGCCGGATAGAGAACGAATTGTCGGAATTAAAGTCGAAATTGATAGCGATGGAAAAACTTGAACGCGGCAAAGCCGAAAAAGTGAAGGAAAAATTGAATAATATTATCGGCAAATTAAATTTGCTGGAGCAAAATTAGAAAAGAACATTCTTGACAAAAAATGTTGACATTATTAGCTTGAAAAAGCAATTTTTACATAAATGAATAGATGATATCAGAAGATAATTTGAGATAAGAAAGGGATATGACTCACTGAATATGTCGGATAATCAAAAGGCGGAAGAAATCGTAAAGGTTACTATATTTGGCGAGGAATATTCTATTCGGGGCTATGCCGATACAGAGTATATTCTGCGTGTCGCTGATTATGTTGATAAAAAGATGCGCGAAATTGCATTGAGATCAAAAAACCGAGCGCCCCATAAAATTGCCGTTCTGACGGCTTTGAATCTGGCCGGCGAACTTATGGACTTTAAGGATAAGGATAGCAGCGAGCTGGACAAAGTCGAAGAAAGAGCGAAAGGCATTCTTGAATTGCTGGATGGAGCCCTGTCCGAATCGGGGTAATCTTCCGGCCGTCTGATATCTCCCGGTTTATCTTCATTGTATCATCTATTTGACCTTTAAATAGATGCCTTTGATTTTTCAAAGGCCAGGAGGCTCTAATGAGTAATACGCTTTTAATTATCCTTTTTTCGGCGGCTGCGGCAATTGTAGCTTCTGCCGCTGCCTGGATTATACTCAGAAAATTAGGTGATAAAAAAATATCCGGCGCCGAGGAAACCGCCCGCCGGACGATCATCGAAGCCGAAAAAGAGGCTGAAATAAAGAAAAAAGAAGCCATTCTGGAGGCCAAGGAGGAATGGTATAAAGTCAAAACGAATTTCGAACGGGAATTGAATCAGAAACGAAATGAGGTTCAGAAAACCGAGAAGCGACTTTCCGAAAAGGAAAACGCAGCCGACCGCAAACTCGAAACGGTCCAGAAAAGAGAAAAAGACCTTCAAAACAGAGAAAGGACCATCAGCTCCCGGGAGCGGGGAATTGCGCTCCGCGAGCAGGAGCTGGCCAAGTCAATCCAGATTCAAAATGAGAAACTGGAGCGTATCGCCCAGATGACCGCCGAAGAAGCCAAAAAGGAACTTAAAGATAATTTGATTGGTGAAGCCAAACTGGAAGCAGCGGCGACAATAAAAGAAATAAGAGATGAGGCCGAGCGGACAGCCGAAAAAGAAGCAAAGGAGATTATTATTTCCGCCATCTATCGTTGCGCCGCCGACCATACGGTAGAATCGACCGTGTCCGTCGTCAATCTTCCCAACGAAGAGATGAAAGGTCGTATTATTGGCCGCGAAGGAAGAAATATCCGCTCCTTTGAAACGGCCACCGGCATCGATGTCATTGTCGATGATACCCCTGAAGCGGTAATTCTCTCCGGTTACGATCCGATCAGGCGGGAAATCGCCCGGATGTCCCTGGAGAAACTGATTTCCGACGGACGGATTCACCCGACCAGAATCGAAGAGATTGTTGCCAAGACCGAAAAAGAGATGGAGATGATTGTCAGGGAAATCGGCGAGCAGGCTTGTTTCGATATAGGAGTCCAGGGCTTGCACGCCGATGTCATTAGATTACTCGGTAAACTTAATTATCGAAGTTCCTACGGGCAGAATGTTCTGCAGCATTCGAAAGAAGTGGCGATTCTCAGCGGTTTGATGGCTTCGGAATTGGGTCTTGACCCCAATATCGCTAAAAGAGCCGGCCTGCTCCATGATATCGGTAAAGCGATTGACAGAGAAACCGAGGGGACTCATACCGAAATCGGGGCCAATTTCCTGACGCGATACGGTGAAGATCCGATTATTTTAAACGCCATTCTGTCTCACCATGGTGATGTTCCCCAGGAGACGCCTTATTCGGTTTTCGTGCAGGCGTCCGATGCAATTTCGGGGGCGCGCCCGGGCGCACGTCGCGAACCGCTGGAAGCATATATCAAGCGACTCGAAAAGCTGGAAGAGCTCGCCGACTCGTTTAAGGGTGTGGCCAAGGCTTTTGCGATTCAGGCGGGAAGAGAAATTCGTGTGATTGTCGAATATGAATCGGTCGACGATCTGTCGGCGTCGATCCTGGCCGGGGATATCGCCGAGAAAATCGAACAGGAACTGGAATATCCGGGGCAGATTAAAGTGACCGTTATCCGGGAATCGCGGGCAACCGAGTACGCTAAATAAAGGAATGTGATGGCGCATATAAAGATACTTTTTTTTGCAGATATTGTCGGCAAACCGGGGCGGTTCGTTTTATCCCAAATGTGCAAACCGCTTAAGGAAAAATTCGGGGCGCATTATGTAATTTGCAATATTGAAAATGCGGCCGGCGGTTTCGGGATTACGCCCGAGATGGCCCAAAAGATTTTTTCGTATGGTGTCAATTGTCAGACGTCCGGGAATCATATCTGGGACAGAATGGACATTATTAAATATATCGATGAAGAGCCCCGGCTTCTGCGTCCCGCGAATTACCCGCCCGGCTGCCCGGGTAACGGTTATTTAATAGCTGAGGAAGTTGGTGCAAAAATCGGCGTTATCAATTTAATGGGTCGCACCTATATGAAAGATATCGACTGCCCCTTTCGAGCCGCGGATAAAATCATAAGTACTATCAGGGAGCAGACAAAGATAGTCATTATAGATTTTCATGCCGAGGTTACTTCGGAAAAACAGGCGCTGGCATATTATCTCGACGGCGGTGTCTCCGCGGTTATCGGGACACATACGCATGTACAGACTGCCGATGAGACAATCTCCGCCAAAGGTACCGCCTATATTACCGATGTCGGCATGACGGGGGCTTTTGATTCTATCATCGGGATGGCCAAAGGACCCTCGCTGGAGCGGTTTTTGACGGGGATGCCGAAACGTTTCTCCTGTGCCAAAGATGATGTACGCATCAGCGGAGTTGTACTTACCGTCGATTCCGAAACCGGGCAGGCGGTGGAAATCGAGCCGTTTAATCTGGATTACGGAAGAGAACCGGTTTTAGAGGAATAAAAAGATTTGGATGAAACAATCATGGAAGCCCAAATAATTGACGGCAAAAAAATCTCCAATGAGATTAAGACCGAACTTAAGGAAAAAGTCGAGGCGTTAAAGAAAAAGGGAGTGACCCCCGGTTTGGCGGCGGTGCTGGTCGGCGAAAATCCGGCCTCGCAAACGTATGTCAGAAGCAAGGCCAAAGCCTGCGAAAAAATCGGCGTCTACTCCGAAGTGATAAGAAAACCGGCCGATATCTCGCAGGACGAGCTGATAAGTATCGTCCGGGATTTGAACGGCCGCGACGACATCGACGGCATTTTGGTACAACTGCCGTTACCGAAACATATCGATGAACCGGCGGTGACATATTTAATCGATCCCGAAAAAGACGTCGACGGTTTTCATCCTTTTAATGTCGGCAGGATGTTACTCGGCTATCCGACCTTTTTGCCCTGCACTCCGGCCGGTATAGTCGAACTTATGCGAAGATATAAAATCGATCCGGGGGGTAAGGAGGTCGTTATATTGGGGCGGTCTAATATCGTCGGCAAGCCGGTCGGCATAATGCTCATGCAGAAAGGGGAGATGGCCAACGCGACGGTTACATTCTGTCATTCCCGGACGGCCCATCTCAAAGATGTCCTGAGGCGCGCCGATATACTTGTTGTCGCCATCGGCCAGTCTGAGTTCGTTAAGGGTGATATGATTAAAGACGGTGTTGTCCTGATTGATGTCGGTATGAACAGAGTTCCCGACGACTCGACCGAAAAAGGCTACCGATTGACCGGCGATGCTGATTATGAAGCATGCCGGGCAAAGGCATCATATATCACGCCGGTCCCGGGCGGAGTCGGCCCGATGACCATCGCTATGCTCTTGACCAACACGATAAAATCGTCGGAGCATAGAGCGAAAAACGAATAGTCCTGCAGGAGATGCAAAAATATGCGCACAAGATGCATAATGGTGCACATGTTTTAATTAATACCCATTTTGTCCGCAAAACGTCTTTTATCGTGATATTACCAAGTCAAACAGAAGAGGCTGCCTGAAAACATACTTAAGTATTATACACGAAGTTAGATTGCCGAACTAAATCTATTGGCCTCTCGATAACTATTTCAAATACGGCTCATTTTGTCGGAATCAGGGCATCCGCTTTGCTGCTTACAATGCTTTAAGGCATTTTGGCTATGAGAATATTTACGGCGAATTTTCTATTCACTCTGATACTGCTTGCGATTCCGCTAGTCAGCAGCGCCGCAGATGTGGAGTTTGGACTCCCCGATTCGCTTCAGGATTTGGATTTCTGGGACGCTAGCGGTAATTTTAAAGAAGTGGCCGCCGATGAATCGAGGCCTCCGGATTTCGATCTCAGTGTCATGCCTTATTCGGGCATGGCCGGTGCAGACGATACTTACGAAATCAAGTTAACTCTGCCGTCATCGGGGCTTCCCTGGGGCGGCGGCTTTGTTTTTCGCTTTCCCCACAGCTTTGACCTAAGCGGGATAGCGAGTGTCACTTATTCGGACGATTACACGGGCGATGATCCCGAGATAAAATATGTTTATGTATGGGACCATAAGATTGCAATACGATTTAATAAAGGAGCGACACTCCCGGCCGGGACTAAAGTTACACTGACGATAAGTACAATCGGGAATCCGACCGCGGTCGGGCAATATCAGATTACAGGTCTGATTTTTAATAAGTACTTCCGTGTCGTATCGGGCCCGACCTTGTCGAAAAAATTCAATATATACCCTGCCGGCCCGTTTGCACTTTATATTGAGCCGGATGGACCGCTCACGCTAACGGCGGGAAGCTCGCAGCAGTTCACGGTTTATGCCGTCGATGAGTATGATAATGAGATTGATAGCCTGGATTTAGTCTGGTCGTTGACGGCGGAATCGGACGATATCGGCGTGCTCGCGCCGGGAAGTCTGCTGGCGACAACGGTCGGAACGGGAAAAGTGGTCGTAAGTTCGGGTGACCTGGCCGATACCTCCGGATTGATAACGGTCATTCCGGGGGCACTTGATTATTTCGGATTCCTTGAATATCCGCGGGCGGTACAACCGGGTGAGGCGTTTCCCTCGGCAGTCGTTATCGCAGCTTATGACGCCTTTGATAATCGGAAATACGATTATAACGGCGCCGTTTATTTTACTTCGAGTGATACGCAGGCCGAATTATATTACAATTTCGAAAACAGGTATAATTTCATAGTATCCGATTCCGGCCGGCATTCGTTTGAGGGCAGCTTGTTTTCTTTATTCACTTCGGGAGCACAGACAATTACGGTTACCGACGGACAGATTTCGAGCACGTCCGGTTTGATTCTGGTGGGCGGATCACAGCCGGCATCATTCAATATAGCGTATGATGACAGCGTGGTTGCGGGACAACCGATGACCATTCATATTACCGATGCGGTCGATTCGTCGGGTAATTCGGCCACGGCCTTGTTTGACGTTGTTCTTATCGGCGACGGCACTTCGCCGGCCGGCTATGAGCCTATTATAAATGATATCCTGGTCATAAACGGTACCGGTTCGGCCAGGCAATATTTATTCAGAACCGGTACGACGGCTTTGAATGTCAGCCCGGGTACCGACACAGTTGAAATTGCAACCATTGTCAGACCCGCCTATCTGGGCGGCCTGTCGCTTGATATTCAGCCGACCCAATTTGCGGGTCATGGATTTATCGGACCGGCTTCGATCACGGCGTCCGATCTATATGGTAATATCAATACAGATTTTGATGCTTCTTCGTCTCCGGTTGAGTTTGTTATTAGCAGGGGAGAGTTAAATCAGAGCATTCTTGATGATTCAAATGATTTCATAGAAGGTGTGGCTGATTTAACCCAAAAGAATATTATCTTCACCGGCGAGCCCGGTGAAGTGCAGTTATATGTCAAGACTGGTAATGTATTCGCCAATTGGAATGATCTAATATATAACGGAATAAGCCTGAATGTTACGCGGACTTTACCGGATACGGTGCGGACCGGTTTTAAGGGCCAGTTCGCTGCGGACCTTTATAATCCGGGAGATCAATCGCCATCTTTCGCGATTGCATTTGAACTTTATTTCCTATCCTGTTCGGATAATTGCACGATTTCCGGAAGCATCGATTCGCTTCCGGCCGGCGATTCCGCACAGATTTCTTTTTTGATTGAAATCGCGGACAGCCTGAATCTTCCCGAGAACGACACCTTTGTGGTCGTTATGCGGGCTGATTACGTTTTCGAGGGGGATACCATCACGACGACTGTCGTGTACGAAAAAGCAATTACCGTCCTGGAGTCAATCGAGCTTCAATACGTCGAAAATTCGCTTAGCATGGATACGATATTGTCGCCGTCAACAATCGACAGCCTGTCGCTGCAACTGATTTCTCCCGAAGATTATGAATTCGACCGCCCCCGTTTATCGGTTCATCTGTACATAGGAGATGGCGGCGGTGACTGGATCGAACTGTATTCCTCAGGACGAACCAGCCTGTACACGAATAATGTTTTTACGCTGACTTATGATGACGTCGTTATTCCGGATTTCCGGACACTCGGCTGGGCATCAGAAGATTTCCATTATCTAAAAATCGACGGCTCTTTCTTTGATGCGGGCTGGTACGCGATAATCCCGCTGGAAAACTTCGACTCGCTTATGGTGCTTTATCCTTCTGAAGTCGAATATGTTACCGGTTCCCTCACGCCCGATACGGTGATGAGCAATTACCCGCACAAGTTCGAATTCGAAATTAATCTCGACGGTTCACCGAATTATGTCCTCGATCGTTATTCTTCTCGATTTGAATTGTACGATAACGATACTCTTGCGGCGATGACGTTCTTAAAAGAAGGGTATACTCTTACTTCCGGCAATAACAAAATAATAACTTCGGAGGTTTATATCCCCGATGATTTTATCGGGGCGGAATTAACGCCGCGTTTGATTTTGTCGGGTAACGAACTTTATGTTCCGCGGACCGAGACGATTTTGTTCGGAGATGAAACAATCGCGGTTGTCGAATATTCGTTGGAAATACCGCGACTAAAAATAATTTCGGCCGATCTGATTACGGCTAACCCGCCGTATTTGAATCAAGAACAGTTATTCTCGATATCGGTCAGTACCGAAAATCTGTCTTCGGTCGATGCCGATTCGATTTCCCTGTCAATACAATCCGAGGACGGCTCGGAGGTTTTTGCTCAGGCCGACGGTATTCACATACCGGCCGGGGATATCTTCGATAGAACTTTTAATTTGACGGCACCCGATTCATCGGTCGCCTCCGTTATTTACAAAGCGGTATTATCATCTCCCGATGCCATTATCCTCCCGCCGGAAGATAATATGGTGGGTGTTCAGGTGCAGTCTCCGGCGAGGATTGAACTGACCTATGAGCTGGCCGACGTTTATGGGGATTTTGTCGAATATGGACAGATTTTTACGGTCAAGGCGCAATTGAATAATCTGGGGGAAGCATCCGCCGGTCCCGGGCAGGTAACTTTGATTACCGGCGACATTGATTTTGGAATAGCCGATTCTTCGTCATTGATGCTGGATATCGGAAGCAGCGGTTCCTGGGAATTAACCGCCCCCTCACAGACGATTACGGCCGATCTTGTGCTTCTGATTACCGAGACCCCGGTTGACAGAAATATATCTCAACCCGCTAAAGTCAAGACTGATTCGATATCGATAAAAATAAACGTCGGTCCGACAATAACCGACCAATTAATCGGTGATGTAATCGTCAGCCCGTCACCGTTGATTGTTCCGGGTTCAACTTATGTTATGCTCGGGCTGGAATTTTTAAACAAAACCAGCGATTCTTTAAGTCAAATTGGATTAAAGTCGATTATCCTGGAATTGACCGATCAGCATGGTAATATAATACCGGCCGATCAGATAGTAACGCCCAAATCGACCGGCTTCACAAATAAAGACAGCATTATTACGACACCGGAATTTTATGGTGATCGTCTGCGGCTGAATTTTGGCAATTTCAGGTTGTATCCGCACATAACCGATACGATCAGCTTTTTTGCCCGTATCAATCCGGATATTGCCGTTAAGGGATTTGGCTTGCGCATCGACAGCCGTGATATCAGGGCGGCATATGTCACCGGCCCGCGAGTAAATCAAATTGTCCCGGTGACCGGTAAATTCGAGAGTAATTTCAGCGTCTTAACGAATTTTGTAATAGTAATAGGTAAATCTCTGATAGTGAGAAACAATCCCTTTAATCCCGAACTCGGCGACGCTGAATTCGCCTACTATCTGAATCAAAATTCGGATATCGAGATGAATATCTACACTCTCCTCGGTGAGAAAGTATACAGGCAGCATTATCCTGCCGGTTCGGAGGGCGGCAGCCAGGGTGATAATACAATCAGATGGGATGGGCGCAATGATGAGGGTCGGATGGTTCTTAACGGTGTTTATGTGGTTATTATCGAGGCCAAAAGCAGCGGTGAAGCATACAAGCTCAAGCTGGCGGTAATGAAATGACGACCATATTGAAAATATCAGTCGCGGCATTATTGATAGCGCTACTTCCGGCCGCACTGATTTATGCCGGTGATGCCGGACAGGAATCTCAGTTTTCAATCGGTTCCGGAGTCAGGGGTATAGGAATGGGCGGTGGTTTTGTAGCCATGGCCGATGATGCTTCGACTATTTATTGGAATCAGGCCGGTCTGGCGCTGCTTGAATATCAGGAATTCAACCTGATGCATGTCACGCTATTCGAGGGCACGATTTACGATGTCGCTTCTTATGTGTATCCCAATCGTACTCTGGGCGGTTTCGGTATTTCCTATATGCGATTGGGCACTGAAGATATTACGCGACGCGTTGATTGGGTCGAGGACGGTGAATTCGGTTACTCGATTTCTCAACTGATGTTCGGCTATGGCCGAAATGTCTGGGCCGGTTTTTCGCTCGGAGCCGCCTTAAAGGTTTACAACCAGTCGCTTGATAATAACGGCACGTATGGAGTCGGTATGGATCTGTCGGCCCTGAAATCGATTTCGGACAAAATTTCTGTCGGAGCCATCTTCCAGGATTTGATATCGCCGCGTCTCCGGCTGGGAAGCCGAACCGAGACCATTCCGCATACTATAATGGTTGGGATGGCGATGCGTAATCCGCTGGACTTCAGTATATTCAGGAGCAACTTTAATGTAGCCCTTGAACTTCCGGAGAATCGAGCAGCCCGCATACATTTTGGCGCCGAATCATATTATGAATGGTTTGATTTTCGTGCCGGTTATGATCGCGATAATCTCACCTTCGGAGTCGGATTTACGCATAATCGACTTCGTTTTGATTACGCTTATAGAATAATGGATGGGATAACCGATTCGCATCGTTTCGGTTTATCGATAAAAGTGGGAAAATCCATTTCCGATAAAATGCGGCTTGAGGAAGAATTGCTGGATGCGCAGGGGAATTATTTAATCCTCGACGACAGAAAAAGACAACTGGAACATTATAAGAGCAAGGCCGACGGATTTTACCGGGCGAATAACGTCGATTCGGCGCTGTCTTATTATCAGCGGGCGCTGGCATATCGCCCGGATGATCCGGAAATACTGGGTAAGATTAATTCCTTAAATCGGGTTCGTGACTTGCAGATAATCGAAGCAAAAGGCGATTTAACAGCCAATATAGCCCGGCAAGCTATATTGGATGATTATTACAGCCGGGCCGAGAAGTTTCTGGAGGACGGTGATCTTTATAACTCGGGGATATGGATCGATATGGCGCTCAATCTGGAGCCCGGCCAGGCAAGATTCCAGGCCTTAAAGAATCGCCTCGAGGAAGCGGTCGCGATTAAGAGCGGTAATTTGCTGAACGAAGCTTCCACAGCCGAAAACAATGGTCGTCTGTTTGATGCCATTATGGACTATACGCAGATTTTAAGATTAGCGCCCAATAATGTCATTGCCGCGGAGATGCGCAAACGAGCTGCGAATTCCATCGATGCCATAAAGATAACCGGCCTCGGACTGGAAGCATTTTATAATAATGATTATGATGAGGCCCGCCGGAAATTTATAGACGCACTTGCGATTGATAAAAATAACAGAGTGGCTCTCGAATACTTGAATAAAATAACGACGCCGGAGCAGCCGCCCGAAACGCAGCAGCGGGAAGAGCTCAAGAAGGACGTCGAAACCTGGAAAATATATTTAAACGCTCTGCGGCATTATCAGAATGGCGAATATGAGGAGGCCATTAAGCTCTGGAAACAAATACTGGAAAAGTACCCCGGCAATGAAGAGACGCTGGAGAATATTCGCCAGGCCGAATTGAGAATGAGGCCCGACAAATAATATAAATACTTCCAGTCCGGACGCCTTTTTTGTTGAAATAATACCTGTCAGTCTTTACTTATTGTTTGATGTTTAGAAAACCGGTCAGAGAGATTAACGCCGAATTTCGGGCAACCGAATCGTCACTACCGGCGATAAGGACTTTAATCAGAGAGACATTCATCAATGCCGGTTTTCCCCGCAAAGAGGTTCATGCCGTAAATCTTGCCATAGAGGAAGGCGTCACCAATATCATTCGCCACGCCTATCTGTACGAGGAAGGCGTAATTCGTTTCCGAATCGTCATTTATAAAAAGCGAATTATTATTTCGCTGATCGACACCGGCCGTTCTTTCCAGCCGGACGGCGGCAGCAAGCTCGATCTTGAAAAACTCGTTGAATCCGGACGCAAGGGCGGTCTCGGCTTTTATATGATAAGAAAGATAATGGATTCGGTCGAATACCTGTCCGCACCGGATTTAAATGAATTGCGGATGACCAAACTTATCTCGCGCCAGCCCGAAAAGGCCCGGCTGTTTATGGGCCGCATGTTCACGCTGCGGGTTAAATTTTCGGTTTATACTTTTTTAATAATGCTTGTTATAATTGCCGGGTCCTATTTATTTATAGATAATCGCACTACGAAAAATATACATCAGCATCTTCATGATATGGTGGAGGCACTTTCCAAGACAATCGCCGATCAGGCGGGCGGCTATATTCTGAATCGCCGCGCCGAGGTCGAATTTGACGATCTGGCGCGAAGTTATCTGCGCGCCAATCCTGAATTGAAAAGGCTGGTTTTGCTCGATTCAACCGGGTCAATTCTGGCTGATACGCGGGATATCAGAAACCTGCTTAAAAAATATGAACCTCCGGATGGTGTAGATCCAGACATTTTCGACACGCCGCAAACATACCGTACGGAAGAGGGGGAATTGCACTATCTCATTCAGCCGATTATCGATCGCGGTAAAAATTTCGGGCAGGTGCATATTTCGTATTCCAGCCGGCAATTATCGGAATCAATAAATAAGGCCCGCCGAAAAGTCATTCTCCTGACAATTATCGGGCTGGCTTTCGGCATCGGCGGAATATATCTGTTGTCGAATTATTTTGTCACTCCCATTGTCAGAATTACGGAGAGGGTTCGCAAATTCAGTTCCGGCGATATCGAGACAGAATTGCCCCTGGAAGGCATGGAGGAGTATTTCGAAATATCGAAGGCTTTGAATGAGATGATGACGCGACTGCGTCGCGACCACGAAAATATCATCGAGCGCGAAAAAGTCGCCAAGGAAATCGAGGTGGCCGGGCAAATTCAGAAAACGCTTCTGCCCGAAAAATTGCCTGGGGTTCCCGGACTTAAATTGGATGCATATTATCGGGCGGCGTCAAGAATCAGCGGTGACCTTTATGATGTTTTTAAAATCGACGAAAATAATTATTGCCTGCTTGTCGCCGACGTATCCGGCAAGGGGATTCCGGCCTCGCTGATAATGTCGGTACTGAGGACCGTAATCAGAATCATGGCGGTCGGCAAAACCCGGGCGCATACTATTCTCAATGCCGTCAATGATTATATAAAAAATGATATTCCGGCCGGAATATTTATCACTATTTTTCTGGGAGTTTATAACGCCGAAACCAAAAAACTCAATTTCGTTTCCGCCGGACATAATCCTCTTATATACTGCGGGAAAAACGAAGAGAACATTAAGGTCATAAATCCGCCGGGGATCCCGCTCGGTTTGCCATTGCAGGGCGATATCACCTTTGCCGATAAGCTTCGCCCGCTGACTCTGGATATCCACGAAAATGACACGCTGTTTATTTATAGCGATGGTATTACCGAGGCAATGGACAGAACCGGTAAAAAATACGGGATGGAGAAACTGCTGCGCGTCTTCGAAGAAACGGTAGCCAATAATTCTCGTCTGACTCCGGAAGAAATCTCACGAATGGTTCTCGACGATATTGACCGGCACTGCGGACTGGCCGCTCAGGCGGACGATATTACATTCATCACAATTTGCTCGGTTCCCGATGCATCATCCGATGAAAAACCGGCAATTGAAACCCGAAATCTGGAATAAATTCAGACAGATATTTGCTAATCCAAAAAAACCTTGCCAAAAACATTTTAATTAATCATTTTTTGCCGATATTAAAAGTCTTACAACGATGCAGGCAATGAGTGATATTAAAATTTCGGTTTCCGAGGGCGGGTCGGATGATGCTATCTCAATTATTAGAGTTGATGGCGTTATCGACACGTTGACGGCGACGCAACTCGAAGAAGTTCTCGATCGGCTGTTAAAGCGCGGCCGTTTCCATCTTATTCTTGATCTGGCCGGTGTAGATTATATTTCTTCGGCCGGATGGGGGATCTTTATATCGAGGATTAAGGAGATTCGCGAGGGAAAAGGTGATATAAAGCTCGCCAATATGGTTCCCAATGTTTCCGAAGTATATGAACTGCTCGAGTTTGACAGCATCCTTTCGGCCCACGAAAGTATCAATGGAGCCCGGATGGCCTTTGCTTCGGGACAGGGTGGGCCTCCTTCAAAAAAAAAAGACCGGTAGACGAAAGCCTCACAACGATCGCTGAACTCCCGATCGCATCCAAGAAGAGGCCTTTATCTCCGTCATCAGACGATTCTCTGACGCGTCGGGTGCGTGATACCGATTTGGATATCGACGAAGTCATTATACATGCCATCGAGGAAGATCCTTTTTATACCATTGCCGAATTAAGAGTGGTCGTCGAGGAATCGCTGCCGGGGCTGAAAATAAGCTGGTGGTCGGTCTTTAAACTCCTTTGGAAACATCAACTTCTATCTCGCCGAGCGCGTTTCCGTTGCGCCCGCATGGCTCGAAAAAGACGCTAAGGTTTTCATTGACAGCATTCTTTTCTTTGCTTTAATTTATAATGAAATTAATTGCTCGGGCCAATGATAGAAATAATTTTGATAGTGGCTTTAGGTATAGCCACAACGGTTTTATTTTTTCTTTTTTTCGCCGAACGGGCGAAAAGGAATAAAATGCAAAACGGGGATAGTCGAAATCCCGGAACCGCCGATATAAATATCTCTGTTATGTCTTCGGAATCCTCGGCGAATCTGGCCAGATATCTGAAATTAAAGAATTGTGACCAATTGATGCCGGAATTACTGAAAAAACTCAAGGCAGAGGGTCATCTGTCAAAAGTCGGTTTTTATCTAAAAAGCGAAAGGCCCGACGAGACGGTTTTGTCGGTTAAATTAAATATTAAAGACGAAACCGACAATATTCTCCGCGAAAACCATGAACAAATTATCAGCCGGCTGGAATCGAATAATTTTATAAAATTAAAAAATCTCGGGAAGACCAATACTCCTCTTGAAGATAGTCTGCGCGGGCTAAAGGAGGAGGGTATTCAATATCTTACATCCATTAAATGGATAGATAATAAACGCGCGGTTCTGGCCCTGGGCGGAAGTGTTGAGGAAGGTAAGATAACCGGATATGTTGAAAGATTCCGAAGGGAATCTTTGCCGCTGGTCGAGAATATTCGAAGATTCGAAAAGGCCGAGGCGCTCTCGCACACCGATAGCCTGACCGGAACTTATAATCATCGATATTTCAAAAAAAGAATTCGTGAAGAATTTTACCGCGCCCGACGCTATGAGCGCTTTTTGGCCTTAATGATTCTGGATATCGATGAACTTAAGAATATAAATGACAGGTACGGACACCTGGTCGGCGATACACTTATTATCAATTTCGTATCAGTGTTGTCGGCCTCGGTTCGCTCCAATGACATTATTTGTCGATATGGGGGGGACGAGTTTTGTCTGATAATGCCGGAAATCGACCGCGAAAGCGCCCGGCTGTTTATGGAAAGAATCAGGGACGCTATCGCCGGGCATAAAATCAGCGTCGAAGGTGTCGAAGAAAGCCTGAATCTGACTGTCTCCATCGGCGGCGCCGTATTTCCGGTGGATTCCGAGTCGACCGACGGATTGATTAAGGCCGCCGATATGGCTTTGTTAAAGGCCAAACAGGAGGGTCGGAATTGCTCAAAACTTTATCAAAACGAATATGAAAGCAAACCGTGACCGAATATATGATAATCCATTCCCGGGAAAATATTTTAAAATATTATTGGTTCCTGATTCTAAGGGATAGATTCCAAAAGTCGATTTTATAATATATACTGGCCAAAGAAGGCTAAAAACAGTATTTTGGATAAGGAGAAATATATGGACATTAAAAATATTTTAGGGATGATGCTCTTGGTCATGGTTCTGATGGCGCCGGGCGTTAACTCTCAGTCGGCTTATCAAATCGGCCCGGAAGACGTACTGGAGATTACATTCTGGCAGGATAACAGCCTTAATGCCAACGTGAAGGTCAGACAGGACGGCAAAATCTCGCTTGATATCATTGGCGAAATCGAGGCGGCCGGCCTGACGACGTCGGAGCTGGAAAAGAAAATCGTCCGCCAGATGTCACGGTTTAACAGCGCTATTTCGAACGCCGTGGTTCGGGTGATTTCGTACGGATTTCAGAAAGTATATATCACCGGCCAGGTTCTCAGTCCCGGAAAATATTCCTTCGAAAAAATTCCCAACTTATGGGCTCTTATAAACGAAGCGGGAGGCGTGGCCGAAGAGGGTGATCTCAGCCGGGTCATGATAATCAGGGGCGGCGACGCTGCGGGAAAAGTCGAAGTTGTCAATGTCGCCGCGGCGGTTTCATCGGGTCGAATTAATGAACTGCCGGAAATCCGGGCTGACGATACTATCGAAATCCCGAGAACGCCGGGCGGTTTGCCGGCGCGGGGTCTCGAAAGCCAGACGGCGACGAAAAACATTTATTATATAACCGGCGAGGTCAATGCACCCGGGCTTTTAACGCTTGAAAGTGATATTGATTTACTGGATGCCATCGCGCTTGCAGGTGGCGCAACCGAACATGCCGACCTCAGAAAAGTAAAAGTAGTTTCAAAAGACGGTATCAGGACGCAGATGATGCAGGTGGATTTGAAAAAGTGCACCGAGGCCGGTTGTCCGGGTCGCTACTTCATCAGACCGGAAGATAACATAATTCTTCCGCGGCAATCGGAGCCGTTTTTCGATTTCCGCTCCTTAAGCGACTGGGTTACGGTAATCGGGGCGATATCATCAATCCTCATAATTAATAGATTGCTGAATGATCGCAATAGTGGATTATAATGATAAAATAATCGCGGGAAATATTAGATGTGAATGATTTTTTCCGCAATATGCTTTAAGGGATTTGTCTAAAAGGATAACGAACCGGGAGAAAAATTATGGAAACCTATAGTCTTAAAAGCCGTATTCCGGGCGAAAACAAAGAATTTTTGATACAAACTACAAATGATATCGAGCAGGGCATTATAAATACTTCCGTCTTTATCGACGGCGAACTGCTCGATACGGATGCTCTTCCGCTCTCGGACGAAAGCACCGAGGAGCAGGTTATCAATCTTGTCAAATCGGCGCACGGTGAGAAAAAATCGGAACTGGAATATCTTCTTAATGGTTTCAGGGAAGTTCTTGAAAAGGGCCAGCCGCGGATGATGTACCACTTCGGGACCACAATGTTCTACAAGCGCATGTATATTGAAGCTCAAAGGCTTTTTCAGATGGCAATAAAGCTCAGTGTGGATTACCATGAGGCTTATTTCTTTTTATCCGAAACGGAGCTGGCTCTGGGCAATATCAAAGCGGCCATCGCCGCCGGAAATCGTGCTGTGGAACTAAGACCGGCGTTTGCCGATTATCGCAACAACCTGGGCGAAGCATACATGGCCGGCAACTCCTGCAAGCGAGCCGCGATGGAATTCCAGGAAGCCATCGACAAAAATGTATACTATGCTGATGCCTATTTTAATCTGGTTTTATCTCATATCCTGAACGGAATAAACCGGGAGGATTTCGAGATGTCGACAGGTATGATTAACAAATGTAATGATCTTCTGAGAAAAGCGTTGCTTATCTATCCGGATTACAAAAATACAGGCTACGATGAGGGCGTCACGGCGCTTAACAATGGTGACTTCAGGAAAGCGTATGACCTGTTTATAAGAATCCGCGAGGCAAAGAAAGAGAAGCTGCGCCAGACAAAAGCGGCTCATTTCAAAAGATACCTGATATATACCGAATGGTTATCGGAAGATAACATTTCCGAACGAATCGAATATCTGACAAAGGAAATCGATAAGAATCCGGATTATGTCGACCTCTATTATGAACTTGGAATGTGCTACCTTCACGACGCCAAGTTCTCCTGGCAACGGGGCGCCGAATATTTCAGAAAGGCATTGAATATCAACAGCAATTTGAAAAAGGCCCAAAAGGCGCTGGACCTTTCTGAGGGGCATTTGCTGAAGATTACCGATACAATAACGGACATAACTGAAAAGAACAATTGACGGGAGTATTGATTGGCAAAAGGGAAAAAGTCTCTTGGCATAATCGACTATTTCAATATGGAGTTGCCCGAATCGACCGAATTCCGGCGGGTGCTTTATAATGTTAATGGGAAACATAAAGACACGAACAAGCTGGCCATCCTGGTTACGTCGGCTATGTTATCGGAAGGAAAATCAATTGTCTCGTCGTTTCTGGCGATGACCTCGGCGCGGTCGAAAAAAATAAAAACACTTCTGATCGATTTCGACCTGCGCCGTCCGGTGATTCATAAATTATTTCGTCTGCCGCTGAAAGGCGGTCTTTCCAATGTTTTGATCGAAGGAATCGCCTGCCGGAATGCCTTAAAAAAGACATCCATGGAAAATCTGGATATTTTAACGGCGGGCGAGGTCATGAAAAATCCCTCGGAACTGTTCAATAATGCGGCTGTTCATCGTATAATAGATGAAATGAAATTTTATTATGATAAAATCATCGTTGATTCGCCGCCGCTGATACCGGTCATGGATCCGATTATTCTGCTGGAGGAACTGGATGGTGCCATTCTTGTCGTCAAGGCCGGCGCCACGCAAAGAGATGTTGTCCTCAGGGCCCGCGAGTTACTGAACTCACAGCGGGATAAAATAATGGGTGTGGTTGTCAATAATTTGAAACACTCGCTGCCATATTATTATAATTACCGTTACTACGGATATAAACATAAATCGTCCGTTGATACATAATAATTTTGCCCGAAAACCGTTCAGTAATTTTAAGATATATGTTAAATAACATTTTAACAGTTGACCTCGAAGACTGGTTTGTCGTTGAAAATCTCAAGGGCGAAATCGATTATGATCAATGGCATAAGTTGCCGTCGCGAGTGGTGGAGAGTACCGAAAAGGTCCTGGCTTTGTTCGATTTACATAATGTCAAAGCGACTTTTTTTGTTTTGGGATGGATCGCCGAAAAATTCCCGCACCTTATAAATGATATCTCTCTCCAGGGCCATGAAATAGGCTGCCACAGTTTTTCTCATAAAAGAATCGACCTTTTAAATAAGAAAGAATTTAGAAAAGACACCCAAAGGGCGATTCGAGCTATCAGCGATGCCTGTGGCATTATCCCGATCGGTTACCGGGCGCCAAGCTGGTCAATAAATTCCAAGATCAATTGGGCTTTTGAAGTTCTGGCGGAATTGGGCTTTCTTTATGATTCGTCTTTGTATCCTATCAAACACGACATTTATGGTGAGCCGCACGGTATGAGAGTTATCTCCCGCTTGAATCTGGACGGTAATGACCTGTATGAAATACCGGCCTCGACCGTCAAATTTCTGGGCCGGAATTTTCCCGTCGGGGGTGGGGGGTATCTTCGATTATCCCCGGTATGGTTTACAGAGCGGATGATCAGGAAGTTGAATCGAGCCGGGCATCCGGCAGTTATTTATATACACCCCTGGGAATTGGATGAAGACCAGCCGAGAGTCAAAAAATTGTCTCTTCTTCAAAAATATCGACAATATGGCTCGTTATCGTTATTTATCAAAAAATTAGAAATCATATTAAAAAAGTTTGATTTTTGCACCGCCGGGGATTATATAAGCCGTATAAATAAAAAGCCGATTGGATTTGACAGATAATGCCGAACAGCAAAGTAGCGGTCATAACGACCGATATTAATAACATTTTAGATGATTATCGAAAGCTTCTGGAGTTGATCGACTATCGCTCCATCCTGAATTTCAACATCGACACCCTGATAAAGTTAAATTTATCCTGGACAAAATATTTCCCCGCCTGCTCCTCTCAGCCCTGGCAGCTGGAGGGTGTCGTAAAAACCCTGACTGAAGATGCCTTTCCCCGCAATAAACTGTTTCCAGTGGAAAATAAGACGGTCGTTACCGATCCGGTCAAAGGGGCTCAAAATAACCTGTGGATGCCTGTCTTGAAAAAGTATGGTCTGGGCTTTACACCCTTGACGCAAGTCGAATGGATAAAATACCGGTTTAAGGAGAAATTACTCAAGCTTGATCAGATATTTCATGATGGCATCGAGATACCGAAAATGTATATCGGCAAACAGGTAATCCATCTTCCGACCGTTAAAACGCACGGCCATTCGACGACCACCGGCGCGATAAAAAACGCTTTCGGCGGCTTGCTGAAAGAGGTGCGGCATTACGCTCATAAATATATCCATGAAGTGCTCGTTGACCTGATGATAATGCAGAGGGAATTGCATCCTAATATTCTGGCGGTTATGGACGGTACCGTCGCCGGTGACGGCGCCGGACCGAGGACGATGACACCGCACTCGAAAAACCTGATTCTGGCCTCATCGGACTCGGTCGCCATTGACGCTGTGGCCGCGAAATTAATGGGTTTCGAGCCGATGAAAATCCCGTATTTGAGAATGTGCCACGAACGCGGCCTGGGTGTGGCCGAATTAAATGAAATCGAAATTCTCGGCCTGGATATTTCCGGCATCGATTTCGGTTTCAAAACCAAAAAATCATTTGTAATCTGGGGCGATCAAATGCTGCGCACAGGTGCTCTGAGATTCCTGGAAAAAATCGCCCTGCACTCACCGCTGGTTTTCTGGGCGCCGATGGCGAGTAATATTTATCACGATTATATCTGGTATCCGACGATCGGTCGGTCGATTATCCGAAAATACTCAAAAACCCAGTGGGGACAGCTTTTCGAACGTTATAAAGCGTATTAGTGCGTTCTCCGGCCATTCGAATTAGCCTGCTCGAATCCTGAATAAGTTATTGGAATATTGACGCTTATATTCCGATTTCCGAATATTTCCTTGACTAAAAGACGTATAAGTAATAAATATTAAGATATAAAGTAAGGAGGCGTGATAATGAAAAAGGTAATGATCTTATTGTTGATGGTCGTATCTGTCGTTAGTATTGCCGATGCCAGGAAAAGAAAGAGCAAAGCGGGTGAAATATCCGGCGGCGTTTACACCGACAGTAAATATGGTTTCTCGCTTGTCATTTCCGACAAGTGGGACACATCAATTAAAAACGACGACAGCAAAGTCCGTCTGATTTTAATCAAAAAACAATATGATATCCCCAATGAATACCGACATGCCCCGACTTATACTCAAGTGCCGAAGGTGATTGTCTATGTCGATACTTCCTCATTACCGACGCCCGTATTTGCCGATTCTCTTATCAGCGATAAATTTAAGTCGGATCAAAAGAATGAAATGCTGCAGGAATTCAAACTGTTGTTCGGTGATTTTGTTCGGGAAAAAAGTTCAAAAATATCGATCGGGGATGTCGAGGGGATTAGAGTGTCCGGCGAACGTCGTTATACCTTAAATGTTCAAAGGCAGGGAATCGACGGCGACATGGCCGATTTGGTAACCAACTATTACGGCGGGTCGATGTTTTTTATCAAAAAGGATAAAACGCTTATAATATTTCATTTTATATGCGAGAAAGCATATTTCGCCGCCGAGGACGCCGATTTTACAAAACTGATTGAGAGCTTTAAATTTGCAGAATAGAAGGACATGGAATATGGCTTTCAGGTCGGCAATATTGTTGACTCCGGCTGAGGCCTATATTATTTTCCTGTTAAATTATCATTATAATCTTCCAAGGAGGAAGCATGTGGGTGCTCAGGTCAATTTTAATTCTTTTGATAATTGCGATTATAATCGGCTTTGCCCTTTATAATAGCGGCACCGACCAAACGGTAGATGTCAACCTGATCTGGACCCAGAGGTCGGCCGTCCCCATTATCACTGTCGTTTTCTGGTCTTTTATATTGGGAGCTCTGGTTTCCTGGCTGTTGTTCATATCGATATATTTGCGGTTGACCAATCAATTACGTACAGCCGGACGAAATCTTAAGGGACTGCAGACCGAAGTGGCCGCTTTGAGAAACCGCCCGATTGAGGAATCCAAAGACCTGATGGATAAAAAGACCGATATGCGGGAGTAAAGTATGGATACTTTTATCATTATTTTTCTTCTGGCTGTAATAGCCCTGATTCTGATCCTGTTTTTTTATGACAGGTATAAAAAAGACAGAAAGGCCAAAGACCCGTTGCTTTATATTGACGGTCTCAAGGCTATGCTGGACGGCTACGAGGAGGCTGCTTTCAGCAAATTCCGTCAGGTGGTTGCCGAGGAAAGCGACAATATTGACGCGTACATCAGGATCGGCAATATTCTTCGAAAGTACGGCAAACCTGATAAAGCGCTGCAGGTACATAAGGACTTGACTTTAAGACATGGCCTTTCGCCGGATGAAAAGAAGTTGATTCTTAAATCGCTGGCTCTCGATTTTTTCGATTTGAAAGACGCCGAGTCGGCCCGTGTGACGCTGGAGGAGCTTTTATCACTGGACGGGAATGACCGTTGGGCGATAGAGAAACTTCTGGATATTCATTGTTTGAACAATGACTGGGAAGCGGCGATCGAGACCAAAGAAAAACTGATAAAGATGGACGGTAAAAAATCCAGGGCCGGCCTGGCCATATACAAATTTCTCAATGGCGTTAAATATTTCGATGACAGGGAGTATCACAAGGCGAGAGTCATATTCAAAGAGGCCGTCGGCATGGATGCCGGATGTACGCCGGCGTATATTTTCATCGGCGATTCATATCTGGCCGAAAATCGACTCGAAGATGCCGTCACTATATGGAGAAAGATGATTCGCGCGATACCGGATGAGTCGCAATATGTCC
>CAYVMO010000041.1:0-24845 GCA_964452645.1 uncultured Ignavibacteriaceae bacterium
CCCATGATATCGGCCCGACGGGTAAACAGAATCAGCGGCACGATTGCGAAAGGCAGCCCGAAACTGAGCACCACCTGGCTCAACACCAATGTACTCGTTGCGTCTAATCCGATGATTATCACGGCCAGCGAAGGCAGCATGGTCACCAGCCGTCTAAGCCAGATCGGGATATGCCGGCGAAGGAATCCCTGCATGATTATCTGCCCGGCCGAGGTGCCGACCGTGGCCGACGATAGACCGGCCGCCACCAATGCCAGACCGAAAAGACGGCTGGCAGCGTTGCCCAATAGCGGCTCCAGGGTGCGGTAGGCTTCTTCGATTGTCGCCACCGATGTCAGACCTTTATTGTGGAAGGTCGCGGCTGCCATGATCAGCATCGCCATGTTCACCAGACTCGCGATGCCCATCGCGATTATAACGTCATCGATTTGGAACCGGAATAATCGCTGTAGTTTTTCGGGATCGCGCACAAGGATACGTCTTTGAGTCAATGCCGAGTGAAGGAAAATTGCGTGCGGCATAACCGTAGCTCCGAGGATACCGGTCGCAAGCATAACGCTTTCCCCACCATGAAAACGCGGCACAAAGGCACCCACTACAACCTGCGAAATTTCCGGTCGATCCATAATCGTCACCACTAAATAGCAAATGGCAATCACGCCGACCATGGCCGTTATTACCGCTTCCAGCGGCCGAAAACCATATCGTTCCAGAGCCAGAATCAGGAAAGTCACAACTGCCGTAATCAACCCGCCCGCCAGCAACGGTACCCCGAAAAGCAAATTGAAACCAACTGCAGCGCCGAGGAACTCAGCCAGATCGGTGGCCATCGCGACCAATTCCATCAGGACCCACATGCCATACGAAACCCATGAAGGAAAGTGTACTCGGCAGAGTTCGGCCAGATTTTTGCCGGTCGCGATACCCAGCTTGGCGGACAGCAGTTGAATCAGCATCGCCATAAGATTGCTGGCGACAATCACCCAGAGCAGGGAATAGCCGAATTTCGCCCCACCCTCGATATTCGTCGCAAAATTGCCGGGATCAACATAGGCAACACTGGCGATGAAAGCCGGACCCAGGAATGGAAGCAGCCGCGAAAAACGGCTCCGGCTCCCGGCTCCCTCCAGAACCCTGTGGGCCGAATCCAGAGTATGGCGGTCACTTATTGCTCTTGGTTTTCCCTCGCTGCTTCTTTTCTTCATGTGCTCTCAGCCTGGATATCGGAGAATTGAGTACAATCGTTTTTGAGCTAAAATAGTAATCAAAATACTCATAGACAAGACTAAAATCGCTATTCGCTATAAAAACCCCGTCGGCGATTATCCGTGATAGCCCCCAGCGCCGTAATCTTTTGTAAATCCGGAACATATACGTTTAAAAAGTAATTTTTTTATGGTAAATTCCGCAACTTTATGGATATTTGCTGCGGAATATGGAAAAAATCATATTTACAATAGTGGCCTTTATTCATATTTTCAAAGACCAGATGTTATAGAAGTCTTTAAGGGAGCTCGGTATGGCAGTTATCTCAATTTTCAGCGGATCATATTGTCGGGCGGAGGAAGTCGCTGATAAAGCGGCTGGAAAATTAAGTTATCGGCATTTAGGCGATGAGCTGATCCAGATGACTTCGGAAAAATATAATGCGCCGGCCGATAAGCTTTTAAAAGCAATGTACGGGCCGACACCGTTTTTTAATAAATTGACCCGCGAAAAGGAGCGCTATGTCGCCTATCTTAAAGTTGTTTTGGCGGAAAGTATTCGGACGAATAATCTCGTTTATCATGGACTCGCGACTCTCCTTCTTCCGGCCGACATCTCGCATATTCTGAAGGTTTGTATCAACGCCGATCATCAGTACCGAATGAACCTGGCTGCGAAAATCGAGGGTATATCGGAAAAAGAGGCCGATCACCTCGTCAGAAAAGATGACAATAAAAGATTTCAATGGTCGCAGTACATCACCAGATTATCCCCGTGGGATGAAGAGCTTTACGACATTACCATCCCCATGCAAACCTATTCCGTCGATGAAGTGGTGAATATGATAATTGAAAACGCGCAAAAGCCGGCGGTAAAAACCACGTCGGATTCGGAAAAGGCTATGGCTGACTTTCTGCTGGCCACTCAAATAAATGTCGCGCTGGTGGAGAAAAATCATGATGTTGAAATAACATGCGCTTCCGGTACCGCGACTATTGTAATCAACAAATTTGTCAAACGACTGGAGCATAAAAAAAGCGAACTGCAAAAAATCGCGGAAACTGTCCCCGGAGTTAAGGATATTATTGTTAAGGTTGGTCCTAAGTTTCATATGCCGGCGATTTATCCTCCCGAGGAATTCGAAATTCCACAGAAAGTCTTGCTTGTCGATGACGAGAAGGAATTTGTCCATGCCCTTTCGGAACGCCTGCAGTCGAGGAATCTGGAATCGGCCGTCGTCTATGACGGCGAGGAAGCTTTATCATTCGCCGAGGGGGATGAGCCGGAAGTCATGGTCCTTGATCTTAAAATGCCGGGTATCGACGGTATAGAAGTGCTGCGACGGGTGAAGCGGAATCATCCTGCCACTGAGGTAATAATTCTGACCGGCCACGGCTCGGAAAAGGAGGAAAAACTGGCGGCCGAGCTGGGAGCGTTTGCCTACCTTCAAAAGCCGGTCGATATCGATCGACTATCGGAAACCATGAAAAAGGCCTATAAGAAAATACGTGAGTCCAAAGACAAAAAAGTATAGACCGAATGCAGGGGGATAATAATTTCGGGGCTTCCCCGGGAGCACCTGTAATTAGCAGTAGAATATGAACATCTTTCGAAAAATTATTCTGAATATCTTGCCGGTTTATTTCAGCGAAGAGGCGGCGCCCGAGGAAGGCTGGGGGAGGTATCGACGGCTTTGGAGGAGAGTGGCGTTTCTTACCGCTTTTGTCTCGCTCATGCCTCTGATAATAATGACAGTTGTCAATTACTATCAATACAAAAGAGTCTTTGAAGAGGAAATGATTTATCCGATCTCCCGCCTGACATCCAATACCCGCCGTTCCCTGTCTTCCTTCATAGATGAACGGCGCTCGGTGCTGGATATGATAATCCGCGATAAAGAATACGACGAACTTAAAAATCAGGAGAAATTAACAGTCCTTTTCAGAAATCTGAAAGAATCATTCGGCGGATTTATCGACATGGGCGTGATCGATGCCGACGGAATTCAACAGTCTTATGTCGGCCCCTATGAATTAATGGGGAGAAATTATAAGGACCAGAGTTGGTTTCAGGATGTCCGGCTTCGCGGGATTTATGTCAGCGAGGTTTTTATGGGCTATCGTAAATTCCCCCATTTTGTCATCGCCGTTATGCATGAAATCGACAAAGGCGGCTTTTATGTTTTGCGCGCCACGCTCGATATGGAAACGGTCAGCAGTAATATTCTGTCATTGAGTCATCGCCCATCGACCGATGCTTTTTTAATCAATCGCGACGGTGTTCTGCAGACCGATTCAAGATTTTACGGGAAAACCTTCGATACGATTCATATACCGATTCCGCCCATCTCCGACAAGACTGAAGTCGTGGAACGTTATGATGATAACGGGCGGCTGTACATACTCGGTTATGCCTATATAATTCAATCCCCGTTTATTCTGATGGAAGTGACCAAACCTGAAGAGCAGATGAAAAATTGGTTTTCGCTGCGCAATGATTTGCTCTGGTTTTTGGGAGTAAGTATATTCCTTATCATCCTCGTAATATTATGGGGCGCCAACTATCTTGTCAGACATATCCTCGAGGCGGATCTGCGCCATGCCCGGGTCCTTCACAATATCGAATACACCAGTAAAATGGCTTCAATCGGAAGACTGGCGGCGGGGGTCGCCCACGAGATAAATAATCCCTTATCGATAATTAATGAAAACGCGGGACTGCTAAAAGATATTGTGGCTGCCACCGACGGTTTCCCCCGACCGGAAAAATTCCTGAAGCATATTGAAGCTGTTACAAAATCGGTCGAGCGTTGCAGTACCATAACCCACCGCCTGCTTGGATTTGCGAAACGAATAGATACCCAGATCGAGACGATTGATTTGAAAAATCTGCTTCAGGAAGTTCTCGGATTTCTCGACAAGGAAGCGAAACATCGCAATATTACGATCACTTATCACATCGATGAATACATACCGACTATCGAAAGCGACCGGGGGCAGCTTCAACAGGTGTTTTTAAATATCATCAACAATTCTTTTGATGCCTTAAGTGACGGCGACAAACTTGATATCACGATTACCCCCCTGGATCCGGATCATGTCTCCGTTGCAATTAAAGATAACGGCCACGGTATCTCCGAGCATGATCTTCAACATATATTTGAGCCTTTTTTCACTTCGAAAAAAGAGCATGGAACCGGGTTGGGACTTTCCATCACGTACGGCATAATTCAAAAACTGGGCGGCGATATTTCGGTGGAAAGTGAAGTCGGGGTGGGCACCAGCTTTACGGTAGTATTGCCCATAAAACATGAATAAAGCGGGGAGGACAATGAACCCAATACGTGTATTGCTGGTCGATGATGAGGAAGACCTGTCATTGGTATTGGCCGAAAGGCTGGAAATGAAGGGTTTTATCGCCCGGGGGGTGGTCAGTTCGGAAGAGGCGCTGGACCTCATTGAAAAAGAAGAATTCGACGTGATGATTATTGATATTAAGATGCCCGGAATCGGCGGCCTGGATTTAATGCAGCGAGTAAAACATAAAAGACCGGAGACTCAGATTATTCTTTTTACCGGGCACGGAACCGATAAAGAAGGTGAAACGGCTATCGATGATGGGGCGTATGATTATTTGATCAAGCCGATAAAAATAGAAGACTTAATCGCAAAAATCGAAAAGGCGGCAGGAAAATAAATCGTACCGAGTGATTATGTCGAAAAACGAGGAACAAATACTCAAAGATCAGGCGATGATTTTCATGGGAAAAATAATGGCCAGCCTGTCCCATGAGTTGAATAATACCGTTGCCATAATCAAAGAATACAACGGACTGCTTGATGACCTTCTTCTCGATGCCCGGAAGGGTAGCCCCATCGATGATAAAAAAGTCGAAAGAGTCTCCAAAAAAATCGCTTCTCAAACCGAAAAAGGTGCGGAAATAATAAAAAGATTCAACAAATTCGCACATAGTCTGGACAATCCGATCAGCAGCATCGGATTAAACGACATACTGCAATCCATTATCGCTTTGTCCCGGCGTTTGACCGAAATCAAAGGGATATATCTGAAACTCGATAGCGTTGATGATTCATTATCTCTTAAAACCAGTCCTCTCCTTTTTCAGCAGGCGATATTTCAATGCTTTGAATTATTTATGGCAAATGCCGATGCAAATACACAGTTGATTATCTCGGCTGGAAAATCCGAAGATAAAATTCTCATCGAGATTGCGGGCACAAAAATGGCAGATGACAAGGCAATTGAATCAAATATACGCACGCTCGATATTATAATGGAACATCTTAATGGTTCTTTTGAGAAAAAAACCGACTCCGATGACAACCAGTCTATTGTTCTTTCGCTGCAAGATCTGAGTGCCGCGAGAACCTGAAAATAACACCATGAAGAATCTTTTCACCGATACGATTGGCTAAAAACATGGACAGATTAACAACCCAAAAAATCTCCCGGCGGAAAGGCTGTTAATAGTTTGAATCCGATGTTATTGCGCTTTTTCCCGTTTCTGGCCTGGTTTAAAAAATACCGCATCCAGCATTTACGTCTCGATTTCATATCCGGATTGACGGTGGCACTGGTCCTGATTCCGCAATCTATGGCCTATGCCCAGCTCGCCGGCTTGCCTGCCTATTACGGTCTCTATGCCGCCTTTTTGCCGCCCATGATTGCCGCGCTATTCGGTTCGAGTTTTCAGCTGGCCACCGGCCCGGTAGCTATGGTTTCACTCATGACGGCAACGGCGCTGGAACCGATAGCCACGGCCGGAAGTGAGTCATTTATTGCTTACGCCATTCTGCTCGCTTTGCTCGTCGGGATTTTCCAATTCTCCCTTGGAGTACTGCGGCTCGGTTTGGTCATAAATCTTCTGTCGCACCCGGTCGTAAACGGTTTCACGAACGCGGCGGCGTTGATTATTGCCACTTCGCAATTATCCAAGATTTTCGGAGTTCATGTCGACAGTGCTCAGCACCATTATCAAACCGTATATCTGGTTTTAAAAGCGGCAATCAGTTACACGCATTGGCCGACTCTGGCAATTGCCGCTCTGGCATTTTTAATAATGATTGTCATCAAGTGGTTTAACAACAGACTTCCCGGTGTCCTTATCGCGGTTATTATTACAACCGTAATTTCATGGAGCATCGGATTTGAAAGAAATGTCAAAATCGATATATCTCAAATAGAATATCCTGAAGCAGTAAATATTATCAGGAAGTTCAATACCCAGTTAGCCAGAATCGACAGCCTGGTGGAGCAAAGGGTACATGTCAATTCGGAAATTCTAAATGGGGAAGAAAAAAACGATCCGCATTCGATAAAAACGTTGGGCCTTCGACATCAGGTAGACTTGCTTAGTGTAAATATTTCCGCGCTTAAGGATAACGCCTATGAATATCGCTCGGAACTCCGAAGCTTGAGATTCGATGCGATCAAGTCTGTCGACGGCAAGCTAAAATTCTATAATAAAGGCAATGCCCCCGGCGGTATTCCAATTGAAGGTCATAACTGGCAGCTCAAGGTCGGCAACAATCATCTGGCCGAAGATGACCTGGTTATTCTCGGCGGAGGTGACGTCGTGGGTAATATTCCGCGTGGCCTTCCGGGATTTCAAATGCCACGGGGAGTGTTATCGGACATGATAACGTTATTTCCCATGGCGATAATCATTTCACTTCTCGGATTTATGGAGGCGATTTCAATTGCCAAGGCGATGGCGGCCAAGACAGGTCAGCGCCTTGACCCCAATCAGGAATTAATCGGTCAGGGATTAGCCAATATAGTCGGTTCGGCGGCTCAAAGCTATGCGGTCTCGGGTTCTTTTTCTCGTTCGGCGGTAAATATACAGGCCGGAGCGCGAACCGGTCTGTCAAGTGTGTTCAGCAGCGGCGTGGTGGCCATCACCCTGCTGTTCTTTACACCGCTTTTATATCATCTGCCGCAGGCCGTTCTTGCGGCGATAATTATGATGGCGGTCTTTGGGCTGATTAATGTTCGCGGTTTCATCCATGCCTGGAAAGCTCAATGGTATGACGGATTAATCGGAATTATCACATTCGTCTGCACGCTTATTTTCGCGCCTCATCTCGACCGGGGGATAATGATAGGCGTCGCACTGGCTCTTCTTCTCTATTTGTTGCGCGTCATGAAACCGCAAATCGCCATATTATCGATGCATCCGGACGGTACTTACCGGGCATCGCGCCGTCATAATCTCGCCAGATGCAGGCATATTGCCGTTATTCGGTATAGTGGATCAATCTTTTTTACCAATGTCAATTATCTGGAGGAAAAAATCACTCAGCAAATCGAATCCATGCCGGAGTTGAGACATATTCTGATAGTCGGCAACGGCATTAATGAATTGGACGCTTCCGGCGAAGATATGGTTTCGCTGCTGGTCGATCGAATACGCGAAAGCGGATATGATATTTCCTTCAGCGGGCTCAATGACCAGGTCCTCGATGCAATGAAACGCACTTATCTCTACGAAAAAATCGGCGAAGACCATCTTTATCGTAATGCTACCCGGGCAATCGAAAGCATTCATGAAAGAGCCCATCTGAATTCAAACGAAGAAATATGCCCGCTGAAAGAAGTTGTTAAAATAGACAGTTCACATGGTGATTAGGCATACACCTGTCGGTAAAGTGAGACTTTAAGATGATTCAACCGCACTATTTTTCGTCATCGTCAATGCGCAGAAGCGCTCTGAGAATGCCCATCGGGCTGGAACCCGCGGCGAGTATTTCGATTTCTTCCTTACGTTTTTTATTATATTCGAATTTCTTCCTGAGCCTTGTTTCATAAGCCTGCTTAAGAATATCCAGAAGTCTATCCAGATCGTAAGGTTTGGGCAGGTAGTTAAAAGCTCCCAACTTGGTACACTCAATAGCCGATTCCAGAGAATCATGCCCGGTGATAATGATCACTTCAAGGAATTTATGCTTCTTTTTAAGGATTTGAAGAACTTCTTTGCCGTCCATTTCCGGCATTCTCAAATCGATCAGGGCCAGGTCGAATTTGCTTCTACGAGCCTCCTTTATAGCATCTTTGCCATTTGTCGCCGTGATTACATCGAAATCTCTACTTCCCAGCCGCTCCGCAATAACCTGAAGAAAGTCCACTTCGTCGTCAACTATAAGCAACTTGATTTTTTTTGATTCTGCGGGCATTTTGCATTTCCTTACTTATTTCCGGCTTAAAAGTTATGCCTAATCCTGTTTATTGGCAAGACTTTTTTTCGTTACGATATCCGGGCAGTTTTCCAAAATATGGCCGGATCATGTAGTCCGATGGGTATTTTTGCGGTCCGGAAATATCTAAATGGAACTCGTTGGAGTACAATCCGTTATACAAAATTAGTATTGGTGTCAATCAGCCGGTATCGTCACATGTCGCGTTGTTATAATAGCTTGCTGAATCGATCAATTGCCATCATTTAAGCCAGTTGTTGTACATAACTCTGAGTTCTTCCTCAGGAATAAGTGGACGTTTGATAGCATTCAGTGAATTCTGACTTATCACTCCATCACGTACCAATTCCTCACCGGCTCTTCTTGCAGCAGCAATGACCATCTTTCCATCCTCTGTAAATCCATCTTCTTTTTTCATTAGAAAGGCGTGAGGTCTGATGACAGCCCCCGAGAACTCTACGCTGGCATCTTCAGCAAGTTCTTCGGCAATTCTCGTCAATGTACCAAAATTGCCTTCTTCCCACCATCCTCCTGTGGACACCAGCAAAATTTTACGGATTTTTACATCCTGATGAAATCTGGCCCGCGTTCTGCTGTCGCGGACTTCGAGCATCGGCTTGATTAAGGGGCTGAGCCGATTTATGATATTCTGCATCTCTCCAGGCAGAGGAATATATACAGGGGTAGCCAGAATAAGAATTTCGGCTTCCCACAGCCGAGGATAAAGCAGATCCATATCATCCTTGAGGCAACAACTTCCCGGCTTATTATACCAACAGTACATATCGGGACAATTGCATGATTTGACTTTTAAATCCTTGGCATAAAACAGGTCCACTTCACAGCCGGCATTATTCATTCCTTGAACAAGCGGAGTGAGAATCATCGCAGTATTGCCTTTATGTTTGTGAGGGCTTCCATTAATCGCAATCGCTTTATTCATAAATCTTCCTTTCAGACCTAAGTCTTGGACAGTTTAGATAGTATTTAATCTGTACAAATTATAACCAGTCTGGATCAAAAACAATCGAAAAGTAAAAACTTGCTTTTGCGGATTTTAATTTTCCTGGCGGCCATAACCTCACTCTCGGCAAACTTCTGCCATTTTTGAATTCGAGATAACAACTTGCTTCAAATACGTAAAAAAGAACTCGCCGAAAAACAATCAAGTAATTAATAAATGCCGGGGTGATAAGCGGTTATATGACTTAAAAACATTTTATATGAAGTCCTTTAAAGTTTTCCTTTTCAAAGTCCGAATGTTGGTAGTATGAAGAAACTTCTGGTGACAATGATAACGATTCTTGGTAGCTGGCTTGGCTGGTGGATCGGGGATCAATTCGGCCTGATGACCGCCCTCGTTCTCAGTATGGTAGGCGCCGGATTGGGAATGTATTTCGGTCGGCGTTTAATTCAATTTTGATTATTATTATCCACCAATAGAAATCCTGGTCATAAACCGGGCATTCCAGGTTTTCTGCTTTCAAACTTATGTGAAATTCGATTTCCAAATTCGATCAAGATTTTAGTAGCATAAAGAATCCGCTGTTCAAATCGGGTGTATATACTCCGCGATGTAGTTTTCCTTTCAGGCTAAGGCGTTTGCCCATCTTCGATCACGTGCAAAATCGCGACAAAAAAATCCAACGTATTTACGTCTTTTATTCGTATTATTGCAGACGGATAGAGACATACCTGTGAATAGACAAAAAAGACCTGATTGCAATAATTTGATGGAAAGAGGAGTCAATTATGAAACTGATGATATTCCTGGCACTTATGCTGTCCATGGTAACGCCGGTTATGGGTAAAGTCATGACGGAAGCAGTATCTTATAATGATGGCGCGGCGGAACTTGAAGGGTTCGTCGCCTGGGATGATAGCATTAGTGGCAAGCGGCCGGGCGTTCTGGTGGTCCATGAATGGATGGGATTGAATGATTATGCTAAAATGCGATGTCGAAAACTGGCGGAGATGGGGTATGTGGCCTTTGCGGTCGACATGTACGGCAAGGGGATTCGGCCTCAGTCTGCGGATGAGGCTTCGAAACAGGCAACCATCTACCGTAGCGACAGGCAATTGATGCGCCGCCGGGTAACGGCCGGGCTCGATGCCCTTCTGAAAAATGAGCTTTGCGACAACAACCGGGTTGCTTCCATCGGATATTGCTTTGGAGGCGGGACGGTCCTGGAATTGGCCCGCTCGGGCGCCGCCATCAACGGTGTGGTTAGTTTCCATGGTAATCTCGATACCCCTGATCCTGCCGACGCCAAAAACATACGGTGCAAGCTGCTGGTATGTCATGGCGCCAATGATCCTCATGTTCCGATGGATCAGGTCAATGCTTTCTTTGATGAGATGCGTTCAGCCGATGTTGATTTTCAGTTCATTGCATATTCCGGGGCGGTTCATTCCTTTACCAATCCCAATGCCGGAGATGATCCGTCAAGAGGTGCGGCCTATAATGCCGAAGCCGATCGGCATTCTTGGGAACATATGAAGCTCTTTTTCGCAGAGCTGTTTAAATAGGACCTCTTATTTGTAATTCTGCCTGAAATAAGAAAGCGGCCTCGACGATATGGGCGAAGAAGGGCTCCCACATCTAAGTAATCGAGGAAGGCGACCACATCAGGGATAGACGGTAAAACGCCTGTATAAGTAAACAAAAAATCTCCTGGAAATACTCGAAATATATACTGAACTAGACCAGACTTATCAAACATTCCCGGAAACGACGCGAATTAGCTTTTGTGCGTCCTTTTGGGACACCCTTTTCTTAGCCGCAATTTGAAATCCCATTTAATCGAAGCTGTCAAGAAACAATATTCCGTTCTCCGGACCGAGAATGTCATTAATCAATGGTTTGTTATTTTTTAGAAATTCCGGCTTTTTCTCCGCGTTTTTATCTTCGAATCCGAAATAATTGTCCAGGTAATAGCCGGATGATTGAATAAGAAACGGAAGCTCATTTAGAGTCTCCAGGAACTTACCCGCATCCTTTTCATATATCGGCATCAGATCGGAAGAATAAGCCTCCATCAATTCCGCGTTGTGTTGAGAATAGGCCAAAAACCCGATAAACAAAAAATATTTATATCCCGTTTCATCGCCGGCATCGGCGGAATTTTTATACTTGTTATATAAGTCCCCCCATTTTTCCTGGACCTTCAACTCATCGATGCTTTCGACTCCCTCACTGTCCGTGCTTAAAAATTGCGGGTCTTTAATATCAAGCATGGCGTTCACGAAAAACTGTGCATCGCCGCTGGTCCGATTAACTTCGGGTTCTTTACCCGAGTCTCCGTGACAGCCTGTCAACGAAATTGCTGCCGCCAACAAAATTATTATGACTGAACCCACGTTTTGTTTTAAGAAATTTACCATTTCCTTTTTCCCCGGATGAATTTTATTCAATAATTAAATATCTTTTACGATAACGTCCGTATTTTTCCCATTCTTGGGTACGATATCATTGTATATCTTGAGCAACTCACTTTCCTTTATTACGATACAACCGTCCGACCAGGCGGCGCTGGTCCCCATATGAATAAATATTCCTTTGTGCCCCGGTACGCTCGGGATAAATATGGCCTCCCTGGGATTTCCTTTTGAATTCTTCTTGCTTTTCATGGTTGTCGCCGAACAGCCGGTATATGTTCTGGCCGGGATTTTCACTTTCGGATCCCACCAGCACTTTGTCGAAACATTGACCGCGCCGTGATTGAATTTTAAGGTGCCGTCTTTTTTGCCCCGATTGACGCTGATTGTGTACTTGGCCATTTGGGTACTCCTTGTCTTAATTATGCTAAATATATCTTACTTCTATCAAACGGAACTTGCCTGCACTCAAAGCTAAAAAAATAATGAATTTTTGTCAATAGCGATGCGAGAATTGCCCGTCTTTTTATATTGCATTCCCGCCCGTCTTAATCGTAAAATTAAACCAATGAAGATTATCGTATTCATTATAACCGCCTTTCTTTGCGTGTCATCGGTCTCCGCCGAAGGTATCCAGACATTTTCCTTCGGTGGTACCTTTGGATATACCACCCTGTACGGCGGCCCGGCGCCGCGATTCACGGTCGAACCCGATTTCGGCGCCCGCTTCGAAACCTATTTGAGAGGAAAATACCGACTGGAATTCAGCCTTTCGGCTTTTAAAATACACGATGATTCGTTGACCACTTCCGATTTCAAATTCGGCTCCAATCTTAACCATCGTACAAAAACCTGGAAAGGGTATGACCTGACCATGATTCTCGGCTACCGGGTCAGCCCCTACAGCAGTTCTTTTTCCCTGCTGGCCGGGGCCGGCGGCGGTTTATCGGTGTGGAAAATGGTCGAGGCTCATGCCGACACGGTTTACAAAGTGGAGGGAATCCATGGTAATACCGTCGATTTCGCGGCCACGGAAATTTTCTTTACCCTGACCGGCGGCATGGAGTTCCAATTCGAGAAACATGTCAAACTGGGCCTGGTTCTCAGTACCAATTATTTGACCGGCATCGGTCTTGAGTTCAAACCTGATGTCGAACGAGACCGAAGCCGATGGAATCTTAAAGCCGGTTTATTCTTAAGTTATTTTCTCTTTAAAAGAGAATGGGCCTCCCGGTGGACCGGCGAAAAATTCGTCCTTCCACCTCAAATCGTCGCCCAAAAAACGATTCCCGAAAAAATAGATACCGAAGAGCTGACTTCGCTTAAAGAGACCGACAGCGATAATGACGGTATTCCCGACATAGACGACGAATGCCCGAAAACTCCATCAGAAGCCGGGGGCAAAGTCGATATTCGGGGATGTCCCATCGATACCGATCGTGACGGTTTCTCCGATTATCTCGACAGCTGCCCGAACAATCCGATCGGCGCCATCGTAGACGAATCGGGCTGTCCGCTCGACGGTGATGGTGACGGTGTCCCCGATGGGCTCGACGATTGCCCCAATTCCGAACGTGGTCTGGCGGTTGACCAATCCGGCTGTATCGATCTTACGATGCTCGAAAAACCGATGATTCTTAACATAAAATATCACTCCGGTTCGTTTGAAATCGATCGTAATACCAGGAAAAAATTGGACGAACTTTATCCGATTCTTAAAAAGGCCCGCGGCGTGAGAGTCGAGATAGCCGGTTATACCGACAATATCGGAACTTCAGAGGCCAACCGGATTTTGTCCGAAAAAAGAGCCCGGCGTGTCCGTGAATATCTGATAAATCTGGGAATCAGCGGGGATAGACTGACGGCGGTCGGAAAAGGCGAAATGAACTTTATAGCGTCAAATGTGACGCAGGATGGACGCCAAAAAAATCGCCGGGTCGAGCTTACTTTTTTCAAATAAATATATCATCAGGGACTTGATTTTTTAAAATGATATATGTATCCTTGACGGGCGCCGTTGGTATAAGATTGAACAGTTCGTAAGGAAACGAAACCGTATTGGCGGTAAGGAGATGGGTTGTTGGCGGTTATAATGGATTTGACGGATTTGGACCCGGCCGAATTCTCTGGCCGGAATCGGATAAAAACCGAATTCATATATGAAAATATTAAAGGTAAATCCGATATATTTTGCCGATAATCCTATGGATGATAATTGTTTTTTGATTTTTTATGTTGATTTTTCCGAGGCACTATAGTAGATTTGCCGTCTAAATATTAGGGCTATGAGAATATTATTTATTACGCAGCATTTTCCGCCTGAAAAGGGTGCGGTCAGAAGGCTCTACCAGTTTGCCGAATATTTCAAAGAAAACGGCCATGATGTAACCATTCTTACCGCAATACCCAACTATCCGGACGGTATTGTGCCGGAAAAATATCGGGGAAAATTTTATCACCGGGAAATCCAGAACGGCCTTGATATTCACCGCTCATATGTCCTTCCGGCGTCGAATACTCAACCGAAAAAAAGAATGCTGGGTTTCCTCACATTCCTCTCCTCATCGCTGATAAACAGCTTTAGAATAAAAGGGAAATTCGACGTTGTCCTGGCCTCATCACCTCCCGTAACATCGGCCCTCATCGGCTATATTCTGTGCAAAATGCGCGGAAGCAAATTTGTTCTGGAAATCCGCGATCTTCAGCCGGAGATGGGTGAGCAGTATGGCAGCCTGAAAAAATCCTTATTTACAAAGTCAATTCGCCTGATCATGGATTTTTTATACAAACGAGCCTGGAAAGTCGTCTCGGTCACCGAAGGATTAACGAATTGGATGCGTGCCAAGGGTATTCCCGATAATCGATTATGCACCATAAAATCCGGAGTGGGTCTCGATTTCATTGACAGTCACTCCAACGGTATCCGCAAAAAATACGGCTGGGAAGATAAATATTTGATTCTGTTTTGCGGGACAATGGGGGCGGTACGAACCCTCGAGCCGGTGATTGAATCGGCCCGCATTCTGGCGGATGATAAGCAGTATCATTTCGTTTTTGTCGGTGATGGACAGAAGAAAGAAACCTATGAGGCTCTGGTCAGACAATACAACCTGACCAACATCTCTTTCGTAGGCTTGCAGCCTCTCCAGCAGATACCATACTTCCTGCATGCGGGCGATTTACTGGTGGACTGCCTCAGAGACGTCCCCTTTGCGCAATCGGTTCTCCCGGTCAAAATGTATGAGTATATGGCGGCCGGAAAACCCATTGTGTTCGGATCGGCGGCAAAGGAAGCCACTCGATTTCTCGACCAGGCCGGCGGTTTACTGACATTCCCGTCCAATAATCCGGAGAGACTGGCCGAACTTATTCGCGCCCTGTACAAGCAGGAAATCGACGGCTCGAAACTCGGAAAGAAATACCACGAGTATGTTCGCGAACATCACTCGACAAAAAAATGGGGACAGCGCTATCTTGAGCTGCTGAACGAAATCAACGAATCGTAAATTTCCCCTTTCAATAAATTTTTTCGCCTAAATGCCGCTCAAAAAACTTATTACCTGTCCATCATAAATTTGCTTTATCGAGGCAATCTCATCCGGCCTTCTGACAATTGCCACCAGGCTTTCGGCCGGTATCAAATTCAAATCCAGATCGCCTATAAACCTGTATTCGTTTTCCGGCAGCCAGAATCCTCTTGTACCGATGCTTTGAAAATAAGGTTGGTCCTCATCCTTAAGATTACCGAAATCCTTTGCATGGCCGTAAATCACTTTTCTGATTCCAATCCTTTTCGCGAATTCCCCTTCGACCGCGATACCATACGGCTCGAAACTCATCTCGCGGTATCGTGCTCGCCATTTCATCAGTGATGATGCTTCACTCGGTGCCAGCGACGAAAATGCCACCGCCGATACATTCTTTCGATAATGCCTTGAGGAGGCCATTATTTTCCGATCGGTAAGAATCCTCTTTAAAGTCTCCAGCGCATTTCTTGGATAAACGAACCCTGATTGAACTATATCGCGATAAAACTCATATTTTGTCTCACCCGGCCAGCTGGTGTTCGAAGAACGTGTCCAGTGGATAAAATAATCCTTTAGTGATTTATCGATATTTGAATTAATCCGCCGCGGATCTATTTCAATTTTGTACTTCCGATCCGATACCGAATACTCCGTGCCGAGATTATCTCTTATTTCGACTTCATTATTTCGATATGTTTCAAGCAATCTCTCCATATTTCCATTTCGACGAACCGATATCGGATAAATAATATCGGCCTCGCCGACTATCGACTTATCTCTCTCTTGCTGAAAATAATGTTTGTCTTTTTTTGCGTCGTCAATCTCTATGAACCGCCAGCTCGTCAATTCGTTGTTCAATTCAAACTGAGCGCAAATGGAATATTTGACTTTTTCCGAATCCACTCCTTTTTCGACCGGGATATATATCATCACTCGTGCCTTGTACACTGAAACAAAATAAAGAACGATTTCCCAGGTATTCATACCCACCGAAGTCAAAATCGTGCACCCGTCGTCAACGGCATGCCGTACCGCCGAACCGGTATTTTTTGTCCAGGCATCGCTTCCGAGTGGTCTTAGATTCTGGCGTGAATTAAGAACAGCCGCTTTCTTTCGAGAAATCGCAGACATCACCCGCTAATGATAAATATTAATAAGAAAAATATCAAATATGGATAATCTGAAAAACGCGGGCGGAAGTCGGTCTAATTAAATCAGTACAGTTTTACGATTTCGATACCTTTATAATAGAAGGTAAGGATATTTTTATATTTCCATCCGTTGCGGGCCATCCCCAGCGCACCGCACTGACACATACCCACCCCGTGTCCATAACCCTGGCCATCTAAATCGGCCCGGACAAGCTTGCCGGAGGTGTCATGGGTCGTCTTTATTTTGAATCGCGCCCCCTGAAGAATCATTTCCGGATTGGAGGATCGCCTGATAACCCACCGAATTCTATCTCCCTTGAAAGAATAATTCCCGAGGCTGGTTTCGATGACCAATTCGGCAATTCTCCCCCCGGCTGTGCTTGATTTAACCTGTAAATCGATAATATCACCGATATCCACGACTCGTCCCCGCTCGGCGGAAAGAAATTGCTCTATCATTATTTTTAATTGTTGCGCCGTGTACGATTCTTCCCACTTATAATATTTCGACCAGGAACAGTATCCGCTATCCTGGACCGCGCGAAGGTACGGTTCCGGCGCTTTATCCCACACGGCGTCGATATCGTCGGTGGAGCCGCCGCAGGTCGAATGATAATAGGCGTTTATGAATTCACCGTGATATTTGGCCACGTAGCCGGACGTTTCATCGATTGCCCGCGAGACGATTTGTTCTTCGGCTTCAATGCCGTTATACACCTGATCGGAAATATCCGATTTCATATCGAACGGTTGGTCCGGATACTGCGAAAGATGACTCATCGAATATGTCCGGGCCGCCACCGCCTGCGCCTTTATCGCCTCGAATTCCTCCTCGCCCACGAAGCCTATCTCCGGCGGAACCACCCCTTTCAGGTAATCGTCCATGTGGACAATATTAATCAACCGAAGATTCGAGCCGCGAGTTATAATTTTAAACATCCCCCGATATCGTCTTCCGCGGTAACTCAGAAAACCCTTATTGCTTCTCGGAATCACGACCACATCGCTGAATCCGGCGTCGATTTTGTCTCGTTCCGCCCGCACCGATATCTTGCCTTCCTCCTGGCGAAATGTAATCGGCTGTGACGCTTGATATACCATGCTTCTATCGTCCTTCGTGCATTCCAGAGAAAATTGAGTACCGCTGGTTACGGTAATCGATTTGCTGTTGTCATCGATAAGAATACGTACAAAAGGCAATCTGACAAAGGCGGCCTCGGAACCTTCTTTCAATTCCGGAACCGCGCCGCAACCCCACACAATAAGAATCAGCAGTATTACGGCGGCGGGGCGAATCAGCCACCGCCAATGACTCCCGGAAAATGGTATAACATTACTTGCCATGCCTGTTTATTCCCCAAACGGTTGTATTATTCGGCCGGCAATAGTCCGACCGCCGGCTCCGGTAATATGCGGAATTCCGGCCGGCTGCGAACAGATCGCCATCCCGCCCATAACAGCGTAACAGGCCGCTTCCAGATAATCCGAATTAAGCCCCAGTCTGTCAACAGAAAAGAATTTTATACCGGGTAAACTGGCCCCGAGTCTCTCAATCAGAAATACATTTTTCGCGCCTCCGCCGAAAACATAAACATCGCTTATTTTATACCTGGCCAGATGAGATTTAATCGCAACGGCTATGGTCACAGCGGTAAGTTCCGTAACCGTCGTCAGAATGTCGTACTTTTTCAGTCTCAATTTCGAAGATACCTTTACTATTTTTTCTGCAAACTTTTCACCGAATCTTTCGCGGCCGGTAGATGGTCCGTATTTCCCTTTAAGGTAATTATCAGCCAGAAGTATCGACAGCATCCTTTTTGAAATTTTCCCTTTCGAGGCCAACCAGCCCCGGCTGTCATATCTTCTCCCGAAGTACTTACGTGTTATAATATCCATCAGACTGTTTCCCGGTCCGCAGTCGCGCGCCATAATGTCGTCAATCGAGGCTCCCCGCGGAAAAAGAAAATAATTGGCGATACCGCCGATATTCAGTATCAGTCGGCTTTCTTTTCTATGGCTCAGGAAATAAAACATGGGCATAGCGGTGATCGGCGCTCCCTCACCTCCCGAGGCGATATCGGCCTGGCGGAAATCGGCCACGGTGATTAATCCCGTGCATCGAGCAATAGATTCCGGATGACCCAGCTGCATCGTCCCGCTTTCCTTTTTTCTTCCGATCTGTATCTTACCGGGTAAATGCAAAATTGTCTGACCGTGCGAGGCAATCAAATCCGGCTTGATATTTTTTCTTCTCAGGTAAGTGCAAAATCTGCAGGCCTGTTCACCATAAAAAACACCCAGTTGCCGGTCGAGCTCGATAATATAATCAATCGGCGTTTTACTGCGGCTCAGAACATTATTGATTCGTGTCTGAAAACCTCTCGGATAGGAAACTGTCCTACCGCCGATAAAATTAACAATCGGTTTTTTTGATGTTTCTTTAAAATGAACTGCCGCCAGATCCAATCCGTCGGCGGAGGTTCCGGAATTAAGCCCGACAATGACCGGATTTTTCTTTTTAATTATTTCTTGTAACGTCATGTTACTAAAACGCCGATACGGCCAGTTTTGATTTTATGCCGGAGATTCGATCCAATGACAATTTCAAACGACCCTCATCTATTTTTCCATTTTCGAACGCATCTTTAACATAAGCGACCGCTTCCTTGACCGCCCGGAAATTTTGCCCGTAGAGGAGAATATCGTGTCCCGCTTTGAGCGCTTTCAACGCCCTTTCACTGTAATCGCCAAGGGAATCGGCTCCCTTCATTAATAAATCATCGGTAATAACGATGCCGTCAAAATTAAGTTTTTCCCTTAAAAGCAAATGAATAATCATCTCGGATTCCGTCGTCAAATGCTTATCGACCTTCGGCATCTGCAAATGCGTCGTCATGACCATATCGGCGCCCGCGGCGATTCCGGCTTTAAAAGTAAGCGCCTCGCGATTCAAAAAAATCTGAAAATCGGTGTCGGATCGGGCCGCTTTCTGATGCGGATCCTCATACGCCGCCCCGAGCCCCGGGAAATGTTTCAGGCAGGACAGCAGGCCTGCTCTTCTGGTCAGTTTGACCGCTCGTTCTATAAACGGGATAACTCTGGCTGGACTGCTACCGAATGTTCTACCTTTCAAACAGCTGTTTTTTTCATTCAGGTTAAGATCGGCCACCGGCGCCAGCAATAAATTTACACCCAGGGATTTTATGTAATATGCCGCTCGGTCGAATTGTTCGCTGAACAATTCCAGAGCATTTTGACGCCCGTATTCTTCGGCCGAGCCGTACTCGGCCGGGGCACCACGAAACCTGCAGATACGCCCACCTTCCTGATCGACAGCGATAAAGGGCATCTCAGTGGATACGGCGGTTATTCGTCGGATACTCTCCTCGGCACGCGCATGAGGCGTACAATTTTTCTCAAAGAGAATTACACCGCCTATATTTTCCGAGGCCATAAATTCCAGAAATTCATCCGAGGGCTCCTCGCCTTCGAAACCGACTATAAATAATTGTCCGATTCGCTCTATCATACTATATCACACACACCATATTCTTTCCGGACCCTTTGGCCCGGTATAACGCCTGGTCAACAAGCGACAGCAATTCCTCGTTGGGGCGACCGTTTTCCGGGAAGGAACTGATGCCGGCCGAAACCGTCACTTTCAATTCGCCGATATTTCCACTGCCGCCGAACGACGCCTTCTCGATTTGCTGACGAATTCGCTCACCTATTTTTGTCACCTCATCACGCGGTGTTTGCGGCAGAATAATTACGAATTCCTCGCCGCCATAGCGGGCAAAAATATCAACATCGCGAATACATTCTTTCACCACACCCGTGATTCCTTTCAGAACGATATTGCCGACCTCGTGACCATAAGTATCATTAAACGTTTTAAACCAGTCAATATCAAGCATGATTAAAGACAGCGGCAAATCGTAACGATCGGCGCGCCGCTGCTCTTCTTTCAATTTCATCGAAAAATAACGATAATTATATATTCCGGTTAATTCGTCGGTGATAGTCAGCTCCTCCATTTTTCGATGCAGTGTGGCGTTATCCATCGCTACCGCGGCCGACCTGGCCACAACCGACAGCATCCTCTGGTCTTTTTCCGAAAAGGCATCGATATTGGGCGATTCGGCCGTCAATATACCGGTCGCCTTTCCTTGGGTCACCATCGGGATGAGCATAATCGAACGCGTGTTACTGCGCAACGCCTGATAGTCTTTACGGCCCGAAATATCTTTGACAATGGCCGGGGAAGCCTGCTCGCCGACTCGCCTGATCAAATCAGCCTTTTTGCTGTCAACCGCTTTCAGATGAAAATTCATCTGGCCGGCAATATTTCTGCCGCGGTAGATAAAATTCCCGCCCGGACCGATAAGTATCATACTGCTGGCCGGGTATGATAGAATCCGGCCCAGAATTTTCATGACACCTTCCACTACTTCATCAACGTCTAAAATACCCCCGAGGATTCGCGAATGTTCATAAATCATTTCCAGATGCGCCTGCGATTTTTCAAGTTCCGAGGTTCTCTGGTTCAAGGTGTCGAACAGTTTCAAAAAGCGCCGTTCCGACCGTCGAATGTAGTCTGAAACAAATGCTATTGCCATCGCCAGAAACCACATTAATACCAAACGAATGAACAGATTAACGATGCTGCCTGAACCGAACGATTCATACCCCACGAATAGGTAGGCAATCGTGCATAAGCCGGTCAAAACCAGTGTTGCGGGAAACGTCATCAGATAAGCCGCGAATCCTGCGGTCAAATAATAAAGCAGGTACAAATTGGAATTATAGCCGCCGGACATCTTTATCAATCCCGCAATAAAAAAGAACTCGAATAGAATAATAACCAGATACGGTTTTTTCAGATTATATTTACCTCTGCGGCTGAGTATACCGAAAAAAACAAGGGCGACAAAATATGTAAGTGTCAGGATTGAATAAAGAAGAAATTCGACCTGTCTGAGGTCGGTATATAAAACGACCCAAAGTGCCCCCAGCAAGACTAACATCCGCGAGAGCAACAGCATCGAATCGACCTTGGGCAGAATTGTCTTGCCCCTGTCCTGAAAAACCTTCATTTTCTTATGCACTGCTCGAAATATGCACTTATGCTATGTTATCGGCAGATACAGGGCTTTATTTATTGTCGTTTAACAGATTATGGAGATACGACGACAGGTTTATCGGCTTTCGGCGATAAAAATGTCTTTTTGACCGCAAGAATAATCACGCCGGAGGATAGCGCCAATAATATCACATCGGTAATAATAAGGATTATATTCATGCTCGGAATATAATGCACAATCAGATTATATATCAAAGCGGCGATCGTGGTCACCACCATAAATATCGCCGGGTAAAAAGTAAACCAGCTTTTCTTTCCGGCCAGATTCAGCCAGACCGTTACGGCAATCAGGGTCAGTGCTGCCAGAAGCTGATTACTCGCCCCGAAAATCGGCCAGATCAAACGGTAACCGTTGCTGACAGCCAGGCCAAACATAAATACTACCGCCAATCCCGAATTAAACCAGTATTGCCTAAACAAAAGCGGAACCGACTTAAACGCCCGTTTCCAGAGTTCTTCAAAAACATACCGATTTAACCTTACCGCCGAATCGAGTGTCGTAACAATAAATCCCTCAACCATCAGAATACCGATAATCGAACCCAGCGCCACCGAAATCCCAAATGTGCTGTGGGCCAGATATCCCACCGACAGCGCGAACGCCAGAATCGGATTGCCTGTTCCCTTGACAGGCCAGGTTATCTGCATGTATTCGGGACGTTTCAAAGATGACGCAATCGCAAGAACCACAAGTATCGCCAGTATCGATTCCAGAATCATCCCGCCATAACCGATCACTTTGGCATGAGTCTCTTTGGCAAGTTGCTTTGACGATGTCCCCCCCGCGACCAGCGCATGAAATCCTGATATCGCGCCGCATGCGATAATAATAAACAACATCGGCCAGACCGGCCCCATATGCTGATTTCCCGCCGCCAGATTAAACATCGGCAGATTGGTTGTCATGCCGTTGATCCCGCCGATAATCACCGATACCATAATCACCGCCAGACCGCCATAAAGAATCTGAACATTGACAAAATCGCGCGGCTGCAAAACTACCCACACCGGCATACCGGCGGCAACAAGAACATAAAATGACAGAATTATCATCCAGACCAGACCGGGTATACTGAGCGGCATCATAAAACCGACATATATCGAAACAAAACAAACGGCAGCCGCCAGAATGAACGAAAGCGCCGTATTCAAGGATTTCTTGAAAATCAAATAGCCCAGAAGCGGCGCAATTAACGTGATAATAATCACCGATGTCGATGCTATCCCGCCGATGACCCCCATCTCCTGCCCGTCGACCATCTTGGTATGCAACAATGTTTGACCGGCCTCCAGGCCGAGTTTTTCCACTGGCCAGACCGAGGTCAATGCGATCGCCGTCAACGACAAAAACGCCGAAGTGACCAGAATCAGCATAATTGCCGTAAATATTATAAACATCAGAAAGCCGGCGTCGCCCAGTGCCTTACGGGCAATCTCCGCCATCGAACTCCCTTTTTCCCTTATCGAGGCAAACAGCGCCGAAAAATCGTGAACCGCCCCGAATAAAATCCCGCCGATAACTATCCACAACCAGGCCGGACCGACACCATATAGAATTCCCAATGTCGGCCCTATTATCGGGCCCGCCCCGGAAATCGTGGCGTAATGATGCGCGAATAATACCGGTGTCCGGGTGGGAACATAATCGATGCCGTCATTTTTTTCCACCGCCGGCGTCGGGCGGCCGGGATCTTCACCCAACTGTTTAGCGATATACTTCGCATAAAACCTGTACGCCAGGATAAACAGAATCAGAGCAACGAGAAAAAGTGAGAGAATATTCATAATAATTTTTTAGTTGCTAATATCTTCTCGTTTTAACATTATACGAACCTGAAAACAGAGTGGCAAGGATTTTCTTTACGCCGGTAAGAGCAACAATAGCTCGACCGTATCGTATTAAAGAGGTGAAGAAGACGATTGGCTTATATGATTAATTCGATTTTGAGAAAAATATTCCTCGTTTCATTACTGCTTATTCTATCTCCCGCCCTGCTTACCGCTTCGGAGTTTTTGTCCAAAGACGGCATGATGATTCCGCGCTCCGATTCCGTTTTGGATGATATTTTCATGTTCGGGAATCAATCCGAGATTTACGGCTTCGTCGACGGCGACATTTTCGCCTTTTGTTATGATATAGAAACCGACGGCAATATCACCGGCAGTGTCAATCTTTTCGGATATAATGTGTTATTGAACGGCAATGTCGGCAATTCATCGCGATTGTTTGGATACCAGGTCGATATCGGCGCCCATACCGGCCGCGATGTTCTCGCCTTCGCCCAAAAAATCGATATAGGCAAAGATGCTGTCATCGAGCATGACCTGACCTGCGGCGGTGAAAAAGTCACTTTTGACGGTATCATCCATGGCAATGCCGATATCAATGCCGATGTCGTTACTATTTCGGGGACAATCGACGGTGATCTCAAAGTCAGCGGCGGCGAAATTTCGATTATTTCCCCGGCCGTCATCAAAGGCGATTTTACTTGCACGTCGCGTGAGGAGCCGTATGTCGATAAGGGCGTAGTTATTGAAGGCGAGACCGAATGGACACCGCCTAAAGAGGCGGAACCGGGGGAGAAAAAGAGCGAAGGCCTTTCGGCCTTCGGCGCCATTTTCAGATTCCTTCTGTTCCTGATGGCCTTTGTCACCGGCCTGGCTTTGATACTGCTCTTTCATGACCACACCAACGAATCGACCGTCCAGCTTCAAAAACGATTCTGGCACACGCTGGCCATCGGTTTTCTGGCCTGGATTATTTTTATCGGCGGCTCATTGATATTACTGGTGCTGATTATCGGCATCCCGCTTTCGATATTGCTTGCCGTGGTCGGGATGGTGCTCTTTTACATCGGTAAAATTTATGTCTCGATTTTTATCGGACGTCTATTGGTCGATTTGATTGCACGCGGCAAGAGAATCGCACTTGGCTGGGAGTTACTGATTGGCCTGATTATTCTTAGTGTCGTTTTCCGGATACCCGGTCTCGGTACATTGGTGTACATAGTGACCTTTGTCCTCGGCACCGGCGCCGCCATCGCCGGCTACCTCTCATTGACCCAATCTAAAAAAGCCCCCCCCGCCACAACATCATAATTCTCGACGATTTTTATCTTTAATATTACTCGTAGGGCAGGAACCCTGCGCTCCTGTCATTCTTGAAACGTGGGCGGCAGACGTCCTCGTCTGCCCCTCTTACCCGTGGTTGGCGTACGTCCTCGTG
>CAYVMO010000042.1:0-24239 GCA_964452645.1 uncultured Ignavibacteriaceae bacterium
GGTTACGGAGGAGAGCGAACCGGACACGACGGTGAAGGTTATACCTCCGGAAGAAAGATGTCAGACCGATCCTGACGGCAATAGAATTGAACTGGTCGGCCACCCGCCGAAACGATATGATAAAGAATTTATTTACCCCACGGCGGCGTACAGCGATGCCTTTTATGGGGATTTATGTTTTCAAATAAAAATTGACGCCTTCGGCGATATTGCGGATATCAGGCTGGTAACACCGTCACCATCCGAAGCATTGAATGAGGCAGCCATGGAGATAGTGATGTCGGCTCATTTTGATACGTACTGGATACCGCCTGAGTTGAGGGACTCATGGTTCGCCTTTAAATATAATATTACATTGCCATCCAGTTTGCAATGAACAAAATCGTCGTTGAAAATAGTACACTTATAAAGATCGCAAATCTGGGAGGCGGCATTTTCTTTTTCGAGATGGGGCCGTTTTCGAGAGTCAGATTCATAAAGCCGGGTCAATTCGTACATATAATGATACCGGGCTGCAACGTCTTTTTCAGGCGTGCATTTTCGGTTTACGAGACGGATATTGAAGCGGGAACGTTCGGAATATTATTCAAGACTTTCGGACGCGGCACGGCCGCCATGGCCGATATGAAAAAGGGCGACCAGCTTAACATTATGGGGCCGCTGGGGACCGGATTTAAGTTGCCATCAAAACATGAAACGGTGATATTAGCGGCAGGCGGGCTCGGAATGCCGCCGATTTATGCGCTGGCCAAAGAGTTAATGAAGAAGGGGTATCAAAAAGAGAAAATATTTTTCTTTTACGGCGCCACTTCAGAGCCGGATTTGGCCGATACCAAAAGGATTAAACGTCTGGGTGTCAGCTTGTATCTGTCGACCGATGATGGTTCCGCCGGTTTCAGAGGATTAATTTCGGACGCGATAAAAAGTGAGCTTCCGAATATTAATGGTCAGCGGCGGATATATGCATGCGGGCCGGAAGGAATGTTAAAGGCCATAGATAAGTTTGCAGGTGAGTTGAAGATGCCGGGTCAATTATCTCTGGAAGCGCCGATGCCGTGCGGGATCGGAGTATGTCTGGGATGTATTCGTCCTCTGACCAGCGGCGGATACACGCGCGTTTGCCGCGAGGGACCGGTTTATAATATTGGCGAAGTGATTCTATGAAGCCGGACCTGACCATTGACATCGCCGGGGTCCGATTTAAAAATCCGATATTGACGGCATCAGGAACATGCGGATACGGCGAAGAACTGGCCGACGTTTTTAATCTCAATATTCTGGGCGGAATAGTTACAAAATCGATCACGATATATCCGCGTGAGGGTCATCCGCCGCCGCGTACGGCCGAAACCGATTCCGGGATGCTTAACGCCATCGGATTGGCCAACGTGGGTGTTGATCGATTTATTGAGGAAAAGCTGAAATATCTTGAGAAATTCAATATCATTGTGGTGGTAAATGTCGCCGGGGCCAAGAATCAGGAGTATATCGAGATTTGCACTCGATTGGCTGACTGCCCGCGCGCGGATATGGTCGAACTTAATTTTTCCTGTCCCAATGTCGAATCGGGGATGGAAATCGCCAGGAGCGCATCGCTGGCTGAAGAGACGGTCAGGAGAATAAAAAAGGTCTTTCCCCGTCCGGTGATTGCCAAACTGTCGCCGAATGTTTCGGATATCTCGGAAATCGCGCGCGGCTGCGAAAACGGCGGCGCTGATTGCCTTTCGCTTATAAATACTCTGGTCGGAATGGCGGTCGATATCGAAACCCGCCGTCCACGATTGACCAATAATACCGGCGGTCTTTCGGGCCCGGCAATTAAGCCGGTGGCATTGGCGCTGGTTCATGAAGTGTATAATTCGGTCAAGATTCCCATTATCGGTATCGGTGGAATCATGAACTACCGCGACGCTGTGGAGTTTTTCCTCTGCGGGGCATCGGCTGTCCAGGTAGGGACGGCATTGTTTATCGAGCCGGATGCACCGGTTAAAATAATTAAAGGTTTGGAAAAGTATTTGTTAAAGAGTAAGATTGGTAGTATTAAGGAATTGATCGGCAAGGTGAGGATATATTCATGAGTGCAGCCAGTAAATTAAAAGAAATTCAGGATCTGAAAAGGTCGATGATATGTGTCGGACTGGATCTTGACAGGAAAAAAATCCCGCCGGATTATGCATCGAGCATTAAAGGGATGTATGATTTCGCGGTATCCATAATCGAGGCGACATCGGACATAGTTGCGGCGTACAAACCGAATCTGGCGTTTTTCGAGGAGCTTGGCGCCGACGGCTTTTCGCTTCTGAGAAAGATAATCGAAAAGGTCCCGAAAGATGCAGTTGTTATTGCCGACGCCAAGCGCGGGGATATCGGAAACACCGCCGCGCATTATGCCTCGGCCATATTCGAATATCTTAAGGCCGATTGGGTAACACTGAATCCGTATATGGGTTATGATTCGATCCGGCCGTTTCTGGAATATGATAATAAGGGGGCTTTTATTTTGTGTTTGACATCGAATCCGGGAAGTCGTGATTTTCAATTTTTGCATGTGCTCAATAAGCCGGTCTATATGTATGTCGCCGAAAAGGTTGCATATTGGAACAAAGAGGGGAATTTTGGATTGGTCGTCGGGGCGACGCATCCGGAGCAATTAAAGGAAATCAGACAGGTGTCCGGTGACGTTCCGATTTTGATTCCCGGTGTGGGCGCGCAGGGAGGCAATCTGGAGAGAGCGGCGCAGATGGGTACGGCCGATTTTAAAAAGACCGCTTTGATTAATGTCTCTCGCAGCGTATTGTATGCATCGCAGGGCGAAGATTTTGCCGCGGCCGCCCGGGCTGAAGTGGAAAAACTGAATTCGATTATAAATAATCTGCAGGTCGGAGAAAAGCCCACCGCAGAAGATAAATCGCCGCAATCGCAAGGAGGTCAATAAGATGAAAAAAGTCATATTAATGATGATTTTCTTGTTAATATCCTCGCCGGCCTTTGCTATCGTCGGCATAGCTGTCGGTGCGCGGGGAGGTGTGGCCACCAATGTCAATCTATCCGCAGTGAAAAGAATTGACGGACTTGATATTGATAAGATGAATACTATCGGCCTTCAGTTCAAATTCGGGGCACTGCCGAAAATAGATTTGATATTTACCGCTGATTATTACTGGAAATCAAAGGATTTTATGATTCCTGCCACTTCTGAAAATGTTGAATTCACGGTTCATAATCTGGCGTTGACGGCGTCGGCTGTCTATCCGCTGTATAAGTCGCGCTTGGCCACGCCCTATGTCGGATTTGGAGTCGCTTCGCATGCCCTAGCTTTCAGCGGCAAGGGATCATGGGGGACAATCGTGATACCTGCGGATGATACCCGATTCGGTTATCAGTTGATCGGTGGCGTTTATCTTAATCTGCCCATCATTCCCGTATTAATTACCGGCGAGGGCCGGATTAACTGGATTAGAACCGAGGACGTGAAATCGCATTTTATCAGTCTGACCCTTAGCGCCAATTTCGGCATGCTTTAATAACCATTTAGCGTAAAAGCCTTTATTACCGGCCGGTCGGCCGGTAATTTTTTTGCTATAATGGGCAAGAATTACGCTGTGAACATTATTAATCTATACATTAAGATGATACCTGATGATGTCGATATATAAGTAAATAATTGAAACTTTGGGAGGTTTTATGAAAAGACTGCTGCTAACGCTATTTTTGGTTATTCTGGCCATGCCTGCTTTCGCCTTGACCGGCGTTTCAATCGGCTTAAGAGGCGGCCTGGTGACCAATTTCGATCAGCCCGGTTTCGCGACGCCCGGCTATGAGTCAAATCAAATGCCCATCGGCGGTCTGCATGTGAGAGTGTCGACCCTGCCGATGTTTGATCTTATAGTCACCGGCGAATATGCCTGGAAGAAAAATTCCTATAGTTGGTCGGGTGAAAGCCTGGAAATCTCACAGCGTGATTTGCTGTTCTCAGCGTCGGTCGTTTATCCGATTAAACTAAAGCCGATTTCTCCCTATGCCGGCGTCGGAATGGCGACTCATTCGCTGGGTTACGATTTTGCCGTACCGTCCGGATGGTCGCTAAGTACATACGGTGTCGAGGTTCCCGGGAATACGACCAGACTGGGCTATCATCTGGTCGGTGGTGTCGATTTGAAAGTTCCGATGTTCCCGCTTTCATTCAGCGCCGAATTCCGTATGAACTGGATCAACACTCCGGATGAAGTGACCAAATACGACAGCATTGTCGCGGGATTGAATTTCAGTTTACCATAATATTCGATAAGATTGACCAGACCAAATGCCCCGCATCGGCGGGGTTTTTTTTATGTGATTGATTTTAGATAATAAAGATTCTATACTTTACAAGGCGTATTTATCTTGAGGAGGTGTTATGGCGCGCTCGTTTAGTAATTCAAAAATCGGAACCTTCAATACCTGTCCTCGGCAATATAAGTTTGAATACATTGAAAAAGCTTCGGTCGAGAAACCGGTGGGGGTGGAACTATTTCTGGGGAATGCGGTGCATCGTGTACTGGAAAAATTATATACATTAAAAAGAAACGGTCGGATACAAACTCCGGACGAAATGCTCAAGTTCTATAATGAATGCTGGGAAGGCCCGGATATTGAAAAGATAAAAGTCACTCGCGATGGCTTGGGAGTTGATGATTATATCAAAGTCGGCTCCGAGGCTCTCAAGAAATATTATGACATGATGCATCCCTTCGACGAGGGTGAAGTTATAGCGCTGGAAAAAAACATCAATTTCCCTCTGGACCCGGGAGGGCGATTCAGCATCAGCGGTCGGATTGACAGAATCTCGCGAAATAATAACGGACTGGTGGAAATAATCGATTATAAGACAAAAACATCGCTGCCATCGCAACATGTCTTTGACAATGACGAGCAGATGGGATTGTATCAGCTCGGAGTAATGTATTCCTGGCCGGATTTTAAAGATATCAGGCTCAAGCAGTTTTTTCTCCGACAGGGGGTAACTATGACGACGACAATGGATAATAATCGACTGGAGGAAATTCGTTATCGGACATATCAGAAAATTCTTGAGATCGAAAAGGCGCAGGCGGAAGATTATTTTCCGCCGAAGGAGGGGGCCATTTGCGATTGGTGTGTTTATTTCGAGTTGTGCCCGGCCGAAAGACATAAACTAACACTGGATGAAAAGATTGATATCGAATTTGATGCCCGGATGGGTCATGATCTGGCCGGTAAATATTTAAAACTGAACAGCGAAAAAAAGATTCTGGAGTCGGAATTGAATGCGCTTAAGCAGGATATTGTGAGATATTGCGAAGAAGAGGATATTACTAACATTATGGCAGATACGGGTAGTATTACGTTGTCAGTCAGGGAAAGCGAGGCTTTTCCCACCAAAAGCGGCGATGAGGAAGCCTTTCTGGCCATATCGCAGTTAGCGCGGGAAGCCGGTCTGGAAGAGAGCTTCAAGCTTGACGAGCGGGCTCTTTACAAGGAATTCTATGCCAGGGAACGACTACCGGGTGATCTGAAAGAAAAATTGAAGAAATACCTGATTAAGAAACGTCAGGAAATCCTGAAAACCTACTACAAAAAGTAATAAAAAAAGCCCGATTGAACTTCATCGGGCTTTTAAAATCATTCGATTATTCGTCTTATTTTTCTGTTTTCTTTTCAGGTGCTTTGACAACAAAAGCCGGAACGACGCCGTCAGTAGGCGGATGCACCAATTGCAAGTCGTTGCTGGGCGGAGTCGTGGTTGTATCCACCGACAATGATGCGATAGGTTTATCGTCGAGAGACGAAATAAAAATGGTGGCCAATCTGCCGCGTCCCGGAGGAACCGGCGGAATCGGGCCGCCCAAATCATTAATCAGACCAATTGTTACACACTGGGTGGCGGTGTCCACGCGGGCCAGCTTAAATCTGAAATTCTCGACAATACCGCCTTTGAAAACGGTTGAATCCGCAACAATGCGGTTTTTCTTCCCGGCAGAGAAAGTCAATGGTATCTGAAGAGCGATTAAGTCTTCATCGTTAACCAGAAAGACATTTACACCCCAGTTGTTACCGTCGATGTTATACGGCTCGACGTAGAGCGTGTCTACCTTTCCGAATTTGTCATTCTGTGCCAGCAGGTTGGCGGCGAACAACAACAGGATACCCATTGCCATAAGAAGCGTGTTTTTTGAGTTCATTTTACCTCCATATTACCCATGTTATAGTTTCTAACTTTTATTTTCGGTTATAATATTAATATTTTTACTCTCTTTATCAGGGTATAGTTCCGTTTTAAGGAGGGAAATAAGCGAATCAGCTTTCCGCGAATCATTAAGCTTATCGCGATAAATCGCGGCGGCGCTAACCATTGATTGCTGACCGATATTGGATTTGGGGAATTTATCGTAAATACTTTTCAGAAGTTCGGCCGATTTATCCCATTTTTGGCGGCGTCTGGCGACCTCGGCCAAATATGAAATCGCCGATGCCTCGACAGCAGTGCCGGAATAACGCCCGGCCATACGGTTATAGAAATCTTCAGCCTGTTGGTACCAATTTCGGGCGAATTTCTCGTTATTTTCTTTTTCATAATGTTCGGCAATTTCTAAATAGGCATCAAAGGCTGCTTCGGATGTCGAGTAATTGTCAATAAGCCATTGGAATTCGTTTTCGGCCCGATCCCAGTCACCAAGTTTCTCATAGCTCAAAGCCGTGTATTTTTGCGGCAATGCATGGTATTGATAAAAGACGGGATAGTCATCATTTATCTGCAACATGAGTTTTCGACATCCATCGTAGTCTTTATCTTCATATAGGACGATTCCCTTACGCAACATAATGTTCGGATATAATGAAGTATCCCTGACACGGCTCAACAAATCGTTATACATCCGGATCGCAGTCTTATAATCTTTCTTGCCGGTAGCGGTGATGCTCGCGATCATGAGCGCGGCCTCAATATTAATGGCCCCGGTCGAGTCTTTGATAAGACCCAGATTTTCAATCGATTTATCCCACTTTTTCTCATTGTGATATAATCGCGCCAGATTACTCCGGGCTGCGGTTTCAAGAGACGAATTGGGCCATTCTTTGATAAGTCGCTTATAGTAGTTTTCGGCCGACTGACTTTGCACGGCCACCTGCTGCGTGTCACCAAGGAGATTATATATTCTGACAATTTCAAGGGGAAGGTTTATGACTCTGAAGATAATCTCATTATTATTATCGACCGGGGGATAAAAAGTATCTATCAATGAACGATAAATATTCATGGCGCCGCCCCAATCGGCTCTGGCCTGTAATGCGCGCGCCAGACTTAATTCCGTGGATAAAAGCGCCTTGCCCTCAAGATTGGTGAAATTCTGAAGCTGCCTGATAACAAGGATGACCGAATCAAATTTTTCTTCTTCGGTGTACATTTGAATCAAACGATTGGTTGCCAGAAAACCGATAGACTCAAGATCCTTTCTTTCATCGGGGAATTTCGTCATCGGAAGCGAATCGATATTCCTCCAACAATAGTCGGTGACTTGATAGTAGGCGTCCTTAATTTTATTCTTCAGCGATTGGTCGATCAACTCCGGCTTAATTAATGCCTTTTCATTGATTTTTTCCGCATTCCGGTAAAGTTTTTCGGCCTTAAAAATGATGCTCTTGCCGCTGTTGACGCCACAGCCGCAGGCCAGGAATAATGTCGGAAACAGCATAAAGGCAAGTCCTTTAGCGATTCCGGACGGGATATATTTTTTAAAGGCGCTGACGGACACTATACAATCCCATTTTTAAGTTCAACACCCCTACCAAATTGCGTCGCAAAATACAAAAAAAAAGGTAACTGTCAAGGGTGTCGGCAAAGAAAATGAAAATTGGTTTTTTATATCAACGGAATATTGATTCTCGAGCTATTTTGTTGAGTTACAATGCAATAATCATATTAAAGAGGATTATTCTATCGTAATTACGTCCCATCCGCGACAGAGAAAATTACAAAATCGCAACCGAATCGGTGTTTATTTCGGGTCGCCCCCTTTTGTTATAAGGAGGTGGAAATGAAGAAAAGAAAACAGACAATTGCTAAAAAGCTCAAAACATCCGGCGTGATTAGTCCTGAAATCCCGATTGACCTGTCATCCTATTGGCTCAAAAAGAGGGGAAGGGGCTCGGGTCGGTTTATCTGGCATGATTCGGCCGGTCAACCTCAGAAATTCAGGCTTGATCTGTACCGTTTTTTGCGGAATAGTATTCCGCTGTTGAATTCATGTATCTGGACTTGGAGCCGACTGGCGTCTGCCCCCGGCCGGTACGAAATTATCGACTCGAAATCGGATGGAGAAAGGGCACGGGCGTTGGATTTTCTCGAAGAAATGAAGCTTCAAATTTATCCGTATAATTATCATAAAATGGCCGGTCTTGAGTCTTTTTTGCCGTTGTTTTTTGATTCATTGTTTACCGACGGCGCTTTTGCCGGTTTCGCGATTATTAGTCGCGATGCGACCGGCATCGAAAGATTTATGCCGATCGATCCGGCCTATCTCAGTTTAAAGCGGGATCGGAATTTTGGTGATTATTTCGTCGTCCAGAAAGACGGCCGTGATATCAGGGTGGATGGGGACGATTTTTATTATTTCGGCCTGAATACCGATGTGAATAATGGCATCGGAAGGTCGATTCTGAGCGCAGTACCGTTTATTGCCTATATCGAACAGCAGTTGATTGATGATATGCGGCGGACAACGCATAATGCCGGATACCATCGGTTGCATGTTCAGATTACGCCGCCGGAGAAGCAGTCAGGTGAATCCGACAACGCCTATGTCGACCGGATGAATGACTATTTCGATGAAACGATGTCGATGATTAAACGTGCCGATCCGGAAGATAATCCGGTTACGTGGGATAATGTCAAGATTGAATATATCGGTCCACGTAATGTCCACGGCGTCACCAATGCCTGGTTTTTGAATCATCGAACGATGGTCGAAGAGATTTGCGCCGGGACAAATCTCGCACCTTTCATGCTGGGATACAGCTACGGTACGACACATAACTGGGCTCAATTCAAGTATGATCTGGTTATGCGACAGGTGGTGTCAATACAAAGTCAAACGTCACGTTTCCTGGAATGGTTAGGCAATATCGAACTGGCGCTTAAGGGGTTGACATGCAAATGCCGGTTTGTCTTCGATAACCGTTTGACCTATCTGGCGACCGAACAGGCCGATATTGAAGGGGGTCAAGTAGATAATCTTATCAAATTATATACGAATGGCTTGATCAGCAAAGAAGCGGCCCTTCAAAAAGCGGGAGATTTGTTATAGGCAGGTTATTTTCCCGGTCGGACTGGCGGCGGGCGGTTAAAGATATTCCCTTTTTTGCGGAAAAATTTCTGGGTATAAAACCGCACGCCGGTCAGGCCAAGTGGCTGCAAAACAGCCGGCGGCAGGAAAATCTGCTGGTGACCGGCAACCGCTGGGGAAAATCGTTTGCTTCGGCGATTAAGATTATCCACCATGCTATTTTCAGGATTCGGGATATCAAATACGATTTCGCCGGCCGATACCGAATTGTTACAGCCAGTATAACACTTGATCAGGCGCGGATTATTTTCGATACCGTTCTGAGAATTCTGAACGGTTCCTGCCGGGTTGAAGGTCTGGTAAGAAAGGTGACATCGACGCCGTATCCGCGTATCCTTCTCGGCAACGGGACGCTGATCGAGGCGCGCTCCACACAGCGTCGGGGGGAGTATCTTCTGGGGAATGATTATGACTTTTTTATATTCGATGAGGTCGCCTTTGAAGATGAAGCCGAGTATGTCGTCAATGAAGTCATTAAGATGCGACTGGCGGATCGACGGGGGAAACTCGATCTTGTTTCGACACCGAACGGGCGCAACTGGTTTTATCAAAAGATGCGCGAACTTAAGAAAAGAACCGAAGACGCTTATGTGCAAAGCGGCGACTCGCGTGAAAATCAATATATATCGCAGGATTATATTCAGGTACAGATGAAGTATTTAAGTGATAAAAGAGTGGCTCAAAATATTATGGGGCAATTTGTCGATTCCGGCGGGGAAATTCTACCGGGGAAATATATTGATGCCGCATTGATAAATAAAAAAGACAGGGAGGAGAGACACGAATCGGGCGGTGGTAATGGTTATTACATTTCCGGCTGGGATCTGGCGCGGAAAAAGACGGCGACGGTTGGAATTACGGTGCAAGTCATTAACGGCATCTGTACAGTGGTAGAATTATCCCGATTAAAAAAATGGGACTGGAATATAATATTGGAGGCGATCAGAAAACAACAGCGGATATATCCGGGTCGTCTGGTAATTGACGCGACCGGATTGGGCGACGTGATTGTCTCGCAGTTGTCTGATTATAATCCGACAAGTTTCATATTTACGGCCAAATCCAAGGCGGAATTGCTGACTAATCTGGAGCTGTTTCACAGCATGGGGCGGATTTTCTATGAACGCTGGGAACTGCCCGACGAAAACGGGCGAGTGTGGTCGCTGGAAGACGAATTACGTGCGGCCAGATGGGATGATAATAACACCTGCGACGGTATGATGGCGATGGCGCTGGCCGTCTGGCCGTTGTATAAACCGGATGCTCCGTTGATTCGGCCACGGTATGGTTCAATATAGAACAGCCTGTATTCATTTCTGAATACAGGCTATTTATGTGACATCGCGGTGGCGTCTTTGTCTTATAAATTGCTTAATGCGATCATTTCGAAAAGCGATCCATTCCGATTAGAAAAGCCGAAGGGAGCCGGATAAATCGCTGAAAGTTACACACATGGCGGCTATAAAAACAATGGCCGCCAGAACCCATTTGGGCCAGTTTTTTTTCTTTTTTCTGTAGACAACCATATCTGTATCCGATTTTCCTTCCAATTATTCACCAATATGATTGAGCAAGCGGTGTGCCGATCTGACAACCAAGGCGAACGTCATTTAATCCGTTGGGAATATAACACTTACGCCGCTCCGGGTATTGGCTATGTCCCATACTATTTTAAAAGAATGAATGAAATTGCATATATGTATTATCAATTTTTGCATCAAATCGATGGTGAATACGAGCCGCGGCGCTTTTGTATTGGAGGTAAAATGGAGAATCTAATTGGCAAAATCACGGCGTCATTGATTGAAAAGGATCAATCGCTTCCCGATGGTCTGATTGATAAAATCAATGATAATGTCAGACCCCCGGAAGCGATAAGACCCGATGACATCTATATCCGGGCGATGTACTTACTATCAGATGAAGTCAACAGTTACGGCGGCAGATTTCCGGTCGATGAGCATGATTGTATTATCAGGCTTCTGGTCGACTGTCCGGTCCTGGTGGGACATCGTAAGGATAGTCTTCCCATCGCCCGGACCTTTTACGCCGAAAAGGAGTATCGTGACGGCCGCAATTGGGTAAAAGTCTATTTCTACTGGCTGAAAAATTCCGACACCGGGGAAGACCTGAGGAAAAATATCGACGGCGGCATTTATAAGGAATGCTCGATAAGTTTTATTTTCAGATTCCCGGAATGTTCCATCTGCGGTTCCGATATCCGGGACTGCCGTCACCGGCCGTTCAAGAAGTATGATACAAAAGACGGCAAACAGAAGGAAGCTTACTTTAACTATCGTCAAATCGAAAAGGTGCTGGAAGTTTCCCTGGTGTATCGCGGATCGGTGCATGAAACATCAATAACAGGAAATCTATTTATTCCCGCGAAAGAAGATATCGGGGAATCATCAATTGGTACAGAACATAAAAAACCAATCACATATCGCATCTGGGATCTGAATCGCCTTGATAAAAAGAGGGACTACTTCGTCATGCCGGCCTATGAATCTCTTAATGTTATCCTCGAGAAAACAGCGGAAGGTATCAGATTGCTGAATGCGGACAAGACAATAATCGAAAATAAAATGTTGTCCGATTATCTGGCCGGGACAAAATGGCGTGAAGGCGAGTACACCCTTGATTGCCGTTTAATTGGTTATCGCGGCAAATCACGTCAGCCGCTGTATGAAGTAATAAATCTTTTGAGAGGTGAAAAAACAAATGTTCGGCGAGTCGAGCTTAGGATTTATGATTTGTTGCATTATGGCAGGCAGGCTGTCTCCGAAATTTTTTCGGATCGACGATTACTTCTGGAAGAAATGTTCAGCGATGATTCGAAAATGTTTATTCCGGTTGAGAAGGTTAACGGCGGAAGGCTTGAAGAGTGCTTGAATCGGCACGGAACTCGTTATGGAATTGAAATTGTCGATTGCTCGTCGCCGATTGGATATTTCTACACCCGCCGGAAAATTATACCGCTGCGCATACACGATAAAAAGATGCAGGGCGAGAAAGTCTATTACCGTTTGCATGGTATAAGCAACGGAGAACATCTTTCGGCTTCTACCGTAATAAGTTCCGATTTAGATCTGAGCGAGGGCGATGTGGTTGAAGCCGAAGTTTATTCGATTTGCCGCATCGGAAATACCCTCAGGCTGGTTCAGCCCAAAATAGTCGATATATCCGGTTCTTATTCGGATGATATTGACATTACATATCTACTGGATACAAAGCCGGCAGAGTTATCCGCACCGACGTACGTTGTTTATGAAATGCGCAAAGAGGGAATTGTCCTCAAGATAGATTATGATTCAGATTGTTTCTTATTACGCGGTTATTCGGCAGAATTGATTAATGACGGGCGTCGGCTGCTCGCAGAATCCAGAGCAAAGAGCGAAGTGCAAACTCTGACGACCTGCGGATCAGGAACGGTAATTGACAAAAAAGTACAGGGGGATTCGGTAACATACGATCTTCAGGGATTCTTTAAAGGGCGATTTGTACTAAGGCCGATCATATTGAACGGCCGGGAAAAGCGGATTTTCCACCGGCTTGATATAGGCAAATTTACGGAGGGTAATCGTGAAGATTAAAAATCATATATCGCTAACGACGTTTCTAAGTCGCCCGCTTGTTAATATAATACTTGTCCTGCTGGGTATGTCGGCGGCTTATTTTACCACGATCGGTTCGATCAAAATTCAACTGGCCGAGAAGGCGGAATCGGTCCTGGTCGAGACGCTGGATAAAAAGCTGGCCCGGTTGGAGGTCGTTATTACCGAAGGGCGGGTCAGCAAAGACGATTTTTTTAAATTTAAAAACAATATCGAATCACGGTTAAGTCGGATAGAGTACTATCTGAAAGAAAACGGGAGATGAGAAGTGAAAGAGCGAAAAATAGACAATAGTCAGGTAAGTACAATTATCGATAGTCTGGATGAAGAATCGATTGAACTAATCGATTTCGATTACCTGAAAACCGTCCTGTGCGTTATGCAGAGGGCGCATGCAACTTTAGAAAAGGTATCCGCTGAGCTGACGCTTATCAAGGGAGAATATTGTAGCCGGATTATCGGGATGCTGAAGGCGGTTATGGCGTGTCGTCGGAATGAAAGCGATATGCAGATACTATCGGATTTATCCGGCGACGTCAAAAATATCGATGCCGGTGAATTGGTCAAATTGTATGGTCGGGTCGCGACCCGATTCAGAGATAGTTTTCCGACCAGTTTTAAGTATCTGACTTATCCCGGTCGGTTCGCCAATCAAAAAGACTGGAGTCAACACAAAATATAAATGTGGGATTATAAGCCCGGGCATCGTGGGGTCATTCCCGCCCGTAAACGTGAAAAAAGGAGAAATTATGGCAATACGAGAACAAAATCTGGAAACGGTGGCGCCGATGCTGGCAACATTCAGTATCCACCAGACGACCGGCAGCGATGACCTGGTTGATGCCGATATCGGCAAGGCGGTCAAGCTTACCGGTAACTATGAAGTCGGCCCGTGTGACGATGAGTCTATCCTTTTGGGTAAACTGATCGCGCTTACGCTCACCGACAATGACGCCGGTGAACGAAAGGCAACGGTGCAAATCGGCGGTATCTGCAAACTGGCGACAGCCAGTACATATCCGACCGTCGGTGATCGGGTCGTGGGCGCTGCCAGCGGTACGGTCAAGCAGGCCCCGGCCTTGACCGGCGATGATCCGGCCGGGGGCAATATCGCCCGCGGGACGGTCCTGGAAGTCAACGGCACGACCGATTGTACTATTCTTTTAAACTAAGGGAGGATGCTGTGGATTTTGAAAAATTTAAGCAGTCGATTGCAACGGATAATCCCGGCGTCGACCTTTCGGTGCGGGAATTAAGCGGCACGGTTGATCTCAGCAGGACCGCAGAAATTTCGGTGGATAAGGAGACATATCTCGAGGCGGATAGCCGGGGTATGACTTTGAGTGAGCTTCTGGAAACGCCCGAATATGATCCGTCGCCGGACAGTTCACCGCTTGATGCCTTCGAAAGGCAACTGGCCCTGGCCGGTATCAGGCTGGGAGGCAAAAATCCGACGCTGGTCGATCAGTTCTATCAGAAGGCACCGGCGCTGATGCCGGAGTTCATGCTCCGGGAAATCAAAAAGGGGCAAGCGATGAGGCCCGAATTGTCGGCGATTGTCGCCAATTCGACGACCGTCAATAACAACCGGTACACCCCCTTTCATATCGATACTTCGACGACCGACCGATTTTCGCTTCGCCCGATCGGTGAGGGCAGCGAAATCCCGCAGTTGCTGGTAACCGAACAAAACCATTCCATCAACGTTCCGGAGTACGGCCTGGGATTGAAAGCCAGCTACAAATCATTGCGGTATCGCACGACCGCGCAATTTCGTGTTCTGTTATGGTACATCGGATTCAAACTGCAAACGGATAAAATCGGACTGGTGGCCAATTGTATCAAAGACGGTGACGGAAATTCCAATCCGGCCGCTACTGTTAACGCCGCTTCATCCGGGACATTGGATTATGATGATCTTATTACTTTGTGGGCCGAGTTTGAACCGTTCGAGATGAATACGATCATGTGTCACATTTCGCAGTTGAAAGCGATTCTGACGCTGGACGAATTCAAGGACCCGCTGGCCGGTTATCGCTTCCAGGGCAAAGGTGAGTTGTTCAGTCCGCTGGGGGCGCGACTGGTGCGGTGTGACGAGATTTCCACAGATTTGATTATCGGATTGGATTCGCGCTTTGCTGTTGAGGAAGTGGTCACTCAGCCGCTGATGGTTGAGTACGATAAGGTTATCGAGCAGCGTTTCGAGGAGGCGGTCATCTCCGAATCGGTGGCTTATGCCAAAGTGATTCAGGGGGCATCGGTGATACTCGATACGGTATTCTCATAATCGATTACTTTCGTCGGCCCGGGATAACTTCCCGGGCCGACAATAAGAGGAATAAAATGCAGAAATATCTTACCGATAGCAGCGCAACCTTCAAAGCCGGAATCGGCCCGGATAAACGAATTTTTAAAGTCGCATCGGGACAGTACGCCGGTAGAATAGTTATTCTGGTGCAAACCTCGCCGACCGATATTAAACTGACCCATGCCGATTACCCGTATACTGAATGGAGTTCGCTTTCCAATGTCGTCAGCGATAGCGCCGATTTTCCTTTTGATGCCGTCATGGATGAAAATAATAATATCCATCTGGTGTATACACTCGATTCGAGCCACAACCTGGTTGTCCGCAAATTGACATATTCCGGCGGCAACTGGTCGGTCGGTTCATTGAATACTGTTTATAACGCCGACGACAATTTTTATCCGTCGATTACGATTCAGCAGGGCAGTCGACTCTGGATTTCATGGAGCAGGTACGCATCAGCTTTGTACTACGTCCATGCCAAGTATTCGGATGACGACGGCGTCACCTGGGGCAGCGGGCCCTCGGATGACGGATATGATTTATCGTCCGGAGCTCTGTCGGCTTATTCGAAATCATTGATGATGGGCTCATATTTGTATGTCATCTATACTTCAGGCGAAACGAAAATCGCCTACCGGAGAAAACATATCAACGGTTCTTTATTCGATGACGAGATGGATATTGCCGGCGGAAATGGGTTTGATTTCAATTTCGCCGCCGCCGTATCCGGTGACAATCGGCTTGGCGTCGTTTTCGATCACGGCAAAATCAGTTATCGTGAATTCGATGGGAATAGCTGGAGCGGGATACAGGATATCGACGACAACGGCGGTGAATTTCCTCGACTGAATTTTTATAACAACTGTCCTTATATAATCTACTTATCAGATTTCGGTAACAACCAGGCAAAAATCCTTTACAGTCGAAAAGCGGGCAGTGCCTTTTCGAATCCGGCTATTCTGGATCATGGGAAGACTATTTTCAATAAAGTCCTCTGTTATAATTCGGTCGTGGCCGATTACGGCGATTTGACGGTAGCTGCCGGAGATGATGTCGCTGGTGATGTATATCATCCCGACTCCGGTGCCATATTCACTGAAGTGGGCGATGCGCTATACCTTGGATCAGAAAGCAGATTTCACTATTTGAAAATTATTTTGTCCACCGCCGGGGCCGGCGGTGTTATGAGCTGGCAATATTATAACGGAACCGAGTGGGCCAGTTTTACTCCGGCCGGTGGAAATTACAATTTCGATTCTCTCGATAAGGAACTTTTGCTCTGGAGTGATTATTCGAGCATGCCGCCTGATTGGCAGAAAAAAGGCATCACCGGCAGCGAGCTTTTCTGGCTTCGTATCGTTGTCGCGACGTCATTCACGACCGACCCGGTGGGATCCCAGATCAGTTCCGTATCGAATGCCCGGGCAATTGTATTAATGGAGACATAAATGTCATACACAAATCCGGAAACGGTCAGAAAACATGTCAATTTGGACGAAGTCCCCGGCGGGGAGAAGAATGATTTCCCGGTCACGTTTACCGACCTGGAATGGGTAAATCTTCCCGGACGGGAGATTATCGATAATTCCGTAGTCGTCAAGGCCATCCAGAGCTACGCCCCGATCTCGGAAGTCGTCACGCTGGGGGACGGAGTCGTACCATTGTCCAACAGCCGACTGGTAGCGAATTCGATGACCGCCGCATCCGATAGTTCATTGGGTACAATCTATAAGGAAAATATCGACTTCAGCGTTGACAATGGGCGGGGAACAATCAGTCGATTGGTTGACGGTGAAATCGTATCCGGCAGCACTGTGGTTGTATGGTATTATTACTATTCAACGTATACCGAAGGTGTTGATTACAGCGTCAATTATCAATCAGGGATGATTCGCCGTCTGCCGGGGGGAGATATCCAGCCCAATCAGCTGGTCCTGGTGGATTATGAGCTGACCTGTAATCGGCTAAATGACGAATACATATCCGAAGCGGTTTATGAGGCAAACGCCATTGTCGAAAAAGTTATCGACCCGAAGAAACAGTTCGGAGCCGATCTGACACTGCAAACGGCGGCGACCTGCCTGGCCGTTTCGCTGGTTTGTCGAATGGCGGCGATCAGCGACTTGAGGTTCGGTGACCAGGGTCGGCTGACAGCCAGCGCCTGGTTGAGCCTTGCCGAAAGTTATCGCGACGATTATAGAAATCTCCTGAAGGCCTTCAGGCCCCATGCAAGCGGATTGACCGGTCCCAAACATACTTAATAAAGGAGAATTCATGCACACATTAACATATTTAAAAGGCCGGAGACTCTGGGTGGTGCGCGACGTTCTCGTTTGGGGATTGGCGAGCGATGCCGAATTTTATTTCCTGGGCGAGGAGGACGTCGATTCCACCGGTCGTCTTTTATTCGGTACGGCGACAATCGGCGGCGAGGCCCAGGATATTCGCTTTGCCGATTTGGTGGATTATCGCGGGAACAATTTGCCGTCGTCAATCGATTCACCGCGCGTACTTATACGACCGAGGTCACCATACCTGGCCTATCTTGTCGGTGAAGAATCCAACACCGGCTTTAAGGTCGCTCGGGATATGTCAGCGCCGGGCCCGGTTTCCGTTGATTTTTTTGTCTATGAGATCGGCGGCTAATCATGTCCGAAGGTACTACCAATGGGGAAGGGGAGCAACATAGTGATTTGGAAATTCTCGAATACCTTAAGAATGAGTTATTCAAAGAATTTAAAGGTGATAAAACAAAAGTGAAAGTAGGTGATCTTTTGAAAGTAATAGAAATGAAAAACAAACTTTCCGTGACCGGAAAGACCGAGAAAAAATTCTGGGAGATGATTAACAAAATTCGTGAAGAAGAGCTTTCGGATAAAGGTAAACGGATTACCGGAAAACGAAAACCTGTAAAGCAGTCGAATCAATTGGAAATTTAGACATGGAGAGATCATTGAAGATATTACGGGTTATTATATTCGGCATTATCCTGATAATGGTGCACGTGACGGATTATGCGTCCGAGTGTGTGGTTATCCCGCTGGACAGCGGCAACGTTTCGGTAAATGTATTCAATCGGGATCTAACGGCAACAATTGGAGATTCTGCAGCCGTTTCTTTTAAACCGCAATTAAAATTGTCGGCGTGGGGGGATGAATGTGAGTTCACCGTTAATTTGAAAACCGATAGCGGTATCACTATCGACAGCGTATCGACAAGTACCATAAATAATGCAGGCAGTATCGACATCAAATTAAATAATCATGTCAGGCATTTGTTATACAGAAGGATGGATGGGAATCTGGAATGGGAAATTATATTTAACAGCAAACCGCCAAAGAATTATATCGAATATCCCATTCAATCGAAAGGTTTGATTTTTGCGTACCAGGACACGTTACGCGATATAGATACGATGTGTTTTCGTCCGGATTCGGTTGTTGGTTCTTATGCCGTCTATCATGCTTCACGAAAGAACAATATCACCCGACTCGACGGCACTCAGGAAATATATAACACCGGCAAAGCTTTCCATATTTACAGGCCGAAAGCCCATGATAGCGCCGGTGATACGGTGTGGTGCAGTCTTTCGATAAATATAAAAATCGGAATAATGACGATTACGGTTCCGCAGAAATTTCTGGACGATGCAGTTTATCCGGTAACTATCGACCCGACCTTGGGCTATTCGTCCAAAGGAGCTTCGTCGACATATAATCCGGCCAATTATTCGCGTTCCTGTCTGGCCGAGAATATGGGTGCGGTCAATGGAACCGTCGACAGTTTCGGCGTCTGGGCGCAGGACGATGGTGCGACCGGAACTATTGGCTGGGGGCTTTTCAGTGATGCCGGTAAAACCTGCAATACTTTACTCGATACCAGTACGGGAACGATTCCATCGGCAGCATGGGTCGACAGTCTTTATCGCGGACCGTCAGCGGGACATTATACCCTGACGGCATCGACCGATTATTGGGTCTCGATCATAACGGGATCCGGTTCAAATGTTAACGGCATAAAATATGATGATAACGCCGGAGATTCTTCAACGGCAGGATGGTCCGGCTGGCCGCCGGCAACGGACTGCGAAGATGGCGACGGTTATGGCGGCTGGTCGATTTCGGTTTTTATCTGGTACACCGAATCGGGAGCACCGCCGGAAACGCCGCTCGCCAGGAGAAGAAATTTAATAGCAAGAGGGAGTTGATCAGTGAAAAAAATAATATTGTTGATGGTGATTTTGTGTCTTTTGCCTTTCAAGGTCGGATGGAGTCAAATTCACTTAACGACTTCGGATCAAATTGTTATATCCGGCCAGGCCCTCGATTCATCGGGATTTTACATTGCGCCGGATTCCGTGAGAATCGTCGTTTATTATGAAAGCATCGAGGAACATGATACATGGTATAATTCCGGTGATCCCGAATGTGCATCAATTAACAATATGCTGGTTTTTCATGATGCCTTTGGCGATATCGACAACGATGCCGGCAACGGTCTCTATGAAGTGATGGCCGGGTTTTTCCTGGATGCCGGTGATTTATATTATTGGAAGACCCTATGGGTATACGTTGGCGTCGATATGAGTGATTTGGCCGATATTCTCGACACACTTCAGAATCAGGATAACTGGATTGCATCGGCGGCTGAATTAACAAATGCCATAGATTCTATTAACGCTTTGCTTGACACCCTTCAGTTGTACGATACCCGGATCGATTCCTTGCTGGGGGCAGTAGCCGATGGTAGCATCGGGGATAAGGTCTGGAATGAAGATACGACCGGACATTATACTCCGCCACACATGGGATATATGGCATCGCAGACAGGAGCCGGCGGCGGTGCGGATACGGCCGCGATCAAGGCCATGCACCAGAACAATCCCGGATTGGTTGTAATCAATGATAATTTGTCCGATGGTGAGTACGTCGCTTTCATGCCGAATGATTGGACGCAGGCTGATTCCAATGCTTATCAGGGTTCAGCCTCAGGACTTGATTCCAATAAAGTCGCGCAGGCGGTTATCGATGTCATGGCTCAATATGGATGGGATATTGATTCCAGCTTACGATTGACTTATTTACGAATTCAGGATAGTTCCGGTAATCCGGTTTTTGTGATTACCAATCAAGGCGGCGGAGATGCCATACAGATTAACGCCCAGGGTTCCGGTGACGGTATTGATATAAATACGACGGCGGGGAGCGATGTTGAAAGCGACATTATGGGAACGATTGATTCGGTTAATTATCTTAAAAACGGTGTCTCATGCTGTTCCGGGTCGGGAGCCAAGTCATATACTATTTATGTGGCCGACTCGACCGGCGGCGATACGACCTTTCTATCGGGTGTAGTCGTTTCCGCCTATTCCATGTCGGGCGACCTTCAGGCGGGGATGAAGACCGGCAGTTACGGTAAGGTTTCCTATGCCACCGATCTGGATAGCCTTATTCTGATCGCGGCGAAATTCAGCTATTATACGACTCCCGATACAATCAATGTTTCCGTGACCGGCTATATTGACACGATATTTGTATATCGCGGGATTGTCCCGACTTCAGGATCACCGGATTTGTGCCGGCTCTATGGATTTATTTATGATATAAGCGGCAATCCCGACGGCAACGCCACTGTTACCGCCTGGCTGCCGGCCGGTGTCTCCCGGTTTGATTCGAGTATAATTTCGCCGTATCGGGTCGAGACGACTACCGATAGCACCGGTTATTTTTATATCGATTTAATTCCCAATGTAAATTTAATCCCCGATACAAGCAAATATGAAATTACGATAGTCCGTACCGACGGGACGATTCTTCGCGAAAGAGTTTCGGTTCCCGATCAGGAGAGCTGGCTTTTAACGTGGTAAGAAAATAAGACAGGAGGATTTATGTTTATCGCGGCTATACCGTTTCTCGGTTCCGTGTTTGATTTTATCATCAACAATATTGCCGGTCTGGCGGGAGGCACCGGTGCCGTATTTCTAGCGCTGGTGGCCTGGTTTGCCAAAAAATATCTGGTGCCTTTTCTTCAACTGGAAAACAAGCGGCGCTATGCCAGGTACATCGCCGCCATTGCCGATGAAGTGACCGATGATCTGGTTCGGAAATATCCGGACGAGTCATGGGTTAAATATATCGATGAAGCAGTGGATAAGATAATCGACATCTGTAAAATCGATGCCGAGGTGGCTCAACGAGCAGTTTCGGCCGCCATGTCGCGCAAATAATTTATATGGAAAAAGGGAGTCAAAAATGCGACTCCCTTTTAAATTTCGGATTAGCTTTGCATCAATAGCAGGGTTCTAAACCGACTCCGTAAATATAGAGGATAATCGCTGCAATATCACCGATGTCTATATTGCCGTCGCAATTGGCATCCGCTCGACCGGCGCCGCCTATTGGAGCCGGGCCGTTTTTGTAAATATAATTTTCCAAATATAAAGCGTCGCCGGCATTAACGACGTCGTTGGCGTCATAATCGCCTTTCATGTACAATTCGCATTTATTAAGGACAAATGACGTCGCCAGCTCTTCCCGTCCGGTAGCATCTATGGCCGTAGCCGAGATGAAATAAGCCGAATCTTCAATCATGTCCGAACTTGACCAGGCAAAAGACCATTGATTTCCGGCAGCGCTTCCGGAGCCGACATAATCCCGGGTAATCGTAAGCGCGTTACCCATCACCGTGATAATTATATCCAGTGCATGCCAGCTTCCATCGTAATAGACTTCAGCGCCGCCACCGGTATTTCGCATATAGGTATCGATGATTGAGGCGGTAATCGGATCGGCAGCTTTAAAGGCATACCGGCCCTGCCCGTCTTCCAAACCGTCGATACCGCCGGTAACCAAGTAAAGCCCCGGCGATCCGGCGAGCCCGAGAATGACCAGCAATTTGCGCTCCTCAAATAGAATTCGAAAATCCGCATAATCGGGATTCCAGTAGGCTTTGAGGAGCAATTCGTTGCCGTGAGTAAGAATATATTGCCTTAAGCCGAAGTAAAATAAATCGTCATAGGTTCCATTGTCACGGTGGGTCAGCATCAGATCGGCCATTCTCTCCACGACCGTATCCAGAGGAAGATACTGATTGCCTTCACGCATCCCGTAAATATATCCCTCATCGAACCAGTACTTAACGGCGATCGCTCCCGCCACCGGACCGCAGTAAGTGTCTCCGTGCGTGGACTGGTCGATCGGTAAGACAACGACCTGATGGTTCATGGAAGCTTTTTTCTTTTCAAAGATGACCGAACTGATATTTTCGTCATCGCTGGTAACAGTAAGATTTATCGGCAAACATATAGTGTCCATCGATTCGGGATTAGTAAATACCGGATTCGGCGGCGTCGGGTCAATATCGACCGGTATCGAATCGATATCGAATCGTCCCAGCGTATCGTAGATTGTCGCTTTGAGCCAGTATGTTCCCTCAGTCAGGCTGCTGTAATCCCACGAAATGTTATATCCTTCACCGCTGCCCGAAGTATCGACGCCATTTCGCAATGCCCGGCTGCCGTCGTAGTCGCGACCGATCTCAAACCAATCCACACCGTCGCGATAATCGAACCTGGCATAATCAACGATATGGCTGCCCGCGGTTTCAGCGGCCCAGATAACGGCCTCACCGGTGACTTTTTCACCCGAGGCGGGTTTGATAATCGATGCCGACGGTGCAGGTTCCTCACCGCTGCTGCCGCCGGTTGTTCCCGAGGAAAATAAGAGCAGTCGGCCGGGAAACTGTGGAAAGCTGGGATAACCGGTGCTATCCAGATCGACCCAGCCTATCGTAGTATCCCAAATATTATAGGCGACGCACGGGACCGGGATACTGTCGGTTACCAGGCTGACACCGGCCAGAGTATCGACCAGACCGGCATAATAAAATCCGGCGAAGTATGGTTCTTCCACTACCGCAGGAGAATCCAGCGGAATGGCAATTTGATATAAACCGGCCTGCGGTAAGTGGACTTCGTACATTTGTGAGATCGATATCAAATTTCCCGGTATCGGACAATCCGGATCCGTAAAATCGGCTGACTCCACGTCCACCGAAACATATAGTGTACATAAGGTCGTGCAGGCCAATACCATATAGACGTCTTCAACAGAAAAAGGATACGGCAAGTCGCACGATAGCGAGGGATTCTGATAAGATTTGTACAGTTCGTCTCCGATTAACCAATTCGTAATGGCCCAATATGCACCGTCGTCATGACGCACGGTGCAAAGTTCGGCGGTACTAAATCGAGATCGAGGAGCTACCCGATAACCCTGGATATTTTGTCCTTCGAGAGAGGTGATTCTGACATTTCCTCTGGGCCCCGATCCGTAGGCCAAAAGAGAAAATAATAGAATAAAGAATAATATAACGATAATTATTCGGGCCATTTTCGCTCCTTTTTATAAGAAATATCTTTATACATCTTGTTATCGAGCGTATTCTAATATAACTTAACCGGATTGAAATGGAAGCAAATTATTGCGCGGCAGAGTGGGGAAAGGGTGTATGGAATTTAAACAGATGCCTGATAAGAAAAACCAGCCCAAAAGCCTGTCACGGCCGCCATGGTTAAGAGTAAAGGCGGTCGGGGATAAACGGTATCTTGAAGTTCGCTCGCTGCTTCGAGAGCATAATTTGCATACCGTTTGTCAGGAGGCCAACTGTCCCAATCGCGGCGAGTGCTTTTCGTCGGGAACCGCGACATTTCTAATACTGGGGCCGAACTGTACTCGTAATTGCCGTTTCTGTAATATCACCAGCGGCCATGTATCACGCCCGGATGGCAAAGAGCCGGAAAATGTCGCCCGCGCGGTTGATCTGCTGGGACTCAAACATGCGGTGATTACGTCGGTCACGCGGGATGATCTTCCGGATGGCGGCGCCGGTCAGTTTGCCGGAGTAATCCGGGCCATCTGAGCCCTGGGTATCGACGTCACAATCGAGGTCCTCTCG
>CAYVMO010000043.1:0-21707 GCA_964452645.1 uncultured Ignavibacteriaceae bacterium
GCTTCAAGGGCTCTAAAAAATCCACTCCTTTCGCCGCTCAGATGGCCGCCAGTTCGACGGCCAAAGAGGCGATGGGGCTCGGCGTTCGAAAAGTCGAGGTTTGGGTTAAAGGGCCCGGTGGCGGACGTGAGGCGGCGATCCGATCATTGTCGGCGGCCGGTCTTGAGATTACAGCCATCAAGGATGTAACGCCGATTCCTCATAACGGCTGCCGCCCGCCGAAAAGGCGGAGAGTATAGTCAATTAATGAGGTTAATTTGGTGGAATATTAGGAGAATGAATGGCTCGATATCGTGATGCTAATTGCAAATTATGTCGCCGTGAGCGCGAAAAGCTCTTTTTAAAGGGTCATCGCTGCGTTACTGACAAATGTGCATTCGAAAGAAGAGCATATGCCCCCGGGCAACACGGGCAACGTATGCGTTTCAAGGTATCCAACTACGGCAAACAGCTTAGAGAAAAACAGAAAGTCCGTCGAATATACGGACTGCTCGAAAACCAATTCCGGGGCTATTTTAAGAAGGCGGAAAAAACGAAAGGCGTTACCGGCGAAATACTGTTACAATTACTGGAGCGCCGTCTCGATAATGTCGTCTATCGGCTGGGTTTTGCCCCGTCACGGAAAGCCGCCCGGCAGTTGGTCAGGCACCGGCATTTCCATGTTAACGACCGTATTGTCGATATTCCTTCTTTTCAGGTTAAGCCGAATGATATCATCAAAGTTCGCGATAAGTCGAAAAACCTCGATATCATTCACTCCTCGCTGAAAGAATTTTCGCAGACGACCGAGTTGGCCTGGCTGCGTTTAAATAAAGCGGCCCTGGAGGGTGAATTACTGGAGATCCCGAGCCGGGAGAATATTCCCATCACGGCCAACGAGCAATTAATAGTTGAATTATATTCGAAATAGAAACTTTTAGCCTTAGCAGGAGGCTTCACTTTATGAAATGGAAACCGATGCAGATGCCGAAAGAAATCGTCCTCGATCAATCATCGGCAACTGAAAACTACTCCAGATTCATTATCGAACCTCTTGAAAGAGGTTTCGGCGTAACACTGGGGAATTCGCTTCGACGGGTTTTGTTGTCATCTATTCAGGGAGCCGCCGTGGTGTCGATGCGCGTCGACGGTGCTCTGCATGAATTTACGACGATCGAGGGACTTTATGAGGATGTTACCGAACTGGTCCTGAATATCAAGAAAATAAGAGTCAGGATGCATGCCGATCATATGAAAACCCTATCATTGAAAATCGACAAGAAAGGCAAAATCACCGCCGGAATGTTTAACATTGATCCCGAAATCGAAATTCTTAATCCCGATTTGCACATTGCCGAATTGGTCGAAGATCGTGAGCTGGGTATCGATCTCGACGTCGATTCCGGGCGCAGCTATGTCCTGGCCGATATGAACAAACGGCCCGATGCTCCGGTCGGAACCATCTATGTCGATTCCATGTTTACCCCCGTCGTTAAGGTCAACTTCGAAGTCGAGAATACGCGTGTCGGACAGCGAACCGATTTCGACCGACTGATAATGGAGATTACTACTGATGGTTCGATGACACCTGAGGATGCGCTCTCTTACGGCGCTAAAATCCTGAAAGACCATCTGCAGCAGTTCATTCATATCGACGAGGAAATCGAGATCGAGGAGGAGGAAGTTGAGGATGAGGAAACGGTGCGGATTCGTCAGCTTTTGAAAACCAGAGTCGATGAACTGGAGCTTTCGGTCCGCTCTTCCAACTGCTTGAGAGCTGCCAATATTCAATCGCTGGCGGAACTGGTTTCAAAGACCGAATCGGATATGCTTAAATATCGAAACTTCGGCCGCAAATCTCTTAATGAACTGAATGCTATTCTCGATGAGCTCAATCTGTCGTTCGGGATGGATATTTCCAAATATCTTGAATCGGAAAAAACCACATAGGGGATAAAATGCGACACCAGATAAAGGTAAAAAAGCTAAGCCGGCCGAAACCTCACCGGGAAGCGATGCTCGCTAATATGGCGACATCTCTATTCGAGCACCGGATGATTGAAACGACCGAGGCCAAAGCCAAGGAACTGAAAAAACTGGCCGACCGTCTTATCAGCACCGCCAAAGCTGATACGGTGGCGGCCCGGCGGCAGGTGGCCAGGACGATCAATAATAAGAAAATCGTACAAAAGCTTTTTACCCAAATCGTCCCGCAGTTTAAGGACCGGCCGTCCGGTTTCACGCGCGTTTTGAAGGTCGGTTTTCGTCGCGGCGACAGCGCCATGATTTCAGTTGTGGAATTGCTTACCGAGAAACCGAAAGTCGAAAAAACTAAAGCTAAAAAAGAAAAGAAGGCCGCGAAAAAGTAGTCAGGATAAATCAGCAATTTAGAAAGTCCCCCGCCCTTTGGCGCGGGGATTTTTTTTGAAAAAAATCATTTGCCAATAAATTTACATTTTTGTATTTTTCCGCCAAGGTTAAACGGATATTTTAAATAAACCTGTTACTCGATTGGAAAATAATACCTTAGAAACAATTATATCAGGCGTCTCACCGACGTCGAAAAAACTGAAAGGAGTCAGGTATGGCCGAGGGCAAAAAAGGCATGTCAAAAGGATGCATGATCGCTCTGATTATCGGGTTGGTAATTCTGTTTATTATTATCGCCCTGGGAGTCGTCTGTTACGTTTACAAAGATGAACTGGTGCAGATGGGTTTGAACAAAATGACCGAAAAAATCGTTACTGATATCAAGGCCAATCTCCCCGAGGGAATCACGGCTGAAGATGTTGACAAAACGGTCGACGATTTCACGAAAGCCTTCAAGGACGGTAAAATCGATAAGGCTGAGATTCAGAGTATATCAAACCTGATTCAAAAAGCATATGAAGATAAAAAGATCGATCAGGATGAGGGTCGGAAAATTCTGGAGGAATTTAAAAAAGCCGTCGGGAATTAACTCGCTGTTTTCTATTCTGCTTTAGCGGTGAGTTGTCATTCGCGTGCACGTGGGCGCGATTTATATAGGATTGTAGTATTTATAATATACTGTGTACGTGCGTGATACATGATTTTAGTAAAGTAATAGTTTATGTATGATATTCTGACCATATTGACCTCCTATTTAATCGGGGCGATTCCTTTCGGCTTTTTGATTCCGAAGTTTTTCGGTGTCGCCGATATTCGCAGGGTTGGCTCCGGGAATATCGGCGCCACTAATGCTTACCGCTCCGCCGGACCGGTGGCCGGAATTCTGGTATTGATTTGCGATATCGGTAAAGGTGTCGCGGCGGTGATGCTGGCGCGATTGATGCCGGGGACAGTTATCCCTCTGGAGTATCTTCTATTTGCCGCCGGAATGGCGGCGATACTGGGCCACATCTTCACGATTTTCCTCGGATTCAAAGGCGGCAAGGGGGTCAACACGGCGCTGGGGGTGATGATTACTATTCTGCCGCTTGAAACTCTGGTGGGGCTGGTTGTCTTTATAATTGTCGTCAGTTTCACGCGCTATATCTCGCTCGGCTCCATCCTGGCGGCGTCAGCACTGTTTCTTTTGACCTTTATTGAATGGCTATTCAAAATAAAAGAGTTGCATCCAGTTTATATCGTGGTGATATTCCTGCTGGCAGTGCTGATTATTTTTTCGCATCGCAGTAATATCAAAAGGCTGCTCGACGGCAACGAAAACCGTTTCAGCTTCCACACTAAAGCCAGAGAGGTAAATGAGAATGTCTGAGAATATCGCCGTTCTGGGTGCCGGAAGCTGGGGAATCGCCATCGCGAGATTATTGCATACCAACGGTCATATAGTCAAAATGTGGGAATTCAATAAGGCCGATTGTGATATGCTCTTGAAAGTTCGCTGTCACAAGACCAAGTTGCCCGGAATAACAATCCACGATGATATAATCATTACCAATAATATCGAAGAAGCCATCGCCGATGCCGATTATATCGTTTTTGCCCTGCCGAGCCAGAAAATCAGACAGGTCTGTCAAATATTGGAGCCGATTGTCAGCCTGCGGAGCAGATTTATTAATTTAGCCAAAGGGCTTGAAGTCGATACGCTGTTGCGCATGTCGGAATTGATCCGATCTACTATTTCACTCGCCAGCGAAAATTCGATAGCCACATTATCCGGACCGAGTCATGCCGAGGAAGTCTCGCGCGATATTCCCACCAGTGTCGTGGTCGGCTCCAAAGATATCGAGTTCGCCCGGCAGATACAGGAGTTGTTTAACGGCAAATATTTTAGAGTTTACAGCTCGCAGGATATAATCGGGGTCGAACTGGGTGGTTCGCTGAAAAATGTCATTGCCATCGCCTCCGGTATCACCCAGGGTCTCGGCTTCGGCGATAACACTACCGGCGCCTTGCTGACCCGCGGCCTGGCCGAAATCAGCCGGATGGGCGTAAAACTCGGTGCCGATCCGTTGACATTCGCCGGACTGTCCGGTGTCGGTGATTTGATTACCACCTGCTGCTCGAAACATTCGCGTAATCGCTATGTCGGCGAGCATATCGGACGAGGGGAGACGCTGAAGGAAGTTCTTGACGGCATGACGATGGTCGCCGAGGGTGTCGATACCTGCCGCTCGGCGTACGCCATGTCGCAGAAATATAAGGTCGAGATGCCGATTACATCGGAAGTATATAAAGTCCTGTTCGAAGATAAACCGCCGATCGAGGCTGTCTCTGATCTGATGGGGCGGTCGTTAAAAGAGGAAATATGGAGTTGAAAATATAAGAGGTGCACTATGCCGCGTCGGAAAGAAAAAACTGAAGAGAAATTGTATTATTCCATCAGCGAGGTGGCGCGAATAACGAAGCTTGAAGCGTATGTTCTTCGTTTCTGGGAGAAAGAATTTCCGATGCTAAAACCGCGGAAAAATCGCGGCGGAAATCGGATGTATCAGAAATCCGATATCGAGATGATTAACAAGATCAAGCACCTGTTATATAAAGAAAATTACACGATCGAGGGGGCGCGCAATCGTTTGAAATCCATCAAACCGACTCCGGAGAAAAAGGAGCTGGCCTCGTCGGCCAAAATTCAGCGGCTGATCGGCGAGATTCGCAAGGATATCGAGGATATCCTCAAACTTTTCCCTTGCCTTTTGGGGTAGTTAATTTAGATTGTATTTTATCGGGGCGTAGCGCAGCCTGGTGTAGCGCACTCGCTTGGGGTGCGAGAGGTCGGCAGTTCAAATCTGCTCGCCCCGATTTTAATTTAAATGTTTTAAACATAAATGTATATATTACACCTTATCATGGCTGTGTACAATCCGCTGGGTGGCCCACCCCTTGGGGTGGGTTTCTTATTCCACAAAAGTATATCTTGATTGAATAATTTTTATTATTCTATTTATGTCATGACAAAACTCCATCATTATGATAATTTAAATACAGCGCGATTTATTACTTTTTCCTGTTATCATCATTACCCTTTATTACGAACCGATACGGCTATTTATAGTTTTATGGATGTTCTGAAAGCTAAACGAAAAGAGTATGATTTTAAAATTCTCGGTTATGTCGTAATGCCGAATCATGTGCATCTTGTTCTTCACCCAAAGGAAAACGATAAGTTGGGCAAAATAGTGGGAGTAATAAAATCGCTATCCGCCCGGGATATTCTTAATAAATGGCAGGAAAAAAACTATACCGTGTTACATAAATTAAAGATTATCAAAGACGGTAAACAAAAGTACGCTTTCTGGCAAAAACGATTTTATGATTTTAACTGCCGGACTGAATCTTCGGTTATAGAAAAGATTAATTATTGTCATAATAACCCCGTTAAAGCTCGACTGGTTAATAATCCTGAAGATTGGGAATGGTCGAGTTATCGATGGTATAATGGTATGGATGGTGTTGTATTGGAGATTAATGGTGTTGCACTATGAAACCCACCCCAAGGGGTGGGCCACAAAAACGTTTTATAAATTATGACTAATAGTCTCATCCTCATCCCGGCGTACAATGCCGGGCGGCATTTGAATGAACTGGTGCAACGGATACGGAACGCTGTGCCCGATACTGATGTGCTGGTTATCAACGACGGCTCGACCGATGATACTGCTGAAATATTGAAAAATCTCAATGTTATTTCTCTTACCAACTCACCTAATCAGGGGAAAGGGTACACACTTCAGCGCGGTTTCCAATATGCCATCAAAAATAACTACGATTATGTGGTCACGATTGATGCCGACCTGCAGCATCTTCCGGAGGAAATCCCTCGCTTCTTTGAATCAGAAATCAAAGCAGATATATATATCGGTACCAGGAATCTGAAATCGCCCGATATGCCTCTCCCGCGCCGTCTGACCAATTATCTGACCTCGATTATAATCTCTATTTTCAGTGGACAGCGTATCAGAGATACGCAGTCGGGCTACCGGATGCTTTCGACTAAGAGTCTGAAAAGTCTGAACATAAAGTCGATTCGCTACGATTTTGAGTCGGAGCTGCTTTTTCAGGCCGGCGCGCTTAATGCGAGTATCGCCGAAATCCCGATTTCGACCGTCTACGCCGATTCGTTATCATATATAAATCCATTGCTTGACACGCTTCGATTTATTAAACTTATCTGGAGAAGGATTTGGTTGTAGAAGGGTAGGTCGAATCCCTGCGGTTTCGACACCCTCATTTGACCTTTCGCGCTTCGCTTAGAGCATGTAAGACATGCTCACGCTTCGCGCGACTGTCAGGAGCGCAGGGCTCCTGACCTACGAAGGACTGGTTTAATAATGCTGGTACTAATCACGAACGATGACAGCATTTACGCCGACGGTATCAATGCGCTGGCCGACGAGATTGAAAAAATTGCCGAGGTTTTGGTTGTCGCGCCGGATCGCGAGCAGTCGGCCTCGAGTCATTCGTTCAGTCTTGATCGTCCTTTGAGAATATATGAAAGGGGTAAAAATCGTTATGCCTGCAACGGCACGCCGACTGATTGTGTCATGCTCGGTGTGCATGGGATTCTGAAACATAAGTTACCGGATTTACTGATATCCGGTATCAATCACGGCGCCAATATGGGTGAGGATGTTACCTACTCGGGCACCGTTGCCGCCGCCATCGAGGGCTCGATTCTGGGGATACCGTCGATTGCCGTTTCGAATACTGACAGGGAAAATATGAAATCATATAAACCGGCGGCGAAATTTATTGCCCGTTTTATAAAGCAAAACGGGAAATTTAATTTCCCTGTCGAGACTTTTTTAAATATAAATTTCCCGCGTTTAAAAGGAACCGGGTTCGGTAAATACAAATACACGTTTCTCGGTAAAAGAATCTATAACGATATCGTTATCGAAAATACTGATCCGCGCGGCAAGAATTATTACTGGATTGCCGGCGAGGCGACCTGGAAAGATATCGAGGGTTCCGATTTCGAGGCGGTTTCATCCGGATATGTTTCGATATCTCCGCTGACAATGAATTTTTCCGATTTAGATGCCCTCGAAAGGATGCGTCAGATAAAGCTGAAATTCTAGCTCAGCCAACCCGAATCATATAAATAACTTGACTTCCGATTACGATTATATATTATATAAAGCTTGATTCAATCGGGGCGTAGCGCAGTTTGGTAGCGCGCTTGGTTCGGGACTAAGAAGTCGCTGGTTCAAATCCAGTCGCCCCGATTTTATTATTGGCGGGAACATGGCAGGGGAAAACAAACCGGTCAAATACGTCGTCGGCGTTATCGGCGCCGGAAGTTGCACTGAAAAAGAAGAGGCTATCGCCGAACAGGTTGGCCAGGAAATTGCCCGGCGCGGCGGTATTCTTGTCTGCGGCGGTCTTGGCGGCGTGATGCAGGCTGCTTCGCGCGGCGCCAAATCGGAAGACGGAACCACCATCGGCATTCTGCCTGGCGATGATAAAGCGAGAGCTAATCAATATATAGACTACGCCATCGCGACCGGAATCGGTGAAGCGCGTAATCTTGTTATTATAAAAACCGCCGATGTTGTTATTGCGCTGCCCGGGAAATATGGTACATTATCGGAGATGGCCTTTTGTAAAAAAATGGGCAAACCGATTGTATCGTTGTCGAATTGGGATATCGCGAACGATATCGAGAAATTCGACGATCCGATTTCGGCTGTCAAAAGAGCGTTTGAGCTGGCCGGGGAATTATGAGTTTTATCGGCGCCAGAATTGTTGTCAACGGTGCCGTGCAGGGTGTTGGATTCCGCTACTGGACGATGCGCAAAGCCTCCGAGTTCGGTGTTAATGGTTATGTCGCCAATCTTCCCGACGGCTCTGTCGCCATCGAGGTTGAGGCCGACCGCTCGATAATCGAGGCGTTTATTAAGGAAGTAAAAATCGGGCCGACCTACGCTTCTATAACCGATGTAAAAATCGAATGGCGAGAACACCCGCAAGGATACAAAGATTTTAATGTCAGATATGTAGAGTGAAGACTGATAACGGATAACCAAAATTATGGATTTAAAAGCGGCTATAAGAAACATCCCGGATTTTCCCAAAAAGGGGATCATATTTCGTGATATAACGACCCTGTTGAAAAATCCGGATGCGTTCCATCAAACGCTGGATGAAATGCAGGCATTTTGCGAAGGCAAAAAGATCGACCGTATTCTCGGTATTGAATCGCGCGGTTTTATTTTCGGCGGAGCGCTGGCCGACCGGCTCCATGTCGGTTTCGTGCCGGTCAGAAAAAAAGGAAAACTTCCTTCGAAAACGGTCAGTTATAATTATGAGCTCGAATACGGCACTGATACGATTGAAATCCATGCCGACGCTTTAAAAAAGGGCGATTCGGTTTTGATTGTCGATGACCTTCTTGCCACCGGCGGGACCATGCAGGCGGCCTGCAGGCTGGTCGAAAAGGTTGGAGCAGCGGTGGCCGGTATTGCGGTTTTGGTCGATCTCGCTTATCTTCCCTGGAGAGACAAGATTGATGTGAAGGATATTTTGACTTTGGTGCGTTACGATTCGGAATAGATTTTTCTGCCCCCGTAGCTCAGAGGATAGAGCAGTGGTTTCCTAAACCATTGGTCGCAGGTTCAACTCCTGCCGGGGGTATTTTTTATATGGCAAACGCACAATATTGATGCAAATGTCGATATGATTTGCACCTAAGATATTCATCCACATGGGGCATCTAATCGGCCGTTTAGTCAAGTCGTTGTATTGCGATGCCTTGCTTGTTCGGCACAAAATTCGCATATAACACTTGGTATGTGAGTGTTTCAACTATATCAGAGGAATGGCTATGATTTATAAAAAAATGGCCCATAAATTCGGAAAATCATATAAGTCAATCCTAATTATGCTTTTGGCTCTAATTTTCGGATGCTGCTCTAACTTCCACGTTCTTAATGAAGAGGAGCGGAATACATTTAAAAAGGAAATGATCGAAGGATCGCTGGTCGAGTCTCTCGAAAACTCTCGAATTGCGTCCGATCTATGTGGCTCCTGGCAGTTGACCGAGGTCTGTAATTGGGCATGGGGGGATGGCTGTAAAGAGGTTACGAATGAAGATCCGGTGGTTATCATAATATTTGACGACAATGGAAATTATCTGGAATACAATGATAATTCGCTTTTTCTAAAACGCCGATATAAGATCATTTCCCGGATAAATACGCTGAATAGACGGTTCGAAGATTTTCTGAAGATTGAAAATTTAGGCGATTACTCATTTTCATTCGGCGATGACGGCCGGCTCTATTTGTCTCTAAATGCCTACGACGCCGGCAGTGCAGTCTACACGCGAGTGTCGTAATAGTGTCGATATATTCTAATCTAGATCTATACTTTACTCCATCATTTTATCTATCACTTTTAACAATTCACTCTCCAACTCTTTGTCCTTTTTTTCATTACTCTCACGGACATATTGCGCAGCGTTGTGGCGGTTGCCGGCCCAATAACGATCAAACAATGAACCATAAGTGAATATCTCGATAAAATTGGGATGTTTGTCAATCGTGTCAAAAAGCAGATAACCGGTCCCGGCATTGATGGCCATCGCATTTAAGGCCGAAAGCGGCTTTCCGGCGTAAATCTGCCCCAGCCCGGGAATAAAAGCCGACAGCCATTTGGCCAGGGTCGGCGATTTGTATTTTGTATTGGTAGCCTTTTCCAATAACTGCCGTAATTCTGAATTCGCCGACGAATCGGACATCGGAAAATTCTCCTCCAGATATTGCCGGGCCTCCCTCCATTTATGGCGATAGATATAATTAAGCGATAAGAAAAACGCGGCCTTGGTACGAATTGCAGGAATTTTTGAAAATGAAGCCAATCCGAGAAGCGTCATCTCAGCCGACGAAAAATCACCCGAAGATATATGCACCACGCCCAGCGAAATCTTATATTCCGATCGTAAACTGTCACTACTTGCCTGGTCAATCGCATTTCTAAAGGCTTCCGCTGCTTTATTCCAGTCAAAAAGATTGCGATAGCATTTCCCGATTTGAGAATAAACCTGCGCGGCGCGGCCATCATGTTCGTGGAAAAATAAAAATCGCTTATACTCGGTGATGGCCGGTTGGTACGCCTTAATTGAAAACAATGAATCGGCCAGAGCAAGCGGATCTATAGGCTGTGACTTGGCCGATGCAGAAAGGCCGATAATAATCAGAGTTACAAATATACTAAGGGACTTTAAGCCCGATCGCCGTTTCGAAGACATCGAAATATCTTTCTTTCTGCTTACTATTAAAAATATCTACCGAAACCGCCGCCCCATAGATATTCCCCAGATACAATCCTCCCGCCAGAACACCGTAAATCCATCCCTGCACCGAACTGCTGCCGTCCCGGTCGAAACCTTCGTACGATTGCCACGTGGTCGTACCGACCAGAATAAGTGCAAAAAGCGCATCCATTCCCCGACGAGCATAGAGTTTCCCTGTGCCCGGTACTACTGCCGAGAGTAAACAGGCTTTGAATTTGCTTTTCCGTGGAAGCTCGATACCGCGTACGACCAGCGAACACAACGCGACACCCCGTTCGGAAGGAAGACCGTATTGGTTTTCGCAGCTTACATTTTTCGCCTTCTCCCATAGACTCATCCGCGCGTAGGTGATGGCCAGAAGACCCAGCGAGCCGTTTAAAGCCAGTTGAGGATTTTTTTTATAGTCCTGTTCCTCCAGAAAATCCGATACTTGTAAAAGCTTGCCCTGAAAATAACCAATCCGCGCATAATAGTATTTTCCGTCCATTATAAGTGCTGTCGTTTTATCCTCGGTTATAAGCGATTGGAATCTCTGCTCGGAACTTCCATAATCCCCGCCCTTCATATAAGCCAGCCCGGCTTTAAACAAGGCCGAATCGGATTGGACGGCATCCATGGCTAAAACTCTCAGCCGATCATATTCCCATCCGGCCCGAATAAAATCACCCTGCCCGTATAAAAAATCAGCGAAGCGGCGGATATTTTCCGGGCTATAATAATCGACTTTTATTGAATCTTCATTTGAATTTGGCTCGGCTGCCCGAACGGAAGCGCAATACAAAAAGATGAGACAAAAGAGCAGTGATTTTTTCATTTATGTCTATCCAGATAATCATCGACCGGATCAAAAGATTTTCCCGTTTTAATATCGATCCGGTATTGTCCGAACGAATAAGGGTGACATCTCAGTAATCGATCCGTCGCCATCAGGCTCCCTTTTATGAAACCGGCGCGGTTGATGGCATCGCGGGCAAAGTGCGAACAACTCGGAGTAAAGTTGCAGACCTTGTTATCCTGCGAGGATACAAATGTCTGATATACAGTTAATAGTGAATTAGCTGTAAATCCCAGCGGTGAAATTTCATGACGGCTGGCCTTATGTTTATTTTCGTCTGATAAAATTTCCGCTCGTGTATTTCTTATAAATTGATAATCTCCCTTTAGATCTGCGAGAGATTTTGCGTTTGCCGCCAGATAAGCAAATGTCAATAGAATAAAGGAGGGTAAAATAAACAGCATGGCTAAAATCCGCATCGATCGTTTAATCCTGGGGAGTGTTTTATTCATAATTCAAATTATTTTACTACCATTCAATGGTTGTCGTCTCAACACTGTCTGGAATGGCCGGATTGAGGGATTCTTCGGGAATCTCGGCGCCGAAAGCGACGTCCTCGAGATGGATGGCCTCAAAAGCTGAGTCAATTTTATTGTACTTGGTAACTTCCAGTTTCGTGGGAAATAATTTGCCATCATTGGCAATATATTCGGAAAAAATCTGCCGCGAAACGATTTTATCGTTCGGGTCGAACGCCACAATTGATATGAGACTATCATGCATATAGGTGGCAATTAAATCTCCGAGAATTTTTTTGGTTGCTTCCGGCGGCCTCCAGACGGCGGTGATTTTTTCACCCTCGACTTTCGTTTCCTGCAGCGTATAACCGGCTTCGACCAGCCCCAAATCCTCGCGATCGGTGTTGATCAATAATTGGAAAATGGGAAGTGTTACTTCACCGTTACGCGACGGCATTTTGATTAATTTATTTTCGACCGGATAAAAAATGGAAAGGGTATCGCCTTTGAATATCATCCATTGTTCCAGCGGCGCGGATACATGTATTGTCAGGGTGTTATCGGGGCTATAACTGATTGTACCGGAACTTTGATGCGAATTATTATCTCTGAGTTCGGTCAAATTAAAGGCTGCAGATATAGTTTCGGCGGCATTTGACATGTTTATCATCATAAGGCAAAAAAATATAAATGCCGCGATGGTTTTTATTGCGAAGGTTACCAATTTCGCCGACGGTAAAAAAATAATGAATTAGTAATTATGTGTATCTTCATTTGCTAAATCAGAGGCTACGACAATGACCACAACAACAACAGCCGCCGCCCAGCCGCCAATCGCGTAATAGCCCTGCTGGCGTTTGGCTGCCGATTTATATCCCTCGGTATATCCCATGACATACTCGGGAGAACGCCCTACGAGATTTTCAGTCGGCGGCTGAGGCGCAATCATAAAGGCCAGAATGACGCCAATCACGCCTAGACAAAAGCCGCCGAAAAACCAGGCGAAATTGCCCTGCCCGTCTCTTTCGCCGTCAATTTTGCCCTGCATGTAACCGCCGTCCGTAGCAGTCTTCTTCTGCTGCTGCGTACCCTGGACTTCGATTTGCTGGGCCAGGAGCGGCATTGAGAAAAAGACGAGGGCCGTGAGCACGGCAATTGTCTTGTACAACAACCCGAATTTCCTCATTACTGACCCTTTCCCTCTAATATTGGATTTTAAGAAATAAAAAAATAATTAGCCACGAACACATTGTCAACATTTTTATTTTTCAATATACTTCCCGATGACGTCACTGATCGGTGGTTGCATATTTCCCGACAGGCCGTTTTGGAACGGTAAAATGGCTATATTTTTTGTCGATAAATACATTGACAAGGATATAAGTATGCCTATCAGTGAAGAAGCGAAGAAAATCATTGCCAAAGAACCGGTCCTGGAATTGACAAGAGATAAACCGTTGATGGATATTGACGCCGTCAAGGAGGAAGTTCTCACCTGGTTGGAGCAAATAAGGTATCCCGGCAGTGGTGAACATGAAACCTGGGAAAACTGTATGACAATCACACCGCCTCTTCCGGAAGAAAGAAAATTGGAATCCGGGCTGAGAATCCGCATAAGATTTCGCCTTTTTACCGAAAAAAACCAATACCTTATTTCCATTCTGGAATCGCTCGATCCCGCCTCGCGCGGCAATTATATTCTGGCCACTCATGTCAACTGGCAGGAAAAAGAACGGCAATTGCAAAAGCTGGTCGAACAAGCCTATAAGGGTCAGTTCGATGATTTGCTGAAGGCGCGGCACACCATCTGGATTCAGACCTTCCGAATTGGAGAACTTTTTGACGGCTTGAATAGCTGTGCGGTCGCTATTTTGGAAAACGAGTTGGTCGATAAAAGCCGCTGCCAGTCGGACGTGGCCGTTTTTAAGGTTCAGCCGATAATTACGAATTTCCCCGATCAGGATAAATAACCGCGCAATTTTTTGCAATCCGGCCCCTCGCTTAGGCTTATATTCTGAAATCAGCCCAAATATTTGCAAAAAGAATTTGACACGAAATTATTATATATATATATTTTCCTTCTGATATTTTATAGGCTTTATGCGTCTATAACGAGAGAAGAAATAATATAATTTTGCGGGAGATATCATGAAGCTGACTTCGACTAAATTGGCCATACTCTTTATTGTAATTTTTTCGACAGCAGGCTTCTGCCAGCAGCAGGGGATGACATTTGATTTTTACGGAGGTGGAGCGCGAGCCGCAGGCATGGGGTATGCATTTCTTGCCGTATCCGATGACGGCACGGCCGGAACTTGGAATCCGGCGGGGCTATATATCCATGAAAAAACAATGATGACATTCAGTTATGGTTTTTTCGTTCCCAGAGGCAAGTTCACTTTTAAAGAGGGTCAGCCCATTACGGCCACTTACGATCATACCGGTTCGATCAGTTCGCTCGGTTTCTGGAATGTCATTACACCGTTGCGCGTAAAAGGTCATCATATCGTGGCCAATATCTCTTACAACAGGAATTTCGATATTTACTATGAATTCGCTGAAAATATCGGGGGCGCCTGGACCGGGGACGAACCCAATGCTTTATTCCAAAAGAAAGGCGGCGTAAGTAGTGTCGACTTCGCCCTGGGCGGGCGGATATATAAGGAACTTTCGTTCGGCATCTCTGCAAATATCTACACCGGCAAGACCGTTACGGAAGAGAGAAGGTACTTCTTTCGATACGGCTACAAAACGGAATACAACGTACCTCAGTTAGCCAGTTATGAACAGAATATTGCAATACTGGATTCGACAACTTATTCCGGTTTTAACACCAAGATTGGCTTTTTATATGTAGCCGATAAAATCCGGGCCGGGCTGGTTCTGAGTACACCTTTTAACCTGAAAGTGAAATCGGATAGCACAATTGACAGAAACTCCACGGAAGAAGGACTGGAAACGAGAACGACTGTCAACGGGACTGAATTCGCCACCGACATTGAATACCCATATCCCAAGACCGCCAAAATCGAAATTCCGCTTATTGTCGGTCTTGGTTTGGCTTATAATGTCAATGAAAATTGGCTGGTTGCCGCCGATCTGGAGTATAAAAAATTCTCCGGCCTCAAGATTCATACTTTGGAATCATTCAGTTATAATTCTTCTTCGAGCGAGACCGAGGTTTTCTCCGACAACGTGGATGTTCCCAACTGGAGTAATGTTTGGCAATTCCGAATCGGTACCGAATATCTTCTTAATACCCCGGTCGGCCAGGTCCCGGTCCGGGCCGGTTTTAGAAGAGAAGTGCTTCCCCAGGGAAATATTTATTCATATGAAAAAGTATATAAAGATGAGCAGACTGATGAGTTCGTAAATATCGATGATAATGAACCTGCCAATGTAGCCAAAATCAATTATTTATTTCATTACGATCAGAATCAGATTACCGGTTATTCTTTCTCCATCGGTTCCGGCATATATTGGTCGCAGATTCTTCTGGATTTTGCTTATACATATACGGCCTATAGCCAGGATATTTATGAATATGCATCTGATCCGAGATACAAATCCGGAAATGAATGGAAAAATCACCATATAAATCTGACTTTTACGGGATATTTTTAATCGATATATAAAAATCACGGGGGCCTTTTATCGACCCTTGTTTTCGTGCAGATAATAATGAAAATGCCCATACAAGCCGATATATAGTTTATTCAGGACGTAGTCAGAAAGAGATATCAAGCAATGCGAACCAAAGTCAGAATTACGAAACAGCAGATTAAGCAGGACAAGTTTACCACCGCCATGATTAAGGCCAAAGACTGGCTTATGATTAACTGGCAGGTTACGGCTATTGTTGCCGCGATAATCCTTCTCGCGGTCATTGGAATCGTCTATATAGTAAGCACCAAATCCGGAAAGCAGCAGGAAGCGGCCAGTCGTCTGGCGGCGGCATATGCCGAATTAAAAAAGGATAACAGCCAGGTTGCTATTCTGGAACTGAGCAGTATCGCCGAGGATTATACTGGCTATATCGCGGCCCGGGCCCAATTTTATCTTGCCAATGCCCATTATGAAAGCCGAAATTATGATGAGGCGATCGCCAACTACCAGAAGTATATCGATAAATTTCATGAGGATAAGATTACGACCGCATCCGCTATCGCAGGCATTGCCTACTGCATGGAAAACAAGCAGGAATTCGTTCCGGCCGGAGAAAAATTTCTCGAAGCTGTCAAATATTATCCTGATTCGCCTTCGGCCCCGGATTATTATTTGGGTGCGATTCGCTGTTTTACCACGGCGCAGGATTTCACGAGAGCCGATCAGATTCTTGATGAGCTCAATGAGAAATACCCCAATACAGATTACGCGCGTCGGGCCACGATGCTGGTCATGCGTGAAAATGCAGAATAAACAGAGATTTTTCTATGACGCCGGAGAGCAATAAATTGAAGGTTGCCTTCCTCTGGCATATGCACCAGCCGTATTATCTGAATCCCGAAACGAATAAATTTATGATGCCCTGGGTGCGATTGCACGGACTCAAGGATTACCTGGATATGCCGCTCCTGGCCGGTAAGTACGGCATAAAATTTACATTTAACCTCGTTCCGTCGCTCCTTGATCAAATCGAGATGTATTGTCAGGGTTATATCGATCGGCATCAGGAATTGACCAGGGTCAATGCCCGCGAATTGACGCCCGAAATGAAAAAGGAAATCTTGAGGACTTTCTTCGGTGCCCACTATCCGACCATGATAAATCCCTATACCAGGTATCGACAGCTTTACAGAAAGCAGGAAAGCTGCGGATCCGATATCAATCTGGCCGTCGAGATATTTTCCACTTCGGAATGGCGAGACCTTCAGGTCTGGTCTAACCTGGTCTGGATTGATCCCATGTTTCGCGATGAAAGCCCGATCAGATCATTATTTCGGAAGGAGAGAGATTTTACCGAAGAAGATAAAAATCGACTTTTGGAATATCAGATAGAATTATTAAAGCGGATTATTCCAACCTACCGAAAATTATATGACGAGGGTAAAATAGATATTTCCTTGACACCATATTATCATCCGATTCTGCCGCTTCTTATCGATACCGACATTGCCGCCGAAGCTATACCGGATGTCGCCTTGCCCAGGAATCGGTTTGATTTTCCGGAAGATGCGCGCTGGCACATCCGTAACTCGGTGAAAAAATTCCGATCTCTTTTCGACAGGGATCTTCGCGGGATGTGGCCTTCGGAAGGATCCGTCTCCGAAAGTGTTCTGAAACTGGTCAAAGAAAACAACATAAAATGGGTCGCGACCGACGAAGAGGTCCTATATCAATCACTCCTGAAATCCGGGCTTAATCCGGGACAATATTCTCCTCATACGCTATATACCTATGAAGGAAGCCCGGATGTGAAAATTTTCTTTCGGGATCACGGCCTCTCGGATAAAATTGGATTTGTCTATTCGGGATGGGAAACCGAACGCGCCGTCGATGATTTTATTCAGAGCCTGAGAAATATTCGTAAGGTTCTTAAGGGAAAACTGGATGATAGTGTCGTGCCGATAATTCTCGACGGTGAAAATGCCTGGGAGTATTTCCCGCGTGACGGAATTGAATTCTTAAGCCGATTCTGTGAGGCGCTGATATCCGACAACGAGATTGAAGTTGTCTCGTTTTCCGAGGCGGCCGATAGTATAAAGCCGATTAGTTTACCGTCTCTTTTTGCCGGCTCGTGGATTAATCATAATTTCCGAATCTGGATCGGCCACAGCGAGGATAACAATGCCTGGGATGCGTTATTCGAAACGCGCAGGACTTTGGTCGATTATCAGAAACAGCATCCCGAAGTCGACGAAAAGAAACTTGAGAAGGCCTGGAAACAGATTCATATCGCCGAAGGCTCCGATTGGTGCTGGTGGTTCGGCGACGACCATATCGGGGCTTATAATTCCAAATTCGATGAACTTTTTCGAGCTCATCTGAGAGCGGTTTATCCGGATTTGGGGATTGATCCGCCGTTATTTTTGATGAAGCCGATACATCGACCGGAAATGCTTAAGTCGATAACCATGCCGGAATCACTGGTTACTCCGCAGCTGGATGGCTATCTCACGCACTATTATGAATGGAGCGGCGCCGGGCATTATGACTGTGCCAACGTCGGCGGCGCCATGCATCGCGTGGAAAAAGTCATTAAAGATATATATTTCGCATTTGATTTTGATTGCTTTTATATTCGTCTTGACTTTGACGATAAATTTGATTTAGTTGTCAAAAATAACTACCGGGTTGTATTCGATTTTAAATCGTGCGGCCCGAAAGAAATTTCGCTGGAGAAGAGCGATTATAAGGAGGATATAGGTTTCGGTTACGCCATCAAAAGGATTCTGGAAACCCGGTTTCACAGGAAAATCCTGACGGAAACCGGCAGCGGCCAGGTTGAATTCCAGGTCGCGGTATATTCCGGAAATAAATTGGTGGAAAAGTGGCCGGTCGATGAACCGCTATCGATAGAGTTACCGGGTAGAGATAAAATGAATTTTTGGGAAGTTTAAAAAAGGGGGTAGCATGACAGACCGATTTTTTGAGGAAAACGACAAAAAAGCCGGCCGGCCGGAAATCCCCAGCCTGAACAATTCCGAAAACAGCGGCGCCGGTAATACCACCTACGATAAAGACCGGGGCGTTATCGCCGCCATTCTGGCCTATATTCCTTTTTTATGCCTGATTCCACTGATTCAGATGCGCGATAATGAACAGGCTCGTTTCCACAGCCGGCAGGGATTTCTGCTGTTCCTGATAGAACTTCTTGCGATTCTTTTTCTCATCCCGGGCATATCCGGCATGGTCTGGAAAGCAGTTCTGATTATTGCGCTTGGTGCCTCCGTGGCGGGGATTGTTTTCGGCATTCAAGGCAAAAAATACCGCCTGCCCATTATCGGTGATTTTGCTGAAAAAATGAAAATCTGACCCGGCTAATTCGATTCGGGATTTTTTATAAACGTACCGTTACGGTACTCTTCAAAGGCAATCCGTAACTCTTCATTCGTGTTCATCACGATTGGTCCGCGCCAGGCAATTGGCTCGCCGATCGGTTTTCCCGAAATCAATAAAAAACGAACCGGCCTGTTTTCGGTCGAGATACGAAGCTGTTCCCCGTCATCGAACAGAACAATGCTATGATTAGCGGCGGGAGATTCCTTTTGAGTACCAAAATATCCTCCGCCATCAATGACATAGGCAAAGACGGTATGCCCTGCCACGGTCGGATGAATATATTCCGCATTTTTTGGAATCGTCACATCCAGATATTGAGGTTCGATAACCACGTCAGTGACCGGACCTACGGTGTCATCAATTCGTCCGCAGATTACCCTTATTTTCACGCCGTTATCCCTTGAGACAACCGGAATCTGCTCGCTTTTTATATCACGATAACGAGGATTTATCATCTTATGAGACGCCGGAAGGTTGGCCCATAATTGGAAGCCGCCCATGACGCCATGATTATTTCCTTTCGGCATCTCCTGATGAAGAATGCCGTTGCCGGCCGTCATCCACTGGACGTCGTCGGGCCCGATAACACCTTTATTCCCGATCGAGTCGCCGTGCTCGACTTTTCCGTCAAGGACATAAGTAATCGTCTCGATTCCGCGATGCGGGTGCCATGGGAAACCCATGATATAATATTCTGGATTGTCCGAGCGAAAATCATCAAGCAGCAGAAACGGATCGAACAGCGGGACTTCATAGTAACCGAAAGCCCGCCTGAGGTGCACTCCGGCCCCTTCTATAGTCGGCTTGCTTTGTGCGACATTCTTAATATTCCGAGTTTTACCCATATTAATACTCTCATTTTTGGTTCTTTTATAAATTATACGTCCTACATCTCAATCCCTTTACGGGCCGGGATGCCTTTTTGATAATAATGCTTGATTTCGCGCATTTCGGTCACGAGATCGGCGCGATCGATAATTTTTGAATCTGCCTTTCGGCCCGTAATCACCAGTTCGATCTCTTCGGGTTTGTTATCAATCAATTCCAGAAGTTCATCGGCAGAAAATAAATTATAAAATGTGGCGATATTCGCCTCATCCAGTATGACCATTTGATAATCGCCTGACAGCAGAACCTTACGAACCTCTTCCAATCCTTCCCGCGCCGCTTTGATATCCGCTTCCTCCGGCTCTTGATGGATAAAACAATCGCGTCCGAATTGTTTTAAGACAATCTGCCCGCGGAATTTCTCGATCGCCTTAAGCTCGCTGTATTCCATCCCCTTGACAAACTGCGCGATATAGACTTTCATCCCGGCGCCGACCGCCCGGAGCGCCAGTCCAAAGGCGGCCGTCGTTTTACCCTTGCCGTCACCGGTATATACGTGAACATAGCCTTTCATAAAGAAAATCCTCGAAGGATAAGATATAAATTTGGTGATAGAATTGGGAATAAAATAATTAAATCAGTGCACTTTGAGCATCCGCTCGAGAGCGATTAAGGCATCGGCACGGATATCGTCCGGGACAGTTATCGGTTTTATATCCTGATAATTCTCAAGGCAATAGGCTAGGTCATTTAAAGTAGTTCTATACATATTGGCGCAGATCGGGCAGGTTTCGCCGGAGAGAACCAATATCTTTTTATTCGGATGCTCATGAACCAGCCGGTTGATCAAATTCAATTCGGTTCCTATGGCAATCGTCGATCCTTCCGGCTGCTCCTCGACATACTTAACAATAAAGCTGGTGGAACCGGCGGCGTCGGCCTTGCTGACCACCTCATGAGTGCATTCCGGGTGAACCACGATTTTTGCGCCGGGATATTCTTCTCGAATATGCCTGACATGCTCCGGTTTGAAATTGGTATGAACATGGCAATGCCCTTTCCAGAGAATCACTTTGGCTTTTTCGATCTGCTCTTCGGTCAGGTCGCCGTATTCTTCAGAGAAGTTCCAGACCACCATTTCTTCCGGTTTCAGGCCGAATTTGATGCCGGTGTTATAGCCGAGATGTTCGTCGGGGAAGAAGAACAATTTTTCCCGGCGCTCGAAAGCCCATTTGTAAACGGCGTCGGCGTTGGATGAAGTGCAGATCAGTCCACCATGATACCCCGTAAAGGCCTTCAGACCGGCGGCCGAGTTCATGTAAGAAATCGGCATAATCTTTTTATCGCCGCCGAAATTTTCGAGCACTTTCCAGGCTTCGAGAACGTCGGCCATATCGGCCATGTCAGCCATCGGGCAGCCGGCCAGCGGATTAGGCAGAAAAACGGTCTGGTGCTCTTTGGCCAGGATATAGGCCGATTCGGCCATAAAATGGACGCCGCAGAAAAAGATATATTCGACATCACCCCGCGACGCGGCGATTTTGGACAGACCATACGAATCCCCGAGCGCATCGCCCAGTTGGACCACTTCCATCCGCTGATACTGATGTGTCAGTACGATCGCCCGGCTGCCGAGTTTGGCCTTGGCGGCTTTAATCCGTTCGACCAAGTCGACCGGTTTGGCCTCGCGATATTCCTGCGGTAATGCGAAATACATCTTTTATCTACCTCAATCGGTCTTTCACCCAATTAATACGCATAGTCCGGGCAATATAATAAGAGATTCGCAAAAATCAAATTCGATTGAGGATTATTAGCGTAGGTCAGGATTGAGGTTCCCCCATTTTAGTGGACAGTTTTATTAGCATATAATTTTCTTTCTTCA
>CAYVMO010000044.1:0-21304 GCA_964452645.1 uncultured Ignavibacteriaceae bacterium
TTGTTATCCGATGTATCTGATCCCCGGCGTTCATATAGCCGACCTTGCCGCCGATGGCCTCATACAGAATTGAAATCAGATCATAAACATCGTACTGGATTTTTTCTTTGGATGCCCGTCCCAAATCAAAAAAATCGATAAGATAAACATCGAATCCCATCCCCCGCCGCCTGACCATGATATTGTCCGAGTGAATATCGCCGTGATATTCACCAAGATAATGAATTTGCTCGACACCAGAGGCAATAGCATACAAAAGATGCATCGCTTCGAAATATCCCATCCGTTTACGCGGTTGATGAGTCAAATATTTCGAGAGAATCTCACCATCGACAAAGTCGGACACCAATATCTCGACCGACTCTCGTTTGATACGAGCGATATCGCGATGAATATACTGCGTTATAACCGGGCAATTGCGCAGACGGAACATTTTCTGGGCATATTTTTTCAACTGGCGTTCGGTCGGCCGACGAAATTTATAAAATATTTTGGCGGCACGAATGATTCCGGTGCGGCGTTCTTCGACTTTGTACACCTCTCCCTCCCATCCCCCGCCGAGATACTCGACAATATAATAATTGCGGCCCAATGTTAAACCGGGCCGAAGGTCATATTTTGACCCCATCTATTTTTTCCTCACCGGAATATAGTACTTCATTTCCGAATCCTCGACACGGCCGAAATCAGGCGGATAATACTCGAACTCCGGCCCGTCGGTGTATTCATAACCGGATTTCGGCAGCCATATTTTAAGCGCATAATTATACACTTCAATCAATTTCGAAAAGGGAAATGTAAACACGGCGTACGTCTGTTCCGGAATTTCCCAATATTCCATCCCTTCGGGAATATCTTCGCTACCTGTTACCTCAATTCCGGCCAGATAATCGAATTCGCCCATAAGAGTATCGCCGCCGGCAATACTGTCGGGCGGCTTTTCATAATTATCCATAACTCCATATGCAGCACCATCCCTGACCGCATTCTTAATCTCGGCCATCCGCGGTAAAAACTGATCCCACAGACCGGCGATTTCGCCGTACTGGTTGCTGCCGCGATATTTTATCCCCACCACCGCAAAAGCCGGTTTGTTTATAATCTCCGGCAAAATCCGCATCTCCTGAAGTGATGCATTTTTGTCCGCATCGGTTTTCTGTTTTTCACTATCCCCGCCACATCCGACAAAAAGCGCCAGACAAACGATAACCAAAAAATATTTCATTTTCCTAATCTCCTATATTTTTCGGAAAATACGAATTTATTGAATTGTTGGCAAGTGGTGAGAGAGCACGTACGGATAACGAATAAGACCAATTACCTAACTATTGGAAATGAGGTGCAATGTCCTAAACACCCAGAAACGTATTCAAATAATACGAAATGATTTTATCACCATACACAATCGCCACCACCGCTGCTATTGCAAGAAACGGCCCGAATGGTATCACCCGTTTGGCGCGAAGCTCCTGCGAGAAAAACATCAGGACTATCGAAATAACCAATCCGATAACGGCACTGGCAAAAAATATAAAAATCACTTTCTGCCATCCGAGAAACGCCCCGAGCATCGCCGCCATCTTGATATCCCCGCCGCCCATACTCTCTTTTTTGAACAATCGATCACCCAGCTCCGCTATCAAATACAGAACGGCTCCTCCGACCACCAGACCGATTGCCGACTCAATAATCCCGATACCTCCCGGCGCCAGCGATATTCCCAATCCGATAGCAGCCCCCGGAACCGTAAACAGGTCGGGGATAATCTGGAAATCCAGATCGATAAAAAAAATGGCGATCAGTATCGTAGATAAAAACGAAAATGCGAAAAAATGCAGGCTTAAGCCATAATTCCAGAGGAAGAAGATATACGCCAGTCCATTGAGAAGCTCGACAATCGGATAACTAATCGAAATCCGCTGCTTGCACGAACGGCATTTTCCACGAAGAATCAAGTAACTCAGCAGAGGGATATTGTCATAGAATTTTATTTTCGTCTTACAATGCGGGCAAAACGAGCGGCTTAAAGCGAACTTTTTCTGCCTCGGAATCCGGTAAATCAATACATTCAGAAACGAGCCGATCGAAATTCCGAGCAGAAAAATCAAGATATATATCAAGTTTATTTCCATCTGTCTATTTATCGACCTAATAAAATATTATCTGAGTTCACCCAGGAGATTCATCACCAGCGCCACCGCCACCGGCGAGGCATTCTCCGTCCTGAGAATCCTCTGCCCCATCGAGACAATCTCGCAATTATTCTCCCGCGCCGTTTCTATCTCTGATCTGGAGAAACCGGATTCCGGCCCGATAAATATGGTCACCGCCCCTACACCCGTAGGGATTTTGATATCGGATATACTCTTATCGGCAAACGACGGATCAAACAGAATTTTCCGGCCAAGATTATCCGGACCCGAAAACAGACTCACGAAATCGTAGAACGCTGTGACTTCCGGAAGCAGCGACCGGCCGGTTTGTTTCATGGAGGCAATCGCCACCTTGCGCCAGCGGCGGAGTTTAAGTTCCTGCCTTCTTTCCTCATCGAGTTTTATTTTCGATTTTTCGGTAATCAACGGGATTATTCGCGATACGCCAAGTTCCGTGGCGCACTGAACCACTTCGTCGAATTTATACCCGACCGACAGACCTGCCGCCAGGGTCACGAAATTCATCGGCTCGCCGAATCGCCGAATTTTCGAATGGATTTTGCACTCAATCCCGTCCCCCGAAAACTTCTCAATTTCGGCCTTATATCCATTTCCGCAGCCGTCAACCGCCATAAGGGGATCGCCCTTTTTAAGCCGCATCACTTTTCGAATATGATGCGCCTCGGCACCCTCGACAATCAAATGATCCTCATCGGTCCTGTCGGGCCGAATATAACATACTGGAATCATTTTTTAACAACTCTCACGGCAAGCCATTGCGCGTCCTGGTTAATGTTATACTTCAAGATATCGAATTCGCCAAGCATATGCAAAATCTCGTTCTTATCTTCCTGCAGCAGGCCGGACAAAACAATAATTCCGCCTGACCTGACCGCCGCATTGATTTTTTCATATAGTTCAAGAATCGTACTTTTTATCAGATTGGCGACCAAAAAATCATACGGCGGATCCTCGGCCGCCCGTTCAATTGACCCGGATTCGACAATGACAGTATCCTGCACACCGTTAATTCCGATATTCTCTATTGCATTCTGAGTCGACATCAAATCGATATCCACCCCTTTTACGATTTTCCCCCCCAATTTTGCCGCCAGTATCGAGAGAATTCCCGACCCGCAGCCCAGATCAAAAAACGTCTGGCCCGGCTTAAAATAATTCAATATTTCCCGGATACAGAGTTTGGTCGTTTCATGACTTCCGGTTCCGAAGGCCATTTTCGGCTCGATAATAATTTCCAGTTTGCTTTCAAAATCCCCCGTAACCCATGGCGGCCGGATAACGACATTTTCCACTGTCGTCGGTCTTACCGATCGCCTGTACGCGTCCTCCCATTCGACATTCTTAATAGTTCTGGTCTTAATATTATTTGATCGAAATGATTTACCGGGCATCAGCCGTTCGATATAATCCGCAAGTTCCGTCCGAAATCCATCACCTTTGGTTTTGGGGACATGAAATTTTATCCCCACGAGAGTCGATTTGTCATCCTCCTCAAGCACCAGCCCGCCGGAATAATTCTCGATTATAAAATTACAAACAGCATCGTGTATTTCTCGAGGAACCGTTAACGCCGCCTCAATATAGTTAACCGGATTCCTGATATCGCCAGGCATATTATAAGCCCAGCGAATCTTTGAGTTTTCGGAAAAACGACTTGTCGCTTTTGGGAGGCACAAACGACGGTGATTTATCCAGGGTATTTAGAAGACGCTCATCTTCGGGCGAAAGCTTATCCGGTGTCCAGACCGTCACCTGCACCAGTTCGTCACCTATCCCATGGGCGTTCAGGTGAGGAATACCTTTCCCGCGCAATCGAAATACTTTGCCGGTTTGCGTTCCGGGCGGAATTTTCAGCTGATGATTGCCATTCAATGTCGGCACCTGAAGTTCCCCGCCCAAGGCCGCCGTCGTGAACGATATGGGAACCAAACATATTATATTATCACCCTGGCGTGTGAATATGTCATCATCTTTTTCGTCAAAGACAACAATAAGATCACCCGGCTGGCCTTTATTACGCGCCGCATTCCCTTGATTTTCCAGTGTCATATAATTGCCGGCCGCAACTCCCGACGGGACTTTTATCTTCACGGTCGAGACACCCTTAGCTCGCCCTTCTCCTCGACACGCGGGACAGGGATTGGAGATTACCTCGCCGGTACCGCGACAGCGCGGACAGGTTCTAACCTGCTGAATCGTCCCCAGAAATGTTTTCGAGACAGTCCGCACCTGTCCTGCCCCGCGGCAATCGGGACAGGTACTGCGTGATGTTCCCGGAGCGACACCCGAACCGCCGCATTCATCGCATTCTTCAAATCGCCTGACTTTAAGTTTCTTCTCAACACCGGTCGCTATCTCGCTTAAAGTCAGAGATACCGTTGCTCTTAAATCTTCACCGCGATTATATCTTTCACGGCGACCCCGACCACCGCCGAAGAATTCATCAAAACCGAAGCCTCCGAATCCGCCGAAGTCACGCATAAACGCCCGCAGGGCATCGCTGAGATCGAAGCCGCCGAAACCGAAACCGCCGCCTTCAAAGCCGGCGCCGGATACCCCCGCGTGACCGAACTGGTCATACATTTGCCGCTTTTTTTGATCTTTCAGAACTTCGTACGCTTCGGTCGCCTGTTTGAAATTTTCCTCGGCCGATTTATCGCCCGGATTTCGATCCGGATGATATTTTAGAGCCAGCTTGCGATACGCAGATTTTATTTCATTTTCCAAGGCGTTTCGCGACACTCCGAGGACTTCATAATAATCTCTTTTTTCCATCTATATGCTCAGCGACCTATACACATGCCTGCAATATCACAGCCGCTATTTATTATCATCGACAACTTCAAAATCGGCATCGACGGCGCCTTCACCTTTTGGTTTTTCTTCCTCGCCTCCCGATTCAGCGCTTCCCGTCCGCCCTCCCGCGCCGGCGCCGGCTCCCATATCGGCACCCGATTGAGCACCGGCCGTCTGCTGTTGGGCAGCCGACTGTTTGTACATCTCTTCGGCCAGCTTATGCGACGCCTTCATTAACTCCTCTTTGGCGGCATTGATAGTCTCGGCCGATTCCGAACCGAGGGCCGACTTCAGTTTCTCGATTTTTTCGCTGATCGACTTCTTCTCATCCTCCGATATTTTGTCGCCGTACTCTTTTAAAGTTTTCTCGGTCGTGTAGGCGAGCTGATCGGCCTCATTGCGAGCTTTTATCAATTCCTCTTTCTTCTTGTCCTCATCCGCATGAGCTTCGGCATCCTTGACCATTTTGTCTATTTCCTTATCCGACAGGCCGGATGATGTTTGAATCTTAATCGACTGCTCTTTACCGGTTCCCAAATCTTTTGCCGAAACATGCACGATACCATTGGCATCAATGTCAAAACCGACTTCAATCTGAGGAATTCCCCGCGGCGCCGGAGGAATATCGGTCAGGTCAAATCGCCCCAGCGTGCGATTATCGATTGCCATCTGCCTCTCACCCTGAAGAACATGAATACTGACGGCCGGTTGGTTGTCGGATGCCGTGGAGAAAATCTGGCTTTTTCTCGTTGGAATCGTCGTGTTGCGCTCGATAAGTCTTGTCATAACTCCGCCGAGCGTTTCGATACCGAGCGACAACGGCGTGACATCAAGCAGTACCACATCTTTCATATCTCCGGCCAATACACCGGCCTGAATCGCGGCGCCGACAGCGACAACTTCATCCGGATTGACACCCTTGTTCGCTTCCTTACCGAATAACTCCTTAACCAGTTCATGGACTTTCGGCATTCGCGTCTGACCGCCGACAAGAATAACTTCATCGATTTCGGCCGGGCTCAGTTTGGCATCTTCCAGAGCCTTTTTACACGGACCGACACTTCGCTGGAGAAGGTCATCGACCAATTGCTCGAGTTTTGCCCGGGTAAGCGTCATATCAAAATGTTTGGGACCATTCTGGTCAGCGGTAATGAAAGGGAGATTTATATTGGTCTGCATCGTCGTCGATAACTCGCATTTAGCCTTCTCGGCCGCTTCCTTCAATCTCTGCAATGCCATCCGATCCTGTCTTAGATCGATTCCGCTCGTTCTTTTAAATTCATCCGCCATCCAGTCAATAATGCGTTGATCGAAATCATCCCCGCCCAGATGACCGTCCCCATTCGTCGAACGCACCTCAAAAACACCGTCCCCCAATTCAAGAATAGAAATATCAAAAGTCCCGCCGCCCAGATCATAGACCGCGATTTTTTCATTACTCTTTTTCTGAAGCCCATAAGCAAGCGAAGCAGCGGTCGGTTCGTTTATTATCCTCAAAACCTCAAGTCCGGCAATCTTTCCGGCATCTTTGGTCGCCTGACGCTGGGAATCATTGAAATACGCCGGGACGGTAATCACCGCCTGTTTGACTTCCGAGCCAAGATAATCCTCGGCATTTTTCTTAAGACTCTGGAGAATCATCGCCGAAATCTGCGGCGGGGCGTATCTCTCTCCGCCGGCCTCGACAACGACTTCACCTTTCTCATCGGCGATTACTTTATAAGGAACGATTTTTTCTTCGGCTTCTACCTCGTTGTGGCGCCGACCCATGAATCGTTTTATCGAAAAAACTGTATTCTCCGGATTCGTGACCGCCTGTCTCTTGGCCGAGGCGCCGACCAGACGCTCACCCGATTTGGTAAAGGCTACAATCGACGGGGTGGTTCTGCCCCCCTCCTGATTGGGGATAACAACCGGATCATTTCCCTCCAGAACCGCCACACAAGAATTGGTCGTGCCTAAATCAATGCCAATGACTTTTCCCATCTCTGGCCTCCTTATAGTTCAAAAACAAAAACTTTCAACATATATTTCATAACATATTATGCTTGATTAGGTTCGTCTTTTTTATCTTCCTGCCGTTTATCCGGGCACGGCGCACTCACCGCCACCCTGGAAAAACGAATGACTCTCCCGTTTAGTCTGTATCCCCGTAAAATTTCCTGGGCGATTACGCCCTCCGGGAACTCGTCGGATTCGACCTGCAGCATGGCTTCATGTAGATTCGGGTCAAATTTCTCGCCGACCGCCTTTATCGGTTCGACACCCTCCTTTTTCAAAATATCATAAAGCTGCTGGTATGTTAATTCCATACCTTCATGAAGCGCTTTAAAATCAGTCCCATTCGATGCCGCGTCAAGGGCGCGCTCGAAATTATCGAGTACTTCCAGGAGGGAGATAATAATCTTTTCGCCGGAGCTTTTGATTATATCTTCAAACTGACGCGCGATTCGTTTTTTGTAATTATCGAACTCGGCGGCCAGACGAAGATGACGATCCTCAAGCTCTTTAATCTTTTCTTTATATTCTTCGATTATCTGCTCATCGGACTTTTCTGCCGGCGCGGTTTCTTCCTCGGAAATTACTTCTTCCTCGTCCTCGTTCGCCGCTACTTCGGCAGATTCCGCCGGATTTTCTTCTTCGATTTCTATATTCCGCTTTTTGCTTTCGTCAGTCTTCTTTCCCATTTTTCCCCTTCGATTCGGATAAGGCCTTTGTTAACGACTTGGCCGTGTACTCAACAATCGATATCAGCCGCGAATAAGGCATCCGGGTCGGGCCGATAACACCGACCGTTCCCGAAAGTTTCCCGGCCCGGTATCCCGAAGTCACCAACGAGCAGTTTTGTATCGGGGCGATGCTGCTCTCGCTGCCGATGGTAATTACAATCCCCTCGCCGAGTGATTTTGATTCAAGCAATTCCATAAGTTCCGCTCTATTTTCCAGAAATTTGACGAATTCCGTGAGCTTCGAGCGGTCGGCGAATTCCGGCTGCGAAATCAAATTATCGGTCCCGGTAATATGCAATTTTCCATCTCCCAGACCGGTCCACAAGTCGATTTCGGGGTCAACAAACAGTTTTATCAGCTTCGGTGAACATCCGGTATCATGAAGCCGCTCACTGATCGTTTTTCTGATATGCCCCAGGGTCAGACCGGTCAGACGTTCATTGAGGACAAATTCCATTTGCATCAACTCACTGTGAGATATATCCGATTCGACTTCCATTAAAATCGATTTAATCAGACCCGATTTGACGGTAATAATCATGATGATTTTCCCCTCGGAAACCGGGATCAGAGTCATTTTGGTCAGAACGCCTTCATCGAATTTGGGCGCTACACTTATACCCAGCTGACTCGTTATCTCGCCGAGAACCTTACTGGTCTGGCTGAGGACAGCGTCAACACCTTTTCTTCCTTCCGCGTACATACTGTTAATTTTGGCCTTTTCAGTATCCGTAAGCGGTTCCTGCTTCAAAAGCATATCGACAAAAACCCGATACCCGATATCAGTCGGGACCCTGCCTGCCGAGGTGTGCGGCTGAGAAATCAGCCCCATCTCTTCAAGATCCTGCATAGTATTCCGAATTGTGGCCGGGGAGAGGCCCATCCGGTATTTATTTGCGATAACGCGCGAACCGACCGGGTCGGCCGTCTGGATATAATGATCTATCAAGTTCTGAAGAACTTCTCGCTCGCGCTCGCTTAGATTCTTAAATGCCTTCATACTTCTTTATATTACAATAACTTATTGCCAATCAAAATTTCCGCCTATGATTGGCAATCTCTCCTTTAGAGTGCTAAATATTGTACGCAAAAATAGTCCAAGTCAAGTAATAAATTAGTAAAATTGCCACCAATAACGGGAAAAGGCTTGCACCAGATTAAATACTATTATCGATAGCCTCAAGCCTATTTGGAATCCGGTTTGACTTCTTTAGTCTTAACGTCTTTTTCTATCGGCTTTTTATCGGTCCCGGCCTTTTTCTTTTGACTTTCAATTCTATCATCGATACCGTTATTATTCCCATCGACAAAATCGTTATAATCCCGTTTCGGTTGTGCCTGATTATGCGACCTCAGCGTCTCCGATTGAGTCCCCTGTCCTGACCGTGAAACCTCTTGTTTATCGACCTCTTTCTGAGTAACTCGTTTGGTTTCTTTTTTCTCGACAGCCAGGACGGTCGATGCCAGCAAAAAAACCAGCATGAACGCGAATATTAGCAATCTATTCATAAATTTTTTTCCTCTCCTTTAAAATAATTTACACAATATCCCATAATCGTCAGAATAAATTTATTTCCCTCGTTCTTTGACGCCGCCCGAATTTCCGCCGCTTTTTGTTCGGGTCGTCGCTCCGGAAGATGATGAACCGCCACCGGATTTATCGGTCACCCTTGAACTTCCCGAAGAGGATTTCGACCGTTGCGATCCTGATGATTTGCTGGTGCTATTCGTTTTTTCGTATGTTTTTGATTTGGTCGTGCCCGAGGAACGATCATTTTTAGTCGTCCGGTAAGTTCTTTGCGTCGAATAATCTCTGTCTTTCTCCGTGGAGCGCTGCTTTTCCACCCTGGTCGAACTTTTCCGAGTCGATGTTTTATCTGACGTGCGGCCGGTGCTCCTGTAGGTTTCATTGTTTTTCGTCATCGTTTCCGTCCTGGTCTTATAGCTGTTGTCGCGAACCGCTTGCGTACTCTTATCGACAGCGTATTTTATCCGTCCTTCACCTTCGATTTGGCTGACCGGTTTATATTCCTTTTTGACTTTAACCTGCGTCTCATAATCCGGATAACCGTTTGCCACCGGATTCAAATAGCCCCTTCTATTCACTTCCTTGAATCTTGATTTAACACCTACTTTGGTTCTCACAATCGATTGATCAAGAACAATCGACCGATGTCTTACTACATCAATGCGGTCCTCCCAGCACCAACCACTATGATCATAGATGGTTATGTAATGCCAGCCGAAATAAATCCGCGGAATGAACAACGGAGCGATACCCCAGTAGATTCCGTCGATGTAAATGGTAGCGCCAAAAGGATAATCGACATAAACTCCCCCACAATATCCCCAATCCCAGGGATCATAATATTGAACATGCTCGGGTCGGAAATAGTACTGGTCCCATTCCCGGACGACAAAAGAAGTCAAATCAAAGGCCCGCGGCTGATCCTGCTCGCCGCCGAAATAATTGGCATTGATATAGTCCATAAAATCGTACGGGTCATTATTGCAGACGATACCGGAGCCGCCAAACCAATCGGGGATCGGAAACGGTTGAGTGGAAGCGACAACCTGAAGATACTCGACTCCTTCGGGACCCTGGACGGTCAACTCGTATGAGTCGTGACTGTCGGGAATGCGGTAAATGGAATTCGATTCAATCCGGTTATCATCGCCGGGAGCATACGGGAAAATAAGATTGACTTGTCCGCGGGAATCGATATTGTAAATGGCCACGTAGCAATCTTTGTTGGCCCGGAACGATATATTAATATCGTCGCCCGCATAAAAGGCATCATTATCGACCCAGATTTCGACATCGAGGTAGCGATCGTATTTTATATACTTGTTATAATTCGCCTCCGGATCAAAAGTCATTACCGCAACGCTGGTCGATACGGTCGCAAAAAATAAAATTATCGCCAGCGGCATTGATTTAAATATTGCTGATTTCATTATACTCACCATCCTTAAACATTTAAGGTTAAAAGGTTATTTAAGTAACTTCCCATCCATAATATTGCTTGAATTATTTTCTTCATTATTTTTGGGCGGGGCCAGTTCAAGATTGCCCGGCGCCGTCTGGTAAGCCCAATCAAAAGCAATAGCACTCGGCTCAATAATCTGATATATCCGAATTTTCGCGAAATGGTTATCAGCTGTCCATATAATATAAGTGTGCCCGAATATGACTTCCGACCACCCGACTTCGGACCAACCTGTCGCAGTGTCGTTAATTATCGTATCCGGGACATAGCTGATCTCGTCAAAATCATGCGTAAATCCCATATCCTGGATATCAATCAAAGTATCGGTCAAATTAATAAAAAAGGCCTCGGTCTGGGTATCGGGAGATTTGAAAACGGTATCGTAATCAAGGTAAAAATCGGCGTTGGGATCATAATATGGAACAACCGCATGTGCTGAAAGATCAAAGCCTGAGCGGCTCGGATTTTGAAACATACTGTACAATAGCACATTCGTTCCCTGGGGTCGGGGCGTATCAAAAACAGTTTCATAGGAAAGATCAGACTCGTGGTTGTTATTGTCCACCGAAGACACCGCATAAAAATACGTCGCTCCGTTGGTGACCGAATCGTCCACGTAATAAGTATTAGTTGTGGCATCAAGATAATAATACAGGCTGTCGTCGTAACTGCGCCAGACACGATATTCTTTCAAATCGGCGTCCTGAACCGGCAACCATATAACGGTAACCTGTTCATCACCGGTTATAGAATACACACCCTGCGGAACAGCCGGTGGGGCATCAGTAGTGACATATTTGGTTGTACTGTTTTCGCACCCGATAAACAGTGCCGCCAGGAACAGTATAATTATAACAAATGTCTGTTTCATCATAAATCTCCTTTTCGTTCGTCTAATACTTATACAAATCGCGTGCCAAAGACTGTAACTCACTAATTCTTAAGAGATTGGCTCTGACACGCAGTGATTGGAAATAGATTTGAGCACAAAAAATGTTCATATTACCCCCGTTATGCACCGGATTCATTACCCTCGGATAACTCGTATTCCTTTATTTTTACTCTTAGCGTATTACGATGAATCCCAAGCACTTCGGCTGATTTTCCGATATTCCAGCCGTTGATTTCGAGAATTTTTCTTATATGCGCTTTTTCAACATCAGCGATTTTTTCCAAATTTTGATCGACGTTCGGCGGTCCGCCCAGTAAACCGGGAAGTTCCCTTGGTGTTATAACTTCTTCTCGGGAAAGAACAACCGCCCGTTCGATCACATTTTGAAGCTCTCTCACATTACCCGGCCATCCATATGAAACCAGCATCGAGGCGGCTTCGGCGCTGAAACCGGATATCTTCCGGCCGAGTTTGGCGGACAAATCTTTCAGAAATTTCTCAGCCAAAAGCAAAATATCGCCTGGCCGCTCGTTCAGTCCCGGCATCTCGATAATGACGACGCCAAGCCTGTAATAAAGATCCTCGCGGAATTTTTCCTCTTCAATCAACTTTTTGATATCTTTGTTCGTGGCCGTAATCAAACGGACATCAACCGTAATAGATTCTTCGCTTCCCAGTCGTTCAATCCTTTTATCCTCCAGAACACGCAGCAACTTGGCCTGCATCGTCAGGGGCATATCGCCGATTTCATCCAGAAATAATGTCCCCCCGTCGGCCAATTCAAAACGTCCCATTTTGCGACGGTCGGCTCCCGTGAAGGCGCCTTTTTCGTGGCCGAATAATTCCGATTCGAGAAGATTCTCCGGTATTGCTGCGCAATTAACGGCCACCAGCCGGCTGTCCTTACGCGGCGATAATGAATGCAAGGCGCGAGCCGCCAGTTCCTTGCCTGTTCCGGAAGCGCCGGTAATCAGCACCGTCGAATCGCCCGGCGCCGCCAGGTTTATGATTTCAAGGACCTTTTTAATCGCCGGAGAGTCGCCGATAATCTCACCGCGGCCGTATTCTTCCATCAAGGTTTCATTAAGTAATTTATGATCCAGAACCAATTGATGAAGTTCGGATGCTTTATTCAGATTAAAAAGCAACTCCTCAAGTTCAACCGGCTTGGTTTGATAATGGTATGCCCCCTTCTGCATGGCCTCAACTGCCGTTTCAACCGAACCGAAGGCGGTCAAGACAATAATCTGTACAAAGGGATTGAGCTCCCGCAACCGGCCAATAAGCTCGATACCGTCAATCCCCGGCATTTTCATATCCACGACCGCCATTGGCGAAAAGAATGAGGAATAGACCTGAAGCGCCTCCTCGCCCGAGGATGCCTGTTTGACAATAAAGTTTTTCTTCTCCAGAAATCCGGCCAGCATTTGGCGCTGACCGGCTTCGTCATCAACCAATAACAACCTGGTTTTCTTCATATAAGAAAGATATCGGCCTTAAACTATTTTGCCAATAAAAAAACCCCTCCGCTATCCGAAGGGGTTGTGTTTTTCAATTTGGCCGCGATTAATCCTCACCGCCATAAAAAACGGTTACACCTATGCGAAACTCGAAATATTTGACGTTTTCCCCTATGGCCGCATCGGCATAATCGGCCCGGGCGCTTTTCAAAAAATCATTATGATAGCCCGCCTCAAAGAAAACACCGCCATTGTCGGACGTATAATATAGAAGCCCGGCGTATAGGGCGGCGCTCATTCCGGGATTGTAAGATTGCTCGCGCAAATGGTCGCGGGCACCAGGCGGAATCCAGGTCGGATATTTCGGAGCATTTATACCGATCGCCAGTCTACCATACGGCTCGAAATTCGATTCTCCGACCAGGGCATATTTGGCATAACCGCCGAAATCATACATCCTGAAAATTCGACTCCAATCCCCCTTGATATTCATCTGGGTATAAGTAAAATACAGGCCGGTACAAAAGCTGTTATTAAAATAATATCCACCCGAGACAGCCAGGTTAAAGCCGAGTTTGGCGCCCAGTGTGTCTTGCCAGTGGGATAAAAAATTACCCGGCTGAGTCAGCCCGGTATTAATACTAACTTCGAAATTTCGCCATTTTGCTTCTTTCCCTTGCTCCTGCGCCATAATGGAGGTCGCCAGTAATAAAATCGACGCCAGTGTAAAAAGCAGTTTTATTTTTTTCATCAAAAAGACCCTCTGTATTTTATACCCGACTAAATTTTCACTACCTTTTCGCAGCCGCACCTCCAAAATTATTCGCAGCGACTCGAATTAAATTTGGAATTAAGTAATATTAAGACGTTTTGTCAATAGCTTTGTGGAATAATATTCCATTATCGATTATAACACCAGAAACAGAACCGAAAGAATCGCTATGATCCACATGGCCGGTTTGATATCGGAAAATTTCCCGGCCACCATTTTCAAAAGCGTAAACGATATAAATCCGAAAGCCAGGCCGGTGCTGATGCTGTAACTGAGGGCAATCATTACCACGATTATGAAAGCCGGGAAGGCTTCGTCGAGCTGCGAAAAATTAATCTTCGACACTTCTTTCATCATATACAAACCGACCATAACCAGTGCCGGCCCGGTCGCATAACCGGGAACGATTCCTATAATCGGAATAAATATCAAACCCAATAGAAACAGTATTCCGGTTACGACCGAAGTCAATCCGGTGCGTCCCCCCTGCTCGATACCCGCTCCCGATTCGATATACGATGTCGTCGGTGACGTGCCGAGAAATGAGCCCAAAACAGTCGCCATGGCATCGATACCGAGAAGCTGATCGATTTTCATAATATTGCCCTCTTTATCGACAATTCCGGCTTTGTATGAGCATGCTACGACCGTGCCGATAGTGTCAAACATATCAATAAACATCAGGGCGAATATCAGTCCGAAAAGACTGCCCTTCAAAGCACCGACAATATCCAGCTTAAAGGCAATCGGCGAAATATCGATATTCAACGAGACCCATTTTGACGGTAGTTCGACATAACCGAATATGATTGCCAGAAAGGTGCCGACCAGAATCCCGATTATAAGTGACCCTTTGATATTCTTGTACGACAGAATAAGCATCACCAGTAAACTGACCAGGCCGATTATAATGGTCGGTGTCATCTTACCGGCCGCAACCAGCGTCGCTTTGTTGCCAACCACAACGCCGATGTACGTCAGGCCCATAAAGGTGATAAACAAACCGATGCCGACCGAGATGGCATATATCAATGAATGTGGCACCGCCTCGACCAGCCTTTTCCTGATACCGATCACTGTCAGCAGAAAAAACAACGATCCCGAGAGAAATACGATTCCGAGAGCGGTCGGCCACGCCACTTTATCCCCCAAAACGATCGAATAGGCAAAATAGGCGTTCATCCCCATACCGGGCGCCATGGCGATCGGTGTGTTGGAAATAAGCCCCGTCGCGATCGTCGCTATTCCGGCAGCGATACAGGTCACGGCGATAAGTGCGTTTCTATCCATCCCGGTGCTGGATAATATTTCCGGATGCGCGAACATGATATAAGCCATTGTCAGAAAGGTCGTGACGCCGGCCAGCACTTCGGTTTTGATATCTGTATTTTTATTGGCTAATTGCATGACCACTCCCCAATCTTTGGTTTAAGTAATTATTACAAAATTCAAACCCCTTTGCCAAGTGGAAAAAAAGGTAGGTCTGGATCCCTGCCTGAGACGCCGAGCTCCGCGAGGAGTCGAAGGGCCCGAAGGGCGATCCTGACAATGCCCTTTCCCTACGCGATTTTAATACGGTTTATTTCAAATAACCGCCGACGATAATCTCATCCATATTAATTACGATATTAAGAAAGTAGCCCATGCCTTTAAAGGCAAAGCGAGCGTAGGTCAGTCTGCCCCTACAACCACAATTTAGAAAAAAAATAAAAAATCGGAAACAACGCCATTTTTTAATCTAATCTAAAAATGAAGACTATCGCCAATGATAAAGATTTAATCTAAAAATGATAGTGCACTTTAAATATTATTCTATGTCAAGCTCGATAATCGGCGTTTCGGTATCGACCTGATCGCCGTCAGCGAAATTTATACTTTTTACCGAACCGTCGGAAGGAGAATTTATTTGATGCTCCATTTTCATCGCCTCAACAATCACCAGCGGCTGCCTGGCTTTAACTTCCTGGCCGTCCTTGACCAGCAGCTTGACAATCTTGCCCGGCATCGGCGCAAAAATTTTATCCTTCTCCCCCACCAATCCGGCCGCGCCGCCGGCATTGTTGCTGTCATCGCCGGGAAGTCCCAATTCGATAAGCAGACCGTCAATATCGATAAACGATTTATTATTCTTTATTACACAGCAGGCAGTACTTTTTGTACCGTTAAACTCAATTTCGTACTTACCGTTAGCGATTTCCGCAATGCGATATTTATTATCGCCGATGGTTATCTCGAAATAATCAGCCTGCACGTCGGTATTTGTTTCAATAATATTATTCCGATAATGAAACTGATTAATCATTTTGAAATCCTCCGGCCGATTTCCCACGGACCAATCGTCTGCCAGGGTGACGGCATAATCTCACTTTTTCCCGCCTTGGCAGATTTTACGGTTTTCATCATCGCCGCCGACGACACTGCCGCCGCCATCTCCGCCGCAGTATCAAAATCGATTTTTCTGTCAGACATATACCGCTCAATAAAATTCGTATATGTTCGTCCGTTCTTGAATTCCGGATGTGCGAGCACTTCGATCATGAATTTGCGTGACGTTTTAATACCGAGGATTTTATAATCTTTCAGGGCATTAATCATTTTCGCGATAGCCAGATCGCGATCGGGTGCATAAGTAATCAGCTTGGCAAGAATGGGATCATATTCGACGCCGACTATGGAATTTCCGGTCACGCCCGAATCGACCCGGATACCGGGCCCGGTCGGCTCCTCATAGTACAATATATCGCCCGACGACGGCAGGAAATTGTTCTCGCCGTCCTCGGCATAAATACGACATTCGATCGCATGACCGCGCTGCATCGCCTTATATACGTACCCGGATATTTCCAGCCCCGCCGCGATACGAATTTGCTCCACAACCAGATCAACGCCGGTCACCATTTCGGTAACCGGATGCTCCACTTGAAGCCGGGTATTCATTTCCAGAAAATAAAAATTGCTGTTCTTATCGAACAAAAACTCGACCGTCCCGGCATTGCGGTACCCCGCCGCCTCCGTGACACTCACCGCCGCTTCGCCCATTTTTTTGCGGATTTCATCGGTCAGGGCGGTCGACGGTGTCTCTTCGATAATTTTCTGATGCCGTCTCTGTATAGAGCATTCGCGCTCAAAAAGATGAATCGTATGTCCATGATTGTCGGCCAGGACCTGAAACTCTATATGCCGCGGGTCCTCGATATATTTTTCCAGATAAACGGTATCGTCGCTGAAAGCATTTTTGGCCTCCCGTTTGGCGGCCTCCACCGATGCCTGCAAATCTTCGGCCTTTTTTACGATCCGCATCCCCTTACCGCCGCCACCAGCCGCAGCCTTAACCAAAACCGGGTAGCCCGCCTTCTCGGCGGCCTCCTTGAATTGTTCGATACTTGCCCCCGCCGATTTCATCCCCGGAATCAACGGCACTCCGGCGTCAGCCATCTTGATGCGCGACTCGACCTTGTTACCCATCAGCCGCATTGCGTCAGATGGCGGGCCGATAAAGACGATGCCTGCTTTTTCGCACGCTTCCGGCAAACGCGGATTTTCGGCCAGAAAACCGTACCCCGGATGAATCGCATCGCATTTAAACTTTTTAGCCGTATCGATTATATTATCGATCGCCAGGTACGATTCATTCGGCGATGGCGGTCCGATCTCGACCGCCTCGTCGGCCGTTCGAACGTGCACCGCATTTTTATCGGCGGTCGAATAAACCGCCAGAGTCGGAATACTCAGCAGACGACAACCGTTCATAATACGAATCGCTATCTCGCCCCGGTTGGCGACCAGAATTTTATTGAAAAGCCCCTTACCCATTTACTTTTCGACCCACCCGGGTTTACGTTTTTGGAGAAAGGCATTCATCCCTTCCTGTCCCTCATGGGAGATGCGCAATTTGGCTATCATCTCGGCGGTAAACGATTTGTACTGATCTTCATTCATATTCGGCACCGACGATACCAATCGCTTGGCAACGGCAATCGCTTCCGGCCCGGAGGATTTTATCATCTTCAGTAATTCGTCGACTGCCTCATCCAGTTTGTCATTGTCGGTATAATTGTTTATCAAGCCTATTTTAAAAGCCTTTTTCGCCTTCATCCGTTCACCGGTGATAAAAAACTCGCGCGCTTTTCCCTCACCGATCTTCTTTACTACATAAGGCCCAATACAGGCCGGAACCAAACCGATTTTTACTTCGGAAAACGAAAAAACTGCCGATTCGGCTGCAAGGGCAATATCGCATACCGCCACGAAACCGACCCCACCGCCGATAGCGGCACCATTGATTTTGCCTATCACCGGACAGCGGAAATTGTAAATTTTCGCAAACAAATCGGCCAGAGCGTTTGATTCTTTCAGATTTTCTTCAAAAGATTGCGTAATAACCCGCTTCATCCAGTTAAGATCGGCCCCGGCGCAGAATGATTTCCCTTCGCCGGTAAGTACAACCGCCCGCAGTTCCTTTTCATTATCAAGGTTATCAAACAGGTCGGTCATTTCGTAGATAACGGTATCGTTGAAAGCGTTATGCACTTCCGGCCGACAGAAAGTCACGTACGCAATTTTGTTATCAATATTATATTTAATCGTTTCGTAACTCATAAATAATTTTCCTACATCCTGAAAACACCGTACTTTTGTTCCGGGATCGGCTGATTGAGCGACATCGAAATACCCAGCGCAATCGCTTCACGCGTCTCGGTCATACCGACAATACCGTCATCCCATAAACGTGCTGTCGAATAGTACGGCGATGATTCGGCTTCGTATTTTTCCAATACCGGCTTACGAATCGCATCGATTTCTGCCTCGGTCAACTTCTTGCCCTGCCGTTCGAGTTGTTTTACTTTCACCGTCGCCAGGACATCGGCCGCCTGCTCACCACCCATCACACAAATTTTGGAATTGGGCCACATCCATAGCAGGCGCGGGAAATATCCCCGTCCGCACATAGCATAGTTTCCGGCCCCGAAAGAGCCACCAACAATCACCGTGAATCTCGGCACCTGAGCGTTGGCGACCGCATGCACCAGTTTGGCGCCATCTCGCGCAATACCGCCCGCCTCGTACTGCCGACCCACAATAAATCCGGTTATGTTTTGCAGAAATAGCAATGGGATTTTCCGAATAGTACAAAGCTCGATAAAATGCGCACCCTTAAGTGATGATTCGGAAAAAAGAATTCCATTATTGCCCAATATACCGACCGGATAACCCATAATATTGGCGAAACCGCAAACCAGCGTCATGCCGTACAATTCCTTGAATTCATGGAACTTTGAACCATCTACCAGCCTTGCGATCACTTCGCGAATATCGTACGGCTTACGATAATCATTGGGGACAATACCATACAACTCCTCGGGATCATAATATGGTTTCTCGGGATCGGACATTTCCAGCTCATGTTTGGCCGGGCGATTCAAATTCTCGATAATATTCCGGCAAATGGCCAGCGCATGCTTATCATTCTGCGCGTAATGATCCGAGACACCGGAAGTCCGGCAATGTACATCGGCGCCGCCAAGATCTTCGGCCGAGACAACTTCCCCGGTCGCCGCTTTGACCAACGGCGGACCGCCGATAAAAATCGTCGCCTGCTTGCGAACCATGACGGTTTCGTCCGACATCGCAGGAAGATACGCCCCGCCAGCAGTGCATGAACCGAGCACCGCCGAAATCTGAGGGATACCCATCGCCGACATCCGGGCCTGATTATAAAATATGCGACCGAAATGGTCTTTATCGGGGAAAACACCCGATTGAAGCGGAAGATATATTCCACCCGAGTCGACCAAGTAAACGCAGGGCAGATTATTATCCTGCGCGATTCGCTGCGCCCGGGCATGTTTCAGTATGGTGATGGGATAGTACGTCCCGCCCTTGACCGTGGCATCGTTGGCTATGACCATAACTTCGCGGCCATGCACAACGCCGATGCCGGTTATCAAACCAGACGCCGGCGCATCATTATCGTACATGTCATACGCGGCCAGCTGGGATAATTCAAGAAACGGTGTGTTTTTGTCAAAAAGTAGCCCGACCCGCTCACGCGTGAGAAGTTTGCCGCGATCCAGATGCACTTTCCGCGCGCGTTCCGGGCCACCGATTTTAATTTTTTCCAGACGCTCTTTTAAAACGAGATGCTGTTCTTTGTTAAGTCTGTAGTTTTCCTTGTACGCTTCCGAGGAAGTGCTTATCTTCGATTCGATTCTAAACATCTATGGTCCATCCGCGTAAAATAAGGACGAATTGTATCATGCAGATTATCACTGCACCATTTTCAATAAAGCCAATTAGTACCACTTAGGTACGAATTTATACCCGTAACTTAATACACCGTGATGGCTGTCGGCTTGTACGCGACGAAACTCGATCCGAATTTCCATCCCGACTTTGATTTTGTCGACATCGCAGTCGGCTATTTGCGCCAGCAGTCTGACGCCATTGTCCAGTTCGGCGATACCGATAGCGTAAGGAGCCTCATCGGTGAATTGCGACGGAGCCACCCGGATAACCGAATAAGTTATCAGCTTACCGGTATCGGGTAAAATGATTTTCTCGAATTCGCGGTGTCCGCATTCGGGGCAAATCAAACGATAAGGAAAAACGATTTTACCGCATTTTTTGCATTTCCCGGCTTCCAGCCGATAACGGTGCTTGGCTTCTCTCCAGATTCGTGACGGAAACATCAATCCACCTCCAGTATATGAACAAGAGTGGAACCGCCGGAACCACCCATATTTTGCGCCATACCAACCTTGGGATTATTCTTAAGCTGACGGCCGTTTTCGGCCTCACCCCGAAGCTGCTTGACCACTTCAACAATCTGTGCCGCACCGGTCGCACCGACCGGATGGCCCTTGGATTTAAGACCGCCCGACGTATTAATCGGGAATGAACCTTCCAGCGACGTCTCGCCCTTCAAGACCGCTTCACCGCCTTTTCCCGGAGCAAACAGTCCCATCGATTCGGTAACGATGATTTCGGCAATCGTGAAACAGTCATGCACTTCGGAAAAATCGATATCCTTAATCGTCTTGCCGGCCATCTTGAAAGCCTTCTCGGCCGCCACGGAGGTGGCCTTTAAGGTCGTAATGTCTTCGCGTGAGTGTAGAGCAATCATATCGGTTGCATGACCCGAACCGATTATTTTAATGATCGGCTTACCGAGTTTCTTCGCAATATCGACCGTCGTTAAAATAACCGCCGCGGCACCATCGGTAATCGGCGAGCAATCCAGTATCCGCAGCGGACTGGCCACCATCACCGAACTCTCGACAGCCTCTTTGGTTACTTTAAACGGATACTGCGCGAAGGGATTCATCGATCCATTATGATGGTTCTTAACCGCCACGGCGGACAGCATATCGCGCGTTGTTCCATATTTCTCCATATGCGCGACCGCCATCAGGGCATATAAACCGGGAAATGTAGCACCATTAAAAACCTCGTACTCCTGATCGGCCGCGGCCGCCAGAGCATAGGTAGCCC
>CAYVMO010000045.1:0-20367 GCA_964452645.1 uncultured Ignavibacteriaceae bacterium
TCGTGGGCTCTGAGATGTGTATAAGAGACAGGAACGGGACCTCGATTATGGCGGCTGATTTTTCGCTGCCGATGGTGCGGCAGGCGATGCGAAAACCGGAAGCAAATGATATTTCATTCGTTATTTCCGATGCGGCGGAGCTGCCTTTTGAAAGCGATTCTATTGATTTAATTCATATCTCATTTGCGACACGAAATATTAACACCAATCGTGAAAAACTTATCGAACATTTCAGAGAATTTCATCGCGTCCTCAAACCGGGCGGTCGATTTATCAATCTTGAAACGAGTCAACCCAAATTTAAACCTATTCGTTATTTGATGCATCTCTATATCAAACTGACGGTGAGACAAATCGGCTCGTTGATTTCCGGCTCAAAGACCGGTTATACCTATTTGTCGAGTAGTATTCCCCGCTTTTATACCGCTGATGAACTGGCGGAAATTCTAAAGGAATCCGGGTATAAAGAAGTTACATATAAGCGGATGTTCGCCGGAATAACAGCCATTCATAAGGCTATTAAGTAGTCAATTTCTCCGGTTCAATACATTCACAAACGGGTAATTCTATTTCTTAGATGGTATTCCCCAATCCTCCCACGGGTAATAACCGCGATAGATACAAAATTCACCGACCGGTACTGAACTCAGATCGACGGTAAAATTGAGATAATCATCCTCGGGCCAAAGATATTGTCCCTTAATCTCAATTGTATATTGTCCGGGCGGGAGGTTATTTATTTGATAGAACACCTCATACAAACACAAGCAGGGGCATGGCCCGGCGGTGTCAAAAGTCTCGAACTCCTGTATCTCGATATCATCCCCGGCAATGTCGATATCCGAATATATTTCAAGCGGGCAGCAGTTAAATCCGGCATTGATATGCCTGATTAAAAGCGTTGAAGAGCCGTCATAGTTGTATTCAACACAATCCTCCTCCGGTGGAACTCCCGTCTCTCCCCTCTCGTAACAACCGATAATATTGACCAGATTACCTGAAGGCGGTCCTATCGGCGGCGGACAATTCGGTTCCGCACCGCCAAGATATAAAAAGGATATTAAATCGGTGATGTCAAAAATATTTATATCACCGGAATTGTTAACATCAGCCAGGCGCAACTCCTGTGGCGCGGGCCCAGCAAGATAGAGGTAGCCGATTATATACGTAATATCAAAGATATTAACACTGCCGTCGATATTTACGTCACCGCAATCGAATGCATTTGACGATATCGACAGGCAAACTGTCAAAATAATTATTAAACCGGACAAAAAGAGTAATTTTTTATATTTCATTGCACACCTCCCCTGAATATTTACGACCAGACTTCCATTAATATATTATATTTTATCCATGATTTTGTCAAGTATTAAATGCCGATTTTGAGCCGCAAATTTTTTGAAACTATCCGGCAGTTTTGCCGTCTTTTAAGATAAAGTATGTCATAAAAACGGGAGATGTCGGATGAGAGTATTTATTATCGTATTATTGACGCTGCTTTTGAGTTCTTCAGTAGCTTTTGCGGAGGGTGGTAAATGTTCCCATTCTTATTCAGTTTACAATGACTTCGATTATTATGATAATACCAATATCGACGTCGAGGATGGCACACTGATTATTACCCACAATGGACGCGACAAGACGGTTGTGGAAATCACGGAAAAATATGAGTTATTCATTGACGGACAGCAGATTAAAGTAAATTCGGATCAAAAGAAGTTGCTCGAGCAGTATTATCATCTCGCCATTGAATTACATGAACAGGCTGCGGAGATAGGCCTTGAGGGGGCAAAAATCGGTTTGGAAGGCGCCAAATTGGGGGCCAAGGCGATCAAGAACGTCCTTAAAATGTTTCTAACCGATTATGATAGCGACGATCTGGATCGGGAAATGGAAAAGGATGCGGCCAAAATAGAAGCCAAAGCCGACGCGCTTGAGGAGCAAGCCGAAGAGATTGAAGATTTGGCCAAAGAACTGGAAGATATCGCCGAAGAATTGGAGGAACAGGTTCCAGAACTTAAAGATATCATCTGGCATTAACCGAGCTAACTGACTTAACTTGCCTTAATTATCCGACTGCCCGAGCCGGGTGTTTTCCCCACTCACCCGGCCGATTTTTTTTACAATTTTTCCGCCACGGCATGGGCAATGTCAAGCGTACCTGAGGAACCGCCCATATCATAAGTGCGTACTCGACCCTCTTTGATAACCTCGGAAATCGCCTGCTCAAGCGCCTCAGCGCTGTCGGTTTCACCCAGCCACTCAAGCATCATCCGCACTGTCAACAGCATGGCCATCGGATTTACTTTATATTGTCCCGCATATTTAGGTGCGGAACCATGCGTCGGCTCGAAAACGGCATAATTATCGCCGATATTGCCCGAAGATGCAAAGCCCAGGCCGCCAACCAATTGAGCGCATAAATCGGAGATGATATCGCCGAACATATTCGACGTCGTCAGCACCGAATAATCGAGCGGATTTTTTATCAGCCACATACACATGGCATCGATATTCGTCTCCCACAGTTCGATTCCGGGATAATTTTTGGCCACTTCACGGGCCGTTCGCACCATCAATCCCGAAGTCTCCCTGATGACATTCGGTTTTTCCACGACCGTCACCGTTCTACGCCCGGTTTTTCTGGCGTACTCGAAGGCGTCGGTGATAATATTGCGGCATCCGGTTTTGGTATTGATGCGCAGCGAGACCGCGACTTCACCGGCCGGGTGTTTATCGAATTTTTTCATCTTGGCATTATGCTTAATAATTGCCTGCCGGATTTCATCCGGGAAGGGGAAAAATTCGACGCCGGAATAGAGATCCTCGGTATTCTCGCGGAAAACAACAATATCGATTCCCTCTTTATAGTTTAGTGGATTACCCGGATATGCTTTACACGGGCGCATGTTGGTGCGAAGATTCAACTCCTGTCTCAGCCGCACGATCGGTGAGAGATAAATGTGCCCTTTTCCGCGCAGTTCGGGTATCAACTCCGCCTCCGCTTCCTCTTTCGGCTTGGATGTTATGGCACCGAATAGGGCACAGTCGGTGCTGTTCAGAATGTCAATGGTTCGATCCGGCAGCGGATTGGCTTCTCTGCACCAGAATTTCCAGCCGATATCGGCGTTTATATATTGAGCATCGAGTTGAATTTTATTCAGAACGATACGTGCCGCGTCCATGACATCGACGCCGACCCCGTCGCCCGGCATCCAGGCAATCTTATACTTCGCCATCGTGATTTCGTCTCTCCTATTTTTTTATAAATAAAATGTCAGATTAAAAAGATGTGAGGTTCCCAGATAACCGGTGTACGGCAGGAAGGCATAATCGATACGCAGATTGCGCTTGGTAAAACCGACTCCGGCCGAGAAATTCTTCGTATCATATCCCAGGCGATAACCGGCGCGTATGAAGAATATATCCCGAAAACAATATTCGCCGCCCAGATGCGTATACGTTTCCTCCTCGAGCCTGACGATATCAACCGCCGCCGTTAAGTCTCGATACCGGTACGACACACCGCCCCGATAAGTGGTGGGTATATCGTAAGCCTCATCGCGCAGACGCAAGGTTGATCCGAAATTGAGAATGGCCAGACCAACGTTCAGATTCGGATACGGCCGCATCAGCAGCCCGACATCGAAATTAAAGGCAAAATCGCTGTAAGTGTCGATTTTTTCGTTTATCCACCCGAGCGAAAAGCCAAGATAATAATTCTCCTCCAGTTCAAAGGCGGTTCCGATTTTTATGGAAACATCATGGGCGTCAAACTGAAGATAATCGGCGGTCGGCATTTCACGCCCCTCCAGATTGTCCACTGCGGCGAAATTCACTCCACTGAATATATTCATCGACCGTTTCTGAAAGGCGATGTATCCGGTTTCAAATCTGGTATTGGCCCAGTGGGTGCTGTATCCCAGCGAACCGGAAAGTTTCGTTATTCCCCAGCAGGCCGCAGGATTGTAAGCCGCCGAAAATGGATCTCCGGCGATGGATGTAAAAGCACCGCCCATGCCGACCGGTCGCGCACCGGTCTCAACCGTTAACATCTTAACACCGGTCAGACCGAATGCGGCCGTACCCGAGAGCAGCGATAAAATTAAAACTGTGAAAAATACGATATATCTCAAAATATAATCCTTAGAAATTGATGTCCAGAGTGATTATATGATCATCTCCCTCCCCGACACGATCATTGGAGAATGCATAATTAATTATCAGCGCTACACCGCTGAAGTCATATCTGAAACCGCCCCCGGCCGTCAGGACACCGTCATTTAACCCGGCCCGGAGAAAGTATTTATTTTCAAAACTATACTCTCCCCCCATTTGGAAAAGAACATCATTGCTTGAAACCCGGTCTTCTAACTGGGCGGATTTGCTTGTATCCGGAAACCTCGCAGCAATCAGTTCGACATCCATGGCCACCAGGAGATTTCGATTGAAGGATCGACATGATCCGCCGATGCCGATAAAAGTCGCAAAATCATCGGTCTGGGAGGGTGTCAATCCGGTCCCTTTCGTTTCCCAGATATACTTGGCAGCGAGATGCTTGACCTCCACACCGCCCCTGATATCGGTAACCGGTTTGCCTTCCATTGTCCCATAATCGAGCAATGAGTCGATAAAAAACAACGCTCCGATATCGATACCGATTGACCCGACACTGAGATCGACATGCTTTTTATGGTAATAATTCAATTTCGTGCCCATAGCAAAAAACGGTTCGAATCTTTTTGCAAATGTAATCCCAAAATCATGCTCGTTCGAAGAGATAATATTTCCGGTAGCATTACCACTTTTATCGCGCTCTTCCACACTGCCGTATCCGGCATAGAGCCAGCTGAAGCCGAGTATCGATTCACGGCGGGTCGGCAGAAGCACGGAAAGGAAACCCAATTTTCTATCAAGCCCCATCGCCCGATAGGAACTGGTAAAAACTTTTTCCGTTATTGATTGAATCCCGGCCGGATTATGCAACTGCCCGGCGGCATCATCGGAAACGCCGATATAAGCCCCGCCCATTGCGGCCGGACGCGCCTCGACCGGCAGTTTCAGAAAGGCCCCGGCATAACCGCCGTTTTCCGTCGCGGCTGTCGCGTTCGAGAGAAGTAGAACGATCGACACAATCGGTATAAATATGTAATTATGTGTCTTCATATTTATGGTACAACCGCTATTTTCCCCCAGTAAACTTCTCCGGTCGATAGCGTTATCTTATAGTAATACATGCCGATGGCGACGACACCGCCGATACCATTAATACCATCCCAGTAAATATCCTGGGAAATCCCGGCCTGCCTGAATCCACTGTTATCGACCGGCACCGTTTTCACCAGATCCATCGTAAAATCAAATACTTCTATTGTAACGTAAGCGTCATGGAAAACAGGAAAATGGAAATAAACTTTGCCGTCATCGGCCTGCGAAAATGGAATCGGATACGCATACACTTCCGGTAAAGAATCAAACACACGATATATTTCCCACGCATCAGTCCCCAGATTATCAAGCTCGATACTCGCGGCGCCTTCTTCAGTTCCGACCCATAACATATTACCCAAAACGGCTACAGCATAAACCGGCGTCCCCGGATCGATGGCAAAATCGACCGGCGGTCGCGAGGTTACCTGCCGGCCGCTGATTTCCAGCGTATCCCAGCTTTGGCCGGTATCCGGTGAGTACAACAATCCGGCGTCGGTAGCCACAAATACCGCCGAATCATCAAAAGCAAAATTCCAGGCCGCAATCTGATCATGTCGCGTATCCCAGTTAAGCCCATCCAAAGTACCCACCGAAATGCCTTCATATTGAACCGTGTCGCCGGTCTGAACAACAGCCGGATGCGTCGAAGCCCAAAGCAGGCTCCGGCCATTTGAAAGCGGCTGAATGCCGAGGGCATTCACAAAGTTCCCGGTCAGGTACGGATAGGTGATTAATACGGCCTTATCATACCTGGTCCGATCGTTATTGGCAATAATTATATGCCATCTTATAGGGCCACCGGGCGGGGATATGGCCATTCCGTGTTCAGTGCCGACATAAAGCGTATCATTTTTATTTAAAAGACATAAGTGCCTTCTATTATCAAGATCTATAGAATTATTCAGGCTGTCTTCAACCCACCCGGCGTTACCACCATACCAGGACTGTGTAAGATTTTGTGAATATCCAAGATAGTCTTGACCGGCCAGAAAAACGTATCCTCTCTCAAAAAATGCGAGATCACAATATTGAATATATTGTTGATATGCGGAACCATTCGGCGACATCCACGATTGACCGGTGTCACGCGAAAAATAGATATTATAACCCCCGGTAGCGGTATCCACCGGGTAATTAATGGACCAAATGGCCGTTGAATCGACATTACCAAGCGTGTCGGTATATTTTTGAATTCTTACCTTGTAAGATCGGGCCCCACTGGTATCGTTCTCCAAAAAAACAAAATTCTGCCTTGATATTACAGAACCCGCACTATCAAATTGCATCCACACCAAACCGGAATCGGTCCCAACCCATAAATCAAAAGAATCGGCCGCAATCGAGTTAACGATATTTCGCCCATTGGCCAGAGTCGAGTCAAGAGTGTCGGTATAAATTTTATTCCATGTATCTCCGGTATCTGATGACATAAACAGACCGGCTTCATAGGCGGCCATGAATAAATTATGCCCCATCGAGGCAAATTCCAGCGGATATCTGTTATCACCCATCAGACTATCCAGGCCGGAATAGCTCTCGTTGAAAGTCAAACCGTCATCTTCGGATATGGCCAATCCCGGCCCCGTGCTATATGTTGTGTAAGCAAAGGAAGTATCACCGGCGGTATCGACAACAGGTTCGCGGCCGAGCGAATCTAAAGCGCCTATAAATAAGCGGCCGCCGAATCCGAAAGCTGTCGTGACCGCCAGCCCGGGAATACCATCGCTCATGAAAAAAGAATGATAAGATTCGACAGCGTTACCGTTATCAAGCGTGTCAAATTTTAATCGTGTCAAACCCGAGTCACCGCATATAAACACAAAGCTGTCGACGGCTGCAATATCAAAGATGTAATTTGACGATGGTTTGGAATAGGGCGGCGAAAAGACATATCGCCTGATTCCGTTGGCCGTTCCCCCCCATAATATAAGCGAGTCGGGATGCAGCGTATCGGCCACGGCGGCGAAATAGCGGTTGGAAAGCGGCGGGTCATTAGGAGTAGTTACCGAATTAACCGAATCTGCAGACGAATAGTAAATATGCTTCCAATTCCGGCCGTTATCAAAACTGGCAATCAGGCCGCCGAACCACGAGGCACAAAAAACCGAGCTGTCAACGCCGGTAATGTCAAAGACGATATTAACAAAACCTTTCGTTCCCGAAGGACCTGTCGTATCCCAGGTGAGACCGGTATCAGACGTGAACGCCAATCCGTTGCCGGTGGCGTAATCATCGTCGTCTTCAAAATAATTCATGGCTACCCAGAGGATATCCCCGGAGGAATAAATCGCCGAGATATTTTCGCTGAGTAAACCGTTGGTTTCATCATACAGGTTCCAGACTGAATCTCCTAACATTTGATAGGTCACGCCGCGACCGCCGGCCAGCCAGACACCGCCCTTATGAAAAACTATATCCTGAATGGTGTTGTCGGCCAAACCCCGTCCCCGAATAGGATCATCAAGCGGAAGCAATATCCGCGCTAATAATAAAGTCGGAATAATGCAGATTAAAAATACGATGGCGGCCACACCGACCGATTTTTTTCCAAAAAATAATAGCCGTAAACTACGAATAGTCCGGCTAAAAAACAGTTCAGGCTTCATTCAGCAAAATCACAGGTCAACAGTTCAATTTCTCTCTATCAAATAACCTAAGCATTACCTCCGAATGTCAAAGAAAAGCCAAATCCTGAAACAAGTCAAGCAATTTAATAAGAAGCCTCACTCTTTTTATATTTAACAAGCGGGCGCTCAAAAAGTTCCTGAGCCGCAGGAGTCATCGCCTGCAGATGACATTTGACCGCAGATTCCGCCGGCAGCAACGAAATCAAACGCCGAATTAATGAAATTGTTTGACAAAAGGTCTTAAGAGATGTTATTTGATCGAAATGCATTCAGGATTTTACAGATGAGAAGAATCGTCCCGCCCATTTTGATAGCCCTTATCTCCGGGATTTTGATTCTGGGTATCATCCCCGGCTGCGACCAACTGGTTACAAATGAGACCTATACCACTGTTGAACGGCAGGATAGTCTGTGCATCACCTGTCATTCGACAATCGGCCTGATTGCCGCCGATGTATATGATCAATGGTTAACATCGGGTCATGCTTCGGGCCGATTGGCGGATACGGAATTGTTGAATCAGGATATTTCGGTCTGCGGCGCCGAATGTCATTTCAGCCGACCTTTTGCTCAATCTCTGGGGCAGGATGAAATCCATTTTAATGGTCGTCCATCTGAAATACGCTGCTTTGCCTGCCACGGTCCTCATACCAATTGGGATTACAGTTTAAGAACCGAAACGGCCTTTAATTTAATCTCCGGTTCACCATATAATCAGGGCAAATCCAATATCTGTGCCTACTGTCACCATTCGCTGGTCGATAAGACGCGTCTGATTCAGGACAGCGCCATTATCAATGCATCCACAATTGATATCTGGGACACACTTATGCTTCACGGAATGGGTGAAGCCGACTTACTGCTCGGCAAGGGTGGCTTTGAGCATCATTTCGACAGCGTCACCTGGAACTGGTCGGCTGCCCATTCTCATACCATTGCCGATGCCAGAAAATGTCTAAGCTGTCATCAGGACAGCGTCGTCAATGTTTCGCTCGGCGGCCACAGCCTGAATATCGTAGGTGAATCGGGCGCTCTCGTGCAGGCCTGTAACATCGCTGGCTGCCATACCGGAACACCGCCGAAAGTAACCGCTCAGTCCATTGCGACCGGTCAGGCTTTGATCGAAACCAGATTATCGGATTTAAAAGCCGGCCTGAGCAAAATGGGGCTTGTGAATCTTGAGACCGGTCTGCCGGATTCGACTCTCCTGATAGCCGACTCCAATGTTGTCGGCGCTCTTTATAACTATTTCCTGATTCGAAATGACAAAAGCAGAGGCATGCACGACTTTGTCTATGACACGCTGCTTTTGCGCGCCTCGATAGACTATCTCGCCGGAGAACTCCCGCCGCCGAAGAAATAGTTTAATAAAAAAGGTCACCTCGCGGCGACCTTTAAATATTATCAAGGATACTATTTTCCTATTTATTTATTCGCTTCGAATTTAGCCGTCAGCGCCGGAACGATATCAAACAAGTCAGCGACAATCCCGTAGCTGGCGATATTGAAAATCGGCGCATCTTTATCCCGATTGACGGCCACAATCGTTTTTGATGTTTGCATCCCGACCAAATGCTGAATTGCCCCGGAGATACCGATGGCAAAGTACAGCTTGGGATTGACCGTCTTCCCCGTTTGACCGACCTGATGCGAATATGCTATCCACCCGGCATCGACAATCGCCCGCGAAGCCCCCAGCGCCGCCCCGACGGCGTCGGCCAACCTCTGAATCAAAGGAATATTTTCCGGCCCCCGGACGCCGCGCCCGGCCGAGACAATAATATCGGCTTCCGCCAGATTTACCGACTGACCGGTTTCAACGACCATTTCCTTCACCGCCGCTTTCGATCCGAAAAGTGCTGCATCGACAGTTTCAGTGACGACTTCGCCGTCACCGTCCTTTGATTCGTCGAATATTTTGGGGCGCACCGTTACAAACATGGTTTTCCCCGGCTCGCCGGTGATATCGGCGATAATATTCCCGCCATATGTCGGGCGTGTCGCTGAAATAGCGCCGCCCTCCGACTTCAAGGCGGTAATGTCGGAAACCATCGCGCCGTCATTCAGGGCGGCCAGTCTCCCCAACAGCGCCTTACCGTAAAAAGTGGCCGGGCCGATGACCAACTGCGGCTGATATTTTTTTATAAGTTCGGTAATCACCCGGCCGTAAATATCATCATTAAAATAATTCAGGGCCGGGTTGGATACAGCCAAAACCTTGCCACCGCCGCGTGCCGCCAGGTCACCGGCAATACTGTCAGCCGATTCGGCCAGACAGGCGGTCATTATCTCACCGCCAAACTTTTTGGCGGCGCTGATTAATTCATAGCTGACATTGGATATTTTTCCGTCTTTCTGTTCGGCAATGGTCAAGACTTTGACTGACATGTCATTTATCCTTCCTGATAGTTTGCATCTGTATATTTTCGTAATAATATAATCATAATGATTTCGGCCATCAAACTTTTTTTGTCAATTGCGCAAAATAGCAATCGTTATTGCTCATCCGGGTCGAGCAAAGACTTATCTCGATAGGCATATAAAAGGGATTGGATATCTTCATACGATTCAACGGCTTTTAACCTGCGACGCAATTCCGCACCACCCGAAAATCCTTTCGAATACCAGGCCAAATGTTTGCGCATCTTCAAAGCTCCCAGGCGAACACCGAATTGCTCAATCAACAGACGGGAATGCTCTAACGCCAGTTCGATTCGCTCATCGATCGTCAGCTCGGGAATCAGCCGACCCTCAGATAAATACACTTTAATCTGCTCAAAAATATGCGGATTTTTTATCGCCGCTCGTCCGAGCATTATGGCGTCGCAATTTGTCTGCTTAAACATGCTTTCGGCATCCTGAGGCGTGTTGATATCGCCGTTGCCGATTACCGGGATCGAGACTTCCTTTTTAAGCATCCCAATCTTTGACCAATCGGCTTTTTTCGAGTAATCTTCGGCCCGGCTTCGGGGATGCAGCGTAATTGCCGCAATTCCTTTTTTCTCGGCCATTTTTCCGATTTCGATGTAAACGTCTGAAGACGAATCCCAGCCGGTGCGCATCTTTATTGTGACGGGAATGGCCGAGTTTTCGACCGCCGCCGACATTAATTCCCCGGCCAGAGTCTCGTTTTTCAGCAGAGCCGCCCCGCCATTTTTTTTGATAACCTTTTTTACCGGACAGCCCAGGTTGAGATCAATCAAGTCCGGCCCGAACTCCTGTACTTTTCTCACGGCCTTCGCCAGACTGTCCGGAGCGGAGCCAAACAGCTGGATGCCAACAGGATGCTCATCAGGAGCGATATCAATCATGGCAAATGTCTTTCTCTGGTTCCTGACTATCGCCTCCGAAGAAATCATTTCGGTATAACACATCGCGGCGCCATATTTTCGGGCCAGCATCCTGAAGGCCCGATTGGAGATACCCGCCAAAGGCGCCAGCAACAGCTTGTCTTCAATGGTCAAGTTTCCTATCTTCATGCCGAAAATATATAAGAGCTAAAAGAATATGGCAAGATTGATGAAACAAATAGATTCTATAATCTTTCAAGGTATATTTGCCTTGTAATCGATTGGAATTTTGAGTAATTGAAAGGAGTCCCGTATGCCCGAGATTATCGTCAAATACGAGGACAATGTGATTGAGCGAATAGTATCTGAGAAAAAACGGATGACTATCGGTCGAACCAGTGACAATGATATAGTTCTCGAAAACCGGGGTGTCTCACGACGACATGCGCAGATTGAATTCAACGACAATGCTGCGGTCATTATCGACAATGAATCTCTTAACGGTACATTTGTCAACAACCGCCGCGTAACCGAGGAAGTCCTGCGTGATAATGACCAAATCACCATCGGCAAGTACTGCCTGATATATGTTTCTCAGACCCGGGGCGATGGTTCGACGGCTGCTCTGGACGGCACCATGATTCTGAAAACCAAAAAGCAAAAGGAACTTATTCGTAAAGATCGACTCGAAAAAGAGATCGTCAACCGGATGGGCGGGTCGGTTCTTCTGGGCGAAGAGAACGTCGACTTCTCCGAGCATCAGATTGACAGGAATGTAACCACCATCGGCAAGGCGAAATTCGTTCACGTTCATGTCAAAGGATTTATGCTCTCCGGAATTCAGGCGAAAATCGTTAAAGAAGAAGAACAGTTCAGTATCATAAATCTTGGACGCAAGGGTAAGACTAAGGTGAACGGTGAAATGGTGGATCGACGGACATTAAAAAACGATGATATCATACAGGTTGGAAAATCGGTTTTCAGATTCGTGGAAGGACGTTGACTTATGAAATTTGCCCTGATATCGGATGTTCACGGCAATCTTGAAGCTCTCGAAGATGTCCTTCGGGATATTGAAAAACAGGGCGTGGAAAAGATTCATTTTCTGGGCGATGCCGTTGGATACGGCTGCAATCCCAATGAATGCGTCAGGCTGATAGACAAACATTGTGATATCAAGCTTCTTGGTAACCACGACTATGCCGTGATGGGACTTGAACAATCGGAAAACTTCAATCAGATTGCCAGGGTTTCCATGGATTGGACGGTGGAGAAGATAAAGAAAAAATCAATCCAGATTCTGGCTGATTTTGAAATGAGTTCTACATTCCTCGATTACTATCTGGTTCATGCTTCACCGGAAGAGCCTGACAGCTGGACTTATATCCTCGACGCTGACGGCGCCCGGGATAATTTTAATGAGTTTTCGCAATCGGTGTGTATGGTCGGACACACCCATGTCCCGACCTGTTTTATTCTTGATAAGGAAAATACCATTGTACAGCAAACCAGCGAATCGATAAAACGTGCTGATGGTCGTAAATATATCATAAATATCGGCTCCGTCGGGCAGCCACGGGACAATGACCCCCGGGCCTGTTATCTGATTGTCGATACCGAAGCCGACACAATGTACTACCGACGGGTGGAATACGATATCGGGAAAACCCAGGACAAAATGAAAAAAGCGAAACTCCCGGAATTCCTGATAGAGCGCCTGGCAATAGGAGTTTGAGGTATTTCCATGTTAAGAAAATACTCAGCCTATGTTCTCTGCTTGTTGATATCTATTTTGGTCGTTACTTTGTATCTCAACGATTTTTCCCCATTGCGGAGTCTCGAATGGAAAATCCAGGATTTGATGTATACTTTTCGGGGCGAAGAAAATTTCACGCCGGATGTCATTTTGGTCGATATCGATGACAGGACATTGAGCGAATTCGGCGAATGGCCCTGGCACAGAGATAAAGTCGCCGACCTTCTGGCTGCGATCGGCAGCGGTGAACCGAAAACAATACTGATGGATATTCTTTTTGAACCTGATATAAATGAAGATACGCTTGGCTATACCAAAGTCCTCGCCGGTCAGATGTCCTGGATCAAAGGTATAATATTGCCCTATGAATTCAGCCGCGCGGAATTTATGACCGGTAAGGTCACGACACATGAATATTTGTCAAAATCGTCAATTGAAGTCAATAATGATATCGGTATCCTGAATGAAGAGGCTACGCTGCAGACTTACAAGGCGTTTCTTCCCCCCGAACAACTCTGCCAGTTTGCCGCAGGATTAGGATTTAAGTACAATAGATTCGACGATGATAAAAAAGTCCGCTGGCAGCCATTGGTGACCTATTATGATGGATATTATTACCCGTCGGTCTCGCTTCTGACCGCGGCTAATTATAAAGGAGTTCCGCCCGCGTCAATAACGGTCTATGAGGGTGAAAAGGTCAAATTGGGCGGGCTGGAAATTCCGACCGATGATCAGGCCGCGTTGTTTATCAACTACAACAAACCGGGACGGTCATTTTCGCAGGTTTCGGCGGCCGATATCCTGACGGAAAAATATGATCTCGCCGGATTAAAAAACAAATTGGTCATTATCTCCGTAACCGGTGAGTTTCTCTCCGATTATTACCGGACACCGGTCGCTAAAAAATTATTGTCGGCCGAGATAACCGCCAATGTTGTCGAAAATATTATTCATTCCAATTTTATTAAAAGACTGGACTCATCGCCCGGAAGAGATATCATAATCCTTTTCGCCCTTGGCGCCATTTTCGCCTTCGTTCTTCCCCGCGTTTCCCTGTTATACAGGATGATTATCCTTATGGCAAGCATGTTTGTCCTGGCCAATCTGAACTTCATTGCCTTTAATTCCTACAATATCCTGGCTCGGCCGTTATACGTCGGATTGGAATTATTCCTGTTGACGCTGGTCAGCCCGATTATGGATAACGAACTTCTCTCAAAACTCTCCACTCTGCGGATCGGATTCGCTCCGTCGCCCAATAGGACCAGGCTGCCAAAAGCAAAATTGCCCGATACCGATTTTCCCCGATTGCCTCTGAAAGAAGAAAAACCGCTTCAGCAACAAGCCATGGCAATCGAAACTCAATCACCGGTGCCGCGTTCCAAAGAGAGCAGAACCGATATATCTGCTATCGGGACTGTTTCGGAGAGAACCCGGTCGGAACAAATAACGGTTGCCGATATTTCCTTGGCCGATAAGGAGGAAACAGTTGCTATCGATAAGGCCGATAACAAACCTGAGGAAGCTCAATCCCTTGAGGAAAAAGAACCGCCCGAAGAAGTATCTTTCAAACCACTGAGTACGCCCGCCTTCGGCTCCGACAGTCGACCGATAGAAAGTCTGGGTCGTTACAGAGTCTTGGGAGAGCTTGGCAGAGGCGCCATGGGCATGGTCTATAAAGGTGTTGACCCGGCCATAAATCGAAATGTCGCTTTGAAAACCATCCGGCTGGATTTCGTGAACGACCCGCAGGAAATGGAAGAATTAAAGGAACGCTTGAATACCGAGGCTCGTGCCGCCGGCAAACTGTCGCATCCCAATATCGTCACGATTTATGATGTCGGTGCCGAGGGTAATCTACAATATATCGCCATGGAATTCCTCGAGGGCCATACTCTTGAAGAGATGCTCCACCGCAAGGTCAAATTCAACTATCGTATTATCGCGCAGATAATTTCGCAGATTTGCTCGGCGCTTGATTTCGCTCACAAGCAGAACATAGTACATCGGGATATCAAACCGGCCAATATTATGGTCTTGAATGACTATAAAGTAAAAGTTATGGATTTCGGTATCGCCCGCGTCGATACTTCGTCGATGACCCGCACCGGAATCGCCATGGGCACTCCCAACTATATCGCGCCCGAATTGCTACAGGGAAAACACGTCGATAAACGATGCGACATATTCAGCCTCGGTGTCGTAATCTATGAACTGCTGCTCAATCGCCGTCCATTCCGCGGCGACAATCTGACCTCGCTGATATACAGTATCGTGAACACCGAGCCCGAACCGCCTTCGAAGGTGGATAGATCGATTCCACACCTGTTCGACCGCGTCATAGACAGAGCTCTCAGGAAAAACCCGGCCGAGCGATATCAAAATGCCTCCGAAATCGCCAGAGCTCTGGCCGGTTTTCTCGAATCATTTACGCCCAAAAGCGGCGTGAGTTTGTAATATCATAGTGGTTAGAAGGCAGGGCGGGAGTCGCCGACTCCTGCCTTTTTTATTGGTATGTCTCGGGGAAACCGCCTTTACCTTCGACCATGATGATGTCATACATGTGGATTAATCCTTGCGAAATCGACTCTTTTGACGATATTATAATTAAAATTACTACTCGAGGCGTTAATAAGTCTAAATAGAAATGGAGACTAATATGGTCAGATTTATATCCTTCAGGATTACCTTAACGGTTCTATTGCTGGTGGCATTCATTGTGTCTGTCAATGCAGAAGTACCTACTATTATGAACTACCAGGGGAGATTGACCGATAATACCGGCAATCCGGTACCGGATACAACTCACAACGTCATTTTCAAAATCTACGATGAAACAAGTGCTATAATCTGGGAGGAGTCACATACTATAAACACAGCCGACGGATTTTTCTCGGTTCAACTCGGCTCCAATGGGTCGCCGCTGACGGCGGATATTTTCGATCATTCGGAACGTTGGCTGGGTATCACGGTAGATGCCGACTCGGAAATCATGCCGCGTACACAACTTAATACGGTACCTTATGCCTTTAAGACCGGAAATGTCCAATCATCCGATATTATAAATGAGCCGGGTGTCGCCGCTTTTAGCGGCGCCTATTATGTATATCTAAATGATCAGGCCTATACGAGACTTTGTAGTCTGTCGATAGCTTGTCCGGCCGAAGGTTATGTGATGGCTGTCGCCCATGGCCGGATAGCGACCCTGCCGCAACATACCGAGGGAACCAAATCTTACGCTATTGTCGGTATCTCCGATAATCCGATGGCTTTGCCCGGAAATCAGGATCTCGATTTCCATATCGACAGCGCCGCTCCGTCGGGTGTCTATTCGATACCGTTCGGGATGACCAGTATGTTTACGGTCGACACCGCCGGTTTATATACATATTATTATCTCGCTTATGAATACTCCGGTTCGGTTTCGGTGGCCGATATGCAATTTAATCTTGTCTATTTCCCCACCGCCTATGGAACGGTCGATTCGGTACCACCGCCAGTAAAAGCATCTAATAGTATCACCCGGCTGGATGGTTTCGGTCCGATAGAATATAAAACAGAAGATACTGAAAACGAAGCTTTCGACATCACCCGGCTTGAACAGGAATTGGCTGCTTTGAAAGCCAAAATCGAGGCGCTGCAGAAGCAAATCGAGAAAATCAACCGTGAATACTATTAAGCTGGTATCGCCCAAATTAAAAAGGCAGGAGTCGGCGACTCCTGCCCTACCGATTTTTTGAAAAGATTTATTCTTCTTCCGGTTTGATAATATCTTCGGCCAGAGATAGGGCCACGCCGGATAACATGACCTCGACACCCAATCGCTCGAAATCGCTGGAAATCAATTTACGATCTATCCCGGCATAGAGCGAACAGGAAGCACCCTTTTCGATAACCAAACCCGACAATCTTTTTTCGGTCTCGGTGACGAAAGTCACTTCACCCAATTCCTCGGAAACCACATAGCCCGAGCAATTGTGTAATTGCAAATGTGAATTCCCGGTATAAACGACTATTAACATGCCGCGCACACGCCCGAGGAGCGTTTCGGGATAAATTTCGAAAACAAGGACTCTTTTGTCCGGTTTGTTGAATAGCTTGATACGATAATGGTCCTTCTCGTGCGTTATTTTATCCGCTCCCAGAACGTCCGCGATTTTTTTGACATCTTCTTCGGTAAATTTAGCCATTTTTCTTGTCGTCGGTGCTGTTACTCTTTTTGTCCGTATCGTTCATACTGGTCTTAATCTCATCCTGGGTATCTTTGACGGCCGATTTAAACTCGCGGATACCTTTGCCCATACCCCGAGCGATATCCGGAAGCCGTTTGGCGCCGAACAAGAGCAGGACGACCAGAAAAATCAGAGCTAATTCCCACGGGCCCATTCCAAACATGACTTTTATCTCCCCGAAAAAATTTTTTCAACGAAATATAATTTCTAAATATACCACCATCTAAAATACATTATAACCAATAATACGCCCAAAACCGACATAAAGTTTATCTTAAACATTATACCAATGGTAAAGGAAATCGAATAAAGTTCCACGCGCGTCGTTTCAAAACCGACCTTCAACGATTTCGCAAATAATACTTTGGCCGCCCCGGGCGGAAGAAACGAACCGACCATTTCACCGATAAAACCGCCGAGAATCGCTCCCAGCAAAAGGCCCACAATTATGAATGTAAGTTCACGCTTTTTCAAGTTCCACACTCTTCTTAAAATGTCCGACTACTGATTGGAATATTTTTATGCCGTCCCGGGAACCGAGAATATCCTCTACCGCTCGCTCCGGGTGCGGCATCATTCCAACCACGTTGCCATTAAGGTTACAAATCCCGGCAATATTGTCCATGGAACCGTTCGGATTACTTTCCAGGGTAATATTGCCGTCCCTGTCGCAATAGCGAAATACGATCTGGTTGTTCTTCTTTAATTCGTCCAATTCGCACTGAAAATTATAGTAGTTTCCATCTTTATGGGCAATCGGTATTTTAAATATTTCGCCGCGCGTACATCCTTCGGTAAAAGGGCAATCGGTTTGTTCCACCCGCAGATAAACGAATTTGCATGAGAAACGCAGATGTTTATTCCGCAGCAGCGCTCCCGGCAGCAATCCCGACTCGACCAGAACCTGGAAACCGTTGCAGATACCTATTACCAATCCTCCGTTTTCTGCAAACCGGATGACCGACTTGACAATCGGCGAAAAACGTGCTATCGCTCCCGACCTTAAATAATCGCCGTATGAGAATCCGCCCGGCAGAATTATCGCCTCGCAGCCGTTTAATTCGGCCGACTGATGCCAGAGAAAATCAACATTCTCACCCAGCAGCTTAATAGCTGAATAAGCATCATAGTCACAATTGGAACCGGGAAATGTCACCACGCCGAATTTCACTCTTCGTACTCCACGCTGAAATTTTCAATCACCGGATTTGCCAGAAGTTTGCTGCATATCTCTTCGACCTTACTCTCCACCCGGCCATTGGATGATTTCACCTCCAGCTCAAAAAATCGACCTGATCTGACCGAGGAAACCATGTCATAACCCATATTCAATATCGCCTTATGTATCGTCAAACCCTGCGGATCCAGGACCCCCTCTTTAAGCCGTACGTAAACCACAGCCTTCTTATTCTTCATCATTGTTCTCCGCTTTTTCTTTCTCTCGCCTGTCGTTTCACGTAACCAACACCCAAATAAAATAAACGATAAACTTCTCTTACCATACCTATAATAATATAAATGGAAAAGATTGGAAATAATAAAAGCCTCGGTTTGGCCAGAACGGCGATGGCGGCAATGACGATAAAAAGAAGTTTTATCCTATTGCGCCTGACTCCGAAATTCTCCGGGAAAGCGTCATATTCGATTTGCGAGACCATGAGGGCGGCGAATAAAATCACCATCGAAACCAGATATTGTCCGTATTCCAGGCCGTCCCACAGATAATAACTGAAAATAACGTACGAAACCAGAACCAGCGCCGCGCCGGGTGTCGGCAGCCCCAGAAAACGCCTTTTTTCATCGGTCTGCGCCAGCAAATTAAAACGCGCCAGCCGATAGGAAGCCGCCATTATATATACGATGCTTATTATCCAGCCCCATTTGCCTATCGAATTAAGTTTTACGACATAAACAATAATTGCCGGAGCGATACCGAACGAGAGAAAGTCGGCCAGAGAATCAAGCTCAACCCCGAATCGAGAGGCGGTTCCCGATAGTCGGGCAACTTTGCCATCCAGCATATCAAGAAAACCGGCCAGGACTATAAGCCAGCAGGCGGTCGTTACTTCACCTTCGAACGCGGAGAGAATCGCCAGAAAACCGCAGACAATATTCCCCATCGTAAATGTGCCCGGGAATATGCCTTTGAGTTGATTTACCTGCATTAATCAGTCGTCTCCTGAATATTGACCGCACGCCCGATAACCGTTTCACCCGCTTTGACCTTATCCCCTTTTTTAACCACGACTTCAATATTAGCCGGAAGAAACAATTCCGCCCGTGACCCGAAATGTATCATCCCGAAAATATCACCCCCGTTTACATTCTGATTCGGCTTGGAGTTGCATTCGATCCGGCGCGCCAGAATCCCCGCAATCTGTTTGAATATTATTCGCCCGGCGGAAGATATAATCCCGATCTCGGTCTGTTCATTATCAGTCGAGGCCTTGTCTTTAAAAGCGGCAAAGAACTTGCCCGGATTATATTTCACATAATCAAGCTCCCCGCTTATCGGGATACGATTCACATGCGCGTCGAATATGGAAAGGAATATCGAGACTTTCTTACCCTTACCGCCGATGTAGTTGTTCTCAATATCTTCAACCGAAAGAATTCTGCCATCGGCGATCGATAGAATCAATGATTTGTCGTCCGGTATATCTCTTGACGGATTGCGATAGAAATATATCAGAAAAATAGTCAAAACGCCCAGAACCACCGAAATAACAAAAGCCGCCTGAGAGTCTTTGGCCGCCGCCCAAAGAATCAGAATTATTGTCAGAGCAAAACCGATTGAGATAAATTTAAATCCGTACGATACTATCATCTGCCGAAAACCCGCCTGAATATTTTATCGACATTCTTAAAGTAATACTTTAAATCAAAACAGCTATCTATTTCTTTTTCATTGAGATATTTACTGATTTCCTTGTCAGTTTTGACAAACTCCCGGAATCCGGTCGTCCCCTCAATCGCCTTCATGGCGTTGCGCTGAACCATCAGATAAGCCTTCTCACGGCTGCCGACAACTGTTGTCAGTTTAAGCAGCAAACGCTGAGAGAATACAATCCCGCCGTCTCGATAAATATTTTCCATCATTCTTTTCTTATTGATAACCAGTCGATCAAGAATATCATTGAAGATTTTCAGACCGTAATCGACGGCGATAGTGCTGTCCGGTAGAATAATTCTCTCGGCCGAACTGTGGGCAATATCCCGCTCATGCCAGAGCGGAATATTCTCCATCG
>CAYVMO010000046.1:0-19879 GCA_964452645.1 uncultured Ignavibacteriaceae bacterium
GTTGCAGTCCGGTGGTGGCCCATCGCGATAGAGGTAAGAGATTAGATAGGTGATGTCAAAGATATTGACTACACCACCACCGCCATTAACATCAGCATAACATTGTGGATAATTACAGTTATCACCAAGATATATACATGATATCAATTTCGTAACATCGAAAATGTTAACGCTACAATCAAAATTGACGTCACCGCACATATAGGTTCCAATTATGGCAGAATCGAAATCAACTATCGGAATAACCTCACCATTACCGGTATCAACAAAAACCAATCGGCTGTTTTCATAATCACCTTCAATGTGAGTTGTATCAAAATAGATGGTAATAGTGTCGCAACTATCAAGCACGGGCCTAGAAAAAACCAGATTTACCAGTGTAGTATCCGATCCGGATTCTAGTATATCTTCTGTTGCCAAATGTATTAGCCTAACTTTCCTATTTTCATTATTTACATATGGATCTGGATTAGTCCAGGTTGCGCACACGGTTCCCGCGTAATCTGGATATTGGAATTGTATGCCGGGATTATCCCAGGTAATAGTGTATTGCGCTCCAATAATTGGTGTCTGGTTTTTAAACTTAATCGGGATTACTACGGTATCACCATCGGCGAGCGGTGAAAAAACTTCCGGGATGTAGAGGGTGTCGGGATTGCTTAAATCATTAAATTTCAATAGCAAAGCATCGGAACCGCCCCCACCAGAGTCTATTACCCAATTTAAGTCTGTTTCAATCGGTATGGGGGTATCAGTATATGCCGCCGTATCTAATATTTGTCCATTAGCCGGTTCAACAGGAAAATCAGGAGTATTATAAGATCCATTAATTTCGACCAATTCCCCGAGATTATTGGAAGCATGGCCGGATATATATATGTCGTAATTTGTTACATATATCGATGTTGCTTCTTCTTGTGATGTCGTTCCCCAAGCCAGTTCTTTTATAAGATTTCCATCCGGATCAATTTGAAGTAAGAATAAATCACCATTTCCATTACCAAGTCCGTCAGTTTTTCCTGCAATATAAATACCGGTTCCCGCACGTTCTCCAACTGACCAAGCATACTCATTGCCGGCACTTCCCCAAGTTCTTTGCCAGATGAGATTTCCTGATTCATCGAATTTTAAAATAAATACATCATACAATCCATTCGAATTCGATGTTGTCATTCCTGCAACATAAATGGAATTATCTTTTGACACAATCACCTGAAAAGGATCATCATCACCATTGCCCATCCATAAAACATCCCAAATCAGGTTTCCTTCTTCATCCATCTTAATTAACAACGCATCATCATCTGATGACAAAGCCGGTCCCGCTTCTCCGGTAATATAAATATTGCCATCTTTATCAATATCTTGACCACGCCCAGCCTCATGACCCAGCCGATCATATATTTTCGACAAAATTAAATTACCGTCATAATCATATTTTAATATAACAATATCCTGGCTAACCTCTGCTGGCGCAGAGCATCCACTCGCAATAATCTCTTGTTCATAAATATCCACGCTTTGTAACACATCCCAACCAACACTCCAAATGCGAGTCCAAAGCACATTCCCGGCAGAATCCAGTCTTATCAAAAATCCATCATCCTTATAGGCTCCATAATTTGAACTTCCGACAATAAATATATTGCCAGTGGGGTCACCGGTTATACCCGAGCCTCTATCACCGCTATTCACTTGATAGCTTTTCCCCCAGTTAAATGCACCATCGGTATCCCACTTAGCTAAGAATATATAACTATTTGTGGGTGATGAACTATACGCAAAACCGGTTTGATATATATCATTCGTTTCTGATAAATATAGCTCTCTAGCAAAATCATTATCTGCTCCGCCGATAGAGTGTACCCAATCTAAATTTATCTCGGCAAATATATTTTGAGATAAAGATAGGATTATAAAGCCAACAATCAAGCTTGCATAGAGTATTGCTTTTACATAGTTTTTCATGATTTCCCAACCTCCAGTCTCACTGTTAATAACAATTAGTTTTGATAAAATCCTACAAGTATTGTGACATATTTTCCATAATTGTGTTCACTCCTTTCATAAAAACATTTAAACGGGTTATGCCAATTATCTCATTTTGCCACAAAGAATAGCGGCGAAGTACGGGCTTGCATTAACCTATTACCGCTTAATGATAATATAGACTTACTAGAAAACCTCCTCGTTTAAGATGTTGCCGGTTTGGTCCTCTAAAGCATAAATAGGGACTAAAAGAGCATATTGTAGGATTTTTTAATAAGAAATTTGAAAATTATTTTTGCAGGACGAGTAATGATTTTCGAAACTATCACCATTAAAATAAAGTAATTCGTTAGGATTCGGTATCTTAAAGAGTAGAGTGCTGTCACAATTTCTATGATCATTCCAGTATTTATTTAATGCGGTGGTATGAGCGCTGGTGGGAAATATGGAAACACATTTCATTTCATTATTAAAACTATAAAGAAGCCCTGTCTTCTCGGCGCTTTCAAGAGTGCGAATGTAAATAATACTGGAATCAACGGAATAGAATTCTGCCTGCTGTAGTTCAGACGACTGCTGTTTTGCTATTTCAGTTTTTGGAAATAAAATATAAAATGATTGATTCCCACATAATCCATGATCATCTTTAAAAGGCGGCATCACACCGCTAAGGTCACAATTATCGAAGGCTAGCAAGACTGGACATTTATACATCATGGAAATGCCGGTAAAGATTATATCGTCAATATTGTCACTATATAAATCAAATATGTGCCAATCCGTAATAATACCTAAATGGTAATATTCCTGAATATTTTTGCTCATTGGGTCTATAATAAATAATTTGCAGAAAGAACCTGCTGAATGCGGTGTTGATGTTATAAAAAGAGTTTTTATTCCTGTTCCTGTCCTGACATTAACAAATTTATTCCATGGTCCTATCACACGGAAACGGTATTGGTTCGTCTGCTGATAAGATCCGATCGATTTGTTTTCACAAAATAATGTATCCCAAAGAATATCTCCTTTATTGCCTACCAGCAATAATTCACAATAGGAATTTGCGGAAATTCGATAGTCCGGTGATAGTAATAGCATGCTTTCATTATTTCCATCATTATTTAAATCATTTAATACTGATCTACTTCCGGATGTATCTATTCTTAGTATATCGAGTTGACTCTCATCAAGTTGCCATAGAAATTGACCTTTTATATTCTTTGCCGTTATTTTATCAGGCAAAATATCAATCGTTTTTGGGTTCCAATCGAAGAAAATCCAGGCCTTTGGGAAAATCAAACAAGCCAACAAATAAATCAACACCAGCAGTATCGGGATTTGGATTTTGGCGGCGCGGGAGTATTTGTAAACGATGCGCGTGATATAGGGCAACATACAGACTTTATCCGAGCGGACTACACGGGGATCGTTTATTACCTCGCGAAGGGTCTCAACGGGGATAAGCTTAAGTTTTCGTCGGGAGTAGTTTCGGCGTATCTGCTCAAGGATTTTCTCGGCCATCAGGCGATTGGCCTCCGGTATAACAAGATATTTCACCGGTGAGAAAAAGGCGCGGTCGATTTTGTGCTCGAGTGTTTCGAGATTAACCGGGATTATGTTCCCGTCGGAATCAATGCCTCCCGTGAAAGCGACATCGGATGATATAAATTTCTCGTGCCGCCTGATTTCCGGTTTCAGAAGTTTTGCATAGGTTAGAAGTGCGAAAGCCAAACCGATTGAATCGCCGGTGAATGTATGCTTCCCGTTCCGTATTGAAAAATGCGCATGATAGTACGCTTCGGATAATTGCGTCATCCGCTCGGCTTTAAACACCTTCCTGACCGCATCGCAGGCATCGTACGCTACGCCGGCAAATGTATCTTTCGGCGCAACTTTGATATCCTCGAAAGTAATCTCATCATCTATGGCACTTCTGCCGAAAGTCTCGATATTTTTCGCCTCCAGTCGACGCATACGACCTCGAAGCCCACGACCGAAATTATCTTTCTCGACAAACAGGCAATTGATTGAATCAGGTGTTACCGATTCCATCTCCGATTGCCATTCGATAAGAATCGGCCGAATAAGATCGGCCAATTCCGGATTTTCAATTTGAGATTTTTCATAAACTGATTGAAGAATTTCGAATTCATTAAGAGAATCGATATCATCCGGTAATAAGGATTGCGAATTGAGAACGGCAAGGGCCCTTTCTGCTTCACCGACATAAAACAATTTTCTGGCGAGGGCGGTGCCGATTATTCCAATTTTAATATTGAAGGAGTCGAAACCCGAAGCGGGATTTCGACCTGCATCCCCTAAATTGTCAGGAGCGCATGGCTCCTGACCCACGGACAGTACAGACATTTCCGAGATTGTATCATGCAGTCGTTGCAATTCTACTATCGATAAATCGGCCAGATTATTTTCGATAATCAGTTCGTATACACTTGGAAGATATTCATCGAAATAGGACTGATACGCCGGTTTGTTTTGATATTCTTTAAGCTCTGGCCAGAAATCCAGTAATTGTAATAATTTTAAATCGGCAAGATCCAACGCGAGGCAATCAGATTTTAACCTCTGAAATTTCTTCTCGAATATAAGCGGTGAGTCTGTCATCTACGTAAAAAGCCGGATATTTATCTCCGCACCCGACTCGGTAACGTCAAATCGCAATTCCCTATCCGGGGCGGTCTCTTTCATTTGTTGTCTGTTTTTTTGCGATATCAACACTCGCACGAAACCGTACTCTGTTTTGCCCTCAAGCTGTAATACCTGAATCGAAATCTGTTTTCCTTCGGTTTTGCCCTCGAAGCGGATTTTTATTTTATCATCTTTTTCTGTTTCCAGAAAAACTTCCTTTTCATATTCAACCGTCTCGGGATCAAAAACCAGTGGTTCAAGCGAAAATATTGCATCAGGTATCTTAATCTGCCATTTAAGACGCGACAGGTCCATCAATAATGATTCTTCAAGTTTAGCTCTACCACGCATATCTGTTAGATATTCCTTTTTCAATTCCGGAATCTGCACCAGCACATTTGACGCAATATCCTGATTTTCGCCGATTAGCTGAATGTAATCATATCCTTTATTTTTATCCCGCATCACGCGCAAAACCAGCTCGGGATCATCGGAATAAAAAGTAGACAGGTTTTGTATGTTCGGTTTTGACTCTTTTTCGCCGTCAGCGGCAAGTCGGAATGAAGTCGCTGATTTTTCAAACGGTGTCAGATAAATAATTCGCGAACCGAACGATTCTCTATATATACGGTCTGCCAGCTTTTTAAATTTCTCGGGAATTTCTTCCTGCGATGCCTCTTCAAAAGACTTAATATAAAGTCGGTAATTATCACAAAATTCCCGACAAAACTCGCATTTTTCAAGATGAGCCGAAATCTCCGATTCCTTCCCTGAATCGTCAAGTCGCCTGTCAACAAATAATCTCAGGTCCGTCTTTGAAGGATGCATAATACACCTTCCTTATTTTCAATCACTTGTAAAATAGTCACTAAAACTTCTTATTATAGAATTATTTTGCATACGGTCTTTAAAATCTTCCAGCGATGTATTAATAACCGTCTCGAAAATATATTTATACTTTTTCAGGTATTTCCTCTGATCGTAATCGGGCATAACTTCAAAAAAATATGTCGGAATTTTGTCGGTCTGGCCGTCAAAGGCAAAATCGGTCAGATATTTCTCGGTCGCGATGAGAAGCAGCTCCGCCTCATGGCCCGTGATTTTACCTTTATCCACGAAATTCTTTATTGTCTTCATAGCGTAATCGAATGATTTCGCTTTTTCCTCTTCGACAGCACCCCGAAGGCTTATTGTATCGGTCGGGCTTATATATGAAAACCAGTTACTTTCCAATTCAACGATACTTTCATTGATATAAATCATTGCCCGAATCAGGTCGTATTTCTTGATAAAATTCTGAAATTCCTCGGCTCTTTCGAGTTCTTTGAAAATGTGATACACCCAATCGACCCGGTTATTGCTTTCTTTCTCGCCAAATGATTTATAAGCAATTGGAAGTAAGTCGGTCAACAGAAGCGGTCTGTGGTTTTTTCGTAGATTGGTTTTATTGTGAGACAAAAAGATATAATCGGCAGAGTCATCGTTTTGTTTTACAATGTCATATCTATCATCCTTGATAATATCGTTTATTCGACGTTCCAGATTGGCCGCCTGAGGATTTTGCTCTTTGCGATTTTTGTATAATATCTTGCGTATAAATCCCCTCAACAGAATCGTGAAATGGTCATATAGTAAATCAAGGTCGACACCGTCGAAATGGGTTATTTTGTGTCTTTCGAAATAATCAAAGATAATTTGGAATGGGCGGTTTTTTTCGCCATGAAGGAAATCGGCAAGGATATCATAGGCAATATCGGACAATGATTTTTGTTCGTCGGCATCATGCAGATCGAAGGAATACCCTCTGGCCTTAAGATACCGGAGATAGCCGGTTGTATGATAAAAACAAACATTAAAAAAAATATCAAAACTTTTTCTGTCATGAGGATTCTTAAGAAAAAGCCGAACAGCTTCGGAAGCTGTTGAACGAAGTAATTTATTCGCGATATTAAGCATTTCAATAGAATGAACAATTATTTAAAAAATAACAAATCGCGCCGGAAAGTCAATATACCGTTCACAATATTATATTTTCACGTTTCATATCAATTTATGCCCCGATTTATGTATCAAAACATATAAAATGTATATGGAAAAACTGAGGAAAGCCAAATAATCAGATTGCAGAGAATCACAAAAATAATATTTGGGGAAACCACTGAGATGTGGTAAAAATTAAATATTTTGTGTCAAATAAATGTCAAATCAATATAAAAGGAGGGCAAAACAGCCCAAAAATCATCGAATCGGATTATATAAGTATCCCCTCATTGTCGCCGACTTTAATCAAATCGATTTTATCCAAATCGCTGCTGCCCAGGCCGTACTTTTTGTCAGCGAAGACAATATGATGCGCGACCGGCTTGACCGGTCGGTCCTCACCGAAATATTCCTTCCGTTTCAATTGAATAATTCGTAATCCTACGGTATCGATCGCGACCGGATCGGTTCCGACCAGTAATCCATTATATTTCCAGGTATATGTCGGATCAAAATGATGCGCCCCGACACCGTAAAAAAGGGGTGTCAACATGACCAGAATATTAAGCCTGGTTTTGCCTTTAACAAGCGGGAGATGCCAGATGGAACCCAAAGATTCGCAGGAATTATCGTGATAATTATAAGGATCGGGGACGAACATAATGTAATTTTTTATAAGGCTGCCGACTCCCGCCCAGGCGTGTGTCCTCATCGGCCGGGCATTTATAAGAGCGGTTGCTTTTTTGAATATCGGATGATTCAAAACGCCGCGGTCAGCTATAGCTATATTTTGCTCTTTGACCCCGACATCTTTTACTCGTTTCTTAATCGCCTGCTCGACCTCGGAGGTAGTCGGCAGATAGTTCCATTCATTGGTCTTAATGCCGACTATATCATCCGGTTTAATAATCTTCCGCCAGCACTCGACCGGATTATCCTTATCAAACAGAGCCATAATCGCCCTATCAAGCATAGATTGTATGACTTCGCCATCGAGTTTGCCGTCGGTATCAAAGGCGTTTTTATCCCGGACCAGAACCACTTTCGTCAGCAATGTTTCCTCGATTTCTTCTTTAGCAAAGGCCGGCAGACCGATGCCCAGACCCAGGGCGATGCATCCGGTATCTTTAATAAAGTCACGCCGGGTAATCAGTCTTTTCATATTACTCATTCGGCGGCTTCCTTTAATTCGAAGAAATTAATTTATTCCTGAAAGCACTCAGCAGATTAACAGCCTGTTCCTCAGTCAGCGCATCAAGGACAATAATTATGTACTTTTTTTCCTGTTTTATATTAAGCCATTTCCCTTTTTCGATTTCAACTATCCCGGTTGGATAGGCGTCGGGGGCGTAATATTCGATAAAACTCTTATAGGCAGTATCTGCCGAAATTTTCGAATCATACTTGATCACTAATAAGTATGTCGGCCCCGGTTGGTACTCGCCCAGAATGACATCGGTGCTCAAATCCAGCTTCAGGATGTTTTCACTTGCGAGAAAATAATGATAATTCAGGCAGGGATATGTATGGAGATAACGCACACTTTGCCTGACAAGTCCCTCAGACGGGAGAAATTCAATCAGTTTTGGTTTTTCTCCTGATGCGGGCAATTTCCGATCTATCATTTCGGCCAGGGATGGAATTACATTTTCGGTATCATCGGTTCCTCTATCGGCCAACACACAAACATAATACTGTCCCTGCCAGAAACATAGCAGGTTACCTCGAAACTCATAGCCCTGCCCTATACCCGCCTTCTCCTCCTCGCGCGAATAACTGAATACGCCGAAAGCATCTTCATCCGAATCCATATCGAATATTTCAACGGTGATTTCCGGTTCATCGGTTTTTGAATAATGATATACGAACACCTGTTGAAAACCGTAGGCGAGATACACCTCACCGGCACCATCGATATAATTAAAAATAGTTTCACGGTCATATGTCTCTACTTTTTCCTGCAATTTCCATCCCAGAATTTTATCAGGGACGACGCTTTTATTAACCATAACCTTATTCATTTTATCGCTACTGCAACCGGTAAATATAATCATCGCAACGAGGAGTATCCGGTAGACAAATCGCCAACAATATAGTCCTTCTGTATTGCTTAACACTGCCATCACGCTGCCTGAGAATCGCCATTGCGAATCGTAATTAATACCCCGATTCCGGCGTATGGCAATCAGTACAATTCATCTCTCGCCAGGCTTCATCGATGTCTTCCGGATGCTTAAATTCCAGGCCATTAATGTCATGATCCAGGTCTTCAAGGTTTTCCGACGGTCCCTCGGCGACGATTAAATGACACGTAGTACAGCCATGCGGTATTACGTTCCCCTTGTCATCCTGCTTATTACCGTCATGACATCGGAAACAACCGTCATTGACAAAATGGCTCAGGTTATTTTCCCGCACCCGATAATCGGTTTTCATCTCCGGGAAAAAGCCATTATCATAAATCCTGATCAAAGTCTCGGAAGCCTGTCTGATTTTGCCAACGTCCTTCTCGGCCACTTCCGGGTAATTCTCCTTATAATATTTCATCAATCCATAAGATATGGCGGCATGAGCTTTTTCTCTCGTTTCATAGATGTCATTCAGCAAGTCAAGTCCGGCCTGCCTGATATAAGGTAAATCCGGTGAAATATCTCTCGAGGATAAAGCCTGATTTAAGCCGGTGGCCGGTGCCAGGAAATTATGGCTGGGGCGGTTATGGCAATCCATGCAATCAAAAATCCTTACTTCGGTCCCTGGTGCCTCGGGATCCGGAATTTCCTCTCCCGGCTCGGTATATATTGTCGTATCACCCTGCGGATCGATTCTTCTGACCCAGGGAATTACCTGCCTTTTGGCGTCGGAAGCGATATACTCGACATGATTTTCGGTTAACATGTGCCAGTGAATACCGCTTTCCTTTCCTGTCCGAAAACGCCCGCCTCCGATTTTCATTACCAGATTAATTGTCCACGGTGAATTTTCTTCATCAGTCCGATAAAATGTCCGCGAAATCAATTTGTTTCCGTAAAACTGCTGCGGCCAGTGACACCCCTCGCACGTTTCCTGTGCCGGTCGCAGGCTGTGGATAGGCGTTTCGATCGGACGCGGGAAATCATTAAGAACGGTTTTGAAAATCTGCTTGATGCCGTTATACTTGGACCTGACAAAAAATGATGCGCCCGGTCCAATATGGCAATCCACGCAAGCGACCCGGGCGTGAGGCGAATTGTGATAGGTGACATTTTGAGGCTCCATCACGACATGACACGTTTCGCCGCAAAACGCCGCCGAGTCGGTCGCTTCATAAGCCTTGGAACCGCTGTAAACCATCAACAAAACAATGACCGCCAGAATCCCCAGAAATAACCACAAATTCCGCATGTACATTTTGTCCGTAGGATCGATTGCGAAGCGGAACGTTACTTTTTCCCCGCGTCGACGGGCTGAACGGACCTGCATAATGATCGAAATCAAAAAAATGATCACGCCCAGGGTAATTATAAAGGGGAGAATAATGAAAGTAACCAATGACATAAACGGATTTTTGGTACCCACTGTAATATCTGCCAGAACCAGCAATATAAAAACAGACCCGCCGGCGATAATCAGCGCGCCGCCAAGAGCAGCCAGCGGATGGCGAAACCAGGTCAGTTTTTTACTCTCTTTTTCCATTTTATCCTCTGTCAACCAAAATCCATAACTTTGTTACCTATAACCAAATATTTCAGCATAAACGATGAGCAGTATCAGCCCGATTCCCATTATCAATGCCATGGCACCAAAAACCCGCATCCCCCTAATTATGGCCGGCGGTAACGGCAAAACCAACCGCTTGGCCAGTTTTTTATTTCTGACCAATTGCCTGTACTCGCGCGGGCGCTCTTCCTTCAATTCTTCCACCGGCATTCGTCCGGTAAATATTGCAGTATCCATGGGGAATTTCCCCGGCCTGAGATGTGTATTAAAAAAGTGTATGGTAAAAATAAAGGCCGCCGCCAAAAGCGCTTCATCGGAGTGAATTATGGTCGCCACATTGATAATAAAGCCGGGCAGGAATAACGTAAAGAATTCGGGAAACCAGAGCATCAGCCCGGTCGTTCCGATAATGGCCACGCCCCAGAAGACGGCAAAATAATCGAATTTTTCCCAGTATGTCCATCGGCCGTACTCCGGACGCGGACCTTTACCGAAAAACCACTTAATCGTGGCTTTGGCTTCGCGTACATCATTTCTGTTGGGCAACATGGAATCGTCATCGAAAAGGTACTGCCGCCATGTTTTATGAGCAGCTCGTTTCTCCCTGAAAAGAAAAAATATGTGCGTGAAGAAATAGAAAAACGTTATCACGGCGCAGATACGATGGATATACGAGGCGGTCCCGAATCCTCCCATAATACGCGACAAAAATTGCGCCCAGCCCAGATACGAAAATTTCAGCGTCATACCGGTTAGTACGAGACCGATAAAACTGATTATGACCAGCACATGCAGGCGCCGTTGATACGGCATAAATCGCTGAAACATCATTTTGCTTCGATATTGCCGCCGCAGGGATTTAAGTCTTTTCATCTCCCTGACCGAGCGCGGCAGCCATAATATCGTATGCGTTCCCGCCACAGTCATCGTGCCTACCAGCAAAAATGCCATGAACCAGAACGCATAGAATAAAATCGGATATTTATTGCGGTCGTGATGAGTCGCATGAGTCAGATAACCGGCGAATTGGCGATGTGAACCCTTATGACATTTGCCGCACGTTTGCACAATATTTTTATGCGACAGATGGGAATCGACATTATCGGGCGGTAAAATATCGTGAGCACCATGACAATCATAACATTTGGCCGCCGCCTCATATCCCAATTTCGAAACTTTGCCGTGAATCGTCTCGAAATAGGCCTCGGATATTTCCTTATGGCAGCGACCGCACTGATCCATAATCTCGAATTTGAAGCCGGCCTCATCGGTTCGTCTGATGATATGCGCCTGGTGACAATCGTCACAATTGGGGAGTTCTTTTCCCGTGCCACTGTATTCTTTGGAATGCACGCTGCGTACAAACTTCTCGTAAATGCCGCTATGACACTTGGCACAGGTACGCGCGATATTTTCTCGATTTACACTCGACGCCGGATTATCGGCAGGAAGGACATGATGCGCGGTATGGCAATCGGTACACATGGCCGTGACAATCAAGCCTGATTCAAGCAATCCTTTGCCGTGGATACTCATAATATAGTTTTTCACGATATTATGCTGGGTGCCGGTATAGCGTTTTGCCGCCGGATTGCCTTCACGATGGCATTTCGCGCAAAGCTTCGGCACATTTATGGGGAATGATGGAGAAAGCGGATCTTGCCGATTCCGAATGTTATGTGTTCCATGGCAATCCTCGCACACCGGGGCGTTGGGATCGCCCCTGTCGGAAAGTTGTCCATGCGTGCTTGACGCGTAAGTATCAACGACATCGGAATGACATATTGAGCAATCGACCTTAATGGTGACCGTCGTGCAGGGGCGTTTCATCTCCGGATTAACGCCGGTATGACACTGGGCGCAGGTTATCTTGCGATGGTCGGAATTTTGAATATCAAGCGTGTCGACATATAAGGAAATCTCCTGACCGTCCCGAATCATTTTTATATTCGGATCGCGGTGGCAGACAAGACACTCCTCGTTGGAAATCTCGCCGTAAAAAACCTTGCGTATTTTATGCGGCTCGTGACAATCAACACAAACCGGTATTTTGTTCGGCTCCTTCTCCCACAATTCGCCATGGATTACTTTTTTATGAACCTGTTCGATTTGCCCGTGGCATTTGCGGCATGTTTCCGAAACATTATCCCGATAAATCGTCGAACGGGGATCGGTATGCGGAAGAACGAAATGCGCCGTGTGGCAATCACTGCAAACGGCGGTAACCGTCAAACCCTGTTTAAAAAGTCCTTCGCCGTGAATAGAGAGGGAATAGTGGGATAAAATACTGTCCTGCGGTATGTCATACGTTTTGGTTACCGGCGATCCCTCCCGGTGGCATCGGCCGCACATAAACGGGATATTAAATTTGGCCACGCGAGACCTATCCGAAGTCTTCTCCATAATATCATGTGAACCGTGACAATCCCAGCACCGTGGGGCCAGCTTGACGCCGGCCGCCACCGCCTGACCGTGAAGGCTCTGGCTGTAGAGAGAACTGATATCATCATGGCATTCGCCGCAATCGACCTCCGCTAATTCTTCATCGTGAGGAAAATCCTCGACGCCTTTCAAATCCGTATGACAATCGACACATTCCAGGTCGCCATGAACCGATTTCGCAAACGACTCAGGGTCAACATTCATGGATACTTCACGGCCGTCCTTTTCGCCGGTCAATTCCGGGTCATCATGGCAGATTAAACAATCATCCGTAGACTGCGCATGAATTAAACACGCCCCGCTCAGGATTAGAAAAAACAGAAGTAATCTGAAAGTCATCACAAAATTTGCAAAATTTATTCTATGCGGCCATCCATTATCTTTCAGTTGGGATACAAAATAATATGAAAAAGACAAAATAGGTAATAAATTATTGGATCGGCGCCAAAATAATTAACATCAATACGATCCGAGTGATTAATTTCTACTTGAAATCCATATTGAAATAGTCTATATTGTCGGCTCGGACGGAGAGCGCGGACGGTGGCATCAGTAGAATAAGAGGATTGTCGTCATTATTTGCGTATGAACGAGAATAATATTACCAGGCGCGGCTTTCTGGACTGGATTACCGATTTGGGCATATTCGCCCTTTTGGGTTCGATATTTTATCCGGTAATAAGATATTTAATTCCGCCCAAGACGGGTGAAGCCAATGTAAATCAGATTAAACTAAAGTTTACGCGTGAAGATATAACGGCCGAACCTCAAAAAGCAAAATATTTCAAAATGGGACGACTCCTGGGAATAATATTTATTACGGACTCGGGAGAACTGAAAGCGCTTACTGCGACCTGTACGCACCTTGATTGCACCGTCCAGAACCGCCCCGATTGGGGAATAATCTGGTGTGCCTGTCACAATGGAAAATACGATTACGATGGTAATAATATTTCCGGCCCGCCCCCACGGCCATTGGAGAAGCTTATTGTCAATGAAGTCGGAGGCGATATTTTTGTCTCCCGAGGGAAGACCTGATGGCAAAGGACCGGAGCGAATCCTCGCTTATTAAAGCCGGTTATCGCTGGATCGACGAGCGGCTTAAAATCAATGCTCTCGTTGAGTATATGGGCGGTAAAGTCGTTCCGAGGCATGGCCACTCGGCTTTTTATTATCTCGGCGGTATTACATTATTTTTATTTTTTGTTCAGGTTATAACGGGGATTTTGCTGCTGATGTATTATCGGCCCGGCGCCGATTCGGCTTATGAATCGGTCAGGTTTCTTATCTCGGAAGTTACATTCGGATGGCTGATTCGTTCAATTCATTCGTGGTCGGCTAATCTGATGATATTCGCAGCCTTCTTGCATATGTTCACGGTTTTTTTCACCCATGCCTACCGTAAGCCTCGCGAGTTGACCTGGTATACCGGAATCGGATTAATGGGACTCGCGATGGCCTTCGGGTTTTCAGGTTATCTTCTCCCCTGGAATCAACTCTCCTTTTTTGCCACCCGGGTCGGAACCGGTATGGCCGGTTCAATTCCCATTATCGGAAAACAACTGATGATTATTATGCGGGGCGGTGAAGAGGTCACCGGCGCTACTATCGGGCGCTTTTTCGGGCTGCATGTGGCGATTTTACCGGCCCTGTTTACCGGATTGCTGACTTTGCATCTGATTTTCATTCAGCGTCAGGGTATGAGTGAACCGATAGCGTGGGCGACGAAAAGGCCTGAAGAAAAAAAATATATGAAATTTTTCCCCAATTTCATCTACCGCGATGCTCTGGTCTGGCTGATAGTGCTGAATGTTCTGGCGCTGCTGGCGGTGGTATTTCCCGACGGCATCGGTGTCGTTCACTGGGCGCTGGGAATCAAAGCGGATCCGTTTGCGCCGCCTCCGGATGTTATCCGGCCGGAATGGTATTTTATGTTCGCATTCCAGGCTCTTAAGTTTTTGCCGGGACATGTCTTGTATATCGAAGGCGAGCTTTTCGGTATGACGATTTTTGCCATCGGCGGACTGATATGGATCCTGGTTCCATATTTTAATCGACGTCCGGCGATGGACTATCGCTCGAAATGGATTGTCGGATTCGGTGTCTTTATCCTGGTTTTTATAATTGTTATGACGTTGATCGGATATATGATAAAGCAGGTTTGAAAGAATGCTGCGGATAATAATAATTTCAATTTTTTTCATTTTTGTCTGGCCGATACATGCCGAGGTCAACAATTGTATCACCTGTCATCAGGAATGGGAAGATAATGATGGACCGTCATACAAATTCAGCAGAGATATTCATAGCCAGAACGGACTGGGCTGCGCCGATTGTCATGGCGGCGACCCGACGCTTGACGATATGGATGAGGTCCGCAAATCCAGGAATTATCGAGGTGTTCCTGATCATCTGGAAGTCCCCGATTTTTGCGCCCGCTGTCACTCCGATGCTTCATATATGCACGACCATAATCCGTCGCTCCCGGTCGACCAGTTGGCCAAATACAAAACGTCGGTCCATGGCCAGAGGCTTTTCGGCCTGGGGGACAAGAAGGTTGCCAACTGCATCTCCTGCCATACCGTTCATGAAATCGGCGACGCCAAAATGCCGCATTCCAGTACGCACCCGCAAAATATCCCGAAAACGTGCGCCCATTGTCATGCCGATGCCAAGTATATGGCCGAGTATGATATCCCGACCAATCAATATGATGAATATAAACAATCGGTTCATGGTATTGCCCTGCTGGTTGATAATGATCTCGGCGCCCCGGCCTGCAATGATTGTCACGGCAACCATGGCGCCGCCCCGCCCGGCGTTAATTCGCTGGCCGCAGTCTGCGGTGTTTGTCATGCGCTCGAAGCCCAGCTTTTTGACGGCTCACCGCATAAGGCCGCTTATGAAGAATACGATATCCCGATGTGTGAAATCTGCCATTCCAATCATAAGATTCTAAAGCCGACCGATGCCATGATCGGGTCTTCCGATACCGCCGTTTGCTCCGATTGCCACTCCCCCGATGATGGCACGAAAGGAATCTACACGGCCGACAGTATCAAGACTTTGATACGAGACCTTGTCGAAGCCAGAGACACCGCCTCGGTCGCCCTTGAGGACGCCAGAGCCAAAGGAATGATGACGGTTAATGAAGAGTTTTTGATGAAGGATGTCAATCAATCGCTGATTCAAACTCGAACGATGGTTCACTCTTTTGATATCGATTCGGTTGCGCCCAAAGCGGAAAATGGTCTGGCCAAAGCCGATACGGTCAGGATTAATTCATTAAATCTGATCGATGAATATCATTTCCGACGCAAGGGACTTGGCATTGCGACATTAATTATAACCTTTTTGGTAATAATGCTTTATATTAGAATTCGTCGGCTGGAACGGTAAATTCCGGATTTATGCACGTAATCAAGAAATCCTGCTTTCATTTTGCTATTCAAATTGATATTTCAATGTAATTTATTAATTGATATTGACTTGCGGGTAGTGGCAGGATGCTGTTCAAAAAAAGCACTTGACAAAACTGGAGTTTGGGTTATATTTTATCTTGATTATATATAGTTTTTGTTATGAACTGCACTTACGACCATAATTTTGATTCTTCCCGCTCCTGGTGGTGGTATTATTATTCGTCCGATAGCGGGATGCTGCCTATGGCCTGAGATATCTAGGAAATTCAGCCCGCTATCACAAAAGATGGCGGGCTTTTTTTGTATGAGCAAAGAAATGACAAGCAGAATCGACACCTTAGGCGATTTGATATATATCGACCGACAGATAACCGGCGGCAGATCTATAACCTATCCGCATACATATTCTTATTACTGGTGGTGGTATAATCACGCTAATGATAGCGGAGGTTTAACCTGAAAACCACCTGAAAGCAAGAAAATTTGGGAACCCGCTATCATGATTAGACAGCGGGTTTTTTTATGAAAGGAAATAAATTAATGAATTGCCGGGCAATATTGAACAAAATCGACTCAGGAGAAAAAATCAGGCTCGATATTGTCTCCACCACTATCCCCGCCGATCTGGAAACACCGGTTTCGGCCTTCCTGAAACTGCGGAGATACGGCGCCAAAATCCTCCTGGAAAGCGTTGAGAGCGGCACCATTCTGGGCCGGTATTCGTTTATCGGGATGAAATCTGCTTTCGGAATTACGATTGATTCTCAAAATACTATAATCAATAACGGTAGCGGAAATTACGCCGTCGCTCACCCCGAAAACGGCTCTCCCCTGCTCGCACTGAAAAATGTCATCAATTGCATGACAATTGAGAATGCTCATGGTTATCCGCGACTTCTCGGCGGCGCGGTCGGATATATCAGTTATGATTTTGTGCGGTTTTTCGAGCCGATCCCGGAGCTGCTTGAAGATTCATTGAATCTGCCGTTGGCCATGTTTAACATGATCGATACGCTGCTGGTATTCGACCATATTCAAAGACAGATCAAAATCTTATGCCTGACCGATGATGAATCCAGAGATGAAGCCTGCGACAGATTAGACGAAATTAAAAAAGCTCTCACTGAAGCTATTGACTATTCGGCTCTATCTGAGAAAATCGATCCGGGAAAAGAACCTGTCTCCAATTTCACCGAGCAGGAATTCTGCCGGGCGGTGCAGGAAGTCAAAAAGCATATTATCGCCGGGGATGTTTATCAGCAGGTTATCTCGCAGCGTTTGCACGGTACGACCAGAGCCGATCATTTCAATGTCTATCGTGCCCTGCGGATGCTGAATCCGTCGCCGTACATGTACTATCTTGATTTCGATGATGTTCTGCTGATTGGCTCCTCGCCGGAAGCGCTGGTACGTTTTGAGGGTGGTCTCGCGACAGTACGGCCAATCGCGGGAACCCGCCCGCGCGGCAAGGATGAGGCCGAGGATAAGAGACTCGGGCAGGAATTGATTAATGACGCCAAAGAACGAGCCGAGCATGTCATGCTGATCGATCTGGGTCGTAACGATCTCGGTCGCTGCTGCCGGACGGGAACAGTGCGCGTGACCGATTTTATGACCGTCGAACGATACTCGCATGTTATGCATCTGACGTCGAACGTTGTCGGACGGCCGGGCCCCGAGACCGACCAATTCGAGCTTTTTAAAATGATCTTCCCGGCCGGGACGGTCACCGGTGCACCGAAAATAAGGGCGATGCAATTAATCGAGGAGATAGAAAAAACCAAACGGGGACCGTACGCCGGAGCAGTCGGGTATTTCAGTCTGACCGGCGATATGGATTGGTGTATCAACATTCGGACGATAATAATGAAGGGGGATGATTATTATCTTCAGGCCGGCGCCGGTATCGTGGCCGATTCTGTTCCGGAGAAGGAATACCTGGAAACGCAAAGCAAAATCGCCGCTCTGCGGAAAGCCATTGAGACGGCAGAAAGGGGATTATTATGATTGTCATTATAGACAACTATGATTCGTTTACGTACAACCTCGCCCAGTACATCGGCGAGCTCGGACATGAATACACGGTCTTCAGAAACGACAAAGTGACACCTGAAGAAATCGATGCGCTGTCGCCGTCGCACATTGTCATCTCGCCCGGACCGGGACGGCCTGAAGATGCCGGAATTTCCTGCCGGATTATTTCCGATCTTTATGAAAAGTACCCCATTCTCGGTGTCTGTCTGGGACATCAGTGCATCGCACATGTTTTCGGGGCGACAATCGACGCCGCGCAGAAACTTATGCACGGCAAAGTCTCGCAGATTTACCATAGCGGCGACGGCATATTCCAGGGCATACCGATCCCTTTCGAAGCGACGCGATATCATTCTTTGATTGCTCTGGAAAATACGCTTCCGGAAAAAATCCGTGTTACTGCGCATACTTCCGACGGGGAAGTCATGGGGATTGAATTGGACGGTTATCCGGTCGAGGGGGTGCAGTTTCATCCGGAGTCGATTCTGACTAAACATGGTAAACTCTTGCTGACGAACTTTTTAAATATGGGGCGGCCTGATGAAAAAGATTCTTGAAAAACTGATTAACATGGAAAATCTGACAGTCGATGAAAGCCGGCGGATGATCGAGCAAATAATGTCCGGCGAAAACGACCCGATTCAGACTGCCGCCTGCCTGACGGCGCTCCGCCTGAAAGGTGAAACGGCCGACGAAATTCTCGGTGCGGCAGAGGTCATGCGTGAAAAAGTCTTGCGTGTCCCGCACCATCAGGAAAGTCTTTTCGACAACTGCGGTACCGGCGGCGATTGTTCGGGGACATTTAACATCTCCACTACCTCGGCTTTTGTAATTGCGGCCTGCGGCGTCCCGATGGCGAAGCATGGTAATCGATCGGTTTCAAGTAATTGCGGTAGCGCCGATGTCCTCGAGGAGTTGGGGGCCAATATATCTTTGACTCCGGAAAAGGTGGGAGTTTGTATCGACGAAGTAGGTCTTGGTTTTCTTTTCGCACCCGGTCTGCATCCGGCCATGAAAGCGGTCGTCCCCGTCAGAAGGAGCCTGGGTATTCGGACGATTTTTAATCTTCTCGGCCCGTTGACCAATCCGGCTTTCGCCAGCCATCAACTGATTGGTGTCTTTGATGAAAGCTACGTCGGTAGACTTTCCGATGTCGCCGGAAGACTCGGTATAAGGAAAAGCATGATTGTCTTTAATCGCTCCGGTATTGATGAAATTACGACGGCAGGAGATAATATGATTGCCGTTAGCGAGAACGGAAACATAGAACATCTGGAATTAATACCTGAAGACTGTGGTTTCGAGCGTTGTACTATCGATGATCTGAAAGGCGGCGATACTGTTCATAATGCGCAGATTACATTATCGATTTTGCAGGGTGAAAAAGGACCCAAAAGAGATACTGTCGTTCTCAGCAGCGCCGCCTCGCTGATGGCCGCTGATCAGGTCGGCAATATCAATGAAGGTATCATGCAGGCAATAGCCTGTATTGATTCCGGTTCGGCAATGAAAAAGCTGCAATCGTTTATCGAAATCACGAAGGATCTGGCCAATGCTGCCTGAAATTATCGCCCATAAAGAAAAACTCCTCGCATCCATTGATCTGCAAACCGAGATCAGGGAATTGGAATCGCAGCTGGAAACATATCCCGCTCTGCGAAGCCTCCGAC
>CAYVMO010000047.1:0-19668 GCA_964452645.1 uncultured Ignavibacteriaceae bacterium
CCTGTATTGGATTCGATAGGCGCTCGGACAATCGCGGAAAGTTTCAATCTTAACTTTAATGTTACCGGTTCCGATCCGGATAACGATACCGTTTATCTTTCCGCCGATAACTTACCGACCAATGCGGCTTTCGTCGATAGCGGCAACGGTGTCGGTAATTTCGATTTCACTCCCGATTTTGGTCAGCAAGGAACTTATTTCGTGACATTCAAGATATTCGACGGCGCTCTGGTCGATTCGGAAGTCGTCGAAATCGATGTCACCGGGACCAACCAAGTTCCGGTCTTGGCGGCGATCGGTGCTCAAGTGACAGATGAAAACGTTAATCTCAACTTCGCGGTTTCGGCCACCGATGCTGATGGTGATTCGATAATTTTATCGACGACGGCATTACCCGGCTCGGCGACATTCGTCGATAATGGTGACGGTACCGGTTTGTTTGACTGGACACCCGGCTATACGGAATCCGGTGTTTATAATGTTACTTTTTATGCTACCGATACTCTTGATATCGACTCGGAGCAGATAACAATTACGGTCAATGAAGCCGGTAATCAGCCGCCCGTGCTTGACAGTATCGGCCCGCTCTTTACTACCGAAGGCGATAGCCTTATTAGAATTATCACCGCCTCCGATCCCGATGGCGATCCCGTTTCGCTTTTTGCCGATTCGTTGCCTCTTAATGGGAGCTTTGTCGACAGCGGCAATGGTGTCGGGACATTTATATTCGCCCCGGATTTCAGCCAGAACGGTGTTTATAATGTTCTCTTCTATACCTCGGACGGCACATTGAATGATTCTGAAATGGTGGTTGTTACCGTAAATGAATCCGGCAATCAGGCGCCGGTTATTACGGCCGTGCGGGATACGACGATTATTGAGGGCGATTCTTTGGTCGTGGTTGTAACGGCCTATGATCCCGATGGTGTCGGCGTTCTGCTGTCGGCCACTTCGACCATTCCTACTTTCAGTTTTGTCGACAGCGGTAACGGTTTGGGCGTCTTTAGATTTGCATCCGATTTTTACGACGCGGGTCACGATACTGTCTGGTTCTATGCTGTCGATTTTGAATCGCCGCCTGGAGTCGGCATCGACACATTGGCGATCACGATAACTGATGTTAACCAACCTCCGGTGATAGATTCTATCGGTCCTTTTGGTGTGGCCATAGGTGATACTTTGATTTTCAATGTTACCGCTACCGATCCCACCGACCCGATAACGGCGCATAGGCTATTCTTCACGGCGGTAGGACAGCCCGCCAATTCCCATTTTGTCGATAACGGCAATAATAGCGGAACATTCACTTTCTACCCCGACAGCACTCAGGCCGGACCCACCTCGGTCACATTTATTGCGACCGATATGGGGTCTCCGCGGCTCACTGATAATTTCACGGCACATATTACCGTTGTTGAAGAAAATGTACCGCCCGAATGGGATTCGCTGGCCGCCGTCACACCTCTGGAGGTCTGGGAGGGGCAGACGGTCGAACAACGGGTTTCCGCGAGCGATGCGGACGGAGGTATCCCCGCTCTTTATGCCAACAAACTACCGGAAAATGCCACTTTTGTTGATAGCGGTAACGGCGCCGGTTTATTGACTTTTTCACCCAGTTATGTCCAGTCAGGTCTTCATGAGGCGATTCTTGTGGCCTATGATGGAATCGATGATACCAAAGCTCAGTTTTTGATTCAGGTTTACGAAGCCGGCAATCAACCTCCAGTCTTCGATTCGATACCGAGCGACACGATTGTTGAGGGTGATACTTTATACATGACGATCTCCGCGTCCGACCCGGATGGAACCATTCCGGCTCTAAGCGCCGACTCATTGCCTGAGAACGCTATTTTTGTCGACAGCGGCAATGGTGTCGGGACTATTATATTTGCACCGACTTTCGTCCAGAGCGGAACTTACTATCCTTATGTATATGCCGACGATGGCGAATATATTGATACCATAACCGTTAGGATAGTTGTCGAAGACGCCGGTAACCAATATCCCGATATAGTCCTTCCTCAGCAACAAACAGTTGCTGAACATGCGCTTTTGACCTTTGATGTTACTTGTTCAGATCCTGATATGACAACCCCGATTTTATCGGCTAATCTTCCAACGGGGGCAACGTTTACCGATCATCATGATTACACCGGGACCTTCAGCTGGACACCTGATTACACCCAAGCCGGCAGTTATATGGTTTGGTTCTATGCCACCGATTCTCTTGATGCCGGTCTGGTCGATTCCGGTTTCGTCGGTATCACTGTAAATAATGTAAACCAAGATCCCAGAGGTCAGCCGTTGAATCCCAATGTAACGGTTAATGAAGGTGATACTGGCTACGTTGTAATCGAGCTACTGGACCCCGACGGGCCTCTTCCGTCAATTGGAATTGACACTTCCGAATATCCCCCATTGGAATCATTTATGACATTTGCTGATTCCGGCAACGGCTTTGCCTGGCTTACTATTACTCCAACTTATGATATTGTCACCCCCCTTCAAGGAGCCCGAAGCTTTTACCATCGATGGTGGGTTTACGATTCCGAATATCCCGATGATTCAACTCGCACTCTTCAGGTATCCATAACCGTCGTGCATGTTAATCAACCGCCGGTTATAACGACTTTGATAAATGATACGACTATTACTGAAGGCGATACGCTGGCCTTCTTTGTTTATGCTTCCGATCCTGATGGTATTGCGCCGACATTGCGGGCCGAAGGGCTTCCGGCCAATGCAACTTTCACGGGTGTTCAAAGTTATATAAAGACATTTAGATTTATTCCTAACTACGTGCAGGCGGGAAGCTATCAGGTGTCATTCATAGCTTCGGACAACTTTCTTGAAGATACGGCAATTATGAATATTACCGTTCTGGAGGCCGGCAATCAGTCGCCTGTATTCGATACGATTCCGCCGATTCCGCCGTATCAGATTGCCATAGTGGATGAACCGTTGATAAATCATATAACAGCTCATGATCCGGAGATGGAAGCTCTGACGATTACGCTCAGTGGTACGATTAATAATGCGGTTTTTGTCGATTCCGGCAACGGCGCGGCAAGCTTTATATTTACTCCGACCATCTCTCAACTCGACAGCATTTATCATATCAGCTATATCGTTCAGGATCCGCATGGTGCCGCCGATACTCTTGCAATAACCTACCGCGTGCGTGCGGCCCTTAGGGGTGATGCCAACACCGACGGCGATATTAATATGCTGGATATTATGTATTTAATTAATTACCTTTATCGGGACGGCGCGCCTCCTTTGGTCGAGGATGCGGCTGATGTTAATTTCGACGGAACCATTAACCTGATGGATCCGACATATATGGTCAACTTTCTCTATCGGAGCGGTCCGCCACCACCGCTTAAATAAACTTAACCTTATAAAATAAAACCGGATACGGCCGCTTATTTAAGGCGGCCGTTTTCTTTTTTTTGACGATTTTTCCCGAAAAAACCAGACTTTTTACATTAAAAAACCTTGACAAATTCGTCCAATCAGTTTATTATTAATGTGATACAGGGTTTTTGGAACGATAAAAATATGGCCGTAATTGGCCAATTTTAATCTCATTTGCTGTACTTCGGCGTATTAGGTGAGCGGTTATTGAACGCCAAGAAAATTGCGAAGAATGTCTCTCAAAAAATTACTTTAGTATCTTATTTTCATTAGGATATTGCAAATACTTTAGAGATAAAAAACTTAACCAAAAATGTTAATAATTAAATTCGATTTGAAGGAGGTGAAAATCCGAAATTAATTGCCTGTTTCGACGGCTTATATATAGCCGCTGAATATCAATTCTCCTGAACCTGTTCATTCTCTGAAAAAATGAATGAATATGTTAAGGAATAAGTTGGGAACTATTTAGTTTTGAAAGGAGCAAGGAATATGACAAGGAAATTGTCAGTGATTCTCATCCTCTCCTTATTGGCAGTTGCTTTTCTCGCTGTCTCCTCATTTTCTGCGAGCCTTGAACATCAAAAAAGGTCAATTAATGAGAAACGCGTGAGCGAAATGCCGAAAGACAAACTGGCCGGGGCCGAACGCGGTATCGGCGTATCAGCGCCGGGAAATCTGACGGAAGGACTCGGTCTGGGTGCCGATGAATCCGCTCTCAGCAGGCAGACTTCTCCCGGTCTTGTTGTCGGTTATACGAATTATGACTATCAGCATAACGGACGTATGACCCGTGAGGTTGAGCATCGTGGCGATCAGAAAGTCCATTTCGCCTGGATGAAGGAAGTCTCCAGTCCCGTAGTTTACGCCACTATGAATCGAGGCACCGGTTACAACTGTTGGGATCCCGATGGCGGAGCATCCGGAGCCTTTGTATGGGCATCCACGGGACCGCCTACCGGTGGCTGTGAGGTCCATCCGCAATGCGGACCGAATTGTAAATATTCAGGTTATGTGGGCCTGGATGTTGATCCGAACAGTGCCGCCGTCATTGGCGCTCATTATACCGAAGGTCCTAATTATAATACTATTATTTGGTATGATTTCGCCTCGGCGACGTGCTTTTACGGGCCCAATCAGTGTAAAGTCCCTGATTCGGTGATGAAATCGGTTGATCCGACTATGACCGAGTGGGAAATGATCTGGCCGGATATCGAATATCAGGTCAACGGTAACGATACCGTTACCCATGCTTTTTCTCAGCAGTCTGAGGAAGCCATTAATCCCAGTATTATCGGTTATTTCCGAAGAGTCGGCGATCCAACCAACACTAATTGCGTGTGGGATTATCCGGCCATGTGTGTCGATACGGTCGCTGATATTGCTCAGACCGTAACGGCCTCCCGCGTGAGCGGAAAAGTCGCCCTGGTCTGGTTGGGTAACCTTCCTGACGATCCCAATCCTCCGGGATATTATGAATCCGGTAATAGCGGGAGTCAGGTTGAAAATGACGTTTTCTACGCCGTCTCGACCGATATGGGTGTATCCTGGGGCAATACGCAGGGTAACAATCTTGACAAATTCAATATTACCAAGAGTGATGATGATTCGGCCGGCTGGCGCGCCCATACCGATTTGTCCTGCCTGATTGACAGCAGTGACTATTTGCATATTGTCTGGGATGCCCGTGAATACCTGCCGACCGGCGGCGGAACATTCCCTCACGCCTATGGCTCTCGTATGTTCCATTGGAGTGATGATCCCGGTCAGGGCGGTCAGATTCGTGTTGTTGCCGACGCCAACTGGGATGTCCCGGATGTGGGTGGCTGTAATGGCGGCGCCTGGAACACGATGAGTATGGTCAAGATGAATGTCTCGGAATGTGAGGGCAAGCTCTATGTGCTGTTTGTACAGTTTAATGATATCGCGAATGGTGTCGCCGATGACTGTCACATAAGTGCTTTCACCAGTGCTGCATCGTCAGGAACCGCGAATGGTGAGCTTTACCTCTGTGTTTCTGATAATAATGGTTATAACTGGGACCTTCCCAGAAACCTGACCAATACTTATACGCCGAGGTGCGATACGGCCGGTTCCGGAAATCCGGTGATATGCGAATCTGACCAATGGCCTTCCATGGCCCGATTCGGTATGTATACGACACACCCGACCGGTTTCGACGGTGCCGAAATTGTTGACCCGTCCGACGGCTCGGATCCTGAAAGCAATTATTACCTGGACGTTTTCTATGTCAATGATAAAATGCCGGGTGGTTGTGTTCAGGATGCCGGTATCTGGACATTGAATCCGCTAAAATGGTTCCGGGTTCCGTGTGTTATCCCGGTTCCGAATCCTGTGATTTCTTTTTCACCCAGTTCGATAGGTGATCCGACCTGGACCAGACCGGGTGAAGAACTCGATACGACTGTCAGGATTGAGAACATCGGGAACGCCATTTTGCACATATCGACGGTTGAAATCGCCTACGTGAATATGAGCAAAGCTCTCTGGATGAATGTCGGCAACTGGGGACCGATAAATGTTTCACATCTGTCTCCCAATTATTATGATCTGCCGGTACAACTGAACTGGAGAGGTTCTGTTGCCGATTATAGTCCGCAGCGCATGGATGGGTACATTGTATTTACATCCGATGCTGCCGGCACAGGTGTGGACAGCTTTGAGGTTCATTTGATTGTTGCCGATTCTGTTCAATTCCCGGAAGCGACCGAAATCAGAACGACCTGTACGCGGCTTTATGTGAATAATGCCGGTAATATGGGTCATGGCGGCAATTATCCGGACGGCGGCGTCAATTTGAACTTCTTTGATGATTGTGATACAGTCAATAATTCCAGTGGTGAAAACAATAATGCCAGTGTCTATCTGTACGACGCCAGTCCCTTCGTTCTCCGCGTCAATGAGAATAATGATACGGTATTGAATTACTATATGTTCGATGCCGATTGGCTCTCCTACGACGGAATGCGTCCACTGGGTGGTATGTATGCCGACTCGAGTTTACCTGATCATTACTATGTTTACTCCGGTAAATTTACGACCAAAGATTCCGTTATTGGATTGGAAACTGAATATTACGGGCCAAAACAATCGGATTCCTGCAACTTTGTTGTCGTGAAACAGAAGTGGTATAATAACACGAATGCGACCGTTAATGGTGTTTATCTCGGTGATTTGATGGATTGGGATATCCCGTCGGATACGGCCGTAAGAAACGCTTCCGGATTCGATAATACCGGTGGGCCGAACAGCCGTGACTTGATGTATTGCTACGGCCACGAGTATGGCGACGATACGTTGTATGCGGCTAACAACTGCGTCGATGCCGACCTGCGTTACGGTGGTCTGGCTTTCTACAATGGTATGAAGGTTCCGTATACCGGTCCTGCCGACAGTATTGAGAATCCGCAGGGTGGCTGGTTTACCGGCTCCAACGGTGACTGGGTCCATCCGGCCGGAGGTTTCCAGCCCAAGAAGTTGTACGAGAAACTCTCGACGATGGGGACACTTTGGGAAACCTTCAGTTCCATCAATCCCGATTCACAATATGTGGATTTATGTATGGTATCCTGTTTCGGTCAGTATAATATTGGTCCGCTGGATACTCTTATATTTGTCAGTATCATGGCAACGACCTATGATGGTGGTTTGAAGGGCGTCAACGACGGCATTCAGGCGACCATTGATCAGGCCCGGCGGTGGATTGCCAACCGGCCGTATATCTGGCCTTGGCCGACTACTGCCACGGTTGGACGCTGTTGTTTTGGTGATCCACTAGCACCGTCTTGTGAAGATACCAGCTATGCAGAATGTATAGCCAAGCCGAATTATATCTCATGGGATCCGGCTGCTACGTGTGCTGACGGCTGTCTGTACCCCGGACGGTGCTGTTACGGCGCGAATCCGCTATCGCCGAGTTGCGAAGACATCAGCTTTGCGGAATGTGTAGCCAAGCCGAATTACATCTCATGGGATCCGACTGCTACATGTGCTGGTGGTTGCCCGTATCCGGATACCGGTCGCTGTTGCTATGGCGATAAACGAAATCCGGATTGTATCGACGAGACCGAGTATGAATGCTCGCTCAGAGATAATTCCAGATGGGATGCCAGCAAACGCTGCGCGACCGATCCGTGTCCGGAACCTCTCGGCCAGTGTTGTTATGGCGAAGATCCAATTCAATGCATGGATACGACCTATGCATATTGCATCGGACTTGATGCGGCTGCCAAATGGGATTCGACGAAGAGCTGTGATCAGGGTGATACCTGTATTGCATTTGAATGCGACTGCGAACCGGGTAATGCCAATGGTGATGCGACGATTAACATCTTCGATATTACCTATATTATCAGCTACCTGTATCTCGGTGGTCCGCCTCCGACTCCTTATGCACTCTGCAACGGTGACCCGAACAACGATTGCACCTGTAATATCTTCGATATTACTTATATTATCAGCTACCTGTATCTCGGTGGTCCACCTCCGGTCGACTGCCAGACATGGCTGGCTCACTGCGGTCCGCCGCTCAGGAAGTAGAGAGAGAATTTACATCTTTCTTGAATAATCGGGAAGCCGCCTTAATGGCGGCTTTCTGATTTTATGGGCAAGTGAAAATCGAATAAACGGGAGATTATGTGAGGAAATTGGCACATGGCCTGAAGGGGAATTTATCCGCAGAAATCAATTCATGATGGACCTTACGGAACTAATGAAACCTGCCGCTTGTTATTAAATGTAAATAAAATACCGACGGATAACAAGAATGCGAAAATAGATTACGCCAATGCAAACTGCATAAAACCGGATCGCACCGGCGTTGATCGGAGACAACAATATGAAACATGGATTGATATTTCTTTCCACCTGCCTGTTTATTATCCTTATCAATTTATTTCTGCCCGCATCATTGATAGCCGATAATCAAAACGGTCAGGATAGCCGCCAGCCGATTGTGCTACCGGGGAGACTGGAAGTTCAATTCGAGTCCGACGTTGAGCCGGCCAAATTATCAACTTCACTAAACCGGGTAAGCTTCGGCATAGCGACCCTTGATCGCAGTCTGGAAAGTATTAAAGCCTTTGAAGCCAAACCGATGTTTGCCTGGCGGAGGGGTACCGATGCTGTAGTCGGAGGCAATGATTTATCGAGATTCTACGAACTCTCTATTTCCGAGGAAGAGGACATAAATCAGGCTGTCGATGAATTAAGACAAAATCCGTATATACGATCGGTGTCACCCGTCTATGCCATGCCGGTTCGGGAAATACCCAATGATCCCGGCTATACGTATCAGTGGGCTTTGAATAGAATTGACAGCCCCGAAGCGTATGATATCGAAAAAGGCTCGGATACGGTAAAAATCGCCATAATCGATACCGGCGTGCTTTATACGCATCCCGATTTAAAGGACAACATCTGGGTGAATCCCGGTGAGGACCTCGATAATGATATGGTCGTTTTCGATCCCGATGATTCAAACCTGGTAGATAATGACGGTAATTTTCTGGATGATTTAATCGGCTATGACTTTTTTACCGGATTTGGCGGCCAGCTGGAATGTCTGGATCCGGATTGCGGCACGCCCGATAACAATCCGATTGATTATAACGGCCACGGCACTCATTGTGCCGGAATCATAGCCGGGATCTGTAATAATTCTTATGGAATGGCCGGTGTGGCCGGTGGCTGGGGAGGCGGCAAAGGACCCTATCGAGGCCCGCGAATTGTATGCTTGCGTGTCGGGGGCACCGGTCGGGAGCTTGTATCTCCATATACCGTTGGTGGATGGGTTAATTCCGCCAATTGCGCCCAGGCAATTGATTATGCGGCCGATATAGGTGTTGACGTCATTAATTGCAGTTGGGGTATGGCTGATACACCGGCTATGCGGGCCGCCCTGCAGTCCGCCGTGATGAATGGAGCCATTGTTTGTCATGCGGCCGGGAATGAGAACAGTACAACCGGCGATTTTTGCGACTATTGGAAACCGACCTGGAATAACACGGAAAAAGTGGTCATCTCGGTTGCCTGGACCGACAATGACGACACAAAAGATTATTGGTCCAACTACGGCGAATGGATCGATATCTGTGCGCCCGGAACCAGTATTTATTCGACCTGGCTCTCAGGAAGCACACCCACATTTACCTGGTTGAGCGGAACGTCCATGGCGGCCCCGCATGTGGGAGGTGTCGCGGCCCTGATAAAATCGCACATGCCGAATTACACCCGGCAGGAAATAGTCGATTTGATTCTCGACAATGCCGACGAAATGTGGGACGAACCGCTCTGGTATCAATTCGGACAACTCGGCTCCGGACGTCTTAATGCCTATAAATGCCTGGATAGCCTGCCCACCGCCGCCTTTCAGGCCGGTCCGGTTCTGATCGGCGAAGCCCCGTTAACTGTCGATTTTACCGATGAATCTCCGAATACACCGATAAGCTCCTGGACCTGGGACTTCGGCGATAATGATAGCTCTCTTTCGCAGAATCCGAGTCATACATATTATGATTATGGGCTGAAAACCGTCGCCTTAACCGTTGATGATCAGTTTGGAACAGCGACCGACGTCCTTAAAAATCTGGTAATGGTTACGGCCGATTCGATTAAGCTCGATTCGATTATAATTCCAAATGATACCGAGATTGTATATCCCGTCTATCTCGATAATAAATACCAGGCCAAAAGCATAATCTTACTATTTACTATAAGAGAATCAACGGGGGCGATTCCATCTTATATTACGCTGGATTCGGCATCCACGGCCGGGACACGAACCGATTATTTCGAGGGATTTACCGATTTTTCGATCCCGGGGAATAGAATTTATGGCTACGAATTGACCTCGAATACTTCGGGTGGCTCGACATATCTGGTTCCCGATACCGGTGTAATCCTGAATTTATATTTATCTGTTTCAGGCTCGATTTCCGAGAGCAAATCACTCGTCATAAAAGATACCAGCCTGCCCGGTGGAGATTTGGAAATAGAGTCTGTTATTTATGATTATACTCCGGTGTTTGTCCCGGGCCGTATAACTATTGCGGTTTGTGCAAGAAGTGATACCAACGGCGATGGCAATATTAATATCTTTGATATATCATTTCTTATAGCTTATCTCTATCTTAGTGGCCCGCCGCCTGATGAAATCTGTGCCGATGTCAACGGTGATGGGGACATAAACATTTTTGATATAACATATTTAATAGATTACTTATATTTGGGTGGCCCGCCACCGCCTCTGCAATAAGGGGGAAACTGTGAGAACATATTGTCGAGATTTTTTTCTTGACTGTTAGATAAAAGTTCCTTTAATTTATTATTTAGGTTTATACCGGATTGATATCCGGTGAAAGAAACGTGTTGACAAGGAGGTAGTAATATTATAGTTTGTTAATGTAAGCTGGGGGAAAGAAAAAAAAATTTGACTTGAATTAGCTGCTTTTTTAAAAGTGTATCTGTCGTTAGGAGAAGCCAGGAGGATTTCGGCACGAAAAAGGAGTTTGAATGCTAATAAAGGTGGCTATATAGAGGGTTTTTAAATTTTAAATTTTGTAATCAGTCAAGAAAGGAGAATAAGATGAAGCGCCTTATTTTAGCCATGATAATTGTAATTCTTTCTTTCGGGGTGTCTTATGGTTTATCTATCAGCGTAGTGAAAACCGGCGGCGGCTCGGATCCAAACGCGATAAATGTAAATCAACCATTTACCATCGAATTTTATGCCACTTTTGCCGAAGGTGACTCGGCTCGTTTAGCGTGGTCCACTCCGTTTAGATTTTACGGCACCGATAGTGTGACAACTCTCACCGGTCCCGGTGTCTATGTCCCAGATGCTGCTTTTGATGCATCTTTCACTTTTCATTATGATCCAACTACCAATTCTAGCTTTTTGGAAAGTTGGGATGGTGATCTGGCTAATAATGCCGGAGGTGTTACCGGTGATCAATTCAACTATACCGGTATCAAGATACCTCCGCCCTACCTGCCAAATTCGGGTACACTGCACATGTTTGACGTTCAGTTTGGGGGTATCGTCGGCGACTCGGCGACGATGAAGGGGACATTCTGTGTTGATAGCGGTGATTTTGTCTTAAACCAATACGATTGGCTTCTTGACACGCTGCCTAACAAGGTCGGATTTGGCCCGGTATGCTGGGATGTTCCGATCGTTCCTCCATTGGCCATTGGTGATGAACCGAATGATGTTCTTCCCCAAGAATTTTCATTGTCACAAAATCATCCGAATCCGTTCAATCCCAGCACCGTAATTGACTTTGCTCTGCCGACCCGGACTAATGTTTCCATAAACATTTATAATGTTCTCGGTCAAAAGATCAAGACGCTGGTTAATAAGGAATACAATGCCGGTTATTATAAGGAAACTTGGGACGGGACAGTTGAAAACGGCGCATCGGCCGCCTCGGGAATTTATTTCTATAAAATTGATGCAGGAGAATATACTGCTACCAAGAAAATGATATTGCTAAAGTAAGTTCGATTGTTGAGATAATAAAACCCTCTGTTATTAAGAACAGAGGGTTTTTTTGTCTCTGATTTTCAATATGTTATAGTTATGTCCTGTACAAATTAATCTATTTCGCGTAATCATTTATTATTCAATAAATTAATGGCTAATAGAAATTATATTTGATTATCGAAGACGATATTTAATTTATTGATTATTGTAGTCCAATGATAATCATGGGGATATACGCTTGTATTTATAAGTTTTTGTCCTGCAAGAAATTTGAAAAGAATATTATATAAATTATATTGACTTGGTAAAGGTTTTTGGTTAAGATTAAATATGGAAAAATTGAATTCCTAAAGCACGTAAGTCTATGATATATAGGGTGTTATATGTTAGGTATCATCGAGAATAAGTTTACGATCGGCAAAGAAACATATTATCCCTTTTCAGTCGAAATGCACTATTTTCGTATTGACAAGAGATACTGGTCTATCTGCTTTGAAAGAATCAAACGCGCCGGCTTTAGAATTCTTTCGACATCAGTTCCCTGGAATTTGCATCAGGCGACAAGCAGTGATATTGATTTTACAGGTTATAGAGACCCGCGCAAAGACCTTATTGTTTTTCTGGAATTGGCCCGGGAATTCGGCTTTAAAGTAATTTTGCGACCCGGCCCGTGGATTGGCGGTCAATGGCCTAATGGTGGTTTCCCCAAGTTTTTATTTTCCGATTTGAAAATTTTTGCCCGTGATTCACAGGGACAGGAGTTAAAGCTTAAAGATGATGCCGGTGTTGAATCGGGATATCTGCCGAGTTACCTGCACCCGCACTTTCATCATTTTTTACGAAACTATTTTAAAACCTTTATAGAAACGACCAAGAATTATATCCATCCCCGAGGGCCGATCTTTATGATAGAGCTCGATTTCGAAACATCTTTCGGGAGGTATCTGGATCCCGGTTCGGCCGATTATAATCCGGATGTCATCGCCCGTTACTTTCCCGGATTCCTGGCTTCACGCTATGCCGATGAAAAGAAATTAAATCAGGCTTATAAAACGAAATCCGAAACTTTTGAATCGATTCAACCCCCGGATAAGTTCGATTCACTGGATGTCCGGGATCTTCCCAGAATATTCGACTGGTTCAGGTTTCGGGAATTTATACTCAGATCGTACCTTACTATTCTGGAGGATATTTTTAAATCATACACGGTCGAACCATTGTTTTTCCGTTCACTTTATTTTCGGCCCGGTGATCTACTGCCCGCATTTGATCTTTCCGAAGATGAGGAAAAAGTCTTGCTTGGAACCAACGTTTTCCCGGAAGGTACATATTTTAATTTAATCCAGAAGGGGCGCTATTTAAGAGGCGAGTACCGCTTTTCGTGGGCATCATCGTTTACTTCCGGTTCGGCGGCGACCAAAGAGGAATTAAAGGTCGGCGATCTTAATTATCCCGACGGATTGCGCCGATTTTATATCGTGGGCGGATTGGTCAGCGGCTTTCATGGTTTCAATCATTATATGTTTGTCAATCATGATCATTGGTATGGGGCGCCGCTGGCCAATGACGGGACTATCACGACCGGTTATGAAGTTATCAAGCGTTTCAACGCCGCCATTCTTGATCTCAAACTCAATGAGCTCGAGCGCATGTGTAAGATTTGTATTATAGGAAATCGCTATTACCAGTGGATCAGGCTTCTGGACAAACCCAAACCGTTCGCGTATGTCGACCGATTGCTCAAGGATTCCTCCGAAGGTTTTTGTCGAGACCTTATGAGGCTCAAGCTGGAATATGACATTAAGGAGACACTTGACCCGGCTGAAATGAAAAAATATAAGCTGGTTTTTATACCGGTGGCGGAATTTATGCCGGCTGAACAGCAGGAAGCGATTATTGAGCTTCTCAAACAGGGTGTTAATGTTATTCTTTGCGGCTTAATGCCCAAGTACGATGAAAATATGAAAGATTGTCAGGTACTCAGCAGACATCTCAGAATCAGGACTACGCTCGGGAATACGATCGATATGGTCAAAACGAAAGATTATCAGTTTACTTCGAGCATATTCGGATATATTCTTTCGACCGACACCAAGGTCAAAAAATTGGCCACGGTCAGCAAAAAGTGTGTCGGCGTCGCATCGTCTCGATATAAAGGAATCCTTTATTTATTCACATTCGATATCGCCTCCGGGAACAATCATAATAAAATGAGTTTTATCGAAGCGTTTATGACGCAAAACAAAATTGTCTCGTATCTGTATTGCTCCGATCCCTCGATTGATATGGCCGTCCAAAAAGCGGGCAAAAAAGTCGTTCTGTATATGGTGGCGCCTCCCCCGGGTGAATTATCGTCAGCGGCCGACACGAGCAGCAGAAATGTTATCGTCCGAATGGATTTAAGAAAAGTCGGCGTCCTGTCAGCGGGAATCAAGGTTACCGATCTGATGGCCGGCGAGGATGCGCCGCCGATTAAGCTCAGTTCCGAAAACTTGAGAAGAGGTATGCCTGTCAGGGTAGATTTTCCCGATGGCCGCATATTTCTTATTGAGAAAAGATAATGTCTCGGTCGATGCTGATCGATTTCTTCTCACACAGAATCAAGTCTAAATATTTCCGATTTACTGCGGTCTTGTGCATTTTGCCGGTGCTTTTTTCCTGCAGCACTTTAACGGTCGAAAAGTACTACGAAAACGGCGTTGTCACGACATCATCGCCGATAGCCTCGGATATCGGTCTTGAAGTATTAAAAAACGGCGGCAATGCCTTCGATGCGGCGGTGGCGGTAGGTTTTGCGATGGCGGCATGTCTGCCGGAAGCGGGCAACATCGGTGGCGGCGGATTTGCACTCGTATTTGACGCTAGGTCGGGCGGAGTATCCGCGCTTGATTTTCGTGAAACGGCCCCGGCCAGGGCGACATCCGATATGTATCTGAATCAATATGGAGAAGTAATCGAGGATGCATCCCTGCTCGGGGCAGGGGCCGCCGGTGTGCCGGGGACAGTGGCCGGGCTGTATGAGTTGTGGAAAAAATATGGATCTGCCGAATGGTCGGAGTTGATACGGCCGGCTATTGGACTGGCGGATACCGGATTTATAATCGATGATTATAATGCCGAATCATTTAAGGATAATGAAAGGCAACTGCGGGCTTTTGCTGAAACTAAAAAAGCCTTTTCAAAAGGCGGCACAATTCTTAAAAAAGGCGAGCGGCTGATACAGCCCGATCTGGCCGCGACGCTGACGAGAATCGCACGTGATAGTACCGATGGTTTTTATTCCGGCATGACGGCCGATATGATCGTACAGACGATGCAAACGCATAACGGATTGATCGACTATGTTGATTTGCGCGACTATCATCCGATCTGGCGAAAACCGGTGAATTTTTCCTTTGATGATACGCTCGAAATTTACTCCATGCCGCCGCCGTCGTCGGGAGGTGTCATTGTCGGGCAAATTCTTAAACTTCTGGAGCCGTTCGAATTCACGACCTATAGCTGCGATTCGCCGCAGTACATTCATCTTTTCGCCGAGGCGTGTCGCCTGGCTTTTGCCGATCGCTCGGTCTATCTGGGGGATCCTGATTTTATCAATAACCCTATCGCCCAGATGCTCGATTCGGCCTATCTGGAATCGCGGCGGAAATTGATAGATATCAAGCGAGCCGGCAGTTCCGATAAAATCAAAGCGGGCGTGGTCGGGCGAAGAGCCGAGTCCGAATCGACAACGCATTTTTGCATTGTCGATCGCAATGGCAATGCCGTCAGCCTGACGTACACGCTCAATACCGCTTTCGGCAGCAAGCTGGTCGTCGATGGGGCCGGTTTTCTTTTGAACAACGAGATGGATGATTTCGCCATCAAACCGGGGGTGGCCAACAACTGGGGACTGCTTGGCGATAAAGCCAATGAAATCGCGCCGCATAAGCGGATGTTATCGTCGATGAGCCCGACCATCGTACTTAAAGGGGGCAAGCCGGTCCTGGTTCTGGGGTCTCCGGGCGGATCGAAGATTATCACGACGGTGGCCGAGGCGATACTCGATGTTTCGCGGTTCGGGCTGAATATTCAGCAGGCCGTGAAGCAGCCGCGGTTTCATCATCAGTGGCTGCCCGATACATTGTATCTGGAGATGGGCGGTTTTGATATCAATGTCATCCAATCGCTGATAACCATGGGTTATAATGTCAAAGAGCGCGAGCCGTACTCCGATCTTCAGATGGTATATATCAACGAAACCGGGCAAAAATCAGGCGCATCCGACCCCCGCCGTGGCGGTAAAGCGGTAGGCTACTGAGCCGGTCCAAACGCCTATGGATGCCCCGCCCAAAATAACGTTAAAACCGCCGGAATCTCAATTTACTTTCATTTAATCGACTGCAGCATCAATACAAGTTGCCGGGCAGGCTTATCGGCAGTTTAATTCTCCACCCTCATATATATATTTGATTAATTTAATAACATCAAAAATATTAATTACTCCATCACCATTCACATCGGCCATTGGCAAATCACACGGGGGAGGGCCACCCAAATACAAATAGGCTATTAAATATGTGATGTCAAAAATATTTATTATACCGTCACAGTTGATATCACCACAAATCCCATCCAGAATCCTCAATTCTCCATGTAATATTTGAACTTTCGAAGTATCGAAATATTCGTGTATGACAGTATCGCAACACCATACCGAATCTATAGAGACACCCTCAGTATCACAGGGCACCTCCATGTAACTCCAGCAGGTGGTGCTTTCCGGGTCGGCCCACTGTTCACACCAGAAGCAAGCACTCTCGATAATCGTGTCGGTGACCACACCTATCGCGTCGCCGTTCTCATCGATTAGGAAATTATCCAGGTTATCAGGCTGAATATAAATCTCAGCCGTTCGATCTTCCCAATCACTGGGAATATCGAATACATCGGCCAGAAGTTTGATTACCGGAATCTCTCCGAGCTGGGGGTAGCCGATACCGGGTGTGTAGGGGGGTACAGTGGTGTTGGCTCGGGCCTGGATTCTTATGTTGTTTCCAATATTGCCAATCGAATACGACTGAATTGATTCCCAGTTTTCGCATAATGTTCCGCTGACATCGAGATTTCCGAACCAGGCCTCGGTGGTTATTACATCGATTGAATCGGGGACGACAGTACTGAGGGTGTCCATCAAAACCGAATCGGTGATATCTACCCATCCCGCGGCATCGCAGGTATCCTGCCCCACCCAGGAAGTACATCGCCAGAAGCTGGTGTCATACAGTGTATCCCACGCGGTCTGAAATTCGAAAATATCAGGTCTATCGAGTATCAACCATAAATCAAAACCGGCAATTGTGTCGGTCCAGTTTGTCATATAGATCGAGATTACACAATTCATTTCGCCGGAAGTCGCGGTGGTATCGCCGACCTTAACGACTACATCAGGGATGCCGGATGCGTTCGCCGTGACTCCGAAAAAATTTAAAAGTAGCATAAGGGAAAAGACCCAAATCCATTTTCTTCTTTCAAGTTTGAAGGGCATGCCTTCCTCCTTGCTTTAGATTTGACTCTGTTTTACTCCTTTAGCTATTCGGCAAACACTTCTTCCCGTATAGTGTTATAGTCACTATCTCCACTACGATGGGTAAAATGATATTATGTTTCAAATCTGTAATTATTTTTAAATATACTAAAAAATCCGGTCTTGTCAATCGGATATATGTATGTCCATCCGATTCAAATTTTCCCTCGCATAACCTCCGGCTGAAATGGCTTCGCTTCCGATTTCTCCAAAAAAGATACAAGGGCAGAACCACATCGTCCCGCCACTAAAGCGTCGGGACTCGGGTTCTTCCCTACACTCTATATTAATGTCTGCTTTATTCATAATGGCTTCGTTTCGCATATTTAAGGAATCCTTTTTTTGCTCCTTTGTGGGAAAATCCGTGTAAGCGGTTGTGGGATATGATAGTCCAATGAATTGGGTTCGTTTCGCATATTTTAACGTCCCTATTTTTTGCTTTTCCCCTGATTGAAGAAAATATATAGGCGGCCAGTTCCTGCGGGTCCCGCTCTGCCCGATTCGTGTGATGTAATATTCCATAATCAGCCCATTTCTTGTTTCTACATAAGGGCCGGGATACGGGATTAACATTAAATTGGTGGGGAATTTGTGATTAGTGGGTGCACAGGGGCGTACACCAACCACGATTTATGTACGAGAACAAATCTGATAATCGGGCGCTTCGATATCTAGAACAATCTCTCTGATTTCTCTTATTTGTTCTAATGCCTTCAAATCATTTTCGGTCAGTAAAATCCATCCTTGTGCCCCTGAATCTGGTAAATGATCTAGTAGCGTCTTGTAATTTTCATTTTTTTTCATCATTACTTTCTATATTAGTATCGGCTTCCCAACGCTAGATTCGAGTTCCGAGCGTTGTTTTTCCATATTAATTTCGTTACCGCAATGAGGGCATTCAAGCTTATTGTCTTTTGGAAATCTAAGTAATCCTGCCTGTATCGGGATATTAGATTTAAAATTCGCTTGAATCCCGATTTTATTTTTACACTTTGGACATTCTATTTCGATCGATGCAGCCTCTACTTTTTCGTTATCAATTCGAGTTGGTGGTGATTTCACTTTTGGGTTGACAAATTTCATAATTTGTGACGTTTTTGTCTCCAATAATTTATACGCAGTAGTTCGTTCAAAATAGAAAAGAAGTAATGTGTAATATCGTTCAATTGCCTCCTGTAGTTGCGGGTCAGTGCTGTAATCTTCAATTTGAAGCCCCAGATTTCGTAAGTCGCTGATTTTTATTGGTTTGCCATGTGTTTTCCATCGACTATGGTTACACAATTCCTCCGCAATCTCCTCGGCTCTTTGGATTTTTTCCTCAGACGTCACCGCGCTGCCCGCGCTGCTATGATGCCTCCAAAACTTGAATTTATATTTTGGGAGCCATTCAATTAAGAGCCCCTTACCGAAATTTAACGCATTTTGATATGATTCAAGCTCTCCAGGAGAAATATTTTGGAGGATAGGGACCAGCGCCATATTTAATTTTCCGTTTTCTTCAACTTCTAGTTTAGTTTTTCTTAGCCATTCAAGAAATGCGTGGGCTGAATATACTTTACCTTTGTGGAGAATCTGCGCATCGATCGGACCGACCGCCGAAGTGGGTCCCATGAGTATTTCATCTCCCGCCATAACCATCAATGTCCCTGCACTTTGGGCGTAGCCGGGAATAATAAATGCGACCTTCTCAAATCGATTTCGTATAGTTCTGACTAGGTCATCTACGATTTCTCCTGATCCGCCAGGCGTTTCAAGAATAATATCGATTTCATCGCCCTCAATGCCGGTAAGCTGATCCATAAATGCGAGCTTATCTTCATATGATATAGAAATTGGCGCATCTGGTTTTGAAATCGCACTTGCATACACAAGTATGGGCCTACGCCGAATTTCAGTAATTTTAATAAGCTGCTTTTTTCGCTCTGCATCAAGATCCGGTAGCTCGAGATTCATATCTATATATTCAGAAAAATATCCCATAACTCCACCGCAGTAAATTGGACAAAAAATGCCTCTTTCTATATAAGAACTCCCAACATTCTAATATATGTTATTATTATAAATAAACAACAATTTATTAGCTTTTTTGTATTATGTGTGTGGCAAGCGGCGGGGCACCCTTGCCTTTTTCGCGCTTCGCGCGAATGATATTACTTTTGTTGGCGCACGAGGACGTACG
>CAYVMO010000048.1:0-17673 GCA_964452645.1 uncultured Ignavibacteriaceae bacterium
ATGCTATTCTCTGGTTGACAACCATAATATTTTGTCGTAGTTTTTTTCGGTTTTAAATGTGTTTATAAAAAAGATGCCCCCGTGGTGTAATGGATAACGCATCGGCCTCCGGAGCCGGTAATCCAGGTTCGATTCCTGGCGGGGGTATAAATATTTTTACAGATTGTTTCGACCGAAGAAAAGGTATGGCAGGCAAAAAGGCTGAAACGCTTTCCCGAAAATATTTCATCGTCACTATTTCCCTGATTTGTCTGATCTTTTTATTTTCCGCTTGCGCCGATTTCTGCGATACCACACGACCGTATCTGGTGCTCTACGCTTTTAACGATGAAGGTGAACTTTTAGCCGGGGAGATGAGCCTGAAAAAAACCGAAACCGTTCTGGGGCGGACAGTGCATATCGGAAAACTCACTGGTAAAGATATTGTGCTGGCCGAATCGGGTGTCGGCATGACCAACGCCGCCATGACGGTGCAAAAGATAATTGATAAGTACAATCCGAAAGCGGTGATATTTTCAGGCATCGCCGGCGGGATCGATAGTTCAGTACATATCGGTGATATTGTCGTATGCGAAAAATGGGCCACCCATGATTATGGATACTACGGCGCCGATAGTTTTGCGGTTTCCGGAATCGATATTGTCGAGCCGGATATCGACACCATTATCGAAAAAATATATTTCGACGTCGATGATTCCCTTTTACAAATTGCCAATAAACTCAAGGATATGCCGATTGATTTCGATAGTATCGGCAACAGGATTCCGAGGCTGATTGTCGGTGGGATCGGTGTCAGCGGCAACAGTTTTATTGATCAGGTGCAAAAACGTCTCTGGCTTTCCGGTCGCTTTCACGCTTTGACAACCGACATGGAAACCGCCGCGGTCGCACAAGTCTGCACCGTTAATGGAGTCCCTTTCATCGGATTCCGTTCGGCCTCCGATCTGGCCGGTGGTTCCGGTTCTGAATCGGCGCGAGTGGAAATCAAGCAGTTTTTTAGGGTGGCGGCGAATAATTCGGCGCAGGTCGTAATGAAATACTTGGAAATCTTATAGAGACCTGAGGAGAAAAAATGGACGATAATCAGCTTATCGTGACTTTGGAACAAACGGGCGGGTTTGAATTTCTGGTTAAATTTGATGAGGGAATAGAACTTCTTATGGATGAGCCGAAACCCCTGGGGGAAGACAGGGGACCCAGTGCTTCCAAGGTTCTTTCGGCGGCAATCGGCAATTGCCTGAGTGCGAGTCTTCTTTTCTGTCTTCAAAAGGCTCGGGTCGACACACACGGTATCAAAACGACTGTAACGACCACCGTTACGCGGAATGAAAATAAACGGATGCGGGTAGGTCCGGCACACGTGCAAATCAATATTGACCTGGACAAAGGACCGCGTCCCAAAATTAATCAATGTATCAAGCTGTTTGAAGATTTTTGTGTCGTTACCGCCAGCGTTCGGCGGGGGATTGACGTCTCGGTCGAAGTTGTCGATCAGGAGGGCGAACAGTTGTACCATTCTGGTAAATAGTAAGGGATATTTCGGTCATGCGAATAAAACGAGACCGGACGCTCCCGGTCGATTTTTTGAACCTCTTGAAATCATTGGAACAATCATATTTGTCAGAGAAAGATCCGATTCGTCAATCCGGTTTCGGCGGCGGAGGTGCTCGCTGGCAAACCGAGCGAGAACCGATTTTGGAAGCGGTCGAATCCGGCGGCGATTTTCTTGATGTCGGCTGCGCCAATGGTTACCTGCTTGAGTGCTTGATACGGTGGGGCCGGAAGCGTGGCATTAAAATAACCCCTTTCGGGCTGGATATGGGTGCCGGATTAATCGACCTCGCCAGGAAACGAATGCCCGAATACAAGGACAATTTTTATATCGGAAATGCATGGGATTGGATTCCACCACGGAAGTTTCGATATGTCTATTCTTTGTTTGATTGTGTCCCCAAGGGATTTCTTGAAGAATATATTTATCGGCTTTTAGATTTATTTGTGGCTCCCGGCGGAAGACTGATTCTTGGCGCCTATGGTAGCAAATCCCGGCGAACGCCCCCGTACGATATCGTCGAGTTTATTAAGTCCATGGAATTGCAGATCTCCGGGAAAGCTATTGTCGGAAATCCGCCGGTCGCATTATTTGTCTGGCTCAATCGCTGATAATTAATCCCAATTTATCAATTATTAGAACCTATTTGTCGATAATCCGTATAGGTGCGATTTTATGCCCGTTTTGGACTTCATATTTTTATTGGGCTCGGGGCCGATTTGGGGAAGCGTTCTCAGGATTATGGATTCTTATAAATGAAAGCGATTACTTTTGATAAGTAATTAAGTATTTGGCGGGCTAAAAGTCCGAAGAAAATGAGTAAAAATTAAGTTTGTTATTGACAACAATTTTAAAAACCTGCTAATATGCTTCCATTATGGGCTTAAGCCTGCACCATACTTAGCTAAGTGCCTGATTTTTAGACACGCACCGCAGGGAAGTATAACAGCTGAGCATTGCGATTAATGCGTTGCCGGACAGGATGTTGGATTAATTGAACTGCAAACAGGCCATTAATTGTTATAAAATTGCCGATAATGGCAAAAATCAAGAGGGGAAAATGAAACAACCGCCGCTGTCCGAATATTTACAGGCGGCTTTGCGTTTTTATAACCTTATGATATTCAATCGGATATGTCGATTGCAATATTGTCCCTTATCTTCATTTAATTTTTTGATAATCCGCCCTTTTCGGGTACTACGATTGCAACCGGTATTTGCCAAAACCTGTAGGCTCCACAAAGGATGGCATATATGATTATTCGCAAACTTTATAAAATTCTGTTAATCCTGGTCGCGGGATTATTTATTTGCGCCTTGCTCGGCAAAATCGCCGTGGCCGCCTCCGATAATGCCACTGCTGCCGGTGATTTCCTTAATATAGGCGTCAGTGCAAGGGCTGCCGGTCTCGGGGGAGCATATACTTCGGTCGCCAACGATGCCTCCGCCGCATATTGGAATCCGGGCGGGCTGGCATCAATTGAATCGCCGCAATTGATATTTTCTCATTTTGCGTGGTATCAGGATATAAGTTATGAGTATTTGGCGGTAGCTCTGCCGGCCGGTGATAAATTCGCCTTTTCGTTCCAGACCTCGTATCTGAACTATGGTACAATCGAAGGCTATGATGTCTATGATAATCCGACCGGCGATATTAACTCGACGTATGATCTGGCGACCGGTTTGACGTTCGGATACAGAGTAACCGATAACCTGTCTGCCGGCCTGACCGCCAAATATATTATATTATCTCTCGATAATCTTAAGGCGACCGCTGTCGCCGCTGACCTGGGAGCCAAGTATAAACTCGGCAACTATTTACTTGGTTTGACGCTGGCCAATATCGGGCCGGATCTGAAATTCGATCGAGAGAAAGAACCACTGCCGGTTAGCGTCCGGTTTGGTGCCTCGGCATATCCATTCGGACCATCGTTCCTGGGCGCGGTTGAAATCGAAAATCAGTTCTATGGAGGAATGTCTATTAAAAACGGTGTCGAGTATAATTACGACGAGCGTTATTTTCTGAGAGCCGGATATACGCTTCATCCCGGGCAGGATAATGGGACGATCGGTCATACGCTTTCATTCGGGGCCGGAGCGATGTTGGGTCCGACACAGTTTGATTATACCTTTTCACCCAGGGATAAGGTCAGTTCCGAGAGCATTCATAGATTTTCAATAATCATCAGACTCTAATCCTTCCTCCTTACCAAATTCGGGAAGCGATATTATCGGGCTGAAATGCAAATGCATTTCAGCCCTTTTTGCAACCTATTTCGTATGCCATGCGCAATTCTTTGCAGTATTTATGATAGAAGGTTCAGCTATGCTTCATGAATAAATGTTAGAATATTGAAAGAATGATTAAACCATGGATTTTTAATGATTTAAGCCTAATGTAAGCTATTGAAATGTAATGGCTTAAATAACACTATAATTCACGGGCAACATTCATCATTAAAAGTCAATCTGCAACACTAATTGGGCAATTTATTTGCTGGATTCCTGTTGTAAGTAACCTATAATCACGGGAAAAAACGCTAATATTGCGCTGAAGGATGGAAAATAGCATAGGAAATACAGGTGTACACGGCAAGACAAACTCTGCCGTTGCAATCTCCAGTCAGATTTTGGATTATGGTCGCGCAATCGGGCTTTCCCAATATCGGAATATCCCGAAAACCCAAACGGTTAATTTAAAAAGATCGTTCAGGTTTTATTATGGCGAATATGCAGCAGGAATATTCTTTATTTCCGCACTTTTTTTATATACATTGTTAATGCCCGAGGGCGTTGTCAATCCTTTAAAATATATGTATACGATGGTTGACAGATTCTTAAAGAAAGTCCTTGATTTCAGCGGCGCGCTTTTCGGTTTGATTCTGACATTGCCGATTTTTATCATTTTCTCCATCTTAATTAAACTGACCAGCCGCGGGCCCGTGTTTTATATCCAGGATCGGATCGGTATCGATCGCCGTCGGCGAAACCGCAGGATTTATAAGGCCGATATTGGCGACAACCAGCGTCTCCGTGAACGGCGCCGCATAAACAACTATGGCCGACCGTTCAGGGTGATAAAGTTTCGGACGATGGTTCGTGATGCCGAAAGAACCTGCGGACCGGTTTGGGCGACAAGCAACGATGCCCGTGTAACAGCTATCGGTCGCTTTATGAGAAAAACCAGGATCGATGAGATACCACAGTTTATCAACGTCTTAGTGGGTGATATGTCGTTGGTCGGTCCGCGGCCGGAGCGGCTGTTTTTTATCAAGGATCTGACGAAAAAAGTCCCCAGCTATAATTCAAGACTGAAGGTCAAACCGGGTATAACCGGCATGGCCCAGGTAAACAAAGGCTATGATTCCTCTCTGGAATCGGTTGTCGAAAAAGTCGAGCAGGATGTCAAATATATCCGGACCTGGTCGATCGCCAGCGACCTGAAAATCTTGCTGAAAACCGTCGTCGTGGTCATTACCGGCCGGGGCGCCTTTTAAAAAAATCAAAAATTCTTTATTCACGGCTGCACGTCGGTGCGGCCTTTTTTATTTGTTGAAATAGTGTTTAAAATAACTTATCTTTTCCGAATAATATATTTAAACAGGGAAGAGAGTTTTTAATATGCTGTCCAAAGGGAATTTGGCCATTGTCATTCTTGTATTTCTGCCGCTGTCGTTGTACGCACAGCAAACAGACAGCGGTTTTACGGTAAACTCAAATCCGACCGGGGCTGAAGTCCTTCTGAAAGGCGATTTAATTGTTTCCGGAGTCAGTCCCGTCAGTTTTACACAGGGGATGCAGGGTCGCTATCGAGTCATCGTCAGGAAATACGGTTACGAGACATATAAATCTTCCCTTTATTTACAGCCTGAAAAGCAGATGAATTTAAGCGTGCAATTAAAGCCCAAAACCAGATTCAAGGCACTCGCCCGTTCTTTTCTCATTCCGGGTTGGGGTCAATGTTACTCGGAGCAAAAATTCAAGGGCGGTTGTTTTTTCGTCCTGGTTGCGGGAGCGGTCGGGGCTTATTTTATTGCCGATGCTGACTATGATGATAAAGTCCTGCATTATGAAAACACGCTCACCCAATATCAGCGCGCATCGGTTTATGATGCAAAGCGGAGTCTTTATCAGGAATTGACTGCGGCCAGAAAAGACGCTTATGATGCTGAAAGTCTCCGGCGCTTAACCATCGGTGTCGCTATCGCTGTCTGGGGACTTAATGTCCTCGATCTCCTTTTTTCTTTTCCTCAGGAGCAGGGCAGCTATTCGGTCAATTCGCTGACTCTCAAACCGGATCTGAATAATGGCGGTGCCGCTCTGTTATGGTCGCATAGGTTCTAAAGAGGAGAGGGATGATGACAAAAGACAAAATATCGATTCTATTGATAATAATCGCCGTTTTGGCGATCGGCTGCAGTCGCTATATTGAATCCGAGGATGTTGATTTTAAATTGCCTGACGAACCGCCCGTTCCGATTTCACTGAGTATCGTTTATCTCACCGACGGCATAAATCTAAGCTGGCAGGCTACCGATACGATCGCCGGAATGTCGTTCAGAGTGTACTATAAGGAAGAATCGGATACGCTTGAAAGTAACTACCGGCTCTGGGAGACCACGACGGATTTTTCCTCGATAATCACCGGATTGAGCCCGGAATCTGTTTATCTGTTTACGGTCGCGTCGGTCGTGCCGGGAAATATCGAGGGGGCGATGTCAGCGGCCGTTTCGAGCCGGGTCGGAGTAATCTCGGTCGTCATTAATAATGCTGATATTTACACTAATTCTCGCTCGGTCAGTGTCGCCTTTGTTCTTCCGGCGTCGGCCTCCTTGATGCAGGTTTCGGAAGCCTCCGATTTTACCGGATCGAACTGGCAAAACTATCGGACTCCTCTCTCCTATGAATTATCCTCCGCCGATGGTACGAAATATATTTACGCCAGATTTCGTTTTTCCGATGGCTCCGAATCGGATTCTGTGAATCCCGTCATGGATAGTATAATTCTTGACACCGAGACGCATATTGATTCGGTCTATTTTGAACCGAGCGGTATGACTCTGGCCAAAGACAGCCTTATTGATTTTTATATCGTCACAGGTGAGGGTGATGGTGATGCTCTGATTTCATTTCCCGGCCTGAATAGTCTGGTCCTGCACTTTGACGAATCTGGCAGTGATACTATTACCGGCAAATACGTCTACAGCCGAAGTTACAAGATTCCGGCCAACGTCGAAACCGTCGATGGGTTGGTCACCGGGAGCTTTACCGATGCCGCCGGTAATCGGGCGACCGATGTCGTCGCTCCGGCGCTTCTGAATATCTCCAATTCCCCGACGCCGGTGACCCTTTTTGCGTCGGCACAATCATCCTCAAGTATCAGGCTCAACTGGTCGGAGGCAGTCGATAACGATTTTACCGCCTATCATATTTATCGTGATATAAGTACACCAGTCTCCCAATCGTCCGAAGTCATAACCGTGATCACCGGCAGGTCGACGGTTCAATATAATGACACCGGATTGGATGACAGCACTCGATATTATTACAGGATTTATGTATATGATAACACCGGGCAATCGGCAGGTTCGAATGTCGATTCGGCCCTGACGCTTATTAATCAGCCTCCGGATTCAGTCAGTCTGGCCGCGCGGGCCGTTGGCGACTCGTCGGTTATACTGACCTGGACGATGAACGAAAACAGCGATTTCGACTCTTATCGTATATACCGCGGACCTTTCGAACCAGCTTCCCTGCAGGCGATTATAACAAACCAGTCGACCACCCAGTATACCGATTATCCCGGGTCCGGAACTTACAATTATTATGTCGTTGTCTTCGACAAACAGGGTAAATATACCCTTTCAAGTTGGGTTGGAGTTACGGTTCCGTAGCCGCCGGGGATTGATATTGGATTTTATTCATAAGCTTAACAGACTTATCGGGCTGTATGCCTCCGCTATAAAATCGATTTTCAAAGCAAAGATATGGCCGCCTTTTTTTCTTTATGCCGTTCTTCAATTCGGCGTCCTGACCATGTGCGCCTCCTATGTGCACCCTCATATTTATCCGATACTTTCACCTCTGGTCGCATTTTTGGGCGCCACCCGCGCTGAACTCTTCGGCCATTATCCGGGCCTGTACCTGCTCCTTCCATTGGTTTATCAATGGGGAAAACTCGCCCTTGGAATAATTTTCGAAGGTCTGGTTACCGGCCTGACAGTTGTTTTGTTTGCGGATTACTTCGGCCGTCATTTATCGTCACGATGGCGACTTTCCGAAGCCTTCAGGGCCTGGCCGCAACTATTCATAGGCTGGCTGATGATTACCGGAATTCTATTTATCATAAACTGGTACCTCCCCGAAATAGCCTCGGGCATGATCCGTCATTCGCCTCGTCGCGCCGCCCTGGTTGATTTCGTCCTGAAGCTTGTGACTGTTGGCATCTACTCGGTATTTATATACGCCCTGCCGACCCTGATTATCCTGCGACAGAATCTATTTCGGGCGTTCGCGACGTCATTTGGCTATTTTTTCAAATATCCCCTGTTTTCCTTTTTCCTGGCGCTGATTCCGTACTTGTTATCGTTGCCGGTTTCATATCTGGCGCAAAACTCCGAAGTCATTGTTACGAGGTTCACACCGGAATTGATTTATTATATTTTATTGATTGGTATAATAATAGATATGTTTATCAATTATGTGTTGACCGGCGCGGTTACGAAATTTCTGATTGAGGAACAGGAATAAATTCTATGGCGCTTCTGTGACAGATCAATTTTAAGTAACAGCTTTTTTCGCCCGCATTTTTGATAACGTCCCTAAAATAATACTCCTGAAGTCCATCCCCTTACCACGCCAGGGCTAATTATTCAGCCGGATTATCAGCAGAATGCTAAATAATTCAGCCGGAAAACCGATAATTTGATAGTATAAATGAGGGTAGAAATTCTCTTATGAAGAATATTTTAATCGTCGATGACGACGCTGATATATCGAAATCGTTAGCCAACCTTTTTGACTCGGGGAAATTTCAGTTTTACTTCCTCAAGGACGGCAAAAGGATGGTTGAATTCATAAAAGATCACGAAGATATCGACGTCGTGCTTCTTGATGTCAATCTGCCGACGATGTCCGGTCTGGATTTGTTGAAACAGGCCAAGCTCAATGATATAAGTCTGCCTATCATCATGATGTCCGGCTTTATTTCGACCGAAAATGCCATGGAGGCGATGCGCGAAGGGGCCCATGAATACCTGACCAAACCGTTCGACATACAAAAGCTGCTTGATACAGTCAACAAAGCCTGCGGGTACAACAAATCTCGCCCGACAATCGTCAAGCCGGAAACGGGTGCGGATTCGACCGGTATTGACGAAATCGTTGGTAAATCCCCCGAGATAGTAGAAATCGCCAAACTAATCGGGCAGGTGGCCAAGTCGGACGCGGCTGTTCTGATATTCGGCGAGTCCGGCACCGGCAAGGAATTGGTCGCGCGCGCAATTCATAGAAACTCGCGTCGCCGCGGTAAGCCGTTTCTGTCGGTTAATTGCGCGGCGCTTGCCGAGACGCTTCTCGAATCGGAGTTATTCGGTCATGAAAAAGGTGCCTTCACCGGCGCCTATTTCAAAAGACTTGGTAAATTCGAACAGGCCGATCATGGTTCGATATTCCTCGATGAAATCGCCGATATGTCATTGATGACGCAGTCGAAATTACTGCGTGTTCTTCAGGAAAAGAAACTCGAAAGGGTTGGGGGGAACGAGTCGATTGATGTTGATGTGCGCGTTATTGCCGCCACCAACAAGTCACTCGTGCAATGCATGAAAGAAGGCTCGTTCAGGGTCGATTTGTTTTATCGGCTGAAAGTCGCATCCATATATCTTCCGTCCTTAAGAGACAGAAAAGGAGATATCCCGCTGCTGGTTGACCATTTCGTCAAAAAATATTCGCAACAGCTTGCCAAGGATATTAAGGGTGTCTCGCAAAAGGCCATGACTATGCTCAGCCGTTATCCCTGGCCGGGGAATGTTCGCGAGATGGAGAACAACGTTCATACCGCCTGTGTTATGGCTAAGGCCGATATTCTTCAGCCCGAGGATTTTCCGGTTTATTCGGAAGTCGATCCTAAAATCGAGCTGGATCTGGATAACCTTCGCGAAGACTATACCGATCTGTTTCGCAAAATCATCGATCCGGTTTTGCCCCGACTTATTAATAATTCACCCGGGAAAATTTATTATTTTCTGGAATCCGCTCTGGAGCGAGCTTTGATTTCGGCCTGCCTGCGGCAGTTCGGATCCAATCAGGTCAAGACGTCGGAGATGCTGGGAATTTCCCGTAACACTCTCCGCGACCGCATGTCCAAATATAATATATTTTAGTCCACTTTCGGCTTTAATGCGGCGTTTCCGTTCCTCTTATCATCGGAATCTTTTGATAGAATACGCACAAAACAATAAGTCAGCAGGGACAGAATTACGCCCCAGGACAATATTATAAATATCCAACCACCGACTGTCATGATATCGTCCCCTGATTATTTTCTCTTATTTTATGCCTTTGCCAGGCGATACGAACCAATATCGCCAGCAAAATTAACATGCCCACCAGCAGCAAACGCGTGCCGAGAACGTATGGTACATTTTCGTCGGCGACCCCTTCCATGGTTATGACCCCCCACCAGTCGGTCGCAAACCAGTAGCCAAGGATGGCCAGTAGGAAGGTTGGCGTTATGAATTTAATAATAAATTTGAATATCCTCGGGACTCGTAAACGAGCGCCCTCGTGAAGCTCTTTCCAGGCCCTGTCCATGCCGAAAATCCAGGCCAGCAGAATAATCTCCAGCGTCGCGCCGAGAACAATGAAGAAATTGGCGCCCCAGAAATCGAGATCATCCAGGACTCCCCGATGTATGAACCATATCGCCGGCTGGCACAGGATAAAAGACGCGATCGCGAAAATCCCGACCGCCTTCCGGCGTCTCATCCCGTATTCATCTTCGAGAAACGCCACCGTCGGCTGCGCAATCGATATCGAAGAAGTTATTCCGGCTAGGAAAAGCATAAAAAACCACAAGAACCCAAATAAGGCTCCGATCGGCAATTTGTTGAATATCTGCGGCATGGTCACAAAACCGAGATTGAATACTCCTGATTCGGCGATGTTAACGATGTCATTTGGCCCGAAGAATATAAATGCGGCCGGGATAACGATTGACCCGCCGATAATGACCTCGGCAAATTCATTGGTTGCCCCGGCGGCGAGACCCGAAAGCGCCACGTCATCTTTCTTCTTGAGATAACTGGCGTAGGTCAGAATTACACCCATACCGACTGATAGCGTAAAAAATATCTGTCCCGCCGCCGCCAGCCAGACTCTGGCCGATTTTAATGCCGAAAAATCCGGATTCCATAAAAAGCCCAGGCCGTTTACCGAGCTCCAGTCGGGATGGAGCGGGTCGGGTGCGAAAAGCGTAATTACTCTTACGACCAAAACTGCGCCGAATAGCAGAAGAACCGGCATGGCGATAGTGCACAATTTTTCAATACCGCCACGGATGCCGTAATAAACCACGGTGACATTTAATAAGAATGTAATCAGGAAAAATACGAAGCCCGGCAGAGTCCCCGAAAATGTCCCCGAAGAATCGACTCCCTGATAAATCGACAGGAAATTAACAAATCCTTGACTCGTGGCGATATTCGATAGTTGACCGGTGATGGAGTAATAGGCATAGGCCAGACACCATGATTCGATATAAACGTAGTACATATAAATCAGGAACGGACCAAAAATGCCGGCCACACCGAGGTATTTTATAAGCGGATTTTTCTTCCATAAAACCTGCAGGATACCGGGGGCGCTGGAGTGCCCGAAACCGCCTCCGTACCGTCCCGCCGTCCATTCCACCCAGATCAATGGTATCCCTATCAATATCAATGAAATAAAATATGGAATCATAAAAGCGCCGCCGCCATTGGCCGCCGCCTGACCCGGAAATCGAAGAAAATTCCCCAACCCGACGGCCGAGCCGGCCACGGCCAATACAATACCTATGTTCGTACCCCAGCGTTGCCGTTCTTCTGCCATGCTGATTTATCTCCCGTTTAAAGTGCTAATTGCAATGCCAGATTTTGCCTTATTTGCTCGCATTATTTAAAAATTAATAATAATTTCCTTAATCTTTTGTTGTCAAGCTAAAAACGGCTCCGATATTAGCCGTGTAGTTTTTGTTGACATCACGAGCCGGCAAGAATATGATAATAAGAAAATAATTGTATAATGGAGAAGTGCAATGAAATATATGGCGAAAATAAGTATCCTGACAGTGTTCCTATGTCTGTTGTTCGTTTCAGGGTACGGCAGAGAATCGGTCGGCATGGCGTCCGGGAATCTGACCACCGCCGACGCCTGCGGATTCGGTTTGGGTTATACCGGTTTGATTTTTGGCTATGGTGATGCCGCTTCCTGTATCGGTGGATACCTAACGTATGGATTTTCGAATTTTACCGACGGACGTATAAAGCTCGGTTTTTCTGATCTTGACGGTCCCGGCACCAATCCCGAATTTTTATTCGGTTTTGATTTGAAATACAAATTTATGGATTATTCCGGCGAAATGAATAACAATCCGCTTGATCTTGCTTTGACCAGTATTGTCGAATATGTCAATTATCCGGGTTCGAGTGTCCTTGAACTGGGCGGCGGATTGATCGGGTCGATTTCGTATCATTTTACCTCGGGACGAAGCCTTATCCCTTACTCCCGGTTAAACCTCAGGTGGGAACGGTTTTCTGAAAATCCGGGCTTGAATACTGCGGAATCCAATTATCGGGTCGGTTTGAATCTGGGGGTCAAGTACGAGTTATCATCCGATATAAACCTCTACGGTGAAGTACAGATCGACGGCAATACGGCGATATTTACCGGACTGGAAATTCTGTCGTTTTGATTATTAAAAACAGAAACGCGTCAAATAAACTCGTGCGGTGTTGAAGCTTTCACATGAGTTATATTGACGCCATAATTCTTGGAATTGTCCAGGGCCTGACCGAGTTTCTTCCCATATCGTCATCGGGACATCTGGTATTATGCGAACATCTCCTGAATGCAAAAATGCCGGGAGTGGTTTTCGAGTTAATCGTCCATGTCGGAACGCTTCTGTCGGTGTTGGTGTACTTCAGGCGACGCATAGCCCGGCTGATACTTTCGATTTTCAATAAATCTATGAGTGACGAGAGATCGACTCTGATTTATCTGGTTATAGGAACCATTCCTGCGGTCGTCGTCGGATTATTGCTCGATAGAATCATCGAGCAGGCATTTGTTTCCCCGCTGCTGACTTCTTTGATGCTGATTGTAACCGGATTGATTCTGCTTGGAACTTCTTTTGTACGAATAGGCGAGAGCGATATTAAACCGCCCAATGCTCTTCTTATCGGATTGGCCCAGGCGCTGGCGATATTCCCCGGGATATCGCGTTCCGGTTCGACAATATCGATGGGGCTTTTCGCCGGTGTCAAGCCGATGGTCGCGGCCGAGTTTTCATTCCTGTTATCTATTCCGGTCATCATCGGGGCCGTTGTTTTTAAAACCGGTGACATCGTATCCGTAAATATCACCCTTCTTGGTCATTATATGGTCGGCGCTGTCTTATCATTTATATTCGGTCTTTTGGCGGTTCATTTTCTTTTAAGCATGATCAAAAAGGGCCGTTTTAAATATTTCGGAATATATTGCCTGATGATTGGTATTTTTGGTATTATATATTTCGCCTGGACATGAAAAAGATACTGATCATCAGATTCGGCGCCATCGGCGACGTAATCTTATCTTCGGCGGCGGCGATCAATCTTAAGCTGTCTTTTCCCGATGCCGAAATTTTCTACCTGACTCGTCGACGAACATCCGTCTTGCTGCCGCTCTTTGCCGGCGTGGATGAAATCCTGGAATTTCCCGGGAAAGCGACAATAAAAGATTTATACCGCATGGGCGAGTATCTGGATAATCTTCGGTTCGATATGATTGTCGATTTGCACGGTAATCTTCGTTCAAAATATCTGATGCTTCATGTCAACGCTCCCGTTAAAGTACAATATAATAAGCGGCGCTTCGAGAGAATCAAAGCTGTCCTGCGGAAAAAAATAAATCCGTATCCACCGCATACGATTGACCTTTATAACAGCGCCGTAAAAAAATGCGGCGGTAAAATATATGCTAAACGACCGAGTTTGATCATCAAACATATTCTTAATCTATTTGATAATGACAGCCCGACTCTGGCTTTCGCCCCCGGCGCGTCATTTAAGGTCAAAAAATGGCCGCCCGAGCGTTTTATTAATCTGATACATGACGTCCATGATCGGTTGCAGGCAAATATCGTCTTGCTTTTAACCGAAGATGATAAGGAAATTATCGAACACGAAGCGGAATTCCCGGATGACCATATGAAAACGTACCTGAATGCCGAACTGCCGCAATTGGCCGAAGTCATCGCCGGCACGGACCTTCTCATCAGCAACGACTCAGCCATGGCGCATCTCGGTTCGGCGGTCGGGACCCCGGTATTTGCCATTTTCGGACCGACGCATCCGACCTTGGGATTCGCCCCGGCCGGATTGTATGACAGCGTTATCCAGACCGATGAGTACTGCCGGCCCTGTTCATTGCACGGCCGGAGAAAATGTTATCGTGAAAAACAATATTGCTTCGAGAAAATCACCGTCAGCGATGTTTTTGAAAAAATAAAGGCAAATTTAGACGATTTTTCAAATCGGGCCAGAGCCCTATTCATCGATCGTGACGGAACCTTAATAAAGGAAAAAGGATTCCTCAATAATCCGGAAGAAGTCGAGCCGGAAGAGAATTCTATTGAGGCTGTCAAATTGGCCCGGCAGGCCGGTTTCAGGATTATTGTGCTTTCCAATCAATCCGGTGTCGCTCGCGGCTATTTTGACGAAGAGACTGTTCGAATTATAAATCAGCGTGTTCTCCGCCTTTTTGATTTGAACGGCGCACCGATAGACGATATTTTGTATTGTCCTCACTATCCGGAAGGAAAAGTTCGGGAATATCTTATCGAGTGCACCTGCCGCAAACCTGCGCCCGGTATGGTTGAAAAGGCGTGTCGAAGACATAATATAAATCCATTCGCCTCATATGTTATCGGCGATAAACGCTCGGATGTAAATCTCGCTTATGTCACGGGCGCCCGAGCGGTTATGGTCGAAACCGGATACGCTCGGGATGAAGGGAAAAAATTGCAGGACTCAAAACTGGCTCGGCCCGAAAGCATTGAAAAAAATTTGTATGAGGCCGTAAAATATATTGTTGATGCGGACAAAAATATAAAGTAAGTAATTATGGTTATAAAAGCGGCATATTCGGAAAAACTGGAGCGCAATCGCGTCAGGTGTCATCTCTGCCCGGCCGATTGTCTGCTTCAGGAGGGCAGAATCGGGCTGTGCGGTTCACGATTCAATCGTAATGGTCGATTAATGGTCGACAATTTCGGCGAACTGGTATCGGCCTGCTATGATCCGATCGAAAAGAAACCGTTGTATCATTTTTACCCCGGCTCGATGATATTTTCCACCGGCGCCAATGGCTGTAATTTTAACTGCGATAATTGCCAGAACTGGGAAATTTCTCAAACAAAAGTGCCGACCCGATTTGTATCTCCCGAAGATTTGTGTAAACTGGCGCAAAAAAACGATTCGATCGGCGTTGCCTATACTTATACCGAACCGCTGATCTGGTTTGAATATATCATGGAGGCAGGTCGGAAAATCAAGGAGGCCGGACTGAAAAATGTTCTGGTTACCAATGGGTATCTGAATCCCGAACCTCTGGCGGAATTGTTGCCCTTGATCGATGCCGCCAATATTGATTTGAAAGGGATGAAGCCCGCCTTTTACAAAAAAGTATGCAAGGGCAAACTGGAGCCGGTGCTGGATAATATTAAGGCGTTTTATAAAGCCGGCGTAAAGATTGAAATTACAAATTTGATAATCACCGATTTGAATGATTCCGATGCCGACCTCGAATTGTTAACCGATTTCGTGGCCGGGATATCAAGACAAATCCCCCTGCATTTTTCCGCTTATTATCCGACTTATAAAATGCAAAATCCACCGACGTCGCCGGAACGATTACTTCGCGCCTATGATATCGCCGGCGGAAAACTGGATTATGTTTACCTCGGCAATGTTAGAATACCGAATACTTCCGATACATTTTGCCCCGGATGCAAATCAAGGCTGATCCGTCGCTACGGTTATGATATCGAGATTTTGGGCCTTGATAACGGAAAATGCAAAGAATGCGGTTTCGATACCGGTATCGTTCAATAAGAATATAATACTACCGCATTCAGCAAGACCGCCATTACGCCGATAAATAAACGATAAGCTGAAAATCTCCCCGGCGGGACGAACTATGATGAAATTTGATGGTTATCTCTAATAGAAGCTTGTTTTTTTTGGCCGAAGTTGTATAATCGTGTTAATGTTTGGTATGATTGCAAGGAAATCAATAATTAGCAAATCGCTTCTTGTTCTTCTACTTATATTGATTCCATCCTTATTGAAAGCCCAGTTTTACTTCGGCAAAAACAAAGTCCAATACACGAAATTCGACTGGCAGGTTATGGAAACCGAACATTTTCGAATTTATTTCTACATTGATGAAGACGAAATCGCCCAAATTGCCGCCCGAATCGCCGAAGATAGTTATCGTGATTTGTCATCGAAATTTAAACATGAGATTTACTCCAAAATTCCCCTCATCATATATAGCTCTCCAAATTATTTTTCGCAGACAAATGTAATCCCCAATTTGCTGCCGGAATCGGTGGGTGGTTTTACCGAGTTTTTGAAGGGTCGCGTTGTGGTACCCTTTTTTGGCTCATATCATGATTTTAAACATGTTATATGCCATGAACTGGTTCATGTTTTCACATACTCGAAACTCGAATCAATCATGTCAAAGCAACGTATGATGCGCATGGCTGCCCCGCCGCTATGGTTTATCGAAGGTATCGCCGAGTACTGGTCGACCGGATGGGACAGCGAGGCCGACATGATTTTAAAAGATATGACATTGTCCGGAAAGCTCTTTTCGATCGACAGGCTTTACATCGTTTCCGGAACCTATTATATGTACAAACTGGGGCAATCGATTTGTCAGTTTATAAATGATAATTATGGTTCGGATAAATTAGTCCTGATTTTCGAAAACTGGTGGAAGAGCAGCGAATTCAGTGAGGTCTTGAGGATGACTCTTGGTGATACACCGAATGAAATTTCAAAAAAATGGGAGTATCATCTGAAGAAAAAATACTTTCCGGAGATGGCCGACAAAGGACTGGCCAATAACGAGGCCCTTCAATTAACTAAAAGCGGTTATTCTCTTAAAGGCGTCCCCATCGTCCTCAGCGACGGTAAGAACCAGGGCGAGTGGATTGTATTTAAGGCTAACAAACGCGGCTATTCCGGTTTATACATGATGCCCCCGGCCGGCGAAAAAAGAAAATTGTGCACCCTGTTGAAAGGCGGTCACTCGTCCGGATTTGAATCGCTGCATCTGCTGCAAAGTGGTATCGATGCCGACAACGAAGGCAAAGTTCTGTTTTCCTCCAAGTCAAAAGAAAATGATGTTCTTTATCTGTTCGATATAAATAAACGGGATGTCATCAGGAAATATGAATATCCTGATATGGTCTCGATTTCTTCACCCCGATTTTCCCCTGACCGCAAAAGGGCCGTATTCAGCGGAGCCCTGAGTACAGGTATCTCCGATATCTTTATTGTCGACCTGACCACCGGTGAATTGCGACGAGTTACCGACGATTTTTATTACGATATCGATCCGGTTTTTAATCCCGACGGCAATTCGATTATTTTCGCATCCGATCGTTGTTTCGATGGAGATAAAGGCGCCTTGAATTTATACGAACTGGCTCTCGATGGAACCGACCCGGTTCAGTTGACAAGCGGAAACTGGCGGGATATTTCCCCGGATATTACGGACGACGGCATTTACTTTTCATCGGATCGTGACGGTGGTTTTAACTAGTAACCATTAAATGAGATAAGGAGTATTTTAAGGTTTACATAATT
>CAYVMO010000049.1:0-15170 GCA_964452645.1 uncultured Ignavibacteriaceae bacterium
CCAACTTTAGAAGGGCTGGCTTCCCAGCCCTTTGATTTTATTCCCATTAAGGATTTCTATCTTGCAAACGGCAGCTTCTCCACCGCATTGGCCAGATGATCCGGCGCCAGGTGGGCGTAAATCATGGTTGTTTGAATATCCGAATGACCCATAAGTTTCTTGACGGTCGGCAGATCAACACCCTGCATAACAAGATGGCTGGCGAAAGTGTGACGAAGAGTGTGGAGTTTGGTAAGATTTTCAATACCGGCTTGTTTTGCAATTTGAATCAATCTCCGCCTGAGCTTGATTTTTATCCTACTGCCATCACTTTGCGGAAATACAAAATCGCTTTTTATGGTTTTATCATTTTCGGATTTCAGCTTTTCCAATATCTCAAGGAGCAACGATCCGATGGGAATATCCCTTTCACCAGCTTTTGGCTGCCAGAACTCCTTCCGGTGAATCCTTATCTTCCTTCTCTTGAAATCAATATCCGCCCATTCAAGATTCTCAAGCTCGACCTTTCTTATGCCGGTATTCAGAAACGTGAAATATATCGGGTATAAATCAGGTGGACAGGCATCAAGAAATGTCTTAGTTTCCTCAGCTGACAGAAACCTGAGCGGCTTGGAATCGGTCACTTTCAGTTTTTTAACACCCTTGGTCGGATTTACCTTCAGGTAGTCCCATTTGATGGCAGTATAGAACACCGTCTTTAACGCCGCTATTTCAAAGTTGATAGTATGCGCTCGGGCGCCCTTACGAGTCTGTTCTGTCTTTCGTTCGTCAGATTCAATATGATGGCCATTCGGATTCACCGGAGAGTCTTTACGAAAGACTTTGTATTGATCGATTAGCTCGGTCGTCACTTCGGAAACGAAGGTTATGTTAAAATGTCCTTTAAGAAACTCCTTGAAATGATCTATAACTGCACTATACCTTTTGATTGTCGATTCTCTATGGTTGGCTCGAGAGTAATCATGGAACTTCTCGAAGAACTTCTCCAGGGTAATATCGGTATTGGCAAAGCCAAACTCATCTCTGGCAGCCTTGACTTCAGCATCTTTTAAAGCTAATTCGGCAATTCTTTTAGATGAACCGACTCTTTTACGAATACGCCTTCCCTTGACGCTGATGTCGATGTACCAGACTTTACCTCTTTTATAGACATTTCCCATGGCTAAAAACCTGTTTCAAATTGTCACAAATTCGTCACATGGCTTTATCGACCTTTATATAATATATTTTAACTAATTGTAAAGGAAAAAGTTACGATTTTTGAAAAAAAATAAGCGGAGAGGCTGGGATTCGAACCCAGGGTACGCTTTCACGTACAACTGCTTAGCAGGCAGCTGCCTTCAGCCGCTCGGCCACCTCTCCTTCCAATTTTCGCAAAATCAATATATAAGAATAAACGGCAAATTCAAGATGTTTATTGAGATGCGAAATGTCGTCTTATAATACTATTTGACCGGCTTTTTGACCGCGACCGGTTGGCTGGACTTTTGAGGTACAAGAAAGCGCCAGGTAACGCGCTCGATTACCATCGACAATTCATCAGCCTTAAAAGGCTTGGTGATATATTCATCCGCTCCCAAAAGCAGGGCGTCTTTGAGCGCATAAGAATCGCCGTAAGCGGTCATCACGATGACCGCGATTTCAGGATGCCGCAACTTTACTGCCTTTAAAAGCTCCAATCCGGACATCTCGGGCATCTTGATATCGGAAATCAGGAGATTAACACGATATGATTTTAAATAACTCAGAGCCAATTTGCCGCTGCTTACCGTTGCGACACTGAATCCCCCTTTTAGTAATATTTTTTCAAGGACTTCGCGTATAACAGACTCGTCGTCCACGACCAGGATATTTACACTTTCATTCATAGGTCTTTCAGGCAGTCATACATCGTTCGAAACTGCAAATCACCTCATCAAAAAAGTTTTCCATTATGACCGGCTTGTAAAGGAGAGAGCATGCGCCCTCGACCCCAGCCTGTTTAACCAGACGATCGGTGGCATTACCGGTAATTACGATTACCGGCAGGTGCGGTTTTACCTCTTTGATTTTGGCAACGGCGTCAATACCGGACATTTCGGGCATAATGAGGTCCATCGTGACCAGATCGTAATCAAAGTTTTTTACTTTTTCCAGGGCCTCAGCGCCGTTTTCGGCCTGATCGACCGTAACCGAATCGGAAATTTCACAGAATTCCTTAAAAATATCCCTGACCCGCGGTTCATCATCAACGATTAATACCCTGAAAGCCCTGCCTCGTTTGCGAGCCAATTCTTCTATTTTCTTAATATCCATAACCACCCCTTTGTGCTAAAGGCCCGTCACATTTATTAACTGCTTATTTATATCTATCGACCGAACCTTTTCGTTGTTTTAACGCTTTTACATCTTTCAGGACATTTTGTGATATAAGAAGAATTTCCTCAAGCGATGTTTCAATCCTATTGATACCTTCGGTTTCGATTAGAGCCTGCGGGCTGCTGTCTTTATCAGCGCGCAGCGATCTTAATATCTTTGTAATTTCCCGTATGACGCCGACTGATTTGTTGATCAATTGGGTGAATTCAGGCTCCAGGATGTATAAGTCCTTAATCTTGCTTTTCTCGCGAGCCAGCGTGATGGCCAGATTCAATGCCAGCGTCTTGACCTGATCGGCCAGATCATCCACCTGATCGATAAGATCGGCGCTTTCGGGATATTTTTTTTCGAGTCGCGGTGTCATATGCAGAGAAGTTCCTCGATTTTATTTTTCAGCGATTGTATATCGGACGATTTCAATATATATCCGTCGGCGACCCAAGTGTGAAAATCGGACTTATATATTGAATAAGCCGTATTGAGAATGACAGGTATATTCGGATATTCGATCTTGAATTGTTTAAGTATATCAATTCCGCTGTCGCCGCCCAATTCAATATCCAGGACAATGAGATCAAATCGATCCTGTTTCATTATTACATGAGCCTCATTGCCATTAGCGGCGGTTTTGACTGTATATCCCTCGCGGGAAAGAAAGTCGCCGTACAGTTTGCGGATGTGGCTGTCATCGTCAACAATCAATATCTTAATCATTCTTATCGCCCCCTTTAAACGGCAATTCTATAAATATTCTCGGTAATCCTCCTTCGGAGCTTTCTATACCGAAATTACCACCGTGGTATCTGATTGTTTCGCCGGCGACGATAATCGATAGTTTGTATGTGCCGCCGGGATTGTTAAAAATCTGGTTTAAGGTTTTTACGACTCTCTCTCTCGATTTATCATTACCGCCAAATGCGACTATCAGGCGGAGCTGATTTTCGCAGCTTTGGGTGGAAATATCGACTTCACATTCATCGGTCATTTCTTCGGTGGATATATTCATAAACTGATACAAAGCGTGTTGCAATTGATCCGGATTCCCCCAGACGATATATTTTTCATCCGATAAATTAAGAGCGGGTGGTTTTTGATAATGCTTTAGCCGTGATATCAATAATTCGTGGGTCTGTTTGACCAACATGTTAAAATCGATATCTCGGGACTTGGTACGGCTGGCTCGCGAGAAGTCAAGCACCTGATGCAGAACCGATTCGGTGCGTTTGGCCTCGGTGAGGATAATATTCAGATATTCGGAATTGGCGTCGTTTTTCCCCGCCGATAACATCAGATTGGCGAAACCGCCGATTACTGCAAGCGGGTTGCGGAGTTCATGGGCAATCGAGGACGTCAGTTCACCGATTACCGACATTTTTTCGACACGGACCATCTGCTCCTGTGAGCGTGCCAGCAGCTGATTCTTTTCCTCAAGTTCAGCCGAATGTTTAAGGAGATTTTGGTACAATCGGGAACGCTCGACAGCTACGGCAGTATTATTGGCAAAGGTTTGCAAAAGCTGCATATCGGAATCGGTAATTCGTTTTCCGGTTATTTGATTGTCGGCCGCAATGAGGCCGAGTTTCCGGTCTTTGCTTATTATCGGTGCCACCGCGAGATGATCGGTATTCAGGCGCTTTAGAATTTCAAGTGATTTCGTGTCAAGATTATCCTGAATATGAACGTTGGCCCATTGGGCCGTGTTCATCGCCTGACCGAAAACAGATGATTCTTCCAGGGGTATTTCCCAATCTGAAATCATCGACGAAAGCGAAAAGCTGGAAGAATTCTCCCGCTCGACATAATCATTAAGAAGTTCTGTCAGAGTTTTGGGCTGCTGAGCCAATCGGGACCAGATTTTACCCGCCTCTTCTGGATTTCGCGGTCCGATGGCCATTTTTCCGCGTAAAATATTCTTATTTTCATCGACCATAAAAAGAAAGGCGCGATTAAAACTCAATCCCTGGTTGGCAGTAACACCGGAGAGAATAATTTTCAGGGCCGTCTCGAGGTCGGCGGTGGATGATAAGGCCTCAGCTACCTGCGAGATTATTGAAAGTTCGCAGATAGCGTTTTCCAAATCGGTTTTTTTCCTGTAGAAAGAAGTAACATCCTGTATGATGGCGAGCAGACCGACTATCCGTCCGTCGGTTTGCCGATAAGGACCGCAGTATGCACTCAAAACTATAAAATGACCGCGCCGATTGGTGCAGCGATGCTCTTTTTTCTGATAAATATTGCCTTTCATTACCGAGTCGAAGACTTCCCGCAGATTGCAGTTAATGACCGCGTCGATATCATGAAGCGAATATCCTTGAGCCTCATCGGTGTTTTCAAAACCGATTATACGAGCAGCTTCATTATTAAGGAACTCCAGCAGACCCCGTTCGTTGATTATTAAGAATCCCAGCGATGAATCGGTGAAAAGCGCTTTCAGGAGATCGGTCGGTTTTTCGGTCGCTGACGGACTCAGGAGATCAACCATGCGACACCCCCACTGATGATTTTTTAAGATCAATCATTTGTACCGAATTATCGTGATGCAGATACGGTTCGGTAACCAATTGTTGGATTTCGAGCAGCCGACGATTAATTTCCGATATTTTCAAAGCCTCACTCTCGATTATTTTCAATTTTTCGGTTATCTTCGGGTCCAGGTCTTGATGAGCATACAAGATATATTCGGCGTTACCGGTTATAACCGAAAGCGGATTATTGATTTCATGATTGATGGAAACGGCCAGCTTTTTAACCGCCGCCAGATTCTCTTCGCTGACGATTTTTCTATGCATCTCTTCCAATATGTGGTGCGCTTTTTTCAGTTCGGAGTTTTTGTCCTCCAGCCTTTTTTGATATATAGAACGTTCAATCGAAATGGCGATTTGGTCCGCGATTATATTCAAAAGCTTGACGTCTTTTTCGAAAAAAGCCTCGCGCTCGCCACCGATAAAATTCAACATACCGATAAGCTCATTGCCGACCAGAAGGGGGATTATTAAAAACGGTTCGTTCATCGCCTGCGGTAGCTTGTAAGTTTTTCGCAGATCGGCCGAATTTATCGGTTTTTTGTGATTAGCCAGGAGGCTGACAAACTCACGACTGGTTAACAGCCGATCGTTTTTTGGTGACGCCTGGCCGGAATTATAGGTGCACTCCTGCTCGAAGCAGTCTCCTGCCTGGTTGTACAGGTAGAGCGCCGCCCGATCGAACATGACTACTTTCCGGATTAATTCCAGGGCGTTATTATACGTATTCTTCTCCGGAGGATTATTTCGGAAAAGGCCGGCGATTTCTGCCATCAGACCGATTTTACTCCAGAAGCGACTGACCGGCTCGTTTGAGGATTGGCTGCTATTTACCAAAGCTGTTACTCCTCGAAATCTCTTTTATCTCTTTATATAGTTTTAGAGCAGCCTGGTCCTCCAGACGATTAAATAAATCGGTCATTTCACTGGCCGGAATAGATAGAGTGGGATCATGTTCGTTTTCATCAATTAATTGCCAGCTGTCGGCGACTCTGACTCGATACTCGAGTTTTTTATTTTTGACCATGCGCCCTTTGGAAACATCGAGAATCCTCATCGTTCCGGTAAGAATGGCATAGATGCGATAGCGCCAGAAAAGCATCGGTATCAGAGTCCACCTTCTTTTTTCCAGATCGAGGCGATCGATTTTTATATCAACCAGGAAATGTGCGTTTTGCATCCGGCCGCGGGCTAATAAATCCTGATATAATTCGCCGGCGACATCGACAAAAATCGTGTCGCTAATATCATTTCTAACAATCGGCACATGGCTGATTTCCGACAGGTATATATCAAACTTTTCGGCCAGGTGCGAATCGGCCCAGGGATTTTTTGGAGTCCTGAGATTAACGACAATACCGTCACCGGCCGCGACCGTTCCGCAAAATGCGAGTATGAAAATAAAGATGATTGGTGTTATTAAACTTTTCATCCTTTTACCTTCGGCCATCGACGGAATTTCTTTTGTAATAGACATATTTATTCAAAATCTTTTTAAGTTGCTCGTCAAATGATGCAATCTTCGGCGGAATCATTTCCAATTCGGCGGAACTGAAGTGGTCGACAAGATATTCTCGCGAGATAAATTCGATCCCGATCAGCCATTCGCCGCTGTCGGCATCGGCTCTTTTAACCAGACCGATCACTTTATCGATGACCTCAACTTCCTGTAGGGACATTTTCATAATAAGAAGAGTACCCTCCTCCAGGGGCGCCTCGCTTGAAATGAGAATGCCGCCAGCCGAGATATTCAGGATCGATCCGTTATATGTTTGACCGTCCGAGCGCGTTCGGAATCCGTTTTCACGATCTCTTAAGATCATAAAAGTTATCGGCTCCGATATTTCCAGCCGAATATAACGTCGTGAACGGTCCTCATATAATTTGAACGGTTTTTTGACCGAGACGACGTTGTCGCCGGTTTCGATTTCCGAAATGATTTTGGATCGAGTTTCTTCCATGATTGTTTCTCCTTTATTTTATCTTTCCATATTTTTCAATCAAAAAGGCGGCCAGGTTTTTTCTGATGATACTGTCAAAAGTAAAAATCCTGGGCGGCAAATTCCGTATAAGTACACCGGGCAGTCTTTTTTTATAATTTTCTTTGATTATAAATTCAACGCCGCTGTAATAATTTTTATTCTCCGCCTGGCAGTGACGAATATCTCCGAGCATCAGGACCGGAATATCAAATCCGTCAAGTTCCATATGGAGTATCATAAAAAACTCGTTCGTCAGATTAATCGGAATCTCGACCAGCATACCGCCGCCGCAAATATTAACCGTCTCGGTTTTAAACCAGCGGAGTTTGCTTAAGCGCGTCGAGGAAATACCGGAGTTGTCAAAAAATGCGAGTCTGACATCCAGTCCAAACTGAACGCGAACGAATTTTCGCCTGACCTCCGGAAAAATGGTCGTGGCGATCGGTATTTGAATCCGGCCCTCATTCGGTTTTGACAACAATGATGAAAAAACAACCTGCTCGCCCTTGTACCTGAGCGTGACCTCGATATTCTGATTACCGATTAGCTGATTAATCATCCCCGAGGATCCGGACCTGTCCAGAACCAAATTCCCGCCGCTGACGCTGACTATCCGGGAATCCAATAAGCGCCCCGGAAATTGTTCGGTTTTTATGCGAACATCCTGGCCTATCAGGGCCGACTGATCGATATCTTTGCCGTTAATTACTGCTTTTTTCGTTGGCATCAGATTATGCCTTTCTGGCGTTCTTTAACCTGTTCATCAAAAACGTATCGGACCATTCGATTGCGAACCGTATCGTCAAACCGCTTTACCGCGGGCGGTAATCTCCTGATTTCTTCCGGTCGGAAGTGCTTTAATAACATATCTTTAGTAATGAATTCCATGCCGCCGAAGCGAAAGTCTTCCCGGGCAAAAATTCGCCGGCAAATCGCCACCACATAATGGGGAAGAGCGATTATATCATATTCATTAATTCGCATTAGAAGAATATCCCCGTCTCTTATGTCGTCATCTACTCTCACAGAGATTCCACCCGCGGAGATATCCCGGGAATAAGAATTGTGCCATGTGAGCGAATCTAACAGAAATCCGGATGATAAATTTTTCAGCAGGGAATATATCAGATCGATTCTTTTAAGAATACGGACGAACTCTCTTCGTTGGACTCTTTCGATTCTCCCCAACGAAAACAGATGAACTCTGCCGTCCGTATCGCCCGGGATCGGCCTGAGTATCGCGGCGAATCTGTACATGGCGTCGGTTCGGCTGTACTGAATATATACGCGCGCATTTGATCTGAGAAGACTGGTGCCATTGATAAAATCGGGTCGCGAGGCAATCAGCCCGTCTCTTCTAATGTCCTCGATGCGGGAGATATAGACTCCTTGTTTATCAGCTTCATTGAGAATTATTTCGACCTTGTCCCAGATGCTGACAAATTTATCTTTTTTTATTCGGCGAATATTAGGCATTGTCTATATTGCTTTTCTACACCTTGGCCAGATTTTCCCGTCCCTGTTCAATTGCCAACTCGAGAATTTTTTTCGCCAGAGCTGTGCGGCTCTGGTCCTGCCGGTTTTTGTGAATGAATTCCTGACCGGAGCGAATAGTCTTGTTGAAATATTCTCTCGCCTGATCATATCTACCGATTCGGCGGGAAAGCTCGGCAATCATATACAGCGCCTGGATCTGCTGATTACCCTCGCCGACGCCCCGACCATCTTCATACATCCGAACATAATATTTCACGGCATATTCCAGAGCGCTCTTTTCATTCAGAGGAATAGCTTCACGCCTGGTGGCCAGTTTGCTGAGAAAATCGTAAAACGACCGGTGCTCATGAAATCCGGTCAGGATATCATCTCCCGACGAGCCCAGAGCGAGTTTCTTATGCTCGGCGGCAATCAACTCCAGCGATTCTATTTTACCGTCGACCAAAGAAAACAATTCATCCAGTGAAGTTACTTCGGATAAATACTTATCCCGAACCGGGTACAAAATCGACTTCAACTCCGCCGAAAGTCCGTCGTCGGCAAACTGGCTGGAGATTAAATTCTTTAAAACTTTGGCACTGTAATGAGTTTTTTCTATCTCGGATTTCAGATTGTTGATCTTATTGTCGACTTCGATCAGGTAACCTTTGACGGCCTGGAGATTCGGGTTCTCACTGCGTTCCATATCCCGGAAAAGCCAGCCGATCCTCAGATAAAAGCGGCCCAAATCAAGATCGCTTACATTATCGTTGAACGATTCGTCGAGAATCGCCAGAATCAATTTCAGGATGGCGGTTTCAGACGGATGCCGTCTGGGATCAAGCTCCGCACCGATCATTTTGAGAATCGAGTCGCCCTCGGCGAGAGCCTGCAGATGGCGTTCTTTGACTATTTTTAGGCGATACGTTTTAAAATAGGCATCTTTTTTCCAATCTTTATAACTGTTACCAAATTCGCGGGTATAAAAGCAGTTGGAACAGGTCGCGGTAAAGAATAGCAGTGGATTGAAAGCCTGAAATCGGGGATTGCGCCAGATTATATCGGTCGGGCAAAAGTCGGTATCGCGATCGCGCTCAGTGTATGCCCCTAATCGAATCGTTTCGTACTCGTTAAGAGTCTTGCAAATGGGGCATTCGATTTTGGTCAGGAAAAATGGTGATTCAGATGTCATTATATTACCTCCCTGCTCCTTTCCGGATAACCTCCGCTTTCCGCGGATGACGGCCGATCGGCATCAGGCAGCGTCCGTTTCTGGATGCTGCGGCTGTTCGATAACATTTTTTTTGCCAGGTTGATTGCTCTTCGACGATTCGGTGAATTACGGTCTTCAGCCGGTTTTATAGGATCAGAATATTTATTATGATTCCAGTCTATTCCCTTTAAATCGATGTATTCGGCCGAATCATTGTCCAATTCCGACCGCTTCGCCGCTGAATCCGTATTTATCTTAATCGCAGGCGCATTCTGCGCGGCGGGGGCAAGTTTTTCCTTTCGCCCCGAAAAGAAAGAACGAATCAATATCATTAATGCGCCGGCCGAGATAAAGCCGGCGATATTGAGTCCGATATTTAATAATTGCAGTGATGAAATTCCTATTTCCATATTGTCTCCTTATCATGCTTTCAGATCAAGATGCTCCGGTGGATTTTCATCGGTGCCTTCCTGATCATCATCATCCGGTTCCTTTTCGCTTTTTTTATATTTTTTCTTGTCCTCTTCTTTGGGCTTATCCTTGCTGATAACGAGCAAATCGCTTTTTTCAGCTTCCTTTGTTTTTTCGGCGTCCCCGGTGGTTTTTTCTTTCAGAATCGACTGCGCCTGGCGCTGCTCCATCTCGGAACCGGCCTTCTGGATTTGATACATTTTTCCGACCAGTTCAGCTTTTGAGAGTGTATCCGCGATTTCCAACGGGTCTGCCACTAACCGACCCCTCCTTGTTCACACAGGATATAGCGTTCTTTTATCATGCCGCGCAATTTCAGGACCGCCTTGGTATGAATCTGCGAAACCCTGGATTCAGAAATTGACATCACTTCGCCGATTTCTTTAAGCGTTAATTCCTCGAAATAGTAAAGCGCGATAACCAGTTTTTCCTGCTCGGTTAGCCGATCGATGGCGGTGACCAGAAAAGCTCTCAGTTCGCCTTTTTCAAGGTCACCTAAGGCCGACAGACGACCATCGTCGCTAACCGTTTCAATTCGCGGGACCTGGTGGTTGTCTTCCTCTTTATAAATCGTTTCATCGAGAGACAACAAAGTCGATCCGCAGACATCGCCTTTGGCGGCGTTTAATTCTTCAATAGTACAGCCTATTTTGCGCGCCAGTTCAACTTCTGTCGGCCGGCGACCGGATTCACTTTCGAAGGCGGTCACGGCCCGTTCGATTTCGCGCGATTTAGCCCTTGTCGATCGGGGCACCCAGTCAAGTGCGCGCAGCTCATCGAGTATTGCTCCCCGGATACGCGGCACGGCATAAGTTTCGAATTTCACACCCCGCCCGGGATCGAAATTCCGAAAGGCCTCGACCAGACCGATGACACCAGTATTAATCAAATCCGATAGCTCAACCGACCTTGGAAAACCGATGGCCATTCTGCCGGCAACATTCCGCACTAATGGAAGGTATTGTCTTAGCAGTTTGGCGCGAGCCTCCGGGTCGCCCCGCAATTGATAGCGATGCCAGTCGATCGACAAATCGAGTCTTTTTCTGGCTGCTATGGAATTTCCGTTACCAGGGCTGACCTGAACTCGCTTCAAAGTCGTCTTCTTTTTGCTAATCTGTTTTGTGCTTACTCTCCGTATGCTAACCATATGGATGCTATTTCCTTATATCGGCTTTTGCCGTTTAAGAGTTTATACTTCTTTCTGCTTCGATTTGTGAGGACAAATCATTCTCTAAGTCGTTTTCTGTTAAAAGCTTGCACAGTTTCAAAAATTGCTCAGTTACCTCCGAATCGGCCGCAGTTTCAAACAATGACTTCTGTTTCTTGACCGATTCGATAACGCGTTCGTCATCAACAACATAACCGCCGTCGAGCGGCCGCTTTTGCAGGAAGCGCTCGGACACGGCCGAAAACTTCCGGTAGACGTACTCATATTCGGTGCCGTCTTTTACTTGATTCGCAAGAAGATAAACCGGATTTTTATATCCTGAGACGGCCAAATACTTGAATAAGCCGTATCCATCAGCAATCGAGGTCAATTCAGGATTGACAATTATCAGATTCAAATCGGAAACTCCAGCGCATAAATCAATAAGGCCCAGCAGCGAGGAAGGGGTGTCGATTAGAATAAGATCGTAAGCTGCAAAGAGGGTTTTGCCTTTTCTGAGAAATTTTTCGAATTCAGAGCGGTTTGGTTCCTTGTTCAAAGTCGGAGATGCCGGGGAGGGGAGAAGATGCAATCGATCGTTAAGCGATACTAAAGCTTCCGGCAATTGACTCTCATTATAGACGATATCGACCAGGTTCAATTTTGGGAGAACATTGGCCAGAATATGAATATTTCCGAAATACCAGTCGCAATCGATAATCAAACAGCGTTGTCCCTGCCGGGCGGCTGCCGTGGCAAGGTTGTATGTAATAACCGATTTGCCGACCCCTCCTTTCCCGGAAAGGACCGATATAATCAGCGGTTTTTCAATTATGTTGATTCGCTTTTCCATTTTATTCACCCCCCTCGATTTTCAGAAGGCGCCTCGCTATAACATCCGGGTCGGCTGTGAATAATCGGCCTATTTTTCCCGGCGTGTTTGTAACAAAGGCCACCGGCCGGTTCAGATATTCGGCCATAGCCATTATCCCGCCCCAGCGGCCGGTTTCATCGAGATGAGTGGCGATAAGGTAGGTGGGTGTAAAACTTTCGTAGGTATTCACGGCGTCAATAAGGTCGCAGGTTCGACTGCATATGGAAAAAACAAAAAACAGCATATTGGGGCTGATTGTATTCAATTTCTTAAGCAAGTCGGAATTCGGTTCGCCGGGCATGATCGGAGGCGTGTCTATCAGCAGAACAGAGCCGTCATCGGTACTAATGTGTGATTTTATTTCGTTCGACAGGGGAGAGGCGAAGATTTCGATTTCGTTATTATCATTTTTTTTGCTGTTTATATTTTCAAGAGATGTCAATCTGACCTTCAAACCTGATTGAATCGTTATCTGAGCCGCTAACCTGGCCATCACCGATGACTTGCCGCTTCCGCTCGGACCGACGAAGGCTATTTTCATGCCGGGCTGAATTCTTATTGATTGCGTGCATAGTGGTTTTAATTCGCTTCTTAATCTGTCATAGGCGATTTGCTCGGCGTTTTCGGCGATACTGCCGGCACCGGTGATGTTCCGATGGATACGCACGGCGATTTCTTCGGGAAGGTCAGCATCAAGCAGATTTAAAAGGACAGGCCTGACGCTTTCATCTATTTTTCCGAAAACACCGGAATAACGGTGCGCGGTGAGAATATGATTCAGTGTTTTATCGATTCGATTTAAAGCCGAATCACTTTCGATATTTACTTTTTCTGGACCAGTCATACCTGATGTGAGATCATCCTTCGATTCGACAGAAGAGATTTTGTCGACATCGAAATTGCACTTGAGCTTTCGGAAATCGGCGATCTTATCATCGATACAAGCAGTAACTTCCACGCGTCCTTCGGGCAATTCGATCTCGCCTTCAGCAGTGACCTTGGTGTTCAGGACGACGGCGTCACCACCCATTTCCTCTCTGATTTTCTTCAACGCCGCGGCCACCGTAGGTGCCGTATAAGATTTAATTATCATTTTCGAGCCTCACCATCCCGGTCGAGTTGACCTCGACATTGTTGGATATTTCGTTATATGACAGTACCGTCAGGGCCGGATAGGCCGTTTCGGTCAACCGTTTCAGGGCCAGACGGATGTTCGGCGAACAAAGGCATATCGGATTATGTCCCGCCGCCTGCGCATTCTCGATTTGTTCCCTGATTGCTTTGAGCAGTTGCTCCGAATCGGACGGAGGTACCACCAGCATCAAACCCTGTTTTGTGCTTTGAACGGCATCGGTTAGCATCTGCTCCACCGACGGATCTATCGTAAAGACATGTATCTTGCTGTCGGCCTCTTTGTAAATATCCGTAATCTGCCGCTTAAGGGACATCCGGACATATTCGGTCAGGACATCAGCCTCTTTTGTGGCCGGATAATAATCGGTCACGGTCTCCATAATGGTTGCCAGGTCACGCACAGGAATTTTTTCCGTCAGGAGGCCCTGAACGACTTTCTGTATTATAGCCAGCGGAACGACTTCCGGAACAACGCCGTCGACCAGCGATGGAAAATCTTCCTTGAGAGTGTCCAGCAAATGCCTGACATCCTGACGCGTGATCAGCACCGCGGCGTTACTTCGGATTATTTCGGTTAAATGGGTTGTCAGGACTGCCCCCGGCTCCACAATTGTATATCCTTTTTGCTCGCCCATTTCCTTCAGACTGGGGAAAATCCAGATAGCCGACAGACCGAAGGCCGGTTCTTTGACCGCGAAACCTTCTATTTCGTCCTTAACATATCCGGGATTGATGGCCAGGATATGATCCAGCATCAATTCGTACGAAGCCACCTCAATACCTTTAATCTTAAATCGATATTGATTGGGATTCAGCTGAACGTTGTCGCGGATTCTGATCGGGGGGACTATAATTCCCAGCTCGATCGCCAATTGGCGGCGTATGGCCGATACACGATCAAGCAAATCGCCGCCCTGATCGGTATCGACCAGCGGAATCAAACCGTAGCCGATTTCGACTTCAAGATTATCGACTTTAAGCAAATCTTCGGTGCGCTCGGGCGGCAAGGCCTGATCCTCCAGAGCCTTTTTGCGCTGCTGCACTTGATTTTTTTTCTTAATACTTTCATTGGTCAGATAGCCGACCGCCCCGACAATCATACCCAGCATTATAAACGGCAATGTCGGCATGCCGGGAACAATGCCGAATAATATGAGAATCGCCGCGGCGATCATGATTGCTCGTGGCTGACGGACCAATTGTTTCGTTAAATCGGTCCCCATATTGTCGGTCGAGGCCGCCCGCGTTACGATAATACCGGCCGCGGTCGACACGATTAGCGCCGGAATTTGAGTCACCAAACCGTCACCGACCGAAAGCAGGGTATAGGTCCGCAGCGATTCGGTCACCGTCTTGCCCTGCATGAGGATGCCGATGACAAAACCGCCGATGACGTTAATAAGAGTAATTAAAATTCCCGCGATGGCATCGCCGCGGACAAATTTCGAAGCGCCGTCCATCGCCCCGTAGAAGTCGGCTTCACGGGCAATGTCCTGACGACGCGATTTAGCCTCTTCATCATCGATCAGACCGGCGTTGAGATCGGCATCGATGGCCATCTGCTTGCCCGGCATGGCGTCGAGAGTAAATCGGGCGGCTACTTCAGAAATTCTCCCCGCACCTTTGGTGATAACCACAAATTGAATGACGACGAGAATGACAAAGACGATAAAACCGACTACATAGTTGCCCTTGACGACAAACGTCCCGAAAGAATTAATTACTTCACCGGCATATCCGGTCCCGAGAATCAGCCGGGTTGACGCCACGTTTAATGCCAGGCGCAAAAGGGTTACGATTAAAAGCATCCCGGGGAAAACCGAAAGATCCAGTGGGCGTTTGATATATAAGGTCGAAAGCAATATGACCAGCGAGAAAGTAATATTAAAGGCCAGTGCAAAATCCAACAGCCCCGGCGGAATTGGGATCACGAGGACGCCGACGATGGCAACGACTGCAACGGTGAGGAAATCTGTGTCGACAATGCCTGCGA
>CAYVMO010000050.1:0-14861 GCA_964452645.1 uncultured Ignavibacteriaceae bacterium
AAACGGCCCATGGCGGGACATTGTTTCTCGATGAAATCGGCAATCTGCCGCTCTTTATGCAGAGTAAAATATTGGCCGTTCTGGAAAATCGCTGTGTTACCCGGTTAGGCAGCAATACTTCACAGCCGATCGATATCAGATTAATTTCGGCCAGTAACCAGCCGCTGCGACAGATGGCCGAAAAGGAAAAATTCAGGCGGGACCTGCTCTATCGTATAAATACGGTTGAGATTCATCTGTCGCCCCTTCGCGAGCGGGGGGACGACATTGCCATGCTGGCGAACCATTTTCTCGGAATTTACAGAACCAAGTATCAAAAGACCGCCGGGAAAATAAATTCGGAAGCTATGAAAACTCTTCAACGATATGGCTGGCCGGGAAACGTCCGGGAGTTACAGCACGCCCTTGAACGGGCTGTAATTTTGTCGGAATCGGAAGTCCTCCGACCCGAAGATTTTTTCCCGACACTGGTTCGACCGGCCGGAGATGATATTCAACCGGATGATTTTAATCTGAAAGATATCGAAAAAAATATTATCCTGAAAGCAATGAAGAAACACCAGGGCAATGTCAGCCAGGCGGCTCGTGAGCTTGGTTTAACGCGAGCCTCGCTATACAGGCGAATGCAAAAATATGGTCTCTAAAAATTTTCGGCTGATTACGATCATTCACGTCCTGGTGCTGGTCGGCGCTATTTCTATTTTTGTCTATCTCCTTTTGAATACTCAGCTCCTGGCAACGACAATTATTATGGCCCTGATAATTATTATGACGATATGGAGCCTGTTCGGGCATCTCGAAAAATCCAATCGGGATTTGGCTTTGTTCCTCAGTTCCATAAAGCATAATGATTTTACGACAACATTTTCGGTGCAGAAGGCCGGCCGTTCTTTTGATGATTTGCGTTCCGCGTTCAATGAAGTCCTGGCGAAATTTCAAAACATCCGGATGGAAAAGGAAGAAGATCTGCATTATCTGCAGACAGTTGTCGGCCACATTCCGATCGGGCTGATTGGTCTGGAACCGGACGGTACTGTTATCCTGATTAATCCCTCGGCCAAAAAGCTGCTGGGCATGGGGCAAATTCGGAATATATATGAATTATCGGATAACAACAAAAAACTGGCCGATTCCCTGAAGGACATCAAAGCGGGGCAGAAAATGCTTGTCGTCACCAACCGCTTCGACGAAAAAATAAATTTGTCGCTATCGGCGACCGAATTAAAGCGACGCGGACAAATTATAAAGCTGGTAACATTACAGAATATCACGAGCGAACTGGCCGAGCGCGAAATGCAGGCCTGGCAGCAACTGGTGCGGGTGCTGACACACGAAATTATGAATTCGGTGACGCCGATTGCATCACTGACTTCCACAATCAGTAACATGCTGTATGAAATCGGCGCCGAAAGTAAATCCGATAGCAATCTTGTTGAAATCGACGGTGAAAGATTGAATGACATGAAATCGGCGGCCAATGCCGTCGAAAAACGCGGTGAGGGGCTGGTTAATTTTATTAAGGCATATCAAAACCTGTCGCGTATTCCGACCCCCGATTTTAAAATCGTATCGGTTGCCGAGCTTCTGGAACGCTTGAAGAAGCTTATTTTGTCCCGATCCGATTCCCGTGATATTCATGTCATAATTGATGTCAATCCCGACGGGCTGGAACTGACGGCCGATCCCGATCTGATTGAACAAGTCCTGCTTAATTTGGCCATCAATTCACTTCAGGCCATGCGCGAGCAGGTCAACGGAATCATAAAACTAAACGGGCGCCTGAAAAAAGGCGGGCGCGTGATTATTCAGGTTCTCGATAACGGACCAGGTATTCAGAGTGAAGCCATGGATAAATTATTCGTCCCGTTCTTTACCACCAAAAGGGAAGGAACCGGTATCGGGCTCAGTCTTTCGCGGCAAATAATGCGCATGCATAACGGGGAAATAACAGTATCTTCAGAGCCTCATGAACAAACGATATTTACACTTCACTTTTAGCCGTCAACATTGCCTGGTGTATTTCGAGTCGGCCGAGTAATATATTGTCGGGCAATACATTACTTGCCGGGAAGAAAGTCGGGAACTTGTTGACCTCAAACGATTGCAGTTAACCAGAAGACGGCACATTCTCGCTGTCATCTGTCTCGTAATTTTCGCTTGACAAGTAGCGGCATTATAGTAAATTATTGCTAATATTTTTAAATAGGGAAATTCAGAGCATAGTATACCGAAGTTTAAGGGTCGACCTTTACGGTACGATATTGGCTTTGTATTACCAGTGACGGACGGGTTTCTTCTTTACGGTAATGACACTATTGCATTTAAATAAATCGTTAATAAAAATCATGAGGTGTTTATTGGACCGCCAAATCAAACGCCGCCATGATTTTTTTACCTAAAAACCATCTTCAAGCTTAAGGAGGTAAGAAGATGCTGTTTTTAATCGAACCGACTGGTCCTGCGACGCAGGGATGCACGCTTAAATGCACTCAGAAGTGCAAGGGTGTTGTTTATCCTATGTATGGCATTATTCTGTAGGACAAGTTTGGATTGGCATGGAAGCGTAATTCCTTCCATGCCTTACTTTTGCCAACAATTGAGGTCATTAGATGATAAAACTTTCCAGGTACAACTTTTTTCAGAAACGGGACGATGGGACTATTTTGGCCTACAATGCCACATCCGGGGCGCTGGCGATTATGACACCGGAAAACTACGACGTCTATAAACACATTGAACAAAAAATAAAAAACGGTCCCGATTCGACTTTCGATTCCAAAGAACAGGAACTTCTGAAACAGCTTGAATATGCCAATTTTGTTTATTCCGGGGATTATAACGAAATCGATCGGCTGTATTTCATACATCATGCCGCAAGATTCGACGATGCCAATATCGGCCTGGTCATGGCGCCGACGATGGCCTGTAATATGGCCTGCGAGTATTGCTATGAATCGAATAAAAAAGGCCGCATGAATGCCGAAACGATCGAAGCAATCCTGAGTTTTCTGGAAAGATATAAAGGCCGGGCCAAATCGGTTCTGGTTAGCTGGTACGGCGGTGAACCGCTTCTGGCCATGGATATCATCGAGGATTTGAGCGAATCGATAATCGATATGGGTGAGGAATTCGGTTTTAAATATTCGGCCTATATTATCACCAATGGCTGTCTGCTTGACAATGATACGGTTGACAAATTAGTCGCCATGCATGTCACCGGGGCGCAGATTACGCTCGATGGTCCGGCCGAGATACACAATAAAAAGCGCCCGTTGAAAAACGGCCAGGAGAGTTACCGGACAATAATCGATAACCTGCGTTATGCCGCCACCAAACTGGAAACGACCATCCGGGTAAACATAGACAAAAATATTTCCGATGATAAAATCTCGGCGATGCTTGACGATTTGGAAAAGGCCGGCCTGAGAGAAAACATTCATGTCTATTTCGGTTTAATCGAGCCGTTATCCTCAGCATGCGGCAATATCACTGATAATTGTTTCAATATGGCCGAGTATTCCAAAATCGAAACCAAATTCTTCCAGCTGTTATTCGACCGCGGGTTTAAGGTGGAAAAACTGCCATCGCCGGTGAGCAATCATTGTGTGACGCAATCGGTCGCCGGATTCGTTATGGATCACGAGGGTTATCTCTATCGCTGCTTTAATCATATTGGCGATAGAACTTTGTCGATGGGCAAAATCCACGATGACATAAATTATTATCATCATAATTTCCTGAATATGTTCGGCTTTGATCCCTTCAGCAGGCAGGAATGCCGCGAATGCGAAATCCTGCCTATTTGTATGGGCGGCTGCCCGTCTCGGCGCGGCGAACAGAAGATGCCCGACGAGGAACTATGCGCGAGCTGGAAACATAACTTGCCGGAAATGCTGAACATAATCGCACAATCGAAGCAGCAGCAGATGCAGGCTGCCCAGAAGGAGATATCATGAGTACGATAAAATTCTATCCGGCCGTCGTTGTCTGGGAAATAACTTTTGCCTGCAATATGCGGTGTCTTCACTGCGGAACATCGGCGGGAGTGAAACGTCCGGACGAACTGACGACCAAAGAAGCCCTGGCATTGATTGACGAGTTGGCCGATCTGGAGAGTTTTAATATCACGCTGTCAGGCGGTGAACCTTTGCTCCGAAAGGACTGGCGCTTGCTGGCCGAGAGAATCAAGGAACGCGGAGTGACTTCGGCCTTGATTACCAATGGCAATGCCATTACAAAAGATACGGTAAAGGATTTCGAGAGACTTCAAATCGATAAAGTGGCGGTCAGTTTTGACGGCACCGAAAAAACACATAATTATATCAGGCAGCGAAATAACAGCTGGGAACGGGCCTTCAGGGCGATGGCAATGATGGCTGAAAACGGCAATGTCCCTTTCAGCGCCATCAGCCAGATATCGAATATCAATTTGCATGAAATGGATGATATTAAAGAGGCTCTCATTAAAGCCGGTTGCACATCGTGGCGAATCCAGATGACAACCAGTACCGGCCGGATGAAAGAACAGCCGGAGCTTGTTATGTCGCTTGACAATTTCCCGAAACTTATCGACAAAATTCTGGAAATTAAAAAAGAGGGCAGAATCGAGGTGGATGTCGGCGAGAATATCGGCTATTATGGATGCAAAGGTCAATTGATCTGGGATGAAGACCCTTATTTCGGCTGCTATGCCGGGATGCGTATCGCCGGGATCGAATCCAATGGCAACGTTAAAGGATGTTTATCGATGCCGGAGGAGTTTGTCGAGGGAAACATTCGGGATTCATCGTTTACCGAAATCTGGAACAATCCCGACGGCTTTGCCTATAACCGCAAATTCACGCGCGAAACAGCTGATGGTGAATGTTATAATTGTCGGTATCTGCCGATGTGTCGCGGCGGGTGTGCCACCACGTCGGTCTCGGCGACCGGCCGACGGGCCGACAATCCTTATTGTATTTATCGGGTTGAAAAACAGATGGGTATCGAACCTCCCGAGGATCCGCCTTTTATAAAAGAGACGCTGGCAAAGTTTGCCCCGGCGATGGCCAACGAGGAAGTCACTAAATGACGGGGACCCGGCCTCGGATACTACTTGCTTACCCTTCGCGCTTCTATTATCCAACCTCATCGGAACGGGTTGAAGTAAAAACCTCACTGTTGATGCTCGGTTCGTACCTGGCCCCTTATTTTCCAATCGAATACGCCGATTTCGAAATTACCATCGGCCGCCCCAACAGTGAAATCCAGCTAAAACGGTTTAAACGTAAGGTCAAAGAATATCTGTCTAAAATCGATTTTGACATTCTCGGTCTTTCATGCTGGACCAGTTTATCGTACAAAGCAACGCTTACTGTGGCGCGTTTATGTCGGGAGATGTATCCCGATAAATTGATAGTTGTCGGCGGGTATCACCCCACCGCCCGACCCAATGAGTTTCGGACCGAAGATAATGTAATCGACTACGTCATTCGCGGCGAGGGCGAGCAGACTCTTAAGGAGTTGGCTGGAAATTTCGATACTATTGGCCGGCCGGAGAAGACGACCATTATCAATGGCCCCTCTTTCTCCCAGGAGGAATTTATCGAGTACGATTGGTCCATCGTTGATAAATTTATCAGTGCTAATTTCGCGGGAAAATTGAGAAACGCTTATATTGTATTATCGCGCGGATGTCCGTATAATTGCTCGTTCTGTATGGAACCTATGAAAGACCACAAGTGGCGCGCTTTCACGCCGGAGCGATCCATCAAAGAGATAATCAAAGTCGCCGAAAAATATAGGCCTCAGGCGATACCTATTTCAGACGCCTGTTTTGGATTGAACCGCAAATGGCGCAAAGAATTTCTCGAACTACTGGTCGATATTAATCCCGAATTCCTGGTCATACTCGAGACACGGGCCGAATTTCTGGACAGCGAGGATGTCAAGCTGCTTTCGAATCTGAATGTGGAAGTGCAGTTTGGAATCGAAAGCTGCTCGGAAAAGATTTTGCTTCTGATGCAAAAAACCCGTCAACCGAAAAAATATCTGGAGAAATTCCGCGCAACGAGTCATGAGATGTCGGACCGGGGTGTGATTCATCGCGCCAGCCTGATTTTTAATCATCCGGGTGAAACCAGGAAAACGCTCGATGAAACATTTGCCTTCATTGACCGTGAAATCTGCAGGAAAGATACTTCGCTTATCTGGGCCAATCATGGGTACATGCATTTCCCGGGATGCGAACTTGACAGCAACAAGGAGTTTTACGAAACGAAATTCGGCAGCAAATTTCTAAAAGACCATTGGTGGACTGAAGACGGCGATCAGTACAAAAATTCACTGGACTTCATACCCTCCTCCGATCTTGATGGAGAAAATCGACTTATCTGGCAAACCATGATTGATGATCGTTTCGAGCAATTCAAAGTGGCCCTGACCGACCGTGCATTTCATTATGCCGCCGGTAAGTACTTCCCCGAATGGAAAAATGATCCTCGATATAAACAAATTTAAACGGCTCTGGACATATCTGCGGCCGTACTGGTTTCTGGAGTTGATAACTCTGGCCGTCATGGCCGTACTGGCCGGTCTGGCGCTGGCCCTTCCATTGGCGGTGGAATATTTAATCGACGATTTAATTCCTTCACTGGTCGCCGGTAAATCAGGTATTGCTATTAAACCGGTTATATACTTCGGCCTTTTTCTGATCGGCATCTATCTGGCGCAAATACTTTTTTCATGGATTCGCGATTACCTGGCAACGTATATCGGTGCGCACATCATCGCCGATTTTCGCTCGCAACTTTTCGCACACTTGGAGACACTTTCCTTTTCATTCTATCAGAAAAATCAGGTCGGTGAAATTATGTCCCGGATGTTGTCCGATGTCAATATGATTCAAAACCTGATGACAACCGTCCTATTGATGTCATTGACCAATATATTCATGCTGATTGCTATTCTGGCCTATCTGTTATTCACCAACTGGCTGTTGACATTAATTGCAATAATTCCGGTGCCGTTGACAATATGGTTGACAGGCAAATTCGGCAAAAGACTTTATTGGATTACAAAAAGGATTCAGGAAATTATCGCCTCGCTTTCGGCGCGCGTGCAGGAATCGTTGATTTCGATTAAAACGATTCAGGCTTACGGTCAGGAAAGAAACGAACGTCATCGGGTCGATAAAATCATGGGCGGTTTGACAAAAAATATCATCCGGCATGGCGTCACCAACTCGCTGGCCTCAAATATCATACAATTCGTCAATATGTGCGGGCCGATTGTTATTTTAACATGGGGGACATATCTGATAGCCGGCGGCTCGATGAAACTCGGGACACTGATGGCGTTTTATATGCTGCTGACCTATTTATACTCGCCGATTCAGGGGCTGGCAACGATTAACATCGAAGTACAATCATCGATGGCTTCGGTCGATCGCATATTCGAATATCTTGATATCCCGCCCGGTATCAAGGAAAAATCGAAGCCGATCCATATATCCGAAATAAAAGGCCAGATAAAAATAGAGCATCTGAATTTCTCATATAACGGCGATGATTTTGTCCTTAATGACTTTAATCTGACCATAAAGGAAAAAGAAAAAATCGCCATTGTTGGGACGTCGGGCTCAGGCAAAACGACTTTGATAAATCTGATAATGAGATTTTATGATCCGCAGTCCGGAACGATTAAACTTGATGGTATCGACCTGCGAGATTTATCGCTAAAATCATTGAGAGGTAATATAGGTCTGGTCAATCAGGACCCGGAATTATTCCGAACCACGATTTTCAATAACATCGCCTACTCGAAGCCGGGAGCAACAGCGGACGAAGTCGCTAAAGCGGCCGAGAATGCCAATATTCATGATTTTATCTCTTCTCTGCCCGACGGATACAACACCGAAATCGGCGAGCGTGGTGTCACGCTGTCAGGCGGTGAGAAACAACGAATATGTCTGGCGCGGGCCATATTGAAGAATCCGGCCATATATATTCTCGATGAGGCGACGTCGGCGCTCGATTCAAAATCGGAATATCTTATTCAGGAATCCTTAAAGACAATTCTTAACGACAGAACGGCCATAATCATAGCGCATCGCTTATCCACGATACAGCATGCCGACCGAATTATCGCCCTCGATAAGGGCCAAATAATCGATGAAGGCGTCCACTCCGAACTTATGGAAAAATCAGATTTCTATCGAGACCTGGCGAATAAGCAGTTGAAGCTTTGACTAACGAATCATTACAAATTATCCAGCCGATAATATTCTTGACAGTGGCTCTATTTCGGCCTTAATTCACGGCATAACGAATCTGTCGGAGGAGTGGCTGAGAGGTCGAAAGCGGCGGTCTTGAAAACCGTTGTACCGCGAGGTACCGTGGGTTCGAATCCTACCTCCTCCGCTTTTAGAGTCTCTTGGAGCGAAGCGACTTAGAGACTCTTAAATCCTGAACGCAGTGAAGGATCAGTTTACTATCAAATAATCTTTGCAATGTGGTACCTATATATTCTTGAATGTAACAATGGTTCTTACTACACCGGGGTAACAAAAAATATTCTCAATAGGATTGAAAAACATAACGCCGGAAAGGGCGCCAAATATACAAGGTCACACCGGCCGGTCAGACTTGTTTATTTCGAGAAATATGATAATGAGTCGAACGCCCGCAAGCGCGAAAAAGAATTAAAGGGCTGGCGGCGGGAAAAGAAAGAACAGTTGATACGTGGGTTTCCTTCGGACCGCCTTTGAGGCGTCCTCAGGATCTCCGGGCAATAGCCCTCCGACGAATCCTACCTCCTCCGCATTTTTATTTTCTAACGGATTAACTTCTTAAGTAGCAAAAAGTCGGTGATATTTATCAAATGCCGGTTCTACGATTTGGACTAATTCCTTCCATGAGAATTATCCCTGTAAATTTTTGAACGCTCGGTAAAATCGATGATTTTTTTCATCATTTTGACTGTCTCTGCCGGATACTTGCCCATAGCGGTTTCGCCCGACAACATAACATAGCCGGTACCATCGAGAATGGCATTGGCCACATCGCTGACCTCGGCCCGTGTGGGTCTTGGATTCTCTGTCATACTTTCCAGCATCTGCGTGGCGGTGATGACGATTTTATTTCGCTGTCTGCATTTTTTAATAATCATTTTCTGCAGTATCGGTACTTTATAGACGGGCAGGGAAACACCCAGGTCGCCCCGGGCGATCATGATACCATCGGAGACTTCCAATATTTCATCGAGATTTTTGATGCCGTCTTTGCTCTCGATTTTGGCAATCAATCGGCAATCAAAATTTCTCTTTGCAATATAATTCCTGATATCGATTATATCCTGACCCCGTCTTACAAAAGATTGCGCCATGAAATCGACATCATTATCAATGCCGAATTGAATATCAAATCGATCTTTTTCTCCAAGCGCGGCAAACGGAAAATCGGCATTCGGGATATTGACCCCTTTGTACTCTCTGATAATACCCGAAGTCATAACCCGGCACCGTACAGCTTCCTCAGATACTTTGATGGCCTTAAGGGCGATATTGCCGTCATCAATATATATGTGGTTGCCCGGCTTAATCGCGGTCAAAGGGCCGCCGTAATCCAGAGGTATTATTGCTTGAGAAGAGTGATCGGAATGATTGGCCAATGTCACAATCTGCCGTTCTTTTATTTCTATAGCACCACCGTGGGCCTTCGCGAACGAGCCGATCCTTATTCTAAAACCCTCAAGGTCCTGAAGTATTTTGATATTATCGTCAGATTCTCCGCTCAGTTTCCTGAGAATCTCAATCCGTTTTCGGTGATCCTCATGAGTCCCGTGAGAAAAATTAAATCTTGCAACATTCATGCCGGCTTTAATTAATCGTCTTAATATGCCGGCCTTATCGCACGCCGGGCCGATTGTACAGATTATGTCGGTCTTTGCCATTTTATCATTTTCTCCGATTTTCCAAATTTCCCAATCTTCCTTTTGACAATCGCGGCCGTGCAACCGACCTCACAGTCTGCTATGCAGAACCTGTCTCCTGAACATAGTGCTTTCCAATCGTCTGCAGATTCTCATCAAGTTCGTAGACGAGCGGCACTCCGGTGGGGATGTTTAATTCGGGAATATTCTTATCGGAAATATTATCCAGATACTTGACCAGTGCTCTCAGGCTATTGCCGTGGGCCGAAATGAGCACTCGCCCGCCTGCCGCAATCGCCGGCGCAATAGTATTGTACCAAAAGGGCAGGCATCTCTCATACGTATCTTTCAGACTTTCGGTCGCAGGTAACTCATTTTCATTCAGATCGCCGTATTTAAGATCGAATCTCGGATGTCTTTTGTCGGATAATTCAAGAGCGGGCGGCCGGACGTTGTAACTCCTTCTCCAGATGAAGACCTGTTTGTCCCCGTATTGTTCTGCCGTTTCGGATTTATTCAAACCCTGTAGAGCACCATAGTGCCGCTCGTTTAACCGCCATGATTTAAAATACGGAATCCACATAAGATCCATCGAATCCAGAACTACCCACAACGTCCTGATAGCTCTTTTAAGAACAGACGTATAGGCCAGATTAAAATCAAAACCGGCCTGTTTTAGAAGATTTCCGGCTGTCTTCGCTTCAATAATGCCTTTTTCCGAAAGGTCAACATCTGTCCAGCCGGTAAATCGATTATCGCGGTTCCAGACACTCTCCCCGTGGCGAAGTAAAACCAATTTATACAAAATATCGTATCCTTTCCAATACTTTATTTCCAATATTGTCCGGCTACTACATATATATTAATAATTCCTACGAATTTAATATTCCTTTTCTCGGTTTTTAAATATATGCCAATACTTGCAGTAAATAATTTCCTCACTTCGGTTCGGACAAGCGTATTTTCCTTCCGCTTAGCCTGCGGTATATCCATTCGGCGATAAATGCCAATCCCGTCATAAGTACCAAAATCAACAACCGGACCGGCGATGATATTGCGGTCTGCCATATCAGCACCGCCAGGGCACCAACACAAGCGACCAAACCAAGGACAGAAATCGATCTTCTGCTTTTTGTCGTCCGGTGTAATTTCACATTAGCTCCATTCACCGCGGCGAAAATAATTAGAAAGCCGGCGCTGCCCATGGTCGATATGCTTGAAAGATCAAAAACATTGGCGATGACCAATGTCATTAAAGAACTTAATATCAGCCCTTCAAGAGGACGATTCCAGACTTTTTTCTCCAGCACGGCCGGAAGCTCGCCGTCTCTGGCTATTATATAACTCAAGCGCGTGGTACCATACATCGTGGCGTTTATGGCCGACCCGGTAGAAAGCAAAGCGGCACATGCAATTAGCATAAAACCGAAATGACCCAGAAACGGTCTGGCCGCCTCCGCCAGGGCATAATCTTTGGCTCCAACGATTTTGCTCACCGGCAGGTTGCCGACCGCCACAACCGCGATAAGGATGTACAGCAGTATTACAAAAATGACCGCTGAAAAAAATGCCCGCGGCAGGTTTTTTCCCGGATTTCTTATGTCATGGGCGGTATTGGCGATTAATTCAAAGCCTTCATAAGCCAAAAATATTATCATTCCTCCCGCAATCAATTGCAAAGGAGGTGACCATGACGCCGGGGAAACCTGCTCCGCATTAATTCCGGATAATCCGAAGACGATAAAGATCATCAGTATTGTAACTTTCAATCCGACTATCCAGATTTCAGCACGACCTATAATATCAGCACTCAGCATATTCAAGCCGGCAATGAGAATAATACTGGCACATATCAGGATATGTTTTAAAATCGGTTCGAAACTCTCAGGTCCAAAGGTAGAACCATAACTGCCGAAAGCGTAAGAATATAAAGACAGCATTATTATATAAGAAAACCACAGGAGAATGTTAAGCCCGCCGACTATTAATCCGGGCTTGAAAGCACGATCCAGAAAGGTCACCGTCCCTCCCTGGCTCGGCATAGATACTGACAGCCGGGAATAGGAATACGCGGTAAGGAGCGATATCAAACCGGCAATGGCGAAAGAAATCGGGGCCCCTCCCCCGGACAGTTGCGCAGACAATCCTAAAACGGCAAAAATGCCTCCCCCCACCATCCCGCCAATACCTATTGCGACAGCCCCTAAAAAACCGATTTTTTTTGGCGTCAAATCGTCCATCCATATTTATTTTGTAAATGGCGGATAGTATTAACTCTATTCAGCGCTATTTTTCTGTCCCTCAAGAAATTTTTGAATCTTAACCAGAGTGACCTCAAACGCCGTCGGAATTGTCGCATACAAATCTGACTCATCGGCCATTCTCTTTAAGTTCGAGCGGACGACAAATACTTTGTTGCTTAAAGTCACCATAACCTGAATATGATACCTACCCGAACCATTTTCATCCGGCCCGACAATTACCGTCCGGAAGTAAAGTATTTTATCACGTATCGGATTGAAGACCGAGGCGGCTTCCCGGATACGATCTTCAATGTATTCAAGGCTTGGCATTTGACTGAATATAACATCGACAGGGACATTTCGCAAACGGGGCTTGATCGGCATCCTCGGCGACCAATTATCGCCGGAATCGGAATCCAGGACCAGAATCTGGCGTATCCGCATGATGAGATTGTCGATATCAAACGGTTTATCGAACATTCCGGCGGCGCCAAGTTCTCTGGCCCGACGATGAACGTCCTCGTTGCCAAACGCCGTGATAAGTATCATGGGCACGAACCATTCGGCCTCATGAATTCCCTCGAGCACTTCCAATCCGGTTACACCCGGCATCCGGATGTCGGAGACAATCAAATCGTAATCATCAGGCTCTCCCGAAAGAACGGGATTACCAAGGTGGTCGAGTAATTGCCATCCATCGGTACACTCGACGGTTTCAAAACCTGCGTTTCTCAAACGCCAGGTCAAAAGCCGACGCATTTCGGCATCATCTTCGGCAATCAGTATCCGGGGGTGCCTGACCGCCTCATCGGCCGGACTGTTAATCCATATTTTCGGTCGTTTATTTTTTTTAGTCATATCAACTCCTTATGGATGTACATTCGAAAATATATTTCGAATCGCCATTGTTTGATTTTATGTTACATTCGTAAAACCGATATGCAAGCTGCGTACCCATTCGGTGAATAGTCAATTCATTATTGGAATTCAGCGATTAAATCATTGAATGATTGAATCTTCGCGTAGGTATTATATTGGTAGATACGTCTACCGGAGTTTTGCCGATGCCGCGGCGCTAATCAATAGATTGGGGCATAATGCAACACGTGTCAATATGCCTCAATACTCGTCTGACTCCTTTAATCGGCATTTAGTAATTGGGGATGCAAAAGGAATCAAATTCCGCCTTAAGGCAAATAAAATGCGGATCATTATTAAGCATTGACAATAGAATAACATATGAGCAATATTTAACATTCAAATGCGCTTTTTGGCAGGAGACCGTCAATGAAATTAGCCCTGAAACTGACATTCGCCGTCATGCTGGTTATGACTATTCTATTATTAATCCACAGCATCCTCGTGGTGGATCGGGAGATTGGACTTTTCGAGAACGATATGGAAAGACACGCCAGAATTGTCGGTAATGCTTTATTGGCGATGGTGCCGGAATTTCTGGAACGTGGCGGAAAGGAAAAAATCGGCGAAATTATCAAACGGGTGAATAAGGCAGAACCGTTCCTCCGTATTCGAATGGTCGATATCGGAGAATTGTCCCCGGATAGCTCGAAACTGCACGTCAATGAAAAAGAATTAGACAGTCTCCGGAGCGGTAACGAAATTATTCACAGAGCCTGGGATGTGAAAAGCGAGGAATATTTGTATGCTTATTTCCCGATTCTGATCGAGGATTCCGAATACTCGGCCATCGAAATTGCCGAATCGCTGACGCCGATGAAGCAGTACATACAGAATACGATTGCAAGAAAAATTATCCTCTTTGTTGCCGTGGTTCTTCTGGGGAGTCTTTTGGTCCTCTGGCTGGGCGCTAAAATTGTCGGCGAATCGGTCAAAAATATGGTGCAATTGACCACCCGCGTAAGTAACGGCATTTTCAGCGGAACCGTAACCGTTAAAAACCGGAATGACGAATTGTCAAGACTGGCGGCGGGTCTTAACGATATGGTGACCAATCTAAGAAAATCCAGAGAACGCCTGGACGAAGAAATTTCTCAAAAGATGGAAGCTCTTGAGCAGCTTCATCATGCCGAGAGACTGGCGACGGTGGGCAAACTGGCATCTGGCTTGGCGCACGAACTCGGGACACCGTTGAATGTGGTCTCGGGTAGGGCTAAGATGGTTTCACTGGGGCAGTTGAATGCCAATGAAATATTGGAATGTGCCGAAATCATTGACGAGCAATCCGAAAAAATGACAAAAATTATAAGGCAACTTTTAGATTTCGCCCGCATAAGAAGACCCGAAAAAAAGCCGAGCATGATGAACGAACTGGCCGATAAAGTTCTATCTTTGCTAAAACCGATGGCGTCAGGAAAGGGTACCAAATTCAGCATCATACGGCCTGAACATTTGCCTGTGGTAAATATCGATCCGGGACAAATTCAACAGGTCTTGACAAACCTTATAATGAATGCTATACATGCTATGCCGGACGGAGGCGAAATTAAAATTGTCATGAGGGAAGAAGAGGCCAGACCCCCTGCCGATCTGGGGCACGAAATGATGAATTATTTGTGTCTGGAAATAATTGATGAAGGTATGGGGATTCCCGGGGAAAACCTGTCGCAAATATTTACACCCTTTTTCTCCACCAAAGATGTCGGGCAGGGGACCGGTCTCGGTCTATCGATATCCCATGGTATAGTGCGCGAACACAAAGGCTGGATATCCGTTTCCAGTGAGCAGGGC
>CAYVMO010000051.1:0-14056 GCA_964452645.1 uncultured Ignavibacteriaceae bacterium
AGCGGTACGTGAGCTGGGTTTAGAACGTCGTGAGACAGTTCGGTCCCTATCTGATACGAGCGCAGGATACTTGAGGAAAGCTGACCTTAGTACGAGAGGACCGGGTTGGACCGACCGCCAGTGCACCTGTTGTCGCGCCAGCGGCACCGCAGGGTAGCTGCGTCGGGATGAGATAAGCGCTGAAGGCATATAAGCGCCAAGCTCACTCCAAGATTAGGTATCCCATTACGTAAGTAATCTGAAGGCCCCTGGAAGAACACCAGGTCGATAGGTCACAGATGTAAGCATTGTAAAATGTTGAGTCGAGTGATACTAATCAGCCGTGCGACTTGATCGATTAAAAATTTTTTCAAATGTTTCACTCAGGGTGCAGCCTCGCGGCCTGATGTAAGATGCCCGCATTATTACGTTTACGATATTAGAGAATAAATTATTGCTCTAATTGTTTTGGTGGCCCACCCCTTGGGGTGGGGTACTTTTCCCGTAGGTCAGGAGCCCTGTGCTCCTGACAAAAAAGAGCAACAAAAAATATTCTCGGTGGCCTTGGAGGAGGAGTCACACCTGTTCCCATTCCGAACACAGAAGTTAAGCCCTTCATCGTCGATGGTACTGCTCTCGAGAGGGAGTGGGAGAGTAGAACGCCGCCGGGTTTTAAATATGAAGAAACACCAGTGGATGACAAAATTCGCTGGTGTTTTTTTGTAGATAGATATAATATTTATTTTTGTCAAGCAATGGATAAGGTATTTCAGACGACTAATTATTTTTATATTTGGGGTTATTATGAGGCGACTGAATGATCACGAATTGGAAAATCTCTCCTTAGAAAAAGCATATGAAATAGTTAGAGATTTTGGAAAATTTATAGAACAAGCCATTCCGATATATGCTTTTGAAGGCGAGCTTCCCTGGGAGAAGAGCAATATACTTCTTTCTCTTCTGGAGGCATTGGAAGTAACAAAAGACGCAGAAACACGAGATATATTGCATTATGGTATTTTATTCCTTAACGATATGATTCCGAGTCCAGAACAATATGCAGAAAGAAGGCAAGCTGCTGAAAAACTTAAGCTTGTATATAAAGATCTTAAAAAAGGGCTGACTAAAGACGAAATTATTGATAAGTATAGGATAGATTAGAAATATATATCTTGCTTACGATAAAACATAGCCAAAGTAGGTCAGGAGCCGCGCGCTCCTGACAAAAAAGAGCAACAAAAATATTCTCGGTGGTTATAGAGAAGGGGTCACACCTGTTCCCATTCCGAACACAGAAGTTAAGCCCTTCATCGTCGATGGTACTGCTCTCGAGAGGGAGTGGGAGAGTAGAACACCGCCGGGTTTAAAATACCTGAATCCCCGATAGTCTTATCGGGGATTTTTTTGTTGCTATTTAAATAAAACGCATTATTATATGCTATACAGGGAATCTATAATAGTCACAAAAGGAGATATTTTTATATGAAATATTATGTAGGTATTTGGGATTATTTTTTCGGTGAAACAATAGAACTGGAATTGCACAAAGGCGAAAAAAGAATAGTATCAAAAAAGTGGTTTGAGCAGAATAAATCCGAAGGATTGGTTCAAAAAATAGATAAGGATTTAGTCAAAGTACATATACTTGATCCATTTGCGCCGCTAGAAAATCTAATACATAATAGTGAGGAGGAAATAAGCCATTATAGGATTGAATATTGGGAAATAGGCAAGGATATATCAAATGAACTGATAGATGAATATAGGGATGATGAGACAGGAGAGATTTATGTATTAATGGCTAAAAAAGAAGATAATGATACACCCAAACCTATGATACTAAAAAAGAGCGTTTGGGAATTAGGCAAAAATGGTATGGATGGAATTTAGCCACTGTAGGTCAGGAGTGCGTTCCTGGCATTATTTTGAAAGAAAATGAAAAAACCAAAATCGACAACAGAATCTAAAACGGTGCTTATCGGTGATTCTGAGAAAATTCTCATAGATTTTATATCAGAATTACTCACGGATGTTTTGGGGGAGAAGCTATCGATTATAAGCGATTGGAAAGCTGATAATATAATGGATTTGGCCAAAAAGATACATGTCGACTTATTCATATTAGTGCTAAACAATATTTTTTGGCACTTATCTGATGATCACCCCAGCGAGACAAGAGTAAACAAAATGATCGAACTTACGGCTGAATTAAAGCAATTGTATCATAAGCCTATAATCGCTTTGGCCGGATGGCCAAGTGAAGAAAAATTTAAGATCGATGTTATAAACGCCGGCGCCGATTACTTTTTTGGGCTTCCTTTCAAAATCGAGCCTTTTCGGGCGGCAATTGATGATTGTTTAGCAACGTAGGTCGAAACCCTGCCGAAGGTCCCGAGTCTTCGAGGGAGGTTTCGACCCATTATCCTACTCCGTCTTTCGTGGGCGGCAGACGCCCTCGTCTGCCCCAATTCCGATTTTCCCGGTGATTGGCGTGCAAATCCGCTCGTCAACCATACACTTTCCCCACCAATTTAATGTTAATTCCGCATTCGGTGGTTAATTAATGAAAATTAATATGCCCATATCCGAAAAACGAATTCGTTTCCTTTGAGAGGTTCCGCACCCGGGACGAGGCACAGCTTAAAATCTTCGCCTGGATAGAGACATTTTATAACCGTATCCGGAGACATTCCACCCTTGGATATGCCAGCCCGGTTGACTTTGAAGAAGAAAGAGTGTATGCTTATTTAACTGTCCACTAAATCGGGGGAACCTCAGAGTCGCCGACTCCTGCCATGTATTACAAAGGCAGGTCTCGGGGAGACCTGCCCTACGAGTACTTGTTAATATGGATATCATTAACGAATATATCTCATTCATCATCGCCGGGGGAATATTACTAATAATATTCGTTCTCGCCGGGTGGGTGATTAAGAAGCGTTTTATCGATAAGAGCATGTTCGGCACCGGGGCGCAGTTTATAGGTCGGCAGGTTTATAACGATTTCCAGAATGCCGACAAAAAAGCGGCGATCGAGCATGTTATCTATATTGAGGAGGACGACCGGGAGGAGGCGTTTGGCGGGGAGAATATCGATAAGCCCGACGAAGATTGATTTTCATGGCGACGCACCCCAATATAAAGGAAGGTCGAAACCGGCAGTTTAGTAATTTTTATTTATTCTTTCGCGCTTCGCATGAAACATGCTTCGCGCGATTGTCAGGATCGCCCTCGGGATAAAATCCCTTCGGGCCCCTCGATATTTCGCTGATGCTCAATATCTCAGGCAGGGATCCTGACCTACGATTCTTTCGCTCAACGGGCTAACCGCCAAGCTCTGCAATCTTAGCCGCAGCTGCCTTATTTTCGGGTTTGAGCTCGAGCGCCCGGCGAAAGTTCTTAAGCGCCAAGTCCTTATGCCCAAGGAATTCGTACGCAAAACCGAGGTGTTCGTAAGAGAATTCGTTATATTGCCCGTTGGGATGTTCGATCAGGTAACGCTCAAAGAAGGGTATGCTTTCGGCTTTTCGGTTATTCATATATAACTTATAGGCAATAAAGGCCAGGTCACTGTCGAAGAAACCGTAATCGTCCGCTCTACTGGATTTGAGCTCGAAATAGTATTCGACAGCCGCATCTGCTCCCCTCTCCTTGATGGCGTAGTACATCGGCTCCCATGCCCGTTGCTTCACTTTTTCGCCTCTGATGCCCTTGGCCAGTGTTTCGATCCAGGCGTCAATCGATGTGTAGCTGCCGCCGTACGAACTCCAGTCAGCCAGTATGTTGGCGGCTTTCATGGCCTCTACATCCATGCTTTCCGCTGCGTATCGTGCCACAGTTTCGGTTGTTTTAACCAGCATATCGCAAAACGACCGGAAATCTTCCATTGAACAATCAGCACCATGTCCCGGTACTATAAGCGCGTCTTCAGGAAGGAAATCCAACACACTTTTGGCGACGGCTGGGTAGTTCATGACATTGCCCGTTATATAATCCACCGATGGAAAATCATGGCCGTTGCAGACGGCTCCGACACAGGCGACTTTCGAACCTGTAAACCAGACAACCAGATCGTGATCCGTATGAGCCGCCGGCACGGGAAAGATAACTATATCTTCGCCGTTGAAATGAATTATGGTCGAGTCGGTAATCATGATATTCGGAAGAGCCTCTTCAGGAAATTCATTAAACAAATAGCTGCCCGACAGCATGGCCGACCTCAAAATCCGATGGCCGATGATGAAAGGCTTTTTACCCCACATATGGTTGGCGCCCAGATGTTCCTCATGAACATGCGTGTTGATTATTATCCGCGGTGCTTCGTTGCGCAGAGTCATCAGGGTGGCCTTAATGTCTTCGGCTCGCTCCCGTTGGCCGGTGTCAACCAGCAAAATACCGTCCTCTCCGATCGAGGCTATTACTTTGACCGTATAACCGCCCCCATCGTAACTCAGTTCATAAATCCGGTCTGCCAGTCTGGTTACTTCGATTTGGGATTTTTCCTGCGCCCTGATTGATACTGCTCCCACAAGCAGTGGCAGCAAGACAAGCGTGGTCTTTAACATAGAACTCCTTTGATAGCTACAAACATTATCATTATGGACTACGACGTTTGCCTTGGATTAGTTGCATACTACGAGCGCGAGACGGAAAAGTGACGGTTCCGGACATTCTGCCGTTCTGGCGCCCGATACCGGGAAACCTTCTTTGTGAAGCATGGACCCGCATAGCCGACCAGGTCCCTGATACGACCGATAGCCAGCGTAGGGCAGACCTGCCGGAATTTTACTGGCCCCGCGCGCTCAACGGGTCGTCGATCCCTGACAATCGCGCGAAGCGCGAAATAATCCCCGTGCGCCAACTATAAATACACTTTCCCTACCAATTCGGAGTTAAATCGAATAGCCCCCCTTATGTAAAAGGTGAGGTACAAATATGGCTGCATCAAAAAAACAAATTAAGAGCAACAAGGAAAATGCCCGAAAATCAACCGGCCCAAAAACCGATTCGGGCAAAGCCGTTTCATCTCAAAACAGCACTAAACACGGCCTCTATTCTAGGGACATTGTCATCAAATCGTCCAAACTGAACGAAAGCCGCGAGCAGTATGAAAACCTGGTCGTGGACATGTTCAACGAATTCAGTCCTGTCGGCCGATTTCAGGAACAACTTGTCTTCAAAATCGCCAACTGTCTCTGGCGTTCACAGCGCGTCATCCGCGCCGAAACCGCCCATCTTGAAGACCGCCTTAACGATAATTTCACCATCCGTACACCGGGCTATCAGAATTTCAAATCTATCCCGGACGATTATTATTCCAAACTGATTCTTCGTTATGAATTGCGCCTCGACCGCCAATTGACAAGGTGCTACCGCTTGCTTATGCATAACCAGAAGCTCCACAACAGGATGGCCCTTGAAATGATGTGTAAAAAGGGTGATGAGGAAATGGAATAAAAAAAAGATGTTAAAATATGCGAAACGAACCCAATTCCGTGTAAGCTACTCTCCCATAAAGGAATACGGCAATAAACCTCTCACTCGTCACGATATTGCCTGTTTCCTCGTATCGAAATTCAGCGCATCAATTCTAATATCAGTATCGCCGGATTTTTTCCCGAACTATCGAATATCTTAACATTTTTTGTGCTTTAAAAATATTTTTATGCCGCATTTTCGGGCGCGACGGTCTTTTGTGTAAGCTTAACCTGTTGCCTGTGAACGTATTACCATAATGGTATATAATTTGCTCTATTAATGCAGTAATGGATATTAAACAGGAGAACAATTTATGAAATATTTGATACTGATTGTCTTTATCCCGATGATCTTATCCGGATGCGGTGTTCAAGTCCATATGCTCGGAGAATCGGCCGAGGTTGCTATGCCCGCGTCGCCCCCTGCAGATATCGTCCCGATTGATCCTGTGTACGTTCCGATGCGTTGTCCTATATGCGGAGGATGTATTCCGGAATTCGTTTCCGAGGTTTGTTGGGATACTGAGCGGGAAGTATATATTGCTACGTATAGTTGTAGTCGAACCGGCCAGGAATTCTCTGTCAAGCTCCGGGAAAACGAAGTAATCTTCTGGATCGATGACTGGCAGGATTGGCCGTCTCCCGGCCCGATCTACGACCCCGGAATCATAAATGCGGATATGGCCGATTCAATCCGTACTAAAGATGATCCGATTAAAAACGATGATATGACCAAGCCGACCCGGCCGGCTCAGGGAAAAACTTACCGCGTGAAATCTTATTCTGAACTGTGATTGGTGTGCGTCCTCAGGCGGTCCCCAAAGCTGTGTCTGATCCTGATTTCGATTCTCGGCGAAATTGTGATCTGACGCATATGACTTGAGTCAGGGTAAGCGTGAATACGAAATCTTTATTCAATCCTCGCGCTACTTGATGACCAGCATTTGCGGCGATGTATTCGGAATGCGTTCGATTATGCCTCGCGCCTCGAGATCGAGCTTGACTGTCTCGACATACCACGGAATACTGCCGTCAAATGATTTATGCAGTTGCGCCTTGATAAATTTATTCATATTCGAATACGATATTTGGCCGGTGTTTTCAATTGCGCCAAGGATGGCCGCTTTTATCTGTTCGTATTTCTCCCTTTCGATATTGACGCCCTTTTTGCCCTCGGGATGCAGTGTTTTTATTCTTTCACCCATGATTTTCCTCACGCTGATATGGCTTTATTAATTTATAATATAATACGAAGCGGTCTTGTAAACTCGTTGGCAGGGCATACCGGATTTTATGTCTGATGAGAGCAGTATTTTCTTTGCACCTGTTTATAAAAGACGTATCTTTATTTATGAATTTAATTTAAACATTGAGGTAGAATATGGAGACGGTTTCTCGAAAATTCAGATGGATAATCAGGCTTATAATTCCGGCGATTATAATCGCATGGGCCGCCATCCTTTACGGTCATGGTGGCGAGGAACACAATGATACCGCAGCGGCAGAAACCGCTATGGCTGACTCGGCGGTAGTTAATCCCGACTCAATCAACGCTATAATTAATATCGGTTTTACCCAACTGGAACCTCTGTTTAAACGCGCCTGCTTTGATTGTCACACGAATAGAACCGACTTTCCCTGGTACTATAAGATCCCCGGAATCAGGCAAATGATTGACGACGATATAAAGCACGCGCAAAAGCATATTGACATGTCGAACGGTTTTCCTTTCACGGGGCACGCCAGCCAGGTCGAAAATCTGCGGGCTATCAGGGAAGAGATAAAGGAAGACGCGATGCCGCCTTTTGATTATCGGCTGATGCACTGGAGCGCGGCGCCCTCCAGGGAAGAGGCTCAGGCCATTATAAATTGGGCCGACAGCAGTATGGAATTGCTGTCACCGGGTGCGTCCGCCGAACCGCATGAGCAGCATAAAGAGGATAACAGCGATTAATCGCCTTATTCAGTAAAAAAGAGGGAGTTCCTCGATTTCTGCCCCGACGGTTGTCGAATTCGGGCTATTCATAAAAAAATTGAGTGTCAAAAGCCGTTAATTTCTAACTGAGATTTACGCGAAATTATAAAACCCGCCCCGTAAGGCGGGTTTTTTTACTTTTAATAGTTTCTACAAATCAGGGATTACGGGCTGACACCCAAGACCTGGGCGGCCTTACCGTAATCCTTCGGTTCGACCCACAAGACAAATCCAAAGCGACCGGCCCCGTCAGTGACACCATTACCGGCATGAACATTGATGCCGGCATCGGCCAGCCGGAGATAATATTCTATTAGAGCGCCGACTTGATCGTCCCCCTGAATAATAAACGCTTTTTTGGGACCGACCAGTTTAATACCGGCTTCGCGGGCGGCGATGAGCAACTGCCCCGGATCATCAGGGAAAAAATCAAGCTGCGACCGCCCCTCGTCGACCGGAAAAGCGGTAAAGGCGGACAGATTTACACTATTGGCGCTGAGGAATTCCAGGAGTTTTCGACCTTCACCCGGTTTATTTTTAACCGTCGCATAAAAATAAGATATAGATTTTACTTCATCGGACATTTTGACTACCTTCCTGCTTATAACGGATACGTTAAGTCCCTTTGTCTATATAAACGCAAAAGCTTCGCTTTCATTACCGCGTCGCACTAATCGATGACGGACCGGACAGCGATAGCGGACAATCAAATAAAATAATGGCCATAATGTTTGTCAAGTATCCATTTTATGGATCGCGTAATCGTCGCACCGGATCAACCTATCGGTCCAGATCCGGCTCGATATGAACAAGAACGTCGATGACGTCAGTAAAGGACCTGGTAACCGCCCTTTTAACGCGTGTGGCGATATCATGCCCCTCTTTTACAGAAATATTGCCGCATACTTCGACGACGACATCGATATAATAACTCGGTCCGATAAGCCGCCCTTTAATCCATCTGACGCCGCTGACGCCTTCAAGATTGACGATATAATTCCGGATTTCATTCTCGACTCCGGCCCCGGGCGAGGCCACCATCAGGGTTTGAATATTCTCCCTGATGATTTTGACGCCCTGTTTTAAAATAAAGAAAGCGACCCATAAGCCGGCAACCGGATCCAGAATAGGATATTTCGTCTGCGCGATGACAATCCCGACCAGCGTCCCCAGAGAGACAACGACATCGGAGCGATGATCGTAAGCATTGGCAATCACCGCCGGCGATTTGAATTCCCGGCCGATTTTTAATGTATACCAGTAAAGAATTTCCTTGACAATAATCGTGAAGGCCGCCGCTGCGGTCGCCAGAAATGTCGGTCTTCCGAATTCACCGTGGATTATTGTATGAATCGATTCGCGCCCGATATACGCGCCGGTGATAAAAAGCACGACTGCGACAAAAATCGCTGCCAGATTATCGGCATTTCCATGTCCGTAGGGATGATCTTTGTCCGGCGGCTTTTTCGCGATTCTGATTCCGAACCATACAACTATATTGGCAACGATGTCAAGGAGCGAGTTCAGGGCGTCGGCGATAAGCGCCTGTGATCGTCCGAAAATCCCGGCAAACATCTTTAAAATGAATAAAAAAACATTAATTACAAGGCTGAATTTGATACAAACGATCGGGGATTTAAATTTCTCTAACAAAGAATTACCCGAATTTACAACGTACCGAATATAAAACATCGAAAACCGGCCCGAGGGCCGGCCAAAAATCAACCGACTTTAAAATTTGCTGGCCTTTTCCTCTTCGTAATGGGCCTTTAATTCCTTTAAGTCTTTAATATGGCTTTCGGTTCCGGGAATCAGGTCTTTGGCTTTGGGATTATTTTTTGCCTCTTTCAGGAATCTATTCCAGTATGCTATAACCTGATCAATCTTATCGCTGTCGTCCTGATATAACGTTTCATACGATATCGCCAGGTTGTAGTGCGCCCGGAAACTGCCCGGTTTGATTTCAACCGCTTTCTTGAACGCCTCGTAGGCTTCACGGTTCTTATCTTGATTCTGATATATTTGTCCTAGAGTGCTGTAAGAATTAAAATAGTCGGGTTTAAGTTCGATTGATTTATTGAGGGCCTTAATTGCATCAGGGAATTTTTTAAGATTTTTCAATGCCAGTCCAAGCAAATAGTAGCTGAGATAGTCATCCTGTACCTTTTCCGTATATCTCATCATATTCTCAGCCAGGGCCGGCCAATTTTTTTGCCTGTGGTAAAGAAGTCCCAAATCTTTATAGGTTTCGTAATATCCGGCTTTGGCGGAAAGAGCCGCTTTATAAGTCTCTTCGGCTTCAATATATTTCTTCTCTTTATAATAGGTTCGCCCCAGATTGGCGAAGGCATCCGGATTTTTGGGATCTATTTCTGTCGCTTTTTTAAAATTACTTTCGGCCTCCGTGTAGTCGTTCCGATTGAAAAAAATGGAGCCCAAATTTATATAGGCATCGACAAATTCCGGGTCTTCTTTGATGGCCATATTGTATTCGGCTACCGCCAGTGTGTCTTTACCCTCTTGCATCAGTTTTAATCCGGTATTGAACCGTTCTTTGGCTTTATCGGTATCGGCCGAGGCCGTATTGATGGCGAACGCCAGTCCGATTATAAGGCAGACGCTAATGAATAAAATATTTCTACGTGCGATTTTCTTCCTAATAAACATAAGTACACTCCTTTTCTTTAATCTTTTTTACAAATATTTCCGAAAATAGATAAATTTTTATTTATTTCGATTTATATTCCTCCAGGCTCTTTTTTATCTCCGGATGTTTTCCCGCCAGTATTCTCGCTGCAAAAATCGCGGCATTTTTTGCTCCCGCTTTGCCGATTCCCATCGTTGCCACCGGCACGCCCGCAGGCATCTGCGCCATTGCCAACAGCGCATCGATGCCATCCAGCGATGCCGGTAACGGGACGCCGATAACCGGCAGATCGGCTCTGGCGGCGACAACACCAGGCAGCGCGGCCGCCATACCGGCCATACATATTATCACCTCATAACCGGACATCTCTGCGGTTTTAGCCAACTCATCGGTTCTATCGGGTTGGCGGTGCGCCGATGAAATCTCCAGATAATTGTCAATGCACAATTCATCAAGTACTTGACGGCACACTTCGGCGTATTGTTCATCAGATTTGGAACCGATTATAATAAGTACTTTTGACATATCTTAATATCCAGCCGCTTTTACTCTCATATTGGCCTTAAAGCCGATATCAGTCCGGTAAACCATCCCGTCGAATTTAATCCCGTCGATAATTTCATAAGCCTTGGCCAATGCTTTGGGCAGGTCGCTGTCTACCGAAGTGAGCCCGACAACGCGCCCCCCGGCGGTTATCCACTGCTTACCTTCTTTTTTGGTCCCGGCATGGAAAAGCTGGCAATTTCTATTGCTATAGTTTTTTAAACCGAAAATTCGTTTGCCGGTCTCCGCTTTTCCGGGGTATCCTTTCGATGCCAGCACGACACAGGCCGCGGCGCCGGAATCCCATTTTAAGTCATTTATAATCGAAAGATCACTATCGATTACGGCGACGAAAATATCGGCCAAATCGGATTTTAAAAGCGGCAACACCGCCTGCGTTTCCGGGTCTCCGAAACGACAATTAAACTCCACCACTTTCGGCCCGGAATCGGTCAGCATCAAGCCGGCATAGAGAACACCCTTGTACGGTCGGCCTTCCTTATCCATCCCGGAGACAGCCGATTCAAGAATATGCTCCTCAATAAATTTCATGGTGGATTCATCAACAAAATCGACCGGGCAATAGGCGCCCATGCCGCCGGTATTGGGACCGGTATCACCGTCGCCAATCTGTTTGTGATCCTGTGACGGGAGCATGGTCTTAATGCTTTTGCCGTCGGTAAATGCCATGACCGATAATTCCTGACCCTCAAGGAAGGTTTCGACAACGATTTTTTCGCCTGCCTGGCCGAAGATTTTCCTGTTCAAAATGTTCTCGATGGTTTCAATCGCTTCCTCGAGGGTTTGTGAGACGATGGCACCCTTTCCGGCCGCCAACCCATCAGCCTTGATAACGATAGGGAGCGGCGCCGTTTTTACGAAAGAAATGGCTTGGGCGGCATCGCTAAAAACTTGAAACGGTGCGGTCGGGATATGGTATTTGCGCATAAATTCTTTGGCGAATGCCTTGGAACTTTCGATTTCCGCCGCTTCTTTGGTTGGCCCGAATACACGTAGTTTCCTTTTTTCAAACTCGTTAACAATACCCATAGAGAGAGGGACTTCCGGCCCGACGACAGTCAAATCGATATGGTTTTTGTACGCAAAGTCGGCCAAACCATTGATATTATCGGCCTTGATGTTAATCGTTTGCGATATCAGATCGATTCCGGCATTGCCCGGAGCCACAAAGATTTTTTTAACCAGACGTGATTGTTTAAGTTTCCAGGCGAGTGTGTGTTCCCGACCGCCCGAGCCTACAATTAATATCTTCATTTTTCATATACCTCAAAAATATAAACTTGAATTATAATCAAAATCCTGAGATTTACAATTATTTTTTCGGGAGAAAATGTGATGGCGGTTTGATTTTTATGTCACTTATTTTAAATCACATATTAAGTTTCTGCTGTTTTTAATCGATAAAAATCCTTGACATCTGAACAAATGTGCAGTAATTTTGTTTGTAGAAAATTAAGATTGTCAAAACACAGGAGGTGTTATGGTTCGGGAAACGTTGACCGGACGTCAGAGGGAAATCTTAAAGTATATCGAGAAGATGATTACCGAGCTGGGTAAGTCGCCGACTATCAGGGAGATAGGTGAGAAGTTCGACATCAGTTCGACCAACGGCGTGCGGGCGCATCTGGAGGCATTGATGAAAAAAGGGTATATCCGCCGACAAAGCCTTATTTCACGGGGGATTGAGCTGGTGCGCAGTCTTTCCGGCCCGGTGGAAAGAGTGCCGCTGGTCGGGGCTGTGCCGGCCGGTATGCCGATCGATGCCATTGAAAATGTCGAGGGCGAGATTGCCATCGACACCAGTTTTCTTCCGGCCGGGGAGACGTTTACACTTCGGGTGGAGGGCGACTCGATGCGTGAAGCCGGGATTTTTGACGGTGATTATGTTCTGGTGAAAAAACAGAAAAGTGCCAACAGCGGTGAAATCGTGGTGGCGATTATCGGCGAGGAAGCGACGGTCAAGCGGTACTATCCAGAACGGGGTAAAATTCGCTTACAGCCGGAGAATGAATCATTCAAGCCGATCTGGGTCGATAAAAAATCACCGGAGTTTTCGATTGCCGGTAAAGTGGTCGGTTTGATGCGCCGGATAAAGTAGAGATGCCATAATACAATGTGTGAGGGGAGAGTATGAAAAAGATTTTTGGTTTGATTTTGATATTGCTTCTTTTGCCGGTCAGTTTTGAACCGTTGACGGAGCTATTGGGGAGGATGGTGTAGGTGGGGGGTATGTGGATAATATACCCCGTGATCGGCGGGTCCTCAGACCCGCCGCGCCAAGTCGTAAGACTTGGCGAAAAAGGACGTAGGATGAAATGACACAAGAAGATAAAAAGAATGAACACTATGGAAGATGCTTATGGTGTGAAGAAGAAACTCCATTGAGCAGAACCCATATTTTTCCAAAAGTACTAGGTGGCTTATATTCGGAATATCTTACTTGTGCAAAATGCAATAAATATTTGGGAGAAACGGTTGAATCTCAAATTTTGAAAAATTCAATTTTTGCTGCCGCTCTTAAGGTACATGGATTGAAAAGTTCTGAAGATGCATATCGATTTGCTGAAAAAGTGGATAGGGAAACAGGCAATAGTATTCATTTCAAAGGGAATGAGGCAATAGTAGTTCCACATGAGTTATCTGAGAATCATTTTAGAGCAGATAAAAAAGATTTAGAAAAATACATTAATAATCAGCTTGTAAAGCTACAGAAAAAGTATCCAGACGAACAAATAAAAGAAACAAAGATAAGTAAGGATACAACTATTTATGAAATTGGCAAAAATATATTCTCTAAAATTATGCATCCTAAGCAGAAATCAATTATATCTTTGCGAGGATTAGATATACTTCCTACAGCGGGCTTGGTTTGTAAAATTGTATTTGAAGTGGCAGGACTACTAGGAATAGATCAGCTAACGGTTTTTAGCAGGTTTAAACGTCATTTTATTAAAATCAATAAGCTTAATGGAAGAAATGAAATTTTTTTTAATAAGATTGTTGAACAACTAATCCTATGTAATGCAATTCAAGAATTTGGTCAGTTAGGAAATAAGGAAAAACACGATTATGATAATTTCCATAATATTACTTTCTGGATAACGGATAATAATATTCTTTATGTAGAATTATCTTTCTTTGGATATTTGAAGTGTTACTTAATAATTGGACGTATTAATCCGGCTATATCAATCGGAATTCACTCTTTGTGTGATTGGGAGTTGTACTTCAGTTGGAAGATGCCATTTTTTGAGTATAAGAGAAAAGTAATATCTGAGAATGACATACAGGCTGTTATAAAATCAAACCATAATTTTATTGATGAAACGTTCAATAATTTCAAGCAAAAAGGTTTTATAGAATATTAATTTCTTAACCGGCAAATCTGAAGATTTGCCGGCGGCGGGTCTGAGG
>CAYVMO010000052.1:0-13056 GCA_964452645.1 uncultured Ignavibacteriaceae bacterium
TTATATGCTAATAAAACTGTCCACTAAAATGGGGGAACCTCACTCCTGACCTACGACTAAAATGTCGGGAGCCGGGTTCCACCCTACTTTTCTTCGGATTTGAGGAATTGGAGGAGGGAAGCGAAATCCTCAGGTAAATCGGAGTCGACGGTAATGGTTTGATTCGAAATCGGGTGGGTGAATTCGAGTGATTTGGCGTGGAGGGCCTGGCGGGGCATCAGTTCCAGCGCCTTTTGCGCCGTTCTTTTATCGACCGAAAAGACACCCCGGTGCCATTTTAGCCGTCCGCCGTATTCCGAATCACCGAAAACCGGATGCCCCAGAAATGAGAAATGCACTCTTATTTGATGCGTGCGGCCGGTTTTGATGCTAATTTTCAGAAGATCATACAATATAAAGCGGTTAATCAATTCGTATTCGGTCACGGCAACCCGCCCCTTGACATTGGTGACGGTCATCTTTTTACGATCTTTAAGCGAGCGGCCGACCGGCATCTCGATGACACCCTTCTCTTTTTTCATGTGTCCGCAAATAAGGGTGTAATAAATTTTTTTAATTCGGTGTTCTTTAAGCTGATTTTGAAGCGCGAGATGGATATTATCTTTTTTGGCAATAATAATCAAACCGCTCGTGTTTTTATCGAGGCGATGCACGATACCGGGCCGATCCCAACCCTGTATCGACGATAATTCTTTGGAATAGTACAATAAGGCATTGACCAATGTCCCGCCACGATTTCCCGCGCCCGGATGAGTCACCATCCCCGCCGGTTTGTTGACAACCAGCAGATAGTCATCCTCGAAAAGTATATCGAGCGGGATATTCTGCGGTTGGATTTCCATCGGAGGCAATGGAGGGATTTTTATAATTATTTTTTCGCCGCCATTTAAAATCAAATTACGTTTGACCACTTTGCCGTTAAGTGTAACCAGTCGGGATTCGGCCAGTTTTTGAAACTGACTGCGGGTGATATTTAGAGTTTTTAACCTTCCTACATACCGATCGAGACGCTCTTTTGAAATGCCGGACGGGACTTCAAGCTGGACTACTTCGTAATTTTCTTCTGAATTTTCAGGCATGAGAAATTATTTAATGAGCTCGGCCATTTCCCTGACGGCAAATTCGTAACCGACCAGTACGGCGCGTGAAGTTATGGCGTAGCCGACCGTGAATTCCTCGAAACAATCCAAATCGACCAAAGGCGAGATGTTTTTATAATCCAATCCTCCGCCGCAATTAACGCTCATCCCCAGCCTGGCGGCCAACTGCGCAGCTTGATCCAAAGTCTCGAGTTCGGCGGCGCTGTCTTCATCAGTCCTGGGGGTACTGTACGCATGCGCACTAAGCTCGACCGCATTGACTTTGGCACGAGCGGCGGCTTTAATAAATTCAGGTTCCGGATTTAAAAAATAGCAGACATTGATGCCGGCATTTTGCAGCGATGCGGCTGATTCGGCATACAGGTCGGCTTGTTTTTCAAGATCAATGCCGCTCTCTGAAACCGGATTTTTTGCTATAAACGGCATTAATGTCACGCGCCAGGGCTTGACCTCAAGCGCCAGTTCCATGAGGTCATCGGTCGGTTCTATCTGAAGAGTCAATCGTGTTTTGACCAACTCTTTCAGGATATAAACATCCCGGTCACGGATATAAAGCCTGTCCTCGCGAAGATGACAGGTAATACTATCGGCTCCGGCCAGTTCGGCAATCACAGCCGCCTGAATGGGATCGGGCTCTTTCAGCTTTTTGATGCTTCTCAGAGCCGCCACATAATCGACTTTGACCGATAGTGCAGACATATTGTTCCTCTGGACGGAACTTACGCTTTTTTTGGAATCATATCAAGAAATATTCATCGATTCAATTTTTTTTGACAGGCGGATATAATCGTCGATACTCAACTGCTCGGCCCGGATTTTCTTGTCCAGACCGATATTTGACAGAATGTCTTCCAAACGCTTTTTATCGAGTTCCGGGATTTCGGATAAATTATTAAGAAGATACTTTCGGCGATGTTTGAAGGCCAGGCGGACGGTTTTTTCGAACAACAGCCAGTTTTCTATTTTGTATTTCTCCCGGGGAGTGAAAGAGAGGACAGTCGAATAAATTTTCGGCGGGGGATAAAAGGCCTTCGGGGATATTGTAAGCAGTCTTTTAATATTAAAAAAGCACTGGGTGAAAATCGATACGGGCGCCCAATCTTTACTTCCATAATCGGAGCACAAGCGGTCGGCCATTTCCTTTTGAACGGTGATGACGGCAATCATGAATTTATCGCGATAGGTTGTCATCCAATCCAAAAGCGGCGAAGTGATATCATAAGGAATATTGCCGATCAGTTTGAATTTTCCCGGACAATAATCGGACGGGTTTATTTTAAGAAAATCGGAGTTGACTATTTCTATATTGGTATCATCTTCGAATTTCTTCAATAAAGGCCCGATCAGATTGATGTCGATTTCAAAAGAGAAAACTTTTCCGGCGGATTCGGCAATAATCTGAGTCAGTGTCCCGCGGCCGCTTCCGATTTCTAAAACGGTGTCGGATTTTTTTATGTCGAGATAATTTACGATTTTGGCGGCGATATTTTTATCGGCCAGAAAATTCTGGGAAAAGCGTTTTTTCGGTCTGGAGCCGGACACATTAACCCTCGAAAATGTCGACCAGTCGAAATAATTTTTGGGTGTTGCGATCGGTGATTTTCTCGACCTCATCGATCGAGATATTTTTCAGTTCGGCCAGTTTATCGCGAACATAACGGACATATGCAGGCTGATTGGAAGATTTACCGCGAAACGGAACCGGAGTCAGGTAGGGGCTGTCGGTTTCCAATAATAAATAATCCAGAGGTATTTCGGTGGCCATAGCGGCCATTTCATCTTTGGGATAGGTAATTTTGCCCCCGACCGAAATCGAAAAACCGAAGTCTATAATCCCGAAAGCCTTTTTTGCATCCCCCTGAAAACAATGAAAGACTCCAGCGACTATGTTTTTTGCATACTCCCGAACAATCTCGGTCGTTTCTTTATAGGCCTCGCGGGCATGAATTACGACCGGGAGTTTTTTTGCGACAGCCAATTCCAGCTGTCGGCGAAAAACTTCCTTCTGCATCTGACGAGGCGAGAGATCGCGAAAAAAATCGAGGCCGATTTCACCGATCGCTTTTACTTTTTTATTCTCCATCAAGCGCAGGAGTTCATTTTCGACATCGTCATTGTACGTTTTGACATCGTGGGGATGCACGCCGACAGCGGCAAAAATACAATCATACTTTTCGGCCAGCTTGACGGATTTAATCGAAGTCGGCAGATCAGCTCCGATGTTAATCATCGTATGCACACCGGCCGAAATCGCATTTCGGATTACTTCGTCGCGGTTTTTATTAAATTCCTTAAAATCCAGATGACAGTGGGAGTCGATCATCAGCTGATTTTCGCGCCGACCGGCAAATCTGTGTCAAGTGTCAGGAGGGTGAGGTCCTTCTTTTTTGTTGCCGCCAGCAGCATTCCATTGGATTTAATACCGCGAATTTCGGCCGGTTTGAGATTTTTGACGACAATTATCTTTTTGCCGACGATATTTTCGGGGGTATAATGCTGCGCGATACCGGCAACGATTTGTCGTTTTTCGCTGCCGATGTCGATCTGGAGTTTTAATAATTTATCGGCACCTTCAACTTTCTCGGCTTCAAGCACTTCGGCCACGACCAGTTCGGCTCTGGCGAATTCGTTTATATCAATCAGATTTTCGGCGGCTTCCTTTTTCGTTTCGATTTTCTTTTTTTCTTTTAAGCGCGGAAAGACCGAATCTTTTATTTTTATTTTCGTGCCCGGCTTCAGGTGGAAAAACGTCCGGGCATTGTCCATCGAGAGAACTTTTTTATCCAGACCAAATATCCCAAGAATTTCCAACGACTTGTTGGGCATCAGGGGATATAGCAGTACGGAGACGATGCGAATAACCTCGGCGCAGATATAAAGGACACCACCGGCCTTTTCCTTTTCGCCATCCTTGAGCAATTTCCAGGGGGCATTGGTATCAAAGAAACGATTGGTCGAACCGACCAGAGACATAATCTCGTCAATAGCGGTCTTGATAGTAAAATTAGTCAGCAAGTCGTTGACCTTCCCGGGCAGTTGCTCGCAAGCGGCGATTAGCTCATCCAGATCGTCGAGCTTATCGACGGCGGTCGGTAATTCACCTTCGAAACTGGCGACAATCATCCTGGCCACCCGCGAGACGAGATTACCGAGGTCGTTGGCGAGGTCGCTGTTGTACTTTGTAATAAAGCGCGATTTTTGAATGTCACCGTCCACGCCGAACGGATACTGCGTTTGCAAAAGATAGCGGGTGGCATCGGCGCCGAATTGCTCGACCATGTCGTTGGGATCGATAATATTGCCCAGAGCTTTTGAAATCTTGTCACCGTCAATGGTAAAAAAGCCATGCAGAAAAATTTTATCCGGTAGCGGCAGGTCGGCGGCCATCAGAATGGCCGGCCAGAAAATGCAATGAAATTTTAGAATTTCCTTGGCCATAAAATGCACGACTTCGGAGTCAAACCACAGTTTTTTGAATTTTTTGTCATCGACGCCGTAGCCGATAGCAGTGATATAGTTGGTCAGAGCATCGACCCAGACATAAGCATTCTGCGATTCGTCGAAAGGAAGAGGTATACCCCATTTGACTTTTTCCCGGGAGATCGAAAAATCGGACAGTCCCTGTTTGAATAATCCAAGGACTTCACGCCGACGTTCATCAGGGAGAATAACCAATTGGCCGGTTTCGACCAGCCTGAGAATCTTATCCAAATAGGCGCTCAGGCGGAAAAAGTAGTTTTTTTCCTTGAGAATTTCCGGTTTTTTCTTATGATCAGGACAGACACCATCGACAAGATCCCTTTCGGTCAAAAACTTTTCACAGCCATTGCAGTACAATCCTTCATATTCTCCGGAATATATTATATCCTCGCCGGTTTCGGTTTTTTTGTCTTTTAAAAGCGCCATCAGTTTTCGGAAGGCCTTGATGTGCCGTTCGTCGGTAGTCCGGATAAAATCATCATATTTAATCGACAGATTTTCCCATGCCCGTTTAAACTGCTCGGCGACAATATCGCAAAAGGCCTGAGGTTGCACACCGGCCGCGGCAGCGGCTTCGGCGATTTTAGTCCCGTGTTCATCGGTGCCGGTCAAAAAGAATACTTCGCGTCCGTTCAGGCGATGAAACCGGGTCATCAAATCGGCGGCTATGGTAGTATATGAATGTCCGATATGGGGCCGATCGTTGACGTAATAAATCGGGGTGGTAATGTAGAATGGCCTGCTCAATTTGTATCCTCCCGCTGGTCAGAATTGTTTTCATTATAATTATTATTATTGCTATTGTTATTGCTATTGCTAAGGGATTGCCGGCTTTCGATATAAAACGGTGATTTTTCTCTTTCGTCCTTTCTTAATTCGTTGCCGCTTATTTTTTCTTCTTCGCCGAATTCATGTCTGATAATCATATAATCCTCAAAAACATCGATCCGCTCGACAATGCCCTCACCTTTTTCGGTAGTATATTTATCGCCCACTTCGGGATATTTACTACGGACTTCAGCATAATAATTGACTTCGTATTTCAGACAACATAAGAGTCTTCCGCAGTTGCCGGATATTTTCGAGGGATTCAGCGACAATCCCTGGACACGGGCATCCTGCGTCGAAATAGGCTCGAAATTCTGCAGAAACGAAGAGCAACAAAGGCGCAGGCCGCAAATGCCGAAGCCATCGAGCCGCTTGGCTTCATCGCGGACACCAATCTGTCGCAATTCGATTCTGGTTTTATATTCCGCGGCCAGATCGCGAACCAGAGCCCGGAAATCGACGCGATGATCGGCGGTAAAAAAGAAGGTGAGTTTGTTGCGATCGAATTGATACTCGATATCGACCAGTTTCATTTCAAGCTTGTGTTTTTCGATTAACTTGCGGGCATTATCCCACAAAGCCTCTTCGGCGACCAGATTGTCTTTTATATTTTTCTCGTCCTCAGCGCTGGCCGGCCTTAAAATCGAGCGCGGTTTTTCCACATCGGAAAAATCCAACTCCTTCTGAACTTTGCACGTTAAAATACCGGCATCCTCGCCCCGTTCGGCCTGGACAATAACATAATCATCCAGAGTTAAAGAATGATAAAAAGTATTATAAAAAAGCTCCCGGCGATTTCCTTTAAATTCAACCAAATATAAATCGGGCATTTTTTCTCCTTAAAGCTATATATATTACGAAATAAGCGTAAAGAGTCAAGTGGATTGACGGATATGCGTTTTCAGATCGAGAATAAAGTCGGCCATGGCCGGGCGGATATGGACATTCCTTCTAATCGACAACGAAAGCCGTTTAATATTCTCTACAGCGTCGGAAAAATCTTCAGGATTTAATATTTTTGCTGAAAGTTTCTCCACTTCGGCTTTAAAATCGATATTAACCAGACCGGCGGAATTCTTACCGAATCTGGCCAGAATTATATCGGCCAGAAAAGATTGCCAGAAAGATAAAATCAGTTCGACCTCTCCCCTGTCGTTGGGATTTATGAATTCATCGACGATGGCCACCGACGACGGATTATCTTTTTTGAATATTTCCTTGAAAATAAGAAAGGATGTTTCCCGAAGCGAAGATTTATCTTCCTCGTCGACAAGATTCAACGCCTGACCGATGGAACCGCCGGAAAGACCGGCATAAAAGGCCGCCTTTTCTTCCGGGATTTCATATTTGCGATTCAGGTAATCGGCAATTTCCGAAACAGCAATCGGTTTGAAGGCGATTTTCTGGGCGCGGGATTGGATGGTGGGCAATAATTCCTCGGGATCGCGGGTTGCCAGGATAATTATCGTCTCCGGGGGCGGTTCCTCGATTAGTTTAAGAAGGGCGTCGGCTGAGGAAAACAACATCCGCTCCATCTGATAAAACAGAATAATGCGGGTGATATTTTCGGGCGGCTTGATGGCCGTTTTTCTTTTTATCGCCCGAGCGACATCAATCGGGATAGAAAGCTGGCGATTCGAGGTGATTATTCGATACGGTTCCTGTCTTTTTTGCTCAAAGTATTCAAGAGTTAATTCGTTGGCTTCGGATTCGGTCTTATGGGGTGGAATCGGGACGGCGATAAGTAACTCGGGAAAGCCCAGATTAAGGATCTGGCGGCAATTGCGGCATTGGCCGCAAGCGTCGACGACTCGGCCGGTATCGTCGGTGAGCGGCTGTTCGCAGTTGGCCAGGGCCGCCACGCCGATTGCCGTTAACCATTTACCGAGTCCATCACTTCCGTAAAAGAGGTAAGTCGAGGCCAGCATGTTCTTATTATAAGAATTGCGGATAATTCGTTTGGCGATATCCTGCCCGCAGATATTATTTAAAGGAGTCAATTTTCACCCACAAAATCGGATCGAGCGCCGTGCGACCCTGCCGCAGTTCGAATTTGACTGTTCCGGTCGGAGTTTGCCCCAGAATTCTTCCCCGGCCGACAAGTTGATTCTGAACGACTTTGAGATTGTCAAGTCCGGCGTAGGTGGAAAAGAAGCCGTCTTCATGCTCGACAATGACGAAATTGCCGTAACCTCTCAGGTTTCCGATGTATGTTATGACACCGTCGGCGATGGCGACGACCGATGCATATTTATTCCCCTTAATCTCAATGCCGGGCGAATAAGATTTCAGCTTCGTCACCGGATCGGTTTTCCATCCGAAGCTGCGAAGAATCTCACCTTTCACAGGCGCCAGCAAACCGCCTTTATATGATGCGAAATTCCCGGTATTAAAATTAAAATCGACCTGCCCTTCGGTGTTTTCTCTGGCTAATCGGGCATTTTCGAGACGCGCAATCAAATCTTCCATTTGTTGTGCGGCGGCGGAAAGTGTTATCAGCTTATCAGCCTCACTTTCTTTTTTCCGCCGCAGTTTGGAAAGCTCTTTTTCGCGAGTTTCTTTTTGAGCCGTCACGATAGTATATTCTGTCCTCTTTTTATCACGGACATTGCTGACTGATTTTTCCTGGTCGACGAGCCCGGCGTATTCCTCATCGGCGGCCGCCACGTATTCTTTCGACTTGAAGACATCTCCCTTATCATATCGGGCCAGAGACTTGAGATAAATCAGTTTTTCGAAAGCATCTTTTTCCTTTTTGATGGCGCCATTTAAATCGGCGTCACCGGATCTGGTTCCGTAATAGTAGTATTTCAGATTGTTCAGGAAACGGTTGCGCCGAGAATTATATTCCTCAGTTGACCTGTCGAGCTGCGATTTCGATTCTCCGATATCTTTTCTCAACGAGGACAACTGATTGTTAAGGCGGCTGATAACAGTTTTACCCATCGATGCTTTCTGCTCATAATTGGAAACATCTTTCAGGATTTTCTGCTCGGCGCCTTTTAACGAGTCGAGCTTTTTTGAGGAGCTTTCGATTTCATTTTTGATTTTTTCAAGTTCGCCCTTCTGCTCGACAATATCACTTGCCGTAACCGGAATAGACAGCATAAGTAGTGCCGCCGAAAGAACCGGTAAAATAAATCGGCGATTATAAGACCTTATTATTTTCATAGTGATCGCCTGACTCCGATATAACCGCCGATAGTGCCAACCAGCAGCGCGGCGAGGCAGGAGCTGATAATGTCCATCTGCGAGGGCAGGACCACTTCGAAGTTCCTTATCGTAAAATTGTTAACGACGTAAAATATAATCAACCCGCCGACGACAAAGGCGGTCAGAGAATAAAATATTCCCTCGAAAATAAACGGTATCGATAGAAATGTTTTTCCGGCACCGAGCAGCCGATGCTGGCGAAGTTCTTCATCATAAGTTTTCACCGACAGTCTGACCGAATAAAGAAGATTCAGTACGGCCGTCAGAAAAATAACGATGCCGATAACCAATACGCTTCGAGAAACGAGCAATCGATTGGATTCGGCTTTTTCAAGCCAGAAGCGGGGATAAAAAATCTCCGAAACACCCTGAAATTTGCGGAGGTTAGCCTCGGTATTATTAAGATATTTGCTTGTTATAAAATGCCGGTCAAAAGTTATTAAAATCGATTTGGGCAGCGGATTTTCATCCAAACCTTCCAGAAGGTCCATGCCCATCAACGCATGCAATTTGGCGCGGGCATCGTCTTTGGAGACAAACTCGAACGACTCGATACCTTCAAGATCTTTTAAGGCATCGGTAATCAGCGTCAGCATCGAATCGGGCAGGCCATCTTCCAGAAATATTTCCATATCGACTCCGGCGAGAACCTGATTATAATACCTGTCTACCGACAATGACGAAATCCAGACCAGATCAAACATAAGAAAAAGCAGAAGCATCGACAGGAGCGAGGCAATCGCCGGAAGCGGTCTTTTATACAAATGTATAAAAAATCTATGGATTAAATAAAGCAGTTTTCTCATTTTAGGTGACCGTTCTCAAACACGTATTCCCGGGCGTCCGGTAGCCTAAGAGCCGAACCATCGGTCGTCAGAATTAACATACTATGACCGGCGATCGAAAGACCTTTAAGAATATCCGTCACTTTTGAAGCCATAACGGAATCGAGCCCGGCCATCGGTTCATCTATTAACAATAATGGCTGATCGGCGATGGTCGCCCGCGCCAATAAGGCGAGGATTTTTTCTCCGCGTGAAAGATTGCCGGGCTTCTCACCTTTCTTGCCGAGCAGACCGTAATCGGCGAGAATTCGCAGCACTTTCCTTTTTCTCGATGAACCGCTTTCGGATTTCAAAATCAGCGGATAGTCAATGTTTTCATAAAGCGATTGATAAGATATAAGATTGAAAATTCCCCCGGCGCCGCCGATTTTTCTTCTGATGCGCGCCACATCTCGATCCCTTTTGGCATTCAACTTTTTTTCAAAAAGAAGGATAACACCCGAGTCGGGTGCATAGCTGCCGATGAGCAACTCGACCAGAGAAGTTTTTTTGATACTTGGCGGACCGCTTATCAAAGCCGTTTTACCCGATTGAAGGGAAAAATCAAAACCATCGATTATTTTTACACCGGCTTTATTGGTCAGCGAAATATCAATCAGTTCAATTACGTGTTTCATGATCGTGCGGTTGACATAAATAATAAATCTCGTTAAATTTCATATAAGCTATTATAAAATTTGTCTATTATCAACAATAAATAGGCATATACGAACGATCCAGGAGGCGCGATGATTTTGCGATTATTTTATGCAATTTTTATTTTTCTGATCTGCCGACCGGCTTTGGCCGCCGACTGGCATATTATTCCGGTCAGTATCTCCGATGACCTTTCGGGAGTGCACTTTCTCGATGATAAAAACGGTTATGTGGTTTCGAGACGCGGTTCGATATTTCATCTGCAATCAACCGACACCGGGTGGGTTTTCGAAGAAACTCCTTTAGATAAGCCGCTCCAGGGGATTTATTTTCATAATAACGGTAAAGACGGTATCGCCTATGGAGACAAGGGCGTAATTCTGAGGACGAATGATTCCGGTGCAAACTGGACCCTTGACAGCATGCCAGTGACATATAATTTTACCGATTTAATCTTTCTCGATAGTCTGAACGGAATAATTGTCGGGATCGATTACGAAAAAGGAGGCGGAACGCCCGGCATCGCCTATAAAACGATCGATGGAGGTTTAACATGGCGGCCGCTAAAAATAAATGGGAAAAGATTTTATTCAATATCAAAAAACGAAAATAATCTACTAGTTATCACCGGCCTGGAATTCGTTTATACAAGTGGCGATAGTGGCGCCACCTGGCACGCAGCGAAAATTCCTTCACAGGGATATGCGCAGGCCGCGGCAATCAATGATAAGACGGGAATAATGGTCGGAAAGGGCGGTTTTCTGGCGTTGTCGGATGATGCCGGGAAAAGCTGGAAATCGATGCCAATCCTTAATAAGATAGGAAGTTATGTAGGGATTCTAATGCTCGATCCGCGTCGCGCCTATATTATCGGGTCGATGGGGGAAATTCTGTACACTGATGATTCGGGATATGACTGGATTCCCGAGCCGAGCGGCGCAGTTTATGATTTGCTGGATATTCAGCGGGTGGGGAATAAAATCTTTGTCTGCGGCAAAAGAGGGGGACTGGTTTACGCCGAAATTGCGGATTGAGCCGATTTTGTTTTATTATTCTCTGATATTAGCCGGTTAGAATTTTCGAGCGAGAATTCGTTCAGGTCGTTACACAGACGACTGGTGCAAATTCTAAGCTGACAGATTAAGGCTTGCGTATGCGAATCGCGGTAGCTGTCAGCTTTCAGACAGGCTGAGAGTTCTTCCTCGACGGCTGACAGATGTCTGATATGGGCAAGAATCGACTGCATTTTATCGGTCAATTTCAGGCCGGCTTCATTAATCGATTCGGCAATATCCGAGTACATTTTTTCCTTATCCAGATCAATCAAATCACGAAAGTAACCGTCGCCAAAATTTTTTATACTTCTTTTCAATCTCTCGCGCGGCCTGGCATGACGGTTGGCCATAATCAATATCGGAAACGACATCAGCAACAGGGCAATTAACTCCGAAATGATAAGCATAGAAAGAATCGGCAGCGAGCCGTCATTCAGCCATAAAAAGACTCCGCCGGATATAATTGAAGCGGAGAATAATATCGCAAGGGAAGCAAGTATAAATCCAAATCGGCGTTTTTCCGGATGCGGGTATAAATCACGGAGTAACTTCATTTTTCTTTCCCGCCCCCTTTGCTATGATTATTATCGGCGACCGGGGTAATTCTCTAAAGCAATTTAAGACTTGACTTGGGTGCAGGGATTGCTGAAATTGGGCGATGTGAAAATCAATTTTAACTACAATTATAAAGATATCTTAGCCGTCCCTGCCGGAGCGCTGAAAGCAAAAAAGATATTTGTCGTGGCGCTCAGCCTGTTTATAGCCTTTTTATTTCACAGTATTTTTATTTATCTGGCGGATTCAATCAATGCCGGACAATCCGGGACTGTTTATATGCTTTTCGGGCTGGTGCCGATGACCATATTTCAGTTAGATATATTTTATCCGATTATTGTCTATCTGGCGGGATTATTACTGGCGCTGATTTCAATCGCAATCGGGTTTATGACGGTGGCTATTATCGATTTTGAGGCCATAAGAGGGAATCAATTTCTTTCATGCTGGCAGGCGTTGAAGTTCAGCCTGGGAAAATTAAAACAGCTGATATTATCATGGCTGGCAATTATACTGTTTATAGCTTTTATCGTATTGCTGGCATTTATTGTCGGTTTGATCGCACGAATCCCTTATCTTGGTGAAATCATTTACAGTCTTTTTTTCTTTTTCCCCAATTTTATCGTTTCACTCTTTACGGTTGTGGCGGTTTTTGTCCTCATTTTGAGTATTCTGGTGATGCCGGCGGCGGTGGCGGCCGATAGGAATGAGGAGACATTTAACTCGATTCTGGATACCTTTTCAACGATTATCAGACGGCCGGTTAAATGGATTATTTATACGGTTTATTCATTAATAGCCGCAAAAGTGTGCGGGTTCGTTTTCGCTTATTTTGCATTTCGAGCAATACAGTTTCTTCAGATTTCGGCGCGACTTGGCGGCGGCGAGAAAATAAATTCGATTCTGGCCGCCGGAGCGGCGCATCTTCCGTATAAAAGCGAATTGGTTGGATTTACGACGAACATTTTCCCGGGGATTAAATTCGGTTTTGATATCGGCAAGCTGTTTTCACAGACGGATTATAGCGGTATGGCGTCATATATTATGGCAATTTCATTGGTCTTGATATTTTTGACAATCTGGGGTTATATTCTTTCGATTATCGCGACGGGTCAGGCGTACGCATTTGCCGTCATCAAGAAAAACAGAGACGGTTTTGCTATCGGTGATGAGAGACCCATCTTTTACAAAGAAGAGTGGGTCAACCCGCCTATTGAAAACGAGGATTCGGACAGAGAAAATAATAATACCGCATCTCAGGATAAATCGGGACTGATATGAGTTTCTGGACATATTTCTGGGTTTTCGTGCCTCCGATATTTTTGGTTATAATAGGAATCGTGT
>CAYVMO010000053.1:0-13028 GCA_964452645.1 uncultured Ignavibacteriaceae bacterium
GCCGAAATCGTTATTGGGAAGCGCTCCCCAGCCGGGAAAACTCCTGCAACTGGCCAGAAGAGCTTCTTTAATTTCGTCGGCGGTGGCATCGGGAGCGTACTGACGAAGAATCGCTACCGCTCCGGAAACATGAGGCGCCGCCATTGAGGTCCCGCTCTTGAAGTCATAACCGTATGGAACCGATGAGTGGATAGCCTCACCCGGGGCAGCGACATTCGGTTTTATAGACGAAGCATCGCAATCGGAAGGGCCGCGCGAGGAAAACGAGGATATGGTGCTGTCTCTATAATCGAACGACCCGACGGCAAAACAATCCAGCGTATCATTGGCGCGATTGGCCGGATTGTCGATTGTCTGTGCGGCGCTGCCCGCGTTTCCGGCGGCGAAAATATTGACAATCCCCAAAGCTTCGGTATTGTCGATCATCTGCCAGAAATAATCATCGCAGCCTATCTCGGTATTGCTCACCCCCCAGCTGTGATTTATGACATCCGGGACATCATCAAGACTATTGGGGTCACCATCCGGATCGGCCGCCCACTCAAAGGCGTCGATTATCGAAGCTCCCCAGAGATTTATGGTCGCCGCCGAAATCCATCGGGCGCCGGGCGCAACACCATAATAATGGTCGTCTGTACTGTCGTAGCCGACCATAATTCCCATCGTGTGCGTGCCGTGCACGACATAATCACTGCCGACCTGATATGGTGCAAAAACGTGGGGATAGGTTTTCCGATCAATGGGATCATACCAGGCTGCTGCCGAATCACCGTCAAGACCTTTCCAGCTTTTATAAAGCGCTACATGATCGCTATCGATACCGGTATCGAACGAACAGATTATTCGACCGGTCCCGTCATAGCCCAGCGCCCAGGCCGAATCGGCACCGACGACGGTAAGATTGGTTTCGATCCTGCTTCTTGATTCGGTTTCAAATTCAGTCCCGCTCTCGACCGGAGCAATCGCCTTGATTTCCGGAAGCACAAAAATCCGCTCAACATCGTTTCTTCGGACGATATTTTCGATTTCCGAGACAGATATATCGGCGGAGATGACATCGATAATCCAGTGATTTTTTATATTCGAAACCAATCCTCGAGACTCCATTTCTCGAAGATAATTTATCAACCCGCCTTGAGAAATTTCGGCATTGTTTTTCAGACTGGTAATTCCGACGATGTGTCTTTCAGCCCGTGTTTTGTAACTTCGAGATAATCTTGTTTTGAGGCTTATTGATGGCGGCTGGATCGGGGAAATCAATACATTAATTTTTTCATCAGGCCTGGCCTTTGACATTTTTGTTATCAGGCCGGGTGCGATTTCACCAGCGGCACAAATGGATGAAAATCCAAACAGGATTAGAAAGAAAATAATGTAGCGTATTTTACTCATCATAGTATCTGCGGATATAATAATCCGATCGCATATATAGCGATAATCATGCCGTCCGCATATTTCGTCGGTCAAAATTATTCGCTTGTCTTTCAACAACTTAAATATATACATAAAGCCCCGATAATGCAAGTATGAATAACAATATGTAGATTGCGCATTTGAATTCAGATTGACAAATGGATGACATTGATCATTGCTTTTCCAATTGGATTTCAGGTTGTAAATAACTAAGTTTAGAAATGAGAATAATCCGAATGATCTCCGGTCTGATATTAATAATCATCGGCGGACTGGCTCTATTTGGCTTCAAGGCAATCGAGGGCTATTTTCTTTTTCTCAGCCGGGACGGTTCGGTGGTTCCGCACTCGCTTTTACAGTTAAGATTATGTCTCGTTACTTTAGCCGTTGTCGGCTTATATCTGGTTTTCCGAAAATATATCATAAGGTTGTTTTTCCCCCTGGATAAGCATATTTCAAATCTATCAGAATCCGAATTTCTTAAATTATTTCTTTTGATTGCCGTGGTGCTGAGAGTGTTGACGGTTTTGCTTTTGGATTTTCATCTATGGATTGATTATCAGACCTACGATGAACTGGGATGGTTATGGGCGAGTAACGGCGCCTATTCCATTGACGGAATCCCGACAGCGTATCGTCCACCAGGCTTTCCGTTTTTTCTCTCGCGCTTATATTTAATTTTTGGCCATCATCCGCAACTGGGTGTGGCCGCCAATATTGTATTCAGTCTGGCAATAATCGTCCTCAGTTATCTGATTGTGCGAAAAATATGGAATGAACAAATTGCCCGATGGAGCGTAATAATACTCACTTTTTTCCCCAGCCAGATTCTTTTTGTCAATCTTCTCACCACTGAACCGCTATTTACGGCGATTTTTCTGGCATCGATTTATCTGATTATATTTGCCTCAGGCAGGACTAAAATCGGATGGCACTTTTTGTTTACAGGCGGGCTACTCCTCGGTCTGGCGGCGTTGACACGACCGCTGGTTCTGGTTTATCCGATTATTTATATAATATTTTTGTACTTCAAAAAACGCGACATATTAACAACAGCAAAAAGCAGTGCAATTATTATAATCGGTTTCCTGATTGTCATTACGCCCTGGATGATGCGAAATTATTTTCTTAAAGGCAGTTTTACTATCTCGACTAATTCCGGGATCAATTTTCTCATCGGCAATCAACCCGGCTCGGGCATGGGCTGGAATCAGCCGGTTACCGATGAATTTTCGATCGGCGATCCGACACAGGAGATTTATATCGATAGTATCGGGTGGTCTCGCGGCTGGCAATATATAAAATCTGACCCGGTTGCCTTTTTCATACGGGGGATACTGAAAGTCATGTATTTTTATGCGGTTGATATGGAAGGCCTCGGCTATGAACTTGTCAAAGCCGCTGACGAAAACCGATTCGATATCTATGTGCTTTCAGCATTTATAACCGAATCGTACTACATCCTGATTTTGCTTTTCAGCTTTATGGGACTATTTTTTATATATGCTCGTGACAGGAGATTAAGAAATCCGGGCGGATTTCTTTTCTGGTCAACAATACTTTTCTGGACAATCGTGCATTTTGTGTTCTTTGCCGACGGTCGTTTTCATTTCCCGATTATCCCGATAATTTCGGCCTTTGCAGCCTTATTTATAGCTCGGATTATAAAAAATTACGGCTGATTTTCGCTTATTATTCCTTACTCCCGGTGCTGTCCATTTCGGAAAGGCGCTCATCGACGCCGGCTTTTATCAGCCCAATCATCTTCTCGGCCAATGCCGAATCCTTCACTTTCAGCGACTCATAAATCTCCCGCGATTCATCCGGTTTGGCATTAAAATAATAGGCCGCACCCAGCAGCATCTGGACATTCAAATCTTTCGGCCGTAATTTAGCCGCCTCCTCGAATTGCAGCAGAGCGTCAGCATATCTCTCCATCAGAATATATAGAACACCCAGCCGTTCACGAGCGTCGAAATGAGCCGGCTGGAGAGTAAGTATTCTTTTATAGATAGCCTCCGCCTCATCGATTTTTTTCAGCTTTTCTTTTACGAAGGCCTGCAAAAAGAGATATTTCAGTTCCCATGGTTTCAAATCCACCGTCTTCTCCAGGTATTCTTCGGCACCCTGGTAATCCTTTTTTGCTATCGTAATTTTGCCAAGCATATAATACGCTTCGGCGTCCGCGGTGTCATTGGCGAGCGCCTTGATAATCATCGATTGCGCCTCATTCAAATTTCCTTCAGCAATTAAAAGTGATCCCAGATTTCTTACATATTCCATTTTATCCGGATTTATCGTCACCGCCCGATGGTAGTTTTTCAGGGCATTGGTCGTATCACCGAGATTCGTGTACGTGACGCCAAGACTATTATATATTCCGGCATCGCTCGAATCCAGTTGCTCCGCCTTTAAAAGATATTCCAACGATTTTTGGTGGTCTTTTTTCAGCGAATATAAAACACCGAGATTTCTTATGGCATTCAGATTAAGCGAATCGAACCTGAGAACGTCATGATAATGTTGCAGGGCCGCGGGAAAATCATCTCGGGCAAAAGCCTTGCCCGCCTCTTCAAGATAAACATGCAGACTATCGCACAACGCCGATCGCGCGGAAAAAATAATCACAAGGAGTAAAATCAGAACTGATGAAGGCCTTATTTTCATTTCGCTCTCCTGATTAGTATTACAAATTATACGCGCAAGGTTATGATGCGTTGCTTTTATTGTCAAGTGTATCTTCTTCGGACCTACAAAAAATCGACGCCCGCCGTCCATGCGGGCGTCGCTTCCAGCTGCAACTCCAAGATGAAACCATAGAGAGGTAATACTACTTCATCCCTGAAGCAGCTTTTTTTATCTCCTACGAAATTCCCTTTCCATCCGTTCCCGGAATATCTTGAAAATTCCTCAATGCGAACGAAAGATACTCCAATTCCATCGACATATTTTCGTTACGCAGAAACACGTCGCCGGGCACTTTCAAATTGACCGGAGCGAAATTTAGAATCCCTTTGATACCGGCACGGACGACATTATCGATAATATACTGCGCCACTGTCGCCGGAACGGCAACAATGACTATTTCTATATTATTGGCCTTCAAATCACTTTCGAGGTTTTTAATATCGGAGACAGTAATGCCTTTGTGATTGGAGCCGATTTTACGCTGATCATTGTCGAAAATCACTTTAATATTGAAATTCTGTCTCTGAAATTCTTTATAACCGACAAGTGCTGAACCGATATTGCCGACACCGATCAGCGCCACATTCCAGATTTTATTCAACCCTAGAATCCGTGCGATGCGGTCTTTCAACTCGGAGACTGGATAACCAAGTCCGCGAGTACCGAAAGAGCCGAAAAACGATAAGTCTTTCCGAACTTGAGCCGGCGTCAATTTCTCTCGTCGGGCCAGTTCTTTCGATGATACCGTTTCGTAATTTTCCTTTTCGAGAATCGATAGTACTCGGTAATAAATCGATAAGCGGTGTATCGTCGAACCGGATATTTTCCTTTTGCAATTGCCCGCCATCACTTTTATCCTCGCCTCGGAGCCGAATATCCCGCAAAGTAAGTCGGATATGTCGTTCTATTCCGAGTATGTGAATCTATTCACAAGTGATAAATTATCTTCGCGCAGATTACTTGTCAAGTGAAAAATATCACGAGTAGCTGCAATAAATGCGTTAACAAATTGCATATGATGTAGCTTATCAGCTGGTGGATACAAAATGTTGTATCGCCAATAACATATGCCGATATTGTCGATTGGGATTATTTGATAATTCTCGTGATGCCTTCGTTTATGCGGCTGACTATTTCATAATTGACTGTATTTGCCCATAGCGCCATCTGGTCCGCCGAAATCTTTTCCTGATTTTCGCGGCCAAGCAACGTAACCGGTTCTTCGAGTTTGATTCCATTAATATCGGTGATATCGACCATCATCAGATTCATACAAATCCGGCCTCTGATCGGCGCTCGTTTTCCTTTTATAAGAACATAGGCCAGGTTCGACAGGCCGCGGTCATAACCGTCGTAATAGCCAACCGGAAGTACCGCTAATTTCGTTCGGGCAGTTGTTCGGTACGTACAGCCGTAACCGACGAAGGCATCGGCGGGGACATCTTTTATCTGGATGACTTTCGTTTTCCAGCTTAGAACGGGAGTGAGAATATCGTTGGAACCTCCCTGCAAACGATAGGAAAGATAAGTCTCTTTCGAAGGCCATAAGCCGTACAGAGCAATCCCGGGGCGAACCAATTCAAACTTAGTATCTTCAAACAGAAGCAGGGCGGCCGAGCAGGCGGTATGCCTGTATTGCGGCCGCAGGCCGAGTTTTTTTATTTTAGTGACCGTTTTGTTGAATCTTTGAAGCTGAAAATTGGCGTAGGTATGATCGGTGGTATCTTCGATATTGGCGAAATGCGTCGAGACTCCTTTTAATTGCAGACCGGAGTATTTCTTTATGAATTCGACGGCTTTTTCAATTTTGCTTTCCTCGACTCCCTGACGATTGGTACCGGTTTCAATTTTGAGATGAATATTCGCGTTCGATTTCAGTTTTTCGGTCAGTTTTCCCAGCCTGCTTATGGTTTCCATATTGTAAACGGTCGGCTCAAGATTCAGTTTAAAGACAGCTTCCAAATCCGCAAGGGAGATATATCCGACAATAAGAATCCGATTTTGCCAGCCGAATTTCCTGGCATCAGCAGCCTCTTTAAGAGAATGGACGGCTATATAGTCAATATTCTCTTTTTCTAAAAGCCCGATAATTTCCCTTAATCCATGGCCGTAAGCATTAGCCTTAACCGCAACAGCGATCCTCCTTCCACCGGCCAGCTTCCTGATAGTTATGATATTCCTTCTTAGCGCCCCCGAATCTATCTCAATCCATGTCAGATACTTATTTTTCATAAGGGCAATAAATGTAATTGATAACCATCGAGCAAATAAAAATCGATCATCGGATAAAAGCTCTATTCTGCCAGGACCAGGCCTCCGGCCGTAAAAGGCGAAATTTACGTAAGGGAAGAACGTTTTTTGTCGATTAATAGATTAGAATAATGTCCTCGATACGAAAAGGCCGATCGTAAGAGGACCGGGCAAAAAAATACTGATTTCCCTACGCTCAGTATGAGGAATATCCCTATCAGTATTGAGTTGGAAGAACCATTTTTATAGCGCGATTGTTGCAGGAAAAATGTCATTCGAACTGGATATAAAAAAAGAAGAAAATTATCTATATATACGAGCCTCCGGGAATCGTACCCGTGATGGTATTACGTCAATGGCCCGCGAGGTTATTGAGTCTTGCCATCAATATCAGATTTATGAAGTTTTGGTCGATCTTCGCGATTTAAAGGGACCGATGGGTATCTTCGATTCTTTATGGATAGTCACTAAAGAATTCCCGAAACTGACGGACTTAAAAGCGATTAAAAAGGCTGCGGTGATGAACGCCAAAGAGCGTAAAGAAAGATCGGGCTTTTTTGAACAAATAGCTATCAAGCGGGGCTATAATATCCGCTTCTTCGACGAACTCACGCCCGCCATCGAATGGCTAAAATCCGGCAAGCCTATCACAAATAAAGTGTAGTAGAATTCAAACCAATTGTCCCTACCCTTTAGCTTCAGGCTGTTTGACGATATATCTTTTGAGTTTTTTTCACTCAATAAGTGAATCACCGGTCGAGTCTGAATCTTAATCCCGTCTTAAATACTCCGATACCAGGCGAGTGATAGTCTCACTGTTTTCGGGCGATATATTCTGAAGTCTGAAGCCGGTGTCAAAAAAATCGGTGTGGATATTGCGCCGGCACCATAGACAGCGAGCGTCGAAAAGAATCCGGTCATGCCCCTCTTTTTTTCGCGGAAGGCCGATTTTCAGTCTGATTTCAGTATCCGGCTCGAACGGTTTTTCACGGATCAGCATCAAACCATCATCGGAAATATCGACCAGATTGCCGACAAATTTGTCGGTATCGCGATCATAAACGCGCATAAAATACGCGATACGCCGGCGATCCGATTTTCGTCTGTCTTTTGTCACCAACCCCCCTTAGTGATTACACCGGAATAAATAACATATTCTCAAGCCGTTGTCAATAGAAAATTCATGATTGCGATTTCAGCATTTTCTTTCTTGGTGTCAATCCAGTTTCCTCTTGACTCTAAACTCAGCGGTGTCGATAATAATCGCATGATATCACGAGCGAAACGAACCGTCGCCATTATTGCTTTCACAGTTATTATTATTGTTCTTGTCAATCTGGCCTGGTGGCTGTTTTACGCTCGGACCGAAAAAAGTTTTGAATATCAACTGGCGCATCGACTGGCGGCGATCGCTCACTTGGGTGGATCCGACCTGTCGCCCGATTTGGTGAGTTCGCTGGTCGACGGCTATCTGTCGGCTTATGATTCGACGCTTGAAATAATCGACAAGATTAAGATGGCCGACTCACTCTCCGAGGTGTTTGTTATCGATCAAAATTACAAATATCTGGCGACAACCCAGATGGACACCGATTCCATCTATTATCTGGCGGCGTTGAATAATGTTTATATCGATTCGGTTTTCGCCCGCGATTGGTCGGATGAACTCGAGTTTATTATCAGACCGGTGGTAACCGAGAGCTATCAGGTCGGCGAAGTCATTTTGAAATCGGCTTTTGCACCATTGATTGACTCGACCGGAGCGGTTGTCGCGGCGCTTGGTGTCGAGGCCGATGTCGATTATACCGAGGTTCTTCTGGATTTAAGAAACAACTTATATTTCTCATCAATAATTTCCATATGTGGCGGATTAGTATTCGGCTTTTTCTTTTTCCTTATACAGCGTCGGATCAATGTTGCCGAAAGGTCGCTTTTTGTGTCGCAGTCGCAGGCCAATCTGGGTCGGATGGTGGCCGTGGTTTCGCACGAAGTAAAAAATCCGCTTATGATTATTCGCGCTTCAGCCGAGCGGCTTAAAAAAAGTAGCGCTCAGGAAGCGGATTTTATCATAGAGGAAACCGATCGTCTGAACGGTATTGTCAGCGATTATCTTGATTTTGCCTCCGGTCGGAAAACGCTTAAATTGCAGCCCATAAGTCTAAAGGAATTCCTGGCAAAAATCGTCCAGCAATTCGGTTTCAGGCTGAAGCAGAACGGTATTTCGCTGGTTTTCAAGCCGGTTCAATCTTCGTCAAGCGTAAATGCCGATCCGGTCGCCTTGCGCCAGGTAATAATAAATCTTATCTTGAACGGTGCCGAGGCGGCCAGAGAAAAGGATAGCGGTGAAGTCATGGTCGCATATAAAACAAGCGGGCGTCATGCGACAATAACTGTTACCGATAATGGTTCGGGGATGAATAAAAAACAACAGAAGATGATTTTCGAGCCGTTCTATACGACAAAAGCAAGTGGCTCCGGATTGGGCTTGTACTATTCACGGATATTAATTCATGATATGGGCGGTGAGATAATTTCGGATAGTAGATCAGGCGGGCCAACCGCATTCAGGATAGTACTGCCGGCTGTAGATAGAGGATAAACGAGATGGCCAATATTCTCGTTATAGACGACGAATCTAAAATGACTTATCTGGTCGAGAGCGCCCTGAGCGAAGCCGGGTTCTCGGTTACGGCCGTCAATTCGCCCGCAGAGGCGCTTCAATTAATCGAGCAGCATTCATATGATATAATTATCACCGATCTGACCATGCCCCAAATTTCCGGACTCGATATTCTCGCCAAGGCGAAACAAAAGGGTGATTCGGAGGTGGTGATGATGACCGCCTATGGCACCGTCGAGACGGCGGTCGAAGCCATGAAAGAGGGTGCCGCCGATTATATTATGAAGCCGTTTCCGATGGACGAACTGGTGATTCTTTGCCGTAAACTGGAGCACAGATTGAAACTGAACGGGCTATCTTCGTTTTTGGCGGGAGAATTAAAAAACGTCCTGTATGATAAGTTTATCGGGAAATCAGCCGCCTCAATAGATATGCTCGATATGATTACCAAAGTAGCGCCGACCGAAGCGACCGTCCTCCTGACCGGAAAATCGGGCACCGGCAAAGAACTGGCGGCTCATTTGATACATGAAAATTCACCGCGCCGTGACGAACCATTTATACCGGTCAATTGCGCCGCCTTGACCGAAACATTGCTCGAATCGGAGCTTTTCGGGCACGAGAAAGGAGCGTTCACCGGTGCCGACAGGCGTAAACTGGGGCGTTTTGAACTGGCTGATGGGGGAACGATTTTCCTTGATGAGATCGGCGAAACCTCACCGGCGTTGCAGGCAAAATTGCTGCGAGTCCTTGAAGAACGGCAGTTTGTCAGAGTCGGAGGTATTGATAATGTGGATGTCGATGTCCGTATTATCGCAGCCACCAATAAAAATCTTAAAGATGAAATCGGTAAAGGCAGGTTTCGTGAAGATTTGTTTTTCCGGTTAAATGTCTTTCCGATAAAAATTCCTACGCTGGTCGAGCGCGCCGATGATATCCCCGAACTGGCCGAATATTTTTTATCGCAGCGGCGATATCGGAATAAAAGCCTGTCGAAGGAAGTAATCGGATTACTTAAAACATACGACTGGCCGGGGAATATTCGCGAGTTGAAAAATATTATTGAGCGCGCAATGATTCTTGCCGTCGGCAAGGAGATAGAAATCGAGCATATCGGTATTGAAGATGAAACGGAAACAGCGCCTTTGACTCGGGTCGATAATTCTCAGATCGGGAGCGGATTGGAAGAAAGCGAGAAAGAGATGATACTGACGGCTCTTGAAAAAAGCGGTGGCAATAAAACCAATGCGGCGAAATCATTGAAAATCACCAGGCGACGACTTTATTCGAGAATGAAATATCATAATATAAAATGAGCCCATGCGTTCGGTGTGTACCAGATGGTACTTTAAAAGGTGTATTTTTGATTATTGTCGCATTATATCTGGTTGTATGACAGGAGGTTACATTAATTGGCGGATTGGCATGGAAATTGAAATAATATCCTTTCGAATGTTAGAAAGGAGATTGTGAAATGACCAGATATTGGAGTCTATTGGTCGTTTTTCTGATGTCGGTTTCCCTGACCGGTTCCAACGCTTTGGCACAGGTCGATCAAAACCGGATACGCAGCCGGTTCGTCAATGAATTGGAGAAAACAGACCGCGTAATCGAGCAGGCACAGGTGGCCATCAATCGCTCCAATACCGCTTATGACGCTGAATATCTCAGAGTCGCCAATCGACAGGCCGAGGAACTGCTTAGAAAAGCGGAGGCTCATCAAAATCAGGCCAGAGTTTTAAATAATACCAACAGCTCTCTGACCGATCTTGCATACGGCGGGAAGCTGACTGTAATGGCCCGGGAGTTGGCTTTGAAAGCCATCGCGATTAAGAAGCGCGCTGAGGGGAAGGTCGAGGAGAATGAGAACGCCATTCTTCGTCAGCTTGAAAAAACCGATCGGCTGATCGAGAAATCAAAAGAGAATGCACCTGCAAATATCCCGGACCGTCTAAAATCCGCCTTTGATACTGCCCTTGAAAATCAGCGCCGGGCCTGGGAATTATATCGTGAAGGGGCACTGCGCGCCTCTCTTAAACTCTCACGGCAGGCCGAAAAGTCGCTTTTGAAACTGGGCGAGCATCAGCGGTCCGGAAACATGGAAAGTCACCGTCTACAAAATCAGATATTACAGGGCGAGCAAAGGTTGGAACAATTACGTTTGGATATTCAGGAGTGCAATTCCGACGAAGCCCTCGGATTGCTGAGTCAGGCCGACGAAAAATTGAAGGAATGTTACCGGTATCTCAATGAAAACGAAAATGAAAAAATTCAAAATTCTCTTAAACAGGCTCAGAGTTTTATGCAACAGGCGGCCAGACTCTGTTCTGATAGCGAGTCTTTAATACGAGCGCTTAATCAATTGGAAGCCGAGATCGAAAAATATGCCGAGCAGATTATCGGCAGCGGCAATGGCGCAGCCATCAGGTTGCTGGAGTCGGCTCGGCAATATTTGAAGGACGCTAGGAGCCTTTGCGATGGCGGTGACAGCCAGGCCTGCGCCGGGAGTGTAAAGGCGGCCCAGATGAATCTCAGAAAGGCCCTTAAGCTGACCGGGAACTGACGGTTGCGTATATTCAAGTTTTCCGCGCTGGTATATATTTTTGTAATTTTTCTGCTTGCCGATATGGCCTTGGGTGAAGAATCCGGAGCTTTTACGTTCAAAGCCGGTTTCGGTTATGATTTCGTTTCTCAGGAATATTTTATTGATTCGGTAAGGTTAGGCGGGGGAGATTCGATTCTGCAATTAAGTCTTCTTGAAAAAGATTATCTTGATGATAAAAAAGCTCTTCTATTTCTCAGATATCAACCCGATCTGAAAGGTCGATACATCCTCGAGGGTGGCTGGGAACAAACGCCGGAATTATTCCGGGCCAATGGGAGAGGTTTTCTGGCCCTGGGAAATAACAATAATCAATTTCAGGCGGAATTTAATGTCAATACAAAAAAGCGGTATCGGGGAGAGATCGAAGAGGGGGAAGAGATGACTATATTGGACGGAGCAATAAAGCTTAAGAGGCGGCTTTTTGAAAGACTGAGTGGGAGAATTCGACTATCCGGTGAGAGTGTCAATTTTGACACAAGCGGACTTTATATTTATAATTATTCTCGGTTGGGCGGCGATTTGGAGTTGAATTTTACCACCGGCAGCTATAATTCCATATATGCTAAATTCGGCCTCGAAAAACGGACTGTGCCTGATACGGCGCAGTTGGATTATAATATTATTCGCGGCGGGCTGGGATACCTGGGTTCATTCCTGACCGGCCTGGCGTCCGCGGAAGTGACCGTTGAGAATAAAAAATATAACCAACTCGAAAATCCTGATGACTATTTCTTGACCTCTTTTCAGGCTGATTTAAAATTACCGATGGTGAAGAGCTTCAGTTTGAATGGCAATCTCGATCTGGAAAATTACGATTTTGATAAAGATAATTATATCAACGAAGATTATCGTCAGGCTCATTTCGGGCTACGCGGAGGATGGCGAAGTGGCGATCTCTCGCTCTCGCTCGGTCCCGAAATAGAGTTTTTAACGATTAAATCGGAATTTGAAAGCGACGATGATTACTTCGAATTTTATATCCACGCGGGCCTCGATTATTTCCGTGAAGGGATTTTTATCTTTTTGGATAATCAGGTCGGTCACAGAAAATACAGAAACAATCCTCTGTTTTACTCCGATTTTGTTTTTGACAGATTAAGTCTGATCGGCAGCCTGACGATTTTCAAAGATTTGAGTGCCGATTTACTCTTTTCAGGTGAATGGGAATGGCACCGGATTGAAAGCGACAATAGCCGTCTTTATCTTCTTTCTTCAAATTTGACATATACATTTTGAGACCGAATGCGTCTGCCAAAAATTGAACAACCGATATGTAAATTATGAAATATCCCGCAATATTTCGAATCCGGTCGAAATATTGAGTTTTCGACTTTGTGAATATATTCACAATATCTTCAATAGTAGGTATGGTCGGGGGTCGGGTGGGGAGCAGTAATTTGTGAAATAATTCACGATATTTTATTTTTTGAGTATTGGTTGTATTGCAGGTTA
>CAYVMO010000054.1:0-12252 GCA_964452645.1 uncultured Ignavibacteriaceae bacterium
GAATAGGAGTATTATAAGGATTACATCATTATTGACCGGCGCCTACGATCCGCGCATCACTCCGGATAATAAATATCTGATCTTTTCCGGTTTTCAGGATTTTTCTTTCCATATTTATCGAACGGAAATCGACGGCGGCGCACCTATGATGGCCAACGCCCCGCCTCCAGGTGAGCTGTTCTGGCGCCCGGGGAAACTGAGTCAAAAACATTACCGCTCTTCGGTAAAATACAAAACCGAATATTCGTTCGACGTCGCCCAGTCGGCGATTTCTATCAATCCGGGCTACGGCACCCTGGGCGGCTTTCAAATGGCCTTTTCAGACATGCTGGGAGATAATTCGATTTATTTTCTTTTGACCAACACCGCCGAAACCAGGAATGAATTCTTAACCAGCTTTAATGTCGCGGTAACCTATGTGAATAAAAAGCGACGCATCAACTGGGGTGCCGGCATTTATCATTTGTACGACGAGTATTACAACGACTATGATAAGTACTACTATGAAAGGCAGGTCGGTGGTTTACTGCATGTCAATTATCCGCTGTCCAAATTCAATCGATTCGAGGCGGTGACGTTCATCAGATATTCGGACAAAGACCTCTGGCTGTTCGGTCGGCGTCGGCGAGCGACATTGATGACCAATTATCTGTCGTTTATCTCCGATAATTCAATATGGGATGTGTCCGGCCCGATTGAGGGGCATAGGTACAATTTTACGGCAGGATATACGTCGCGGCTGGATAAAGGCCAGGAATACAACAGAATCGGTTATATGGATATCCGTCAATATTTCAGATTGGGTATGTATTCGGCTTTCGCAACCCGATTTTTTATTTACAGTTCCACCGGCTACGAACCGCAGAGAATTTATTTCGGGGGCAGCTGGTCGATGCGCGGATATGACCGCCGGAGATTCTATAACAGAAATATCGTCTTTTCCTCCAATGAATTACGCTTCCCGTTGATTGATAATTTGAATATAGGATTCCCGATCGGCGGTATCGGCTTCCAGGCGATCCGGGGCGCCATTTTTTTTGACGCCGGCTATATCACCGACGACGATTTTCACTTTTTCGATAAAATCTTTTTTGATAAGCTGCTGGGCTCATTCGGGACCGGTTTCCGTGTTTCTCTCGGACAGTTTATCGTGCTGAGGTTTGACTTCGCGCGCACGACCGATTTTAAAACCGTCGACCCGCATACTAATTTTGAATTCTTTTTCGGCTGGAATTTTTAAATGAATTTCAGACTCATCATTTCCTCATTCCTGATTCTTGCACTGTTTTTGCCCGGGTGCTCCAGAAGATTCCATCTTGAGAGAGGTCAGGAATATCCGCCCTCTCCCTGGAATTTCGTCAGAAAAAATCCGCAGGCAGCAGCCTCGCTGAAATCCGATTTCAATGGTCAGTTAAATTTGAAATGGGAAAAAAAGGTCTCCGAAGGCCCCATCGGGCCGATAACCATCGCCGGGGGGAATCTCGTTTTTTGCGGCACAAAAGGACGTGTGAATTTTTATGATTTGAAAACCGGCCGTTATAATGGACGCTACAAGGCCAGGCGGGGTATACAAACCGGATTAACGACAATCGACTCGCTTACTTATTTCGCGGTGGGACCGCGCCGGGATGAATTTATTTGCCTGAATCTTCATAATCAAAAAAAGGTCTGGAGCCGGAATTTAAAGGATGTTACCGGCGCGCCGATAATTATAGAAGATAGGTTGTTTGTCGGCTCGGCGACCGGTCGGATTTTTTGTCTGGACCGTTTCGGCGGCGAGATCCTCTGGAACGATTCGCTGAAGGCCAGGACCCTGGCCGGGCCGAGTGCGGATATGAAAACGGTATTTTTTCCGTTTGATGATGGCCGTATTCGGGGATATGACGCCCTGAAAGGAGATCTGATTTTCGAAACGAATCTGAATCAGTCGCTGGTTTCCAGGGTAACGGTTGGAAATAATGTTTATGTCGCGGGGGCCGAGGGTGGCTTTTTTGCCATTGACCGGCAAAGCGGTGAAACCATCTGGAAGAAGGAATTTCCATATCCCATCTGGACTTCGCCGGCGCTGGATGATGGTATTCTGTATGTTGGGGATAATGGCGGCAGCCTGCGGGCGATTAATGCCGCCGGAGGTGATGTCGTGTGGGAGTTCAAATCCAACGGCGTTATTTTATCCTCACCGGTCGTAGTCGGCGACTATGTGCTTTTCGGTTCGCTTGACCGCTCTTTTTACTGCCTTGAAAAGAAGACCGGGAGAATGGTATCGAAAAGAGAATTCAAACGCGGTATTCGTTTTCCTGCCGTTGCCGATAACGGATTCATTTATGTGACAGCTGACGACGGCGCTATTCAATGTTTTGGTAATTGATTGTGAAAAAAAGCAATTACACCGAAAAAGATCTGAATACCAATTTAAGTGAATTGGCCCACGAGACTTTGCGCGAGTTGTTTATCGCGGCGAAAAAAGTCTCCGTTTACTCAAGCTCGCATCCTCTCTCACGTAAAGCCATCGGCGGGCCGTTTATGTTGATGGATAAGATCTTTGATTTCAAAAAATATTTCAACGTGCATATTTCATCGGGACATCTGTACCTTCTTAATATTAGAGTAAAACAGTCGACTTTTGCCGAACAGATAATGGACTTTATGCAGATCCTGGATATTAATGATATTCTTTTCGAAGCGGGAATGACCGCCGACCAGCTGGCCATGTTTTTGGATCGCTTTGTCAAGAGACTCCCAGCCACCGATTATCAGAACCTGATGACGACCCATCTGGCTAAAAATAAAATAGACACCATTCACATCAACTCCGAGACTGGCTTCAGGCTGTTTGAAAATGGACGCCGATTCCGCGCCGAATTAATCGCTGATTTTTCGCTGCGTAGTATTGTCAGCCAGTCATTCAGCGATGATCTGGAAAACCTGTCGAATCTGCTGGCCGACGAATATCTCCCGGTCGACGAATTTATCGCTCGCCATAAGATCGACTATTACTATGATTTGGTGGCATACCTGATTCCCGAAATAATATCGTCGATGAAAGCCGGGGATATTCTCGGACTGCTGTCGAAGCGGGTGGCCGATTCCCTGGGCAAGGTGAGTAACACCGATTCCCCGGAACGAGTCGAATTGAATGAACTCAAGAATTTGATTACGGCCTTAAATTATCATGCGGAGAGGGAAGATATTATCGCGAAATTAGGCGATGTTTTTGTAGAGTATAATATATCAAAAGAAATTTTGACTTTGCTGCTTCCGGAACCGAGCGTGATTAAGATTGAATCGTCCGAAGAAATCGATCAATTTCTATATGCTACTTTTAACAAGCTATTGCCGGGACATAAGATTGAGGATTTTCCGGATCTCTTCGGTCGGCTGTTGCGTACCGGTCAACAGGCGAAAGCCAGATCGGTCGTCAATATTTTGATTAACCATCTGGCCGGTTCCGATCTTGACCTGCGCGAGAAAGCGCTAATCCTTCTTAGATCGGTTCTGGCTACCTATAAAAGGGCGACGGCCGATTTTCTCGGATTGCATATCATTGATAAGCTGGACGAGTACATTTCCGAAGGGAACGAGACTTTCGAATTTTCCGATATGATCTGGGAATTCGCCCAAATTACGCTGTCCGGCAGAGATTACAAATCTCTCTCGGCGATATGTGATATTCTCCAGAAAAAACGATCCTGCGAAAACGGAATCTGGAGTTTCGACTCGCTGGCCGCCAAAAAATCTATCGAGGAATTGAATCGCCGGGAAGTCATAGCTCAATTGGTTCTTGACCTTATCAGCGATCCCCATGAAAATGTCCAATATATAAAGAATATTTTAATCACTATCGGCTCGGAGAATGCCGCTCTGGCGTTATCGAATATAATTTCGCACGAATCGCGCCAGGTCAGGCAACATGTCCTGAAAATCCTTTCGGAAATGGGCAAGTCCGCTTTGAATGTTTTCTCGGAAGTGATGAAATATGATTCTTATTTCGAGCGGGAAGAAGGCAAGCGCGAGTTGCCGGATGAAAAATGGTACATTGTCCGAAATTCGATTTTCGTCCTGAAGTCATTACAGGATCCCGATGCCTGCCGCGCACTCGAAATAAGAATTAATGATCCGGACACGAGGGTGCGACGCGATATTAGCGGAGCACTGGAAAAAATCGGCGGTGAAAAGGCAGCCGATATCCTGATGATTATGGCCGATGATCACGATCGGGAAATAAGACAGGCGGCAATCATTGCGGTCGGTTTTGTCAGCACCTCAGACAGCGTTCCCGAACTTATCAGTCTGGCGCGCAAGCGACCATCCGAAATCGTCGATATAATAACGGCGCTGGGTAAATTGGGTGGGCAGGACGCGAAAAACTTCCTGTCGGAGTTGCTGACGGATAAAAAATTAATATCACAGTTTACATCGGCGTATTCTTCAAAAGACGAAGTGAAAGTGGCTGCTATCAAAGCCCTGGGGCGTATCGGAGATTCCGATTCAATCAAAAAAATCAAAGAATTCGATAAATCCTTATCCGGAACACAGAAAATCTTTTTTGGCGGCTCGAAAATCAATAAGACCATTCAGGACATTCTGAATAAGTAGCCATTTTAACTGCCGGATTTGACACCATGAATGTCATATCGTCAGATGAAATGTCATAACGGCATCATATAAATGCCATAATGACAGTGATGATTTGTGACTCTTTCCTAAATAATTGTTATTCTATTGCTAATCTTCGACTTACGGTTTTTGGCACGCCGGTTGTTTGAATATTCAGTTGAGAGTGAAAAAAGAAAACCAAAATAAAGGAGGTAATTAAAATGACACTCGTACGTTACAACCCGAACAGACTCTGGGGCGGTCTGACAAGAGATATCGATTCCGTTTTCGATTCGTTCTTTAAGGCCCCGGTATTCAGGTCCAGCGGTGATTTTGATTTTATGCCGCGTGTCGACATTGTCGACGACAAAGACACGGTTAAAATCAATGTCGAGCTGCCCGGAATGAAAAAGGATGATATCAAGGTCACGGTTGACGAGAACGTCCTGACGATTAGCGGCGAGCGCAAGCAAGAGTCCGAGGAGAAGGATAAGAATTATGTCCGCTGTGAGCGCTGTTATGGTTCTTTCTCCCGTTCTTTCACGCTGCCCGACGACGTCAACAGCGAGAAGATCAAGGCTGACTACAAAGATGGTATTCTCATGGTTGGTTTGACCAAGATAGAAAAACCGAAACCGAAAGAGATTACGGTCGAAGTCAAGTAATCCGTGGTCTGATAGAAAGTGATATCTGAACGCGGGCGGGCGAATGGCCGCCCGCTTTTTTCAGGGTTGCTTTCGGAAAGGAGACAATAAAATGAGTAAAATAATAGGCATAGACCTTGGGACAACCAACTCGGTCGTGGCAGTCATCGAGGGCAAAGACCCGGTCGTTATTACCAATTCCGAAGGGGGACGGACGACACCCTCGGTTGTAGCCATTGATAAGAACGGTGAGAGGCTCAGCGGCCAAATAGCCAAACGCCAGGCGGTGACCAATCCGCTTAACACGATTTTTTCGATCAAGCGTCTCATGGGGCGTCGGTTCGACGAAATCAAGGACGAGGCCGCCAATTACCCGTACAAAATCAGGTCTAACGAAAAGGGTGATGCCGTTGTCGAGATGAATGGTAAAACCTTTGCCCCGCCCGAAATTTCGGCGATGGTGTTAAGTAAAATGAAGAAGACGGCCGAGGACTATCTTGGTCAGAAAATAACCGAGGCGGTCATTACCGTCCCCGCATATTTTAACGACCGCCAGCGCCAAGCTACTAAAGACGCCGGCCGTATTGCCGGATTAAACGTGAAAAGGATTATCAACGAGCCGACTGCGGCTGCCTTGGCCTATGGTCTGGATAAGAAAAAAACCGGTAAGATTGCGATTTACGATTTGGGTGGCGGCACGTTCGATATTTCGATCCTTGAATTATCCGACGGTGTCTTCGAGGTTCTTTCAACCAATGGTGATACTCACCTTGGCGGCGATGATTTCGATAAAAGAATTATCGATTGGCTGGTGGCTGAATTCAAGAAATCGGACGGTATCGATTTATCCAAAGATAACATGGCGCTTCAGAGACTTAAGGAAACGGCCGAAAAGGCCAAAATGGAATTGTCGTCGACAATGGAGACGACAATTAATCTTCCTTTTATCACGGCCGACAGCAACGGGCCGAAGCATCTGAATATGAACCTGTCGCGTGCGAAATACGAACAACTGGTTGATGATCTACTCGATCGAACAATTGAACCATGTCGCAAAGCGATTGATGATGCTAAAGTCAAATTCTCGGAGATCGATGATGTCGTCCTGGTCGGCGGCATGACACGGATGCCGAAAGTGGTCAGTATCGTAAAGAAACTTTTCGGCAGGGAACCGAACAGGAATGTCAATCCCGACGAAGTGGTCGCCGTCGGAGCGGCCATCCAGGGTGGCGTTTTGGCCGGTGATGTCAAAGATGTTCTGCTTCTTGATGTCACGCCGCTGTCGCTGGGAATTGAAACTCTCGGCGGTGTTACGACACGCTTGATTGAGCGTAATACGACGATTCCGACCAAAAAGTCGCAAATATTCTCGACTGCGGCCGATAATCAAACGGCAGTCGATGTGCATGTCCTTCAGGGCGAACGCGAGATGGCGATCGATAATAAAACAATCGGCAAGTTCATTCTTGATGGTATTCCGCCCGCTCCGCGCGGTCTGCCACAGATTGAAGTTACCTTCGATATCGATGCTAACGGAATTCTGAATGTCACCGCCAAAGATATGGCGACCGGCAAATCGCAGAATGTGAAAATCGAGGCTTCATCCGGATTGAATGAGCGGGAAATCGAAAAGATGGTTAATGATGCCAAAGCGCACGAAAGCGAAGATAAAGAGAAGCGCAAGAAAATTGACATCAAAAACAATGCCGACGCCCTTGTGTTCCAGACGGAGAAGAATCTGAAAGAGTACGGTGACAAACTTGATGCCGACAATAAGGCCAAAATCGAAGCGGCTGTAAGCCGTGTGAAAGAGGCTATTAAATCCGATAATATTCCGGAGATTGAATCGGCGACCGAAGCCCTTAATCAGGTGTGGCAGACGGCGGCTTCTGCGATGTACCAACAAGCGTCAGCAGGCGCCAATCCGAATCCAAACGCGAATATGAATCAGGGTACTCAGTCAAGCGGTGATTCCAATTCCGGCGATAGTACCGTCGATGCCGACTTCGAAGTCGTCGACGACAACAAGTAACATTTGTGGATTTATCCGTCATTGCGAGCCTTGGAAGGAAATTTATATTTCCTTCCAAGGCGTGGCAATCTATTCGATAGAAAATGCGATTACGGTCATATGATAGATTACATAGGACTAAGGGGAGAAAGACATTGGGAAATAATCAAGGGCTCAGGGAATTGACCCCTTAAATTTGGGAGGCATGATTGGCATAGAAATGTTGTATAATGAGGGAAGGTTTGTATATTGAATCTATATGGCCAAAGATTATTATGACATACTTGAGGTTCCCGAGAACGCGTCGAAGGACGATATAAAAAAATCCTTTCGTGCCAAAGCCAAGAAATATCATCCCGATCGCAATCCCGGCAATAAAGAAGCCGAGGCGAAGTTTAAGGAAGCCTCCGAGGCATACGAGGTTCTCAGCGACGATCAGAAGCGTCAGCAATACGATACCATGCGCAAGTACGGTGCTTATGGCGGCTTCGGCGGACAGACCCCGGGCGGCGGGCAGGGTTTCGATTTTTCACAATTCAAAAATGGTTTCAGATTTGAAGACCTCGGCGGTATGGGGCCTTTTGCCGACCTGTTTAGCTCTATATTCGGCGGTGAAGATTTATTCGGGCGGATGCGAAAGGGACCGGGAAAAGGAAGACAACGCCCGCGGACAACGCGAGGAAATAACTTATCCATAAAGCTGACGATCGGCTTCGAGGAAGCCATTCATGGAACCAGCAAGACGATTATCCTTAACAAACCGGAAGTATGCACTATATGTCACGGTACCGGCGATGAACCGGGAAGCCGTCAGAAAGTTTGCGATAACTGTCAGGGAAGAGGGACGGTCAGCTTCGCCCAGGGGGCTTTTGCCATTTCGCGGCCCTGCCCCAAATGTCTGGGTAAAGGAGTGGTGCCGGGAAAGCCATGTCATGGTTGCAGAGGTTCCGGACGAGTCAAAGTAAAAAGAAAAGTACGTGTCAAAATTCCCGCCGGGATCGACGATGGCGGTCGTATCCGTCTTCGTGGGATGGGTAATCCCGGATCCGATGGCGGACAGAATGGAGATTTAATTATAACCGTGAGTACAGGAAAACATCAGCAGTTCGATCGACGGGGCAACGATATTTATACAACCGTCGAGATAACTTATCCTCAGGCGGTTCTGGGCGGCAAAATACCGATTAAAACATTGGCCAAAACCGTCAATATGAACATCGCGCCCGGGACGGTGCATGGGACTAAACTCCGATTGAAGGGGATGGGTCTGGCGGTCAATGGTTCTCAGGGTGACCAGTATGTCGAAGTACATATCAAAGTTCCCAAAACGACCACGCCCCGCCAGAAAGAACTACTCGAAGAGTTGGCAAAGACGATGTTGTAGAGACTGTGGAGTAGGTCAGAATACCGTTTCGGATTTCGACTTGGTAATTATGTTTAGGTTGTTGGAATTAAGAGTAGGGAAGAACCCGAGACCCATTCTTATGGGTCGATGTGGTTCTGCCGTGTTTTTTATGGAAGGAACGTACGCGTTTGGGTTCCCCATCCTGCGCTTCGCGGGACTGTGGGAAAGTATGAAAAGGCAGAAGTGACGTATTTGAATAATGGACTTCTTTAACGAAAACACTTCATTCATAATCGCCGGTGTAATACTTTTATTGATCTTCTTTCTGGCCGGCTGGGTCATTAAAAAGCGTTTTATCGACAAAAGCATGTTCGGGACCGGAGCGCAATTTTTCGGTCGCCAGATATACAACGACTTCCAGAACGCCGACAAAAAGGCCGCCATCGAGCATGTCATCTATATCGAGGAAGACGAGCGCGAGGAAGCCTTTGACGGCGAGGATTTCGATCCGCCTCAAAAAGATTCGTAGAAGCTGGGCTTGCCCCAGCCCTCTTCTATTCTAATTGAGGGCGACCGCGAGGGTCACGCCTGCAAATCAGCAATTAGCAGAAGAAGTGCTCCTGCCTGTGTGGCCTGATATATCTTTTAGAAACTTTTTAATAAAAAAATAAGTTTACTTATATAGATATTGTTATATATAGATACTTAGAGATATGAAAAAACAGACATACATAAGTCTCGATGACAGGAGCTTCAGCAAATATTTTAAGGCGTTTAGCGACCGGTCACGGATCAAAATCTTAAAGCTGCTGACCTCCAAAGAACTAACGGTCAACGAGATTGTCGCTAAAATCGGCCTGTCGCAGCCGACCGTCAGCCGCCACCTGGGGATCTTGAGGGAAGCCGGCGCGGTGGTTGACCGCCGGGACGGGCAGAAGGTCTATTACGGCTTGAATAAGGGGGCGGTTCAGAATTGCTGCGAGGGTTTTTGCAGCTGCCTGATGATCCGGGTCGAGCCGGAGAAAAGCCCCAAAAGATCGGCCAAGATAAAAAAATCAAAAAAATAAAAATTTTTGAAACAAATATAGAGATATATGCATATATAAATATAGTAATAACCCTTAAACTGAGGAGCAAAAGATGGAAAAAGAAACCGGATCAATCAGATTTTTCGAGACTGACGACGGTTATCGCGTCGAGGTGAAAGGTAAAAGCCTGAAAGAGGCGATGTCCTGCTGCGGACCGATGTTCGGTACGGGCGCCGCCAAAATGGTCGCCTGCTGTGTCCCGGCTGATTGCTGCCCGCCGGAAGGCAAGAAGAAAGAGTAGGGAAGAACCCAAGCCCCATTCTTATGGGGGCGCAGTGGTTCTGCCATGCAGCTTATAAATGAAAAGCAAGGTTTGATAAGAGGATTGACAGAACCACATCGTCCCCTCGATAAATCGCGGGGAACCTCAGTTCTGCCCTTGCTACTTTTCTGCTACCTCGAACCGATCCAGCGCCTCGCGGAACCGCGACTCGCCTTCGCCGAAATACTCCCGTGATGATATCAGTAACTCATAAACGACCGTCTCGGTGGTCATATCGATATAAGCGACCATGGCCAATTCGTATTCACCGCCCGGATCTTTGGTTTCGAAAATTATCGCCTGATTTCCACTTGAGTAAAAGGTTGTATCCGACCGAATTATTTCAAGATTTTCGATCTTTTCAAGCAAATAAGCCGAATCGGCAGAAATGAACTCGCTGTAAGTCCGCTCGCCGTTTTTGAAAATCCCGACTCGGATTTTTGTCGTGTAGCCGAAATAACTTTCGCTATCAGGATAAAAGGCGGCGGTGTAGCTGTCGTTCTCGGCATTGTCAAAATCGATAATCCAATCTTCCGGGGCATTCATATAATAGGAGAAAGTCCCGCCCTCATAATAAGCGCCTTCATTTTGAGGATTTTCCTGAGCTGTTGTTTTTAGATAGGTCAGAAATAAAACGAAGGCAGTTATCAATAAATATTGGAACCGCATACATGTCTTTAGAAATTTTCCCATCCGGGCTTCTTTCATAGTTAATTATACACATTCAAAAGACTATCGACAAAGAATAAAAATCCGAAACCGCTTGCCAAAATGGGGGGAAATTGCTATAATTCAAATCTTTATTGGGATTGGGCTGCGTAGAAATGGTAGAAACGCAAACGAAAGATTGACGAATAAAATGAGGTAGCTTAAATGGTTGGAATTGTTGGCTACGGAGCGCATATTCCCCGGCATCGAATCAAGGTTGAAGAGATCGCCAAAGTGTGGGGAGCCGATGCGCCCAGCTACAAAAAAGGATTGATGCTTCGCGAAAAATCGGTTCCGACGCCCGACTGTGACACGATTACATTATCGGTCGAGGCGACCAAGAATGCTCTCAAACGGGCCGAAAATATCGATCCGGCCGAAATCGGGGCCATATATATCGGGTCCGAATCGCACCCATATGCGGTGAAACCGTCGGGGACAGTTGTGGCCGAGGCGATTGGGGCGGTGCCCGATATACACTGCGCGGATTATGAATTTGCCTGCAAAGCCGGTACCGAGGCGATGTTTGTCACGCTGGGTTTGGTCAAGGCAGGATATATTAAATATGGTCTGGCCATTGGCGGTGATACCTCGCAGGGTGCTCCCGGCGATGCTCTGGAATATTCGGCCTCAGCTGGAGCCGCGGCTTTTATAATGGGTAGTGAGAATGTGATTGCCGAGGCGTTATACACGCATTCATTTATGACCGATACGCCTGATTTCTGGCGGCGTGAGTACCAGTTTTATCCTCAGCATGGTGGCCGCTTTACCGGTGAGCCGGCGTACTTCAAACATACGATGGGCGCGGCTAATGCCATCATGGAAAAATCGGGCATGAAGCCGCAGGATTTCACTTATGTGGTTTTCCATCAGCCCAATGGCAAATTCCCAATGCGGGTTGGCAAGATGCTCGGTTTCACCAAAGACCAGATTGAACCGGGCTGGTTGTCACCGACACTGGGTAATACATATTCGGGCGCGTCGCCGATCGGATTGACCGCAGCGCTGGATATTTCGAAACCGGGTGATTTGATTCTGATGGTATCGTACGGTTCCGGGGCCGGCTCCGATGCGTTTGTCTGGAAAGTGACCGAACGTATTGACGAAGTTCGCGACAAGGCGGTTCGGACCCGCAAATTGCTTGATGAAAATATTACATATCTTGACTATGGAACCTATGCCAAATTCAGGCACAAAATCCGGAAGAACGATTAGGAGGTGAGACTGATGAGAGATGTTGCAGTAGTTGGCGTAGGTGTTACGAAATTTGGAGAGGTTTGGGAAAAATCTCTTCGTGATATATATGTCGAGGCGGCGCTGGCGGCGATAGATAATGCCGGTGTCGATCATCTCGACTCAATGACGGTCGGTTGTATGACCGGCGGTCTGTTTGTCGGACAGGAGCATCTGGGCTCCCTTCTGGCTGATTATCTCGGTCAGAAAAACCTGGCCGCATCGCGGGTCGAATCGGCCTGTGCCTCGGGTGGTCTGGCGTTCCGCAATGCTTTTATCGAAGTCGCTTCCGGGATATCCGATATCGTCATGGCCGGAGGTGTCGAGAAGATGACCGATATCGGAGGTGATGGGGCTACCTATGC
>CAYVMO010000055.1:0-11797 GCA_964452645.1 uncultured Ignavibacteriaceae bacterium
ATATTTGCGAATTGTTCACCGTTGTCGGATCGCTGAATCTCGCAATATAACCGCTTCCCCCGCTACCATGAATTCCCCCCACTTCGGCCGCCGACGTTTGAATCGTACCATCCGGGAACCTGAATCCGCCCGTCGTCGAATAAATCACACCGGCCACCTCCAGTTTAGAGGAGGGGCTCGTGACACCGATACCCACATTATCTCGAAAATATCCGCTTCCGGCAAAATAACCGGCGTAGCCGTCAGCCTGCTGGACATGAATACCATTGTTCATAGCATGCTCGATATAGATTCCGTCATTATTGACATTTTCGATATGCACCCCGTCACCATTAGCCTGTGTCACGCGTAATCCATGATTCCCGGCATGTTCCGCCCAGAGGGCGCAGGCATTGGCGGAAAATACGCGAATACCCCTGCCGGATCCATTATTTTCTACGCTTAAAATCGGGACATTTTCTGCACCGACTATGTGCAACAAATTCTGCGGCGACGTTGTCCCGATACCGACCGGGCCGCCATTGAAAAAAGAACTGTCGGGGCTGATTAAATTGGCAATCGCGCCGGCCCTTAATCCTTTGGTGGGAATATTCTGCACTATGCCGCCGGCCCCAAGTATCTGAAATGAAACATAATCGTACGACGGATTATATATTTCAAAAGCCGGATATGTCATTTCCCACGGGTACATATTGTTAAAATATATCCTGGACAGGGAAGTATCCTGCCCGGCATAACCCCTTATTTCAAGTTTGGTACCGGCCGTCAACGGCGTCGTCTCGCCGATAACGACATCATCGGTTCGGGTCGTAAGTCTGACGATCGTGCCATCATCGGTCCAGCCGCCCCCCGCTGCCGGACCCGAGATCGCATAGGTCGCTGTATCCGCCTTGTTCGCCCGCATGGCGTAGCTGACCGATACCATCCTGGTCCGCGGTGTCAATTCGGGATCGCTCCCGACTTGAATCCCCATATACCGACCGGGGTCGTTGAAAACGCTATCCGGGATACCGCCGGTAACGACGGACCCGAGAACCACATTAAACAAACCTTCAAGCACGATTACCGAATCATGTGTTTCCGTCCAGACCGACCCGCTTCCGGTGGAATCATCGTAAATAGTAAAAGTAATATCTATAATCGTATCCAGCGGACTACCGGAACCGTCGGTCAACCTACCCTGATAGTTAATCATTTCGGGTCCTTCAGCCAGCGCCAAAGTTGCGACCAGAAAAAGCGCCAGCGTCCAAATCGCCGCTAATCTTATGGTGTGATGCATGCAGAAGCTCCTTCCTTTAACGTATGACTTATTTTCTAATCTGTTCTTTCAGGCGGTAAAGAGAGTCTGTTCTGTCGCTGTAAGCCTAACTCTACTAATATATTAAAAAAGCCGGGTTTGTCAAGACAAAGAAGTCTTGAATACTCGAATTGGCGTGCTAAGTCCGATTATTATTTCAGAAAACAGAAAATTTGAAATACTTATGGGGATTTTTTTCGATATCGGCAACCAAATTTTCGACTCGGACGATCAGGTTTTTCATTTCTATGTATAATTCGTCATCGGTCAGCATCGCCCCGGCGGTACCATTTCCCTGGGACAGACGCGCCAGGATCGAATCGATCCGGCCGGTCGATGAATGCAGATTATCAAATACTGTCGGATCGGAGATAATTTTCCCAAGCGTTCCCTGATTATTGTTGACCTTATCGACAATGCCGTCAAGGTTGGTCGAGATATTTTCAATCGAGGCAATAACCTTCCCCTGCGTTTTCTGCATGTCTTTGACCAGGATTGTCAGCGCCGCGACCAATTCGGTGATTTCATTATGCAATGTGTCATAGACAAAAGCCTTTCCCAGCGAACCCTCGCCGCGCCGAATACGTCGCGTTATATCATTCAGATTATCCGCCAGCTGGCGCGTACTCTCCATCGCTTCCTGCCCGGCGGCAAAGGCCTGAGTAATATCGGCCGGTCTCGTCGAACCTATGGCCGCACCTTCGCGAAGAACCGGATTGGTTAAAGTTCCGGGAATAATCTCGATATATTTATCGCCGATTAATCCGATTGTACCTATCATTGCCCGGGCATCGGTCGTAATCATATTCTGAACCGACTTTAAAATCCGGAATTTGACCTGAATCTGATCGAGCGAATCATAATTAACGAATTCGATGTCGTAAACATTACCGACCTCAACACCTGCAATCCAGACCGGGGAACCGGTCACCAGTCCCTGCACATTGTCAAAGTAAGCCATGTATTTTACTTTGGATTCCAGTACCGACGTTCCCCCGCCCGAGAATGTCGCCCATAATACGGCGGTAACGGCAAAAACCAGCAGCAGACCGACTCTTACCTCTCCCCATTTGACTTTAACCGTTCTTTTCATTTTATCCTCAGGTCAAATAAAGTCAATTTTCTTGACATTAGCAACCGATTCCCGAAAAGGCCTCAAAAAATCCACTACCTGCTCATCCTCGCAATTCCGCAGTTGAGCGATACTCCCGTCGAAAATTAACTGCCCATGGTCGATAACAATAAACTTATTCGCCAGCTCAAAAGCGTCGGCAATTTGATGCGTCACCACTATCGATGTCACATGCTTGACTTCAACCAGGCGATTTATAAGGCTGGTAATATTGCTGGTCATACCCGGATCCAGACCGGTCGTCGGCTCATCATACAACATTATCTTAGGATCGGTCGAAATCAATGCCCTGCCGATCGCCACGCGCCTTTGCATCCCACCGGATAATTCGTCCGGAAGACGGTCCATAATTTCGTAATCCAGCCCGACAAATCCGAGCATCTCGGTAACACGCCTTTCAATCTCCGGTAAGCCGAACCTTGCATATTCCAGCAGATAATAACCGACATTCTCCCCTACCGTCAACGAATCAAAAAGAGCCCCGTCCTGAAAAACCATACCGATACGCTTTCGTATTTCGCGCAGGTCTTTCATCTTCATCCGGCAAATATTCTGGTCATCAATAAATATGTCGCCGCTGTCGGGGCTGATCAAACCCAATATCAGCCGTAAAATTGTCGATTTCCCCGAACCGGAATGCCCCATAATCACGCGCGATTCGGCGTCGGGAACAAAAAATGATACATCCTTAAGAACCTGTTTGTCACCATACGAAAAATTGACATTTCGAAATTCAATCATAAGTACCCCTTCAGGTAGCCCGAGATAATTTTAGTTATGACAAAATTCGAAACCAGTATGGAAATCGACGATACCATGACCGACTCCGTCGTCGACCGGCCGACCCCCTTGGTACCACCTTCGGACATAAATCCCTTATAGCAGGAAACAAATGCAATTATCAATGAAAAAAATATCGGCTTAGCTAAACCCACGAATATATTACCGAAAATTAATTTCTCTTTAACCGCCACCCAATATGTCGTCGACGTTATATTGGATATGAATATGGCAATAATCCATCCCCCAAGAATTCCGATTACATCACAAATAATTGTCAAAACCGGCACCATTGTCATTAATCCAATCAGTCGCGGAGCCGCCAGCTTTTTTATCGGGTCAATCCCGAAAGCGACCATGGCATCCAGCTGGTGCGACGATTTCATGGCGCCTATCTCGGCCGTGATTCCCGCCGCGACCCGGGCAGCCACCATAATGCCGGTCAATACCGGACCGAGCTCGCGGACTATGGCGAGCACCATGACGCGACCCAGGTATCCTTTGGCGCCGAAATCGCCCAACTCATTGGAGAATTCGAGGGCCATCCCCTGCCCCGCCGAAATCCCGGTTAGAATAACCAGGAAAAGAGAACCGACGCCGGTCATGTACATCTGCTCGACTGTCTCCGCCCAATAGATTTTCCGGCCGAATAACGAAGCCACCATTTTCAGAGAAAAGAAAAAAAGCCGTTGAGATTCATAAGCGGTATACTTTAGTCTTTCAATAATTAGGCGAAAAAAATTCATTTAAACAATCGATCTCCTGTAAAATGCTAATTTTAGACCCCCGAAATGCCAAAGTCAAGCCATCTTTTGCATAATGAACATATTTGCAGAATACGTCATTGAACTATTTCGATTTTATCGATATCTTATTATAATATAGGACTGAGGTTGTCATGATTAAAAAAGAAATGTCAAAACGCGGCCATGCCATCGCTCTTTTCTCCGGAGGACTTGATTCCGCCCTGGCAATAATTCTGATTCAGAAACAGAATATAGAAGTCACGGCTCTCACCTTTCTGACTCACTTCGGGTGCGACATTTCCGATAAATCAAGCTGCGGCGGCAATCCTTATCCGATGGCTGAAAAATTTGGCTTTACCGTCAAACTGGTCCACCTCGGCGAAAAGTTCATTGAAATTGTCAAAGCGCCTCGCTATGGCTACGGAAAGCATATGAATCCGTGCATCGACTGCCGAATTTTGATGCTCCGCGAGGCCAAAAAGTTTATGGAATTAACCAATGCCGATTTTGTCTTTACCGGCGAAGTCCTCGGGCAGAGACCGAAATCGCAGATGCGTAACGCCTTGAATACGATAGCGCGAGAGAGTCAGTTGGGCGATTTATTGGTTCGGCCCTTATCGGCGAAATTACTTCCCGAGACCCTCCCCGAAAAAAGCGGGCTTTTAAACAGGGAACTCCTCCTTGATTTATCCGGTCGCTCACGAAAACCGCAATTCGAATTGGCCGGGGAGTTCGGCCTTGAAGATTATTCGACTCCGGGCGGCGGATGTCTCTTGACCGATCCGCAATATTCGGCGCGTTTGAAAGACCTGATGAAATCCAGGCCGGATTTTGATTATAGCGACATAAACCTCCTGCGCATCGGAAGACATTTTCGACTTGACGATAATTGCCGGCTGATTGTCGGCCGCAATGAAAAAGAAAACCGGATGATAATCGAATATGCGCGCCCCGATGATCTGGTGTTGGAAGCTAAAGGCACCGGCTCGCCGATCGGCCTTTTTATAAGTGATAACAACGAAAAAAATCTAATGCTGGCAGCAGCTATCATTGCCCGGTACTGTGACCTTAAAAATGAACCGCTGGTCGAAATTACATGCATCAATGAAGAAGTTAACACGCGAATAATACCGGTGGCCCCGGCCGTTCCGTCGGAGATCTTTAAATATCAGATAAAATAAAAAGAATGGGATTCTCGAGCCGTTGGGCGAAAATCCCATCCTCCTTGTTAGAGTAACCAAGCAGCCATACCGCCAAATATGCCGCCATATTTTTTCCTGACCGTCAAAGCGATCGCAACCGCTTCGACGGTCAGTGTCTCACTATCTGAATTTATTTATTAACAAATTCTATGCCGCAGAGAATTTCATCTGCGAAATATATTATACGATAACGGGATACCGGGAGAAAACAGTAAATCCCATCAGTTCTCAAAATCTATTTATACGCATTATCTGCGCCCTGCCGCCTTTTGAGGATATCGCCTATTCTGATAACTGTTTTATATACATTGGATTACATTAACGCAGAAAGTACGATTAATCAGCGAATCCGGCGCATAATAAAACCTCCCTTCCTTGCGGAAGGGAGGTTCTCACTTGCTGATGCGAATTGAAATCCTTTTTAATTACTTCAGCATCATCATTTTCTTCGTCGCCACTTCCTTACCTGCTTCGAGTCGGTAAAAATAGACTCCACTCGCAACCTGTGCGCCTGAATTATCAAGACCATTCCATTCATAAGAATGAGTCCCGGCTTCTTTGAAATCGCTGAATGACTTCACGGTCTGACCCAGAACATTATAAATCTGGAGGTCTACCATAGCCGGTGCCGGCAGATCATACGAAATTATTGTCGACGGATTGAATGGATTCGGCCGATTCTGTTTCAGGTCGAATACCTTTGGCACATTGGCCTCAGCCGGCGTCGGTGAAAATGATACGCCATCAAAATCCGGAGTCATATAGGTCAGTTCGCCGGTGGATGGATCATTGTAAACAAACATGAGAGTGTGACTGGGAGATTCCATCGATGTCGGCTCAATATTAATCGTTTCAACTGTTGGATCATCAACCGTGAATACCAGACGAGCGATTTCTCCCGTCCCCGGAGTCAACTCCGCTTTCTCGCCATAAACCATGGGAATTAAGCCGATAACAACCGTGTTATTCTCGTTGTCGATGGCAGCATGTCTGAAATCAAAGTTTTCCGACCTTGTTCCTTCAAATACTACCTCTTCCAGAGTAACTCCCTCAGAGAATTTCAAAGGAAGATCGAGGGCCATCATCGATTGGTTGTTATTGAGCTCGATCGGGACAAGTATCTTATCGCCTTCAGAGCTGATTTTACTCGCCTCAATCGAATTCACCTTGGTTGCATACGACGAGGCGCACAGCAAAAGCACCAAGATGAATGTGATGATGCCAAAATGTTTCATAAAAACTCACCCCCCGTTAGGGTTTAAGGTTTACTTAGTGCTGACGGCATTAAGTAATACGCTCCTTGCCTGCCAATCAGCATTTCTCTCTCTCGCAATACGTCGAAGTTTATTATTCTTTTTAATATTGGCGTGAATGTGAAGTGGGGCATTTCCATATACATATTACGGTTTTAAGTCCGATTTGTCAAGTAAATAATATACAGACTTTTTATAAATATTACTCCAGTAATAAAAAATTACCCTGATTTTTACGGCCGACAATCTCATCACCGCCGATATTTCTGCCCACGAACATGTTCGCGGTGAAAAAGACGCGCCTTTGTAAATATACGTTTAGCTTTATAATAACAGCTCCCTTATCCTTCTTAACTTATAAAAGAACATGTTCAAAAGGTTCCCCTCTTTCTAATAAAAATTTCGAATAAAATAAAAGAAACAGCTTTTTTTTAAAAAAGCAACTTATTTTTAAAATAGGGAAAAATTTACCCTTAAGGCTTAAAATATAGTTCTTGACAGTTCTTAATACCGTCAATAGTATTAATAATTAATATTCGACAACCACCGTCAGGAGGAAGCGTGCAGGATAACGATAAAAATAATACCAACACATTTAAACCCTACATTTCACCCGGCGAAAGGATCGCCGAAGTCACCGTTAAAGCGATTATTCTGGGATCGATTTTATCGGTCGTTTTCGGTGTCGCTAACGCTTACATCGGCCTGAAATATGGTATGACCGTTTCGGCCTCAATACCTGCGGCCGTAATTTCGATGGCTGTTTTACGCGCTCTCTTTAAAAAGGTGACCGTCCTGGAAAATAATATTGTCCAGACTATCGGTTCCGCCGGTGAATCGCTGGCGGCCGGAATTATTTTCACTATCCCCGCCTTTTTTATCTGGGCGGCCAATTCCCAACTGACGGCGCAGGGATATTATCATAATGTATCGAAAATGCAGATATTCTGGCTGGCCATGTTGGGCGGTGGATTGGGAATATTATTGATGATCCCTTTACGGAAATACCTGGTCGAAAAAGAACACGGCAAACTGGCCTTTCCGGAGGGAACCGCCTGTGCCGAGATTATCGTTGCCGGTGATGAAGGCGGCGCCAAAGCCAGAACCGTTTTTCTGGGAATCGCCGTTGGGGCCGTATATAAGCTGATGATGTACACCTCTCGTCTCTGGTCCGAGTCACCGACATATAACTTCAAAAAAATTCTGAAAGGCGGAACTATTGGCATGGACGCCGCCCCGATCCTGCTCGGCGTCGGTTATATCATCGGCCCGCGAATCGCAGCTCTGATGCTTTCCGGGGCGGTGCTGGGGTATCTCGGTATCGGACCGCTGCTATCGTTTATCGGCGACCAAATACCGGGCATTGTACTTCTGCCCAGCACGCATATACCGCTGAGCGATATGGATCCGTCTCAACTGCGGAATTTCTATATTAAATACCTGGGTGTCGGCGCTGTCGCTGTCGGAGGTTTCGTCTCGCTGGCTAAATCACTCCCGGTCATATTCTACTCATTTGCCGCCGGTGCAAAGGAATTATTGGGCAAAAAGGTCGCGGGCGATGACCGACCGCGAACCGATCGGGATTTGCCGATGTCGGTCGTCTTGATCGGCTCTCTGCTAATTGTTATTGCCATTTGGCTCATGCCGGGCACCGAGCTTCATTTTCTCGGCGCCATGCTGGCGGTGATTTTCGGCTTTTTCTTTGTTGTTGTCGCCGCGCGAATCGTCGGAATCGTCGGTTCATCTTCATCACCCGTTTCCGGAATGACCATCGCCACTTTACTTGTTACCTGTCTGATATTACTCGCTTTCGGCGTGACTGGCGTGAAAGGCATGGTCACGGCTATGTCGGTGGGAACGGTCGTTTGTATAGCCGTCTGCTTGTCAGGCGACATTGCCCAGGATCTTAAAACCGGATATTTGCTCGGGGCGACTCCGAAGAAAATGCAATTGACCGAATTTATCGGACTGCTCTTTCCCGCACTGGCTATGGGTTTTACGATTTATCTCCTGGCGGATGCTTTTGGATTTCAATCGGAGCAGAATCCGACCGGACTGCTCGCTCCGCAGGCTAATGTAATGGCCACTGTCGTCCAGGGCGTGATGAACGCCAACATTCCCTGGGCCCCGATTATGGTCGGCGGCATGATTGCGCTCGCCATTGAGCTTTTGGGAATTCAATCACTACCCTTTGCCATCGGCCTTTATCTACCGTTGTCATTGTCGACTCCTCTGATGACCGGAGGTTTACTGGCTTTATTGATAAAGAAATCCACGAAAATCAAAAAAGTTTTCAATATCCGCCAGCAAATGGGTATCCTCTTTGGCTCCGGACTGGTCGCCGGCGACGCTCTGGTTAGTGTTGTAACCGCCTTCGTGATTGTCAGCTGGGGCAACTACCGGGATTACTTCGGCGCGCATGAATCGATGACGGAATCATTAACCGGAGCCTTCGGACCATATTTGTCATTGATCGCCTTCGCCTCTTTGGCCGCCATATACTATTTCCAGGCTAAATCATCCGCATCTGAAAAAGGCTAAATTGTATATAGATGAAACGGTTTTTGCGCAGAAATAAATGGCCGCTGGTGGTTTTTCTGGCGGCCTTTTTTATCCGGCTTATTTATCTGCTCCAGGCCCGTTCCAATCCGATTTTCTATTACCCGATGATCGACGAATTATGGAATTTCGATTGGGCCAAAGAAATAATCGGTGGAAATTTCTGGGGTAACGAAGCCTATTTCCGAGGGCCGCTTTATCCTTATCTGCTGGCTTTTTTCCTTAAAATCAGCGGAGACTCATTATTCGCTGTGCGGCTTCTTCAGGCGTTTATCGGCTCCGGGTCGGCCGTTATGGTATATCTTCTGGGCAAAAAAGTAATTTCCAAAAAAGTAGGCATAATTGCCGGATTGGCCTATGCCGCGTACGGCACGATCATCTTTTATGAAGAGATGCTCCTTATTCCGGTTTTGTTCATCTTTTTGAATCTCCTGGCGGTCTATCTTATGATTCAATATAAAGGACGTTTCCTCCCGCTCAAATGGTTTCTGGCCGGAATTGTTCCGGGTCTGGCCGCTATCGCACGACCGAACATACTCCTTCTGGTACCGTTTTTCCTGATCTGGATTTATGTTACACTCTCGGAATTAAACGATATCAAGAAAAAATTGATTATAACATTGATATATCTGGCCGGCATATTGATTCCCGTTCTATCGGTTACACTCAGAAATTATATCATAACCGGCGAAGCGATACTTATTTCATCACAGGGTGGGATAAATTTCTATATCGGGAATAATCCGGAAACCGAAGGTCTTACGATGCTGATGCCCGAGCTTGACCTGAATGAATCGCTGCCCTGGAATGAATTTACTCAGGCGACACGCAAAGCCGCCGAGAAAGAAGCCGGGCATTCGCTGACCGCCTCGGAAGAATCGGCTTTCTGGACCAAAAAAGCGCTGACATTTATCGGCAAAAATCCGGGCAAATTTCTCGCCATTACCTTTAAAAAAATCGTGTACTTTTTTGTCGGCTTTGAAAACTCGGATCAAACCGACATTTACGACAGCCGCCGCTATTCTTCTCTGTATTCGATTCTTTTATGGAAAAAAATCATCTATTTCCCATTCGGATTTATTTTGCCTTTCAGTCTGGTCGGGATGGTCTATCTCTGGCCACGGAAAAAAGAGATGTCGCTCTTTTATATATTTATAATCGGGTACATTCCAACCGTCGTCCTCTTCCTCGTTACAGCGCGCCATAGATTGCCGGTTATACCATTCATGCTTCTCTTTGCCGCCGCCGGTGCCACCGCCTTATGGAATTATTACTTCCAAAAAGACTGGCGATGTTTCGGCAAGTACGCCCTTCTGTTTTTGATTGCTTTATTCCTTTCCAATCGTACTTATTTTGACATTGGTTTTGAAAATGCATTCCAGACTCACCTGAACCTGGCACTGACTTACGAACGCCGGGGAAACCCGGCGAAAGCCGAGCTGGAATATCGAAAGGCGCTTGATGTTTACCCCTACTCGGCCATGGCCCTGAATAATCTGGGATTGCTTCTCCATAATCAGGGTCGAAACGACGAAGCCATGACCATCCTCCGCAGAGCTATTAAAGCCGATCCTAATTATGCCCGCGCCTATAACAATATCGGTCTGGTCTTTGAAGATATGGGAAAATACGACGAGGCCGAAAAGCTTTATTGGGAAGCATTAAAAATCGAACCTGAATTATATCAATCCTATATCAATCTGGGCGATGTTTATGCCGATAAAAAAGATTACCTCGGATCGGAAAAGGCCTATAACAAGGCCAAAGAAATCGCTCCCGACGATCGTGTCATTTATTTTAAGCTGGGTATTCTCTACGCCAAAATGAATAAATTCGCCAAAGCGGAAGAATTGTTTCTCGACGGCGAGAAGCTTGGCCCGTTGGGCGCCATCGACTATTTTAACTGGGGCAATATCTATTATTCGACCCGGCAGCCGGATCGAGCTATTGAAATGTACCGCAAAGCGATCCGAACCGATCCCACTCTGGCTGAGGGCTACTACGGTGTGGCCGCGACTTTTTACAGCTTCAACCATCCGGTCGATTCGGTAAAAGCGTATTTAAGAAAAGCGCTTCAATATAAACCGGGCTTGACTGCCGCCCGTAACTTGCTTGAATCCCTGGAAAAAAAAGAAAAGCCCTAATACTTCTTCCGCCGCTCGACGACATAATTGGAACCCTTCAGAGATTTGGTATACTTCTTCAAATCAGCCAGCATATGCGACATCTCGCCGGCATGTGTAAACGTCCCCCGCTGGTTGATTACCACCGCAATTGAGATCGACAAAAGCGGATACGTTTCAATCTCCCCTTTTCGATTCCGGCTGGTAATCGTTCCCCGCTCTCTGTCCTCATCGGCATAGCGATACGGAACGAAAATATCGAAAACCTTGATGATATTTTCACAAATGGGGCTAACCTCTCCCGGTGGAATAATACAAACGAAATCATCACCGCCGATATGCCCGACGAATCCTTCGCGGCAAATATCAAAGACGGCATCGCGAATAATACGCGCCGTCAGACGAATCATCTTATCACCATAATAATATCCATAATAGTCATTGTACGCCTTAAAATCGTCGATATCGGCGTAACAAACGGCGAAATCGGCTTCAAGTTTCAACAATCGCTCGATTTCTTTTTCGATCAGACCCGGCCCCGGTAAGGCTGTCGACGGATTAAATGAAATATCCCGCCGGCTTCGTTCGGCCACCATGCGAAAGCGAACGTCGAATAGACGCCCGCGCCATTCACCGTACAGAAAATCATCGGCCCCGTTTTCGAATCCGGCGATTAAAACCGATTCTGTTGGATCGGGATGATAC
>CAYVMO010000056.1:0-10545 GCA_964452645.1 uncultured Ignavibacteriaceae bacterium
CTTAGTCTCGTGTCCACTCTTTCGGGGGAACCTCAGAGCCCTGCGCTCCTGACATTTTTGGGAGGCTGATAATATTTCGGAGGAATAAATTCAGTTTAATAGAACAATCGAAATCATAAAAGAGATCGCAAATAATTAAAATAATTCTTTTTATATCGGTAATTTTCATAATTATAATTATAGCGTTACTCGTGTATCTCAACTTGTCCAATAAAAAATATGATTATGTCCTGGATGAAATCCAAAATGTTGAAATAGCCATGTCGAAAGAGGACGTTACCGATATTATGGGAAAGCCGGAAAGAACGATCGAATCATTGCGCGATAGCGTCCCCATTGAAACGTGGCTTTATTACGCGGACCCCGCAGCTTCCGAGATTCCGCAAATAACGTTCGACAAGATGAATGACAGAGTCATAAGTGTCATCGGATCAGAAACATATCGGATGTATGATGATAATTATTATTATTTTAAATGATTATCTTAAATGGCAGGATTAGGTCAGACGCCCTGTCGAAAATCCCGATTTATCGGGTCGTCCCTGACGTTTTTGGAGTCTGACAGTATTTTGGCTTAATAAAAACCGCAAAATCGCCACCATTTCAATGTAAAATCTGTCTTTCATCCCTTATATAGAAATATAAAAAGAAAAAATATGAATTGTATTACCGAACAAAAACGCTACCAGAACACTACCGCTAATTCCAAACAAACCTGTTTAATCGAGATTAATCATTTGATCCACTCTGCGCTATTATACAGTGACTCAATAATTTACGTATACATGTTGATGACAAAAGGCGACCTCTCATCTCCTTTTTCTGGCCGAACGAACCCATTTCCCCACAAGGAAATCAAAAAAGGATTCCTTAAATATGCGAAACGAAGCCATTTTGAATAGAACGAAATTTTATTTAAAGCGCAGGGAAGAACCCAAGTCCACCCAATTTATCGGGTGGACGCAGTGGTTCTGCCATTGTTATTATGGTTAGTATCTTTCAATCATTATCAAACGTAGCAGAACCACATCGTCCCGAAGCTAAAGCATCGGGACTCGGGTTCTGCCCTACCCCAAAACAACCTTCGAAACCGCTTGATAATTCACGGGAGCGCATTAAATTGCCGCCTATGAATAAAATAAATCTGCTTGGGGCCACATTGGCCGATCTGGAATCGCTGATGGTTAATATGGGCGAAAAGAAATACAAGGGCAGGCAGATATTCAAATGGCTGTACGGTTCGCTCCGATATGATTTCAATCAAATGACCGATCTGGCCAGAGGCTTGCGGGAAAAATTGGACGCGAAGTATATTTTTACCGGTTTACAGCCGGAAACTATTGCGCGATCGAAGGACGGCACCGAAAAAATCCTGTTCCGGCTGAACGATAACCAGTTTATCGAAACGGTACTTATTTCCGACGGCGAAAAACGAACTATCTGCGTCTCGACGCAGGTGGGCTGTCCGATAAAATGTTCATTCTGTGCCACCGGATTGATGGGCTTCAAACGTAATCTGACACTGGGCGAAATCATCGGACAGCTTCTGTATGCCCGCGAAAAATATGGAGAAAATGCTTTCCGCAATATTGTTTTTATGGGAATGGGTGAACCCTTATTGAATTATGAGAATCTCGTTCAGGCGATTAAAATAATATCATCTTCGATCGGCCTTTCGCTTACCGCCCGTAAAGTGACGATTTCGACGGTTGGTATCGTTCCCGGAATTTATGCGCTGGCCGATTCCGGTTTGAAAGCTAACCTGGCGATTTCGCTTCACGCCGCTACCGATAAAAAAAGGCGACGGATTTTATCGATTCCGTTCAAGTACGACCTGAAGGCGCTCATGGAGGCGGCCGCCTGTTTCGCCCGGAAAAGGAAAAAACGCGTCACATTTGAATATATATTATTTAAGGGATTAAATGATTCCAGACAGGATGCTCTGGCGCTGGCCGAATTAATTAAAGGAATACCTTGCAAAATTAATATTCTTGCATATAATCCGATTGAAAATGTACCATACAAGCGACCCTCCGAGGAGGAAATCAATAATTTTAGCAAATTATTGTATCCACGGGCCCCGGCCGTTACGGTCAGAAAAAGCCGGGGACTGGATATTGACGCCGCTTGCGGTCAATTGGCCGGAAAAATGCGAAAAAAGAGACAAAGGAGATGACGAATGCGACGATTGCAATTGGTTGTATTGATTTGTCTGTTATTATTTGGATTGTCGGCGGCGGCTTCGGAAGAAGACATAAAAGTCGGAAGTGTAGATCTGTCCTCGACTGATTGGGGTATACATAAGGCGACGATAAAACTTACCTGTTTAAGTGATTACTATCGCTTTATCGTCGCTACCGCCGAAGTTGAATTCCCCGGAGGCGCTATTGATTCCAAAAGACTAACGAAAGGGTCTTATATCCTTCAGCCTCCGGATGAAGTCGAACTTGAGTTACCTTACATCATTCCGGGAAACGTCGGCAAGGGGACGGTCCTTATAATAATGTACGATGTCGTCGATACGCTGGATCCTTTGTTGGAATCACAGAAGTTTTACGCGCGTGAGTTTAATTTCAATATAAAATTACCGGTACCGTTACAGGCGCTGGCTGATTCCGGAATACAGGTGCCCAGTATGATCAGCCGCACCGAGACCCTGGATAATGTTTTCAACAGAATCTTAATCCTGCTTCTGCATCGCGGCAAAAGCGCTGACGAAATCGCACAGATGACCCGGGTGTCCGTTGACTATGTAAAAGAAATGTCTGCAGAACTGGCCGAAAAAGGATTGCTTGAAAAGGATAAGAGTCTCTACAAGCCGACATTTGTTATAATTGATAGTGATCAGGCGCGGGTATTAACACCGGCAATCAATGAGGCTGTGAGTAATATCTATAAAGCTATTGTCGGAAATATAGGCAGCTATGATAGTACCGTGACGGCGCTGGCTTCGCAGGGGATTATCACTGACGATCAAAGCAATGTCCTTCAGGGTGGTTCCGTGCTGTATCATAAATTTCCCGCATTTCTCGGGCTATTTTTCTGGGAGCTGTTGGGCAGCGAGTTTATAAATGAAGGTAAGGATTTTCGTGTGTACGAAGGTTCCGATCCCTGCAAAGCTCAACTTGGTAACTATATGTTTATGGTGACCGGGGCCAAAGAAAACGTCGGGACTACTTTTTACAACAAGTTTGAAGCCCCTAATTCCAAAGGCTTTTATTGCGGTGCAACTGCGCCACTGCTGAAGTGCGACGAGCGGAGCTGGGCTTTCGAGGAAAAAAATGCACCGATCTATTACACATTTAATAAGGAAAAGGTCCGTCAACCTTTATCGGTTTTGGCCAAGGGTGTTTTTGAGTATATCACCAAGTTGGAAAACGTGTTGATGGATAACTTCCCGAAAGATAAAGATAAAGCTTATTTCAAGGGTGTTCGTTACTGGTGCTGGGGTCTGGTCGTCGATAAATTGATGAAAAGACTGGTTGAAAACGACCTTATCAAACAGGAAGGAAACGGGACATTTTTAATGCAGGAAACCAATCTATGAAAATGAATATCCGGCAAGAGTATTTTATAATTTGTCTTATTCCGCTTATGCTGTTGTTGTTTTCCTGTAGTCGGAAAAATCCGCCACGCGATGAAATCCCCGTAATAAAGGACCTTCTGGGTCGATTCGAGCGCGCGGTCAAGGAGAAAAATGCCGCAGGCATAGATTCGCTGATGTCGGCCGGGTCGCTGGAATTGGGTTATAGCTCTCGAAAAATTCTATCTGCGGTTTACCCTGATTCGTTAAAAAGCACTTTTTATACGTTCGGTAAGCGCAGCTTTGCGTATACGAAAGACAAAGCATCGGTTGACTGTTTTATATTGGCTGACAGTACCGATTCCGGCCGGCCGGTGGAAATAACTCTGGTTAAAAGCAACGATATTTGGTTGATCAAACGGTTCGATTTGAAATAAAAAACGCCCGCGTCGACGGGCGTTTTGGATTTCAGTTAAAATTAATTTTTATTTTTCTTTCGTGTCCGATTGACCGATAGTCTGGCCCTCGGTCAGGATACGAGTATATTCACTCTTGTCTTTCAAAATATCGACCGCCTTGAGAACGTCCTCGTCCGACTTTAAAATTACATTCTCATAGACGCCGCGCTGACCGGCCAGCTTTGAGGTAATCTCTCGCTTGAGCGCTCTTTTAATATAGTCAAGCGACGCATTGAAATCGGATTCTTTATCTTTTTCCGTGACCTTTTCGAATTCTCCGATCGCCGATGCGAATTCATCATTTTTCTTCTTTTCTTTGATAAGGTCCTTTAGTTCATTCAAAGATATTTCAAGGTCAGTTTCATAAGTAAAATTTTCATCTTTCAGGTAAGTCTTGAAATCCTTTATGATATCATCGGTTATCTCAAGGTCGGGCTTCAAATCTTTATGCGTGGCTACATATTTAACGGCGAAATCGAAAAAGAGCCGTTTTCGTTCCAGATTAATCTCAATCGGTTGATAGACCGCTTCGTTTTTCATCTCGACATCGGGCAGGATTCCGCCTCCTCCATAAACCACTCGTCCGCGATTGGTGTAAAAGATTTCTTTGTCGGAAATCTTCATGGTATCGGCATTGGCCGAATCCTCAACATCGAGTTCAGCCATATCATCAGTGGCGCCTTCTTTCTTTTGAATTTCGGGTTTCTGGATACAGCGACCGGAGGGGATATAATATTTCGCCGTCGTCAGCTTAAGGGCCACGTCGTCATCGGCCCCGATCGGGAAAATCTGCTGGACCAGACCTTTGCCATATGTCGGTCGGCCGACGATGACGGCCCGATCCCAATCCTGCAAGGCGCCGGCGACGATTTCGGAGGCGGACGCCGTCCCCTCATTTACAAGAACCACCAGCGGTTTATCGGGATACAGTGGAATCGCCTTCGAATAGTGTCGTCTTTCCGAGCCTGCAAACTTGCCGCGGGTATAGACAACCAGTTTACCTTCCTCGATGAACAACTCGGCCGTTTCAACCGCTTGCTCCAAAAGCCCGCCGCCATTGGATCTGAGGTCGAATATCAAACCGTCGACATTCTTGCCATTTAGATCGTTGATAGCTTCTCTTAATTCGTTACTGGTTTCTTCCGCAAACCGGGAAAGACGAACGTAACCGATATTGGTCCCGGGGATGACGCCGTAATAGTTGACCGACTTAAGCTCAATGATGGCTCGTTCGACTTCAAAATCCAGCGGTTTCGACAAACCTTCCCGCTTTACCGTCAGGTTAACGGAAGTTCCGGCCGGTCCGCGCATAAGTTTAGCGGCATCGCCGGTTGTCATCTTAAGTGTCGATTTGCCGTCGATTTCGCGAATCTGATCGCCCGGTTTCAAACCCACGCGATAAGCGGGTGTACCCTCCATAGGTGTCACGACAATAATATAATCATCACGCGAATCGATTTCCATCCCGAGACCTTCGTACTTGCCATGTGTACTTTCCATCAGACGGTCATACGATTGTTTTTCCATCAGGACTGAGAAACGATCCAGATTCTTCAGCATTCCCCTGATACCGGAATTAATGAGTTCTTTCGTATCTATATCTTCCATATAGCGGTTTTTGATATCGTACACTGTCTGATTGAACTTTTTGATTTCCTTAAATAATGTCTCTCTGCTGTCCTCGTCGCTTCCCTCGCTTTCACCAGTTGCTTCCTGCTCATCGAGATTGATTTGAACCGTATCGGCCAGGAAAATCATCTTTGTCTCCGGTTTTTGAACGGCCTCACCGGAACCGACCACCCAGATTAAACCAAGTAAAAATGCCGTCAGGGATACTATGGATAAAGAAAATCTTTTCATACCTTGGGCTCCAATAATAAGGTTATATATGCCTAATTTAGTAACTTCGTCCTATATGTCAAGCAAGATAAGAACCATTGCAGACTCTATCTTCTTGCATATTTAACATTTATCCGAGATATATTGTTTCACGCATATTATACGCCGTCCTGTGAAATGTTTAACCCATTAGACAGCACAGTGTTAGTTTTTGTGAATGATTCAGCAATAATCGTTTAAGTGTCTGAAACATGTTGAATTTCTCCCTATTTTGTTGATATTTATTAGGTTATACGCGCTCTTAGGCGGTAACATATAGACATTTTGTTGAGTATCTGAACAAATTCTCCGCTTAATTCATCGGGGCGGCGTTGACATGTCGTCCAATTATCCGTATGTTGATTGCTTACCCGGTACGAAAAGATGAATGAAAAATCACATAATCGGAAATTTGAAAGCATAAAAAGCCTGATATTTGATCTCGACGGAACGCTTATAGATTCTTCCGCAGGCGTTATTGAGGCAACCAATTATGCTCTGGGGCAGCTGGATGAACCGGCTCGAGAAGCTGATGAAATAAAAAGATTTATCGGCTATCCATTGGAGCGGATGTTCAGAAGCTTTTCGAATAAGTCATATACCGAATTCTGGAAGTATTTTCAGGAAAGGGCTCGCGCGACTGTGGTCGGGCAGAGTATACAACTCGACGGTTCCGATTATGTTCTTCGGGAATTATTCAATCGTGGATATAGACTGGCGATTGGCACGACTAAAATTAGAATACATATAGAAAAAATAATGGCGAAATTCGGCTGGGACGGTATGATTGCCGCTTATGTCGGGGCCGATGATGTTTCACGGGTCAAACCCGATCCGGAGGTATTCAATAAGGTCCTGGGCCTGATGAATGCCAGCCGGGCCGAGACGCTGGTTATCGGGGATACGGAAAACGATATATATGCGGCGCACGCCGCCGGGTTGGCGGCGATCGGTGTCAGGTCAATCTTCGGCAACAGTGATGCACTTGAAAAAAGTTCGCCCGATTTAATGATAAATAATCTGCCAGAATTACTTACCATTCTGAGATAGTGTCTTTGTGTAATGCCGAAAGCATCATTTGAGATCAAGCCACCTTTCGATTTTGCACTATCGCTGGAGTTTGCGCGCTGTACGAGATTTGAAATCGAGAACGACGATGGTTCGATTGCTTTGAAGAAGATTATAAATGTCGGTGGCCATCCCTGTTTTATCAAAATTGAAGGCGGCGGCAATGCTGCCAATCCGAATGGGATTGTGCACTGGGAGACATTGGACGGGGGAGCATGTTCACGGCGCACCGTGGTAAATAAAGCTAAACGCATGATTTCGGCTGACATGGATCTTGGTCCGTTTTATAAATACGCTGAAAAAACGCAACGATTTCGAAAAATCGTCGACAGCTTTCGGGGATTGAAACCGATTCTTACCCCGAGCGTTTTCGAATCAACGGCCTGGGCGATAATGGGTCAGCAGGTGAATTTGAATTTTGCATATATTCTGAAGAATCGATTGGTCGAAAAATTCGGCGAAGAATTTAAAGTCGATGGTCATGTCTACTCGCTTTTTCCAAACGCGGATAGTATTTGCAGGGCGAGCATTTCAAGTCTGAAGTCACTGCAATTTTCGGAGCGGAAAGCGGAGTATTTGATCGGATTGGCCAAAGCAATAAGCGATCGTGAACTTGATCTGGATTCATTAATAGACCTGGAGTACGAAGATGCTCTGCAAAGATTAATGACCCTGCGCGGGATAGGTGTCTGGTCGGCAAATTATATATTAATGAGGGGCGCGGGACATCTGAATTGTCTGCCTCTGGGTGATTCCGGTTTGCATCGGGCGGTGAAAAATCTGTATCGACTTAAAACACCGCCGGATAATGAAAAAGTGATACATTTGGCTCAAAAGTTTGTTCCCTTTCGCTCGTTATATACATTATATTTATGGTGTACTCTAATAAAAGGAGAGAAGAAAAATGAATAAGCTGTTCACCCATGATTTTAAAACCAATGTAGGCCAATTTCAGATGGCCTCGACCGAGAAAGGTCTGGCCCTTATCAGCTTCGGTCCTAAAGGTAAGCAGAGCTTTAATAATCTTGTGAAAAAGCATTATGGCGATTATCAAATCGTGCCCGGCGGCAATGAGAACAAAAAGGCCGAAGCGCAGATTGGCCGGTATCTGGACGGAAAGCTGAAGAAATTCTCTCTCAAGCTGGATATAGAAGGGACCGCATTTCAAAAAAAGGCGCTGCGTAAAATAGCCGCGATCCCGTATGGGAAAACCAAAACGTACGGGGCAGTGGCCAAATCGATCGGGCATGCCGGTGCGGCACGTGCAATCGGAACGGTAAACGCCAAGAACCGTCTGCCGATCGTGATTCCCTGCCACCGTGTAGTGGCAACGAATGGCTTGGGCGGATATGCCGGGGGATTGAAATTGAAAAAGCATTTTCTCAATCTGGAGAACGCTAAATAATAACAGACAGGAGCCATTGTGGATAAAAGAATCGAAAATACGGCGAAAATTCTGGTGAATTATTCTCTTGGTGTAAAACCGGGGCAGCTTTTCAAGATAAAGGCCGAACCGGTGGCGTCGCCGCTGGTTAAAGCGGTGCATGATGAAGCCGTCAGAGTGGGCGCGCATGTCAACGTCGAACTGTTTCTTATCGATACGCTGGAGTCGTTTTTTAATCTGGGGTCCGACGAGCAACTCTCTTTTATCTGGCCGGCGGTCGAACTGGAATATAAAAGGATGGACGCTTATCTTTTTATCTGGGGAACAACGAATACGAAATTTCTCTCCGGCGTCGATCCGAAAAGGCTTCAATTGAACCGCAAGGCGATGGAGCCATTGCGGACGGCGTTTTTCCAGCGGGCGGCCGACGGGACACTGCGTTGGTCGGGAGCGCAATTTCCGACCGAGGCGCATGCCCAGGATGCCGAGATGTCGCTGACGGATTATGAGGATTTTGTTTATCGGGCGATGCATGTTTTCGAGGATGACCCGGTGGCGTACTGGCGGGGAATCGAAAAAGAACAGCAAAGACTGGTCGATATTTTGAATAATGTCGGGAAGATTCATCTGCGCGCCAAAGAGACCGATCTGACGTTGAATGTCAAGGGGCGTAAATGGATTAACTGCTGCGGTAAAGAGAATTTCCCCGACGGGGAGATTTTTACGACACCGATCGAGGATTCGGTTAATGGGAAAATTACATACACTTATCCGGCTTTCCTGCAGGGAAGAGAGGCTGATGGCGTCAAGTTTACATTCAAGGACGGCAAAGTCGTCAAGGCAACGGCGGAGAAAAATGAGGATTTTCTGATGGCGATGCTTGATACCGATGACGGGGCGCGTCGATTGGGTGAGTTCGCCATCGGGACCAATTATGAGATAACGAAATTTACGCGCAACACGCTGTTCGACGAAAAAATCGGCGGCACCTGTCATCTGGCGGTCGGGGCATCGTTTCCGGAAACCGGCGGCAAAAATACCTCGGGCATTCACTGGGATATGGTGTGCGATTTGAGGAAGGGTGGCGAAATCGAGGCCGACGGCAAAATCATATATAAAGACGGGCAGTTTACGATATAGGTCGATCATATATTCCGTTATTCCGTGCGTAAATGGGTTCGAATCGAATTTTTGGAATTTTTCTTGTCGCATACATTTTCATAATTCGTTACGCGGAGATTGCCACGTCGTCTCTCGCTGAAGCTCGTTCCTCCTCGCAATGACGGGGAAAGGAAAAATGGGTTCGAATCGCATATAAAAGGAATCCTTTTTTTGTCGTTTTCCGGGTGAAATCGGTGTAACAGGATGCGGGACATGGTAATAGCCCAAAAATATCAGGGTAAAGCGGGCATTCAAACAGATTTGAATTAGTTCCGTTATCGGGGTAATGTATTAATTCCAATCGAACCATTTATTCTTTAATTCTCCTCGTGCTTTCAATAAAGGGCGGGATTCGGATTTAACTCTGAAAAAATATTGATTTTGATGGTCTGGTGAATTATAGTATTTAAGAGCAACGGCTTAGAATAGCATCATGACAATCAATACTCTCATCTTCGATCTGGATGATACGCTGACGCCTGATGAAGAGACGGCGGATGAGGCTATTCTTAAAACGGTCGAGGCCGTAACGAAACGATATGATGTTGACAGGGAGGAACTTCGGGCGACGGTGCGAAAAACCTGTCGGGAATTCTGGTACAACTCTCCGGCGCGGGAATATTGTGTAAATATCGGTATCAGTTCGTGGGAAGGTTTATGGGCGGATTTCAGAGGTGACGGCGCGGATTTACGGAGACTTCGCGAATGGGCACCGATTTATAGGAAAAATTCGTGGTACGAATCGCTAAGGAATTTCGGAATTGACGAGCCTGAACTGGCGGTCAGGCTGGCTGAAGATTTTATTACCTACCGGCGGAAGTTATATCGGATGTACGATGATGTCCCGCCAGTGCTTGGAGATTTTAAGGAAAGATATAAGCTCGGTCTGCTGACTAACGGCGCTTCGGCTTTACAGCGGGAAAAAATTGATGGTTCAAAAGTCGGCGGTTATTTCGATGAGATAGTCATTTCAGGTGATGTCGGTATCGGCAAGCCAAATCCCAAGATATTCGATATTATGCTACAGAAACTCGGCGCGGCCAGGAATAAGGCTATCATGGTCGGTAATAGTC
>CAYVMO010000057.1:0-10070 GCA_964452645.1 uncultured Ignavibacteriaceae bacterium
AGGTGTGTATGCCGCTTTTACTTCACAGATCATCTTAGGCGACGACGACGAATACGGAAATATCCTGCCTCGCTAATTCGAATTATCACAGGACTACCCGAACCCGTTCAATCCAGTGACGACGATCGAGTATAGTGTCCCGTAGCGGGTTCAGGTTACAATCGAGATATTCAATATACTCTGTCGGATGGTGCAGACGCTTGTGAATGAGTCGAAATCTGCCGGTTCCTATCGAATCGAATGGAACGGCACTGACAATAATGGCAACCCGGTGTCGACCGGTCTCTATCTATATCGTTTCCAAGCCGGTGATGTGGTGCAGACCAAGAAGATGTTGTTGGTAAAGTAGCGAGAATAAGAAACGGAGTGCAAAGTCTAGGCAGGTCCTGTCGGCCTGCCGTAAATCGATAGCGGATCAAATGGATTATTTCCGCTCTTTGATACTCTTGCACTGATTGTTTTCCAACGAATTTTGCCTATAATTGCGTCGGATTATCGGACAGGGGAGCGGAAGCACAGAGTCGTCTGGGAAAAGTGCAATCGGGGACGCATCATGCCGCATACTTGGTAATCCAGTTGCGGAAGTCGTCTCGTAGACCCCGCGTTTTTATATCTTATTATATTACAATGAGTTATATTTATTTTTGTTTGAACGTCCTAAGGCTTCCGTAGTCAACCTCCGTTCTTGATTTCCTCTTTATTATATATTTAATTGGTATAAATACCAATTAAAAGGTGACGCATGGATATAGTACATGAGCAGGAATTGTTTACATAGTATTATAATGATAATTGCACTGGTCTTCGGCGTTAATGTTGCAACATTTTCCGGCTCGATTAAATCCATTCTTGATCTCCAAACCAGGCGGACCGAAATTTCCGTCCCGCTCAAGGGACGGCAAAATGAATCTGTGACTTTGATAAATCTAAATCCCGTTATTAATGTATGGTACATCTTGCAGATTAATAAGGATGATAAATCGATTGAATCATACCACCTTGAGAATGCTTATCCTGAGATTCAAAAGATCGAGCTTAGCGAAAACGGGCAAGAGCTAATATTAGTTGTGGATTCAATTCCTCCATATTCAAGATCCTGGCCTGTTAAAATCGAATCTACACTGGCAGAGGCGCAAAAAATACAACGTCCGTTTGTAGAACTTTGCGAAGGACGACTATATCTGAGAAATCCGACGGTTGGAAAAAGAACCAGAAAAGAATGGATGGCTGATCTTCTTCGGGATCGTATAAAATATGGAGAGAGTATAACGACCTTTATAAAAGAGAAATTTTTTCGCGATAAATACAGGCAGACGGGATTAAGCAAAAGACAGGAAATCAAAAATAATGCGACAAATAATCTTATTAAACCGGTAAGATTGCGTCCCGAAATTGATAAAGCAAACCTTACGCTGACCACCCCAGATCTTAATCTAACAATCGGCGTTGGATCCAATCAGGGGATGGTACCCGGTCATTGGTATCCGGTTACCGACTACCCGGGTGTTTTTGTCAGCACGGTAACGCCTGAAATCGTCTTTGAGGAACCAACATGGATTCAAAAGGGTCTGGTAAGTCCCTTGGATGACATAGAATCTTCGGCATTGGTTTATTTAGTGGCGTTCGATCTATCCAAGTTTGATCTGCATTTCGCCCTGGGAACAGATCATCCTCGGGTAGGGTGGTCCGACCGCGTTCCCGAGACATCCCACGATCCACTATTACCAGGTCCGGACGGTTTTGATACTGTATCACCCCTTGTCCGAACCGGTAAGGTCAATCCTCATAATGTCCGTCTCGTGGCGGCGACGTTTGCAGGTGGATTTAAGCGTACTCACGGGGCTTTCAAATGGGGCGTATTGGCGACTAAAAACCACGGCAGCCATTACGGATTCGTCGAAAATGGCGTCGTTTTCAGCACATTGAATCCCGGGCTTGCGACTTTAATTGTATATGCAGATAGTATAGTTGATATGAAAACCTGGCAGGAAAATGATCGATTCTACGCTAAAGAAATATTAGATGCCCGACAAAATGGCGTCCCGTTACTTGAAAAGGATAATGTCACCGGTGAAATTAGACCCGGAAGTTTCGTAAAAGACTGGGCAAAAGGTAACTGGTCCGGCTCGGAATCGAAACAACTCCGGACTTTGCGCGCGGGGGTGGGTATCCAGGAAACCGATACAACCCGTTTTCTTATCTACGGATACTTCTCCAGTACCACTCCTTCTGCCATGGCCCGAGTATTCCGCGCCTGTGGTTGCAGATACGCCATGCAACTTGATATAAATGCCCCGGAACATACATACCTGGCACTATATCGCATTATCGAAGATAAATTCGTGGTTCAAAGACTGGTCAAGGAGATGGCCGAGGTTGATCCGCCGGTAGACGGTCAGGAGTTGCCTCGGTTCATCGGATACTCGGATAATCGAGATTTTTTCTATCTTCTTCGAAAATAGGACAGGGGGTATTCAATGAGACTAATAATAATCTGCCTGTTGATAGTAGCCACGGCAGTAGCGTCAGAGAAGCCGTCCGAATTGAAAGAGGCTAATGAAATACTTTTAAAGCAACTCAAGGAAGTGCATGGTTTGAACGATGAACAAATCGATTCGCTTAGGGCGATATTCAATAGATCGGGCTATATAGGACAGGGAAATCCGGCTATTTCGATACACCCGGTATCAGAGCGGGACTGTCTCGACAGACTTGCCGAAATGAATTGCGACTACGATAATCCTCTTTTTTTGAAGATTTGCGGACATCGCTATATGGCTCCCTTATATGATCCGGAAAATCAGAGAATCGAAGATGCTACTGTTTGTATCGACCAATTCGAATTTCCGAATATTCCCTGCGTCTATCCCGTCGTTTGGGTCAGAGCCAGCGAAGCGGCTCGTATATGCGAAATCCTGGGAAAACGGCTTTGCGACGCGCATGAATGGGAAGGGGCCTGTGAAGGGGCATTGAAACCGCCCGATTACAGATTTGATCTGGCTATCGGAAAACCTCCTGAGGTAGCTATTCGCCTGATGCGTGAAGCGCATAATCGAAAATTCGGAATTGAAAAATCATGGAGTTACGGGAGACAATATCGAATCGGTATATGCGGAACATCAAGCAGGAAAAGCCCGGCCTGCGATGGCGGGAGCTGGTCGCTTTGCGGATCAAATACTTATCCATCAGGTTTTTTCCCTGATTGTGTAAGCCCCCTGGGCGTTTATGACCTTCACGGCAATGTTGCGGAACATATGAATCTACCACTCGATTCGAGTCAAATGGCCAGTAGGGGGAGTCGAACCTACGGTTACACGGAGATGAAGGGAAGTTGGTTTGTATTCGATTCATATTATGCTCACGAAGATTGGTGTCGTTGGCGAGCACCATTCTGGCACGGTAGCCGCGTTATGGATCCCAGGAGCCATCGTAATTATCATCTGGGATTCCGATGTTGCGACGATATCGAGAACGATTCCCTTCGGTAAGGTCACCAATGCATCAGTTTCCTGATTCTCGGAATTAATCCCTCATAGCTTAAAACAGGCGCCAGTTTCGGATCAACCAATACGTCGTAAATTGAAAGAATTTGGCCATCGATACAAACTTTATTGAAAATCAGCCTGACACCGTGGCTATAGTCGGCATATCGTGCTCCATGAACAGTGCTTAGTTTCTGAATGGGTTTACCATTCCTTCTATGCCAGCCATAGATAGCTATTCGTTCGGGTCCGAGGAGACGATTTGTCAAAACGACATCTTTCTTATGCCCGGCAACCAATTCCCCAAGAGGCCTGCCGCGATGCTGTTCCTCGATTAACTCATTATGCCGAATATAATATTCACTGGATCGCATCATCTTACCCGGCGACAAAGGCTGGGGCTTAAATCTGAATTCAGCCTGACTTGTGATGGCATCGACAATTTTTCGAGTCGGCAATATAAAACCGAACTCATCCGCGATTTCAACCGCACTGGGTCGCGTCAGCGGTATTCTGAGAAAATCCTCATCAGACCCAATTGAAAGATAATCCGGTGTTACCCAGATAGTAGCGTGAATAACCTGACCATCATTTAATTTATATTGCAAATGGACAGGCTTAAGATAACGCAAAAATTTTGGAATATTTCCACTGCGAAGTTGCGATAGGGCCGCTTCCTGGCGCTTTCTTCCCTTCCACCCTTTTGTCATTTCGGCAAATTGCTTACCTGTCAAAGCACCTGGTTGGCGCTCAGGAATCCATGATGCGAAGAATAATTCAGATGCGATATCATCGCAAGGAGGTGTCGGCGTCGTTTCAATATTACTCACTACAAAACCAGATTGATCATCGATATATTGTTCATTGGATTTTGAATCATATAATAATAAGACAAAAGCTATCAATATGATCGGTAGCGCCAGAAATCGAAAATATATTCTCAATAGCATATAGTCTTTGAAGCTATGGCCGATTATTGCTTATCCAATAGAGATACCATCGTCTTATTTTTAACAATCTTGAATTTAAGTTTTCCTTCGCGTGCCAGCCATCCCAAAGCCATATAGCTGCTAGTATCCTTTTCCTTGATAATTTTCGGCACTTGGCTAATTGCAAGTTCGCTTCGCTTATTAAGCTCTTTCCAAAGCTTTCCGGCAATTTCTCCGATTTTTTGCTCCATAATAATTACCCCCAATATTCTTAACTTGGCTATTACAATATAGATATTATAAAAAATAAAAACGAAAAATATTCAGCAATATTCAATACAGAATAAGATTCTTCAGCTCTTATAGAAACTTTCAAGCTATTGTAAATTGGGCACCTATTCAAATTCGAGCCGCGGAATTTTCAATTACCCAGTTGCGGAAGTCGTCTCGTAGACCCCGCATTTTTATATCCATATAGTATTCAATAAGTTACATATAATTTTATTGTCACAATACACAGAACTCCTTCCATAAGCTTTCTCTATTGTATAAGGATTTATAATGCTTTTAATTAATGATATTCTTTAATGGGTGAGGTTTGCCCTTGTCAAAAGATCAGCAAGACGACGACAAAACAGAAAGCGCTTTAGTCCTCTCTGAGGGCACTATAGTAAGTCATTATCGAATAATCTCGAAGATCGGTGCCGGTGGCATGGGTGAGGTGTATCTGGCTGAGGATACGACGCTGGACCGGAAAGTAGCTATTAAATTTCTTCCGCCTCGTCTTTGCCAGGATGAAGACTGCCGCAAGAGATTCACACGCGAAGCGAAAGCTGCGGCCAAACTTGATCATCCAAATATAGTACAGGTATATGAAGTAGGTGAGTTTGAAGGACGACCGTTTTTTTCCATGGCATATATTGAGGGTAAATCTCTCAGGCAATTAATCAAAGAAGGCAAACTTACCATCGAGCAATCGATTGATTATACCAAACAAATCTGTGACGGACTTCATAAAGCCCATCAATCGGGGATAGTTCATCGAGATATTAAACCTGCTAATATCATAATAGATAAAGATAATAAAGCTCGTATTTTAGACTTTGGGTTGGCTACCGTATCGGGAGAGGAGAAATTAAACAAAACCGGATCTACTCTTGGGACTGTTGGGTATATGTCACCGGAGCAAATTGAAGGAAAGACTGTTGACCACCGCTCTGACTTATTCTCTGTAGGAGTGGTCCTGTATGAGATGCTGACCAACAGGCGTCCTTTTGAGGGAGATACCGATGCGGCTGTAACCCGATCCATTGCCGATAATGACCCGGAACCGATAGCCAGGTACAAATCCGGGACAACCGGTGAACTTCAGCAGATAGTCGATAAAGCCTTATCCAAGGATCCTTCGCTCAGATATCAGCATGCTGACGGGATGCTGGCTGATTTGAAACGGCTGGATGTAGCATCGACTACATCCAAAAAAAGCAGGCTCGGCCTATGGTTGGCAGCCACTTTGGTAGTAATAATTATCGGTATCGGTTACCTGTATTTATCCAAATCAAGCAATAAAAAAAGCGATGATTTCACCTGGGACAATTCAGTCGCTGTACTAATTTTCCGCAACATGTCCAACGATCCCGATGAGGAGTATTTTTGTGAAAATATGACCGATGAAATTATTACCCGGCTCGGTACGATTCATAACCTCAAGGTAATCTCACTCCAATCGATGCTTCGGTTCAGGGATTCCTCTACCAGTCTTAAAGAGATCGGTAAACAGCTACAAGTCGATAATATTCTTACCGGCACTTTGCAGTTAAGCGGTGACAGCATACGGATAAGGACGCGTCTGATCAGGGTCAAAGATGATGCCCCGATTTGGTCTGACAAATACACCAAAGATCTGAAACTTAATTCTATCTTTGCAATCCAGGATGACATATCACAATCAATTGCCAATGTGTTGAAAGTCACCCTGCTTGACACCTCTAAAACATTCGCCTCAAATCAGGGAACAGATGATATCGAGGCTTATAATGCGTATGCCAAAGGTCGGTATTTCTGGCGGAAACGGACAAAAGAAGGGTTTGATTCAGCGATAAAGCAATTTGAAAACGCTGTCAAACTTGATCCGAATTATGCCGCCGGATGGAGCGGACTAGCGGATGCATGGATGATTAATGCAGGATATGGCTACGCCGATCAGTATACCGGTTACGCCAAAGCCGATACCTTCAGCCTGAGGGCCGTAGAACTGGATCCAAACCTTGCCGAAGCCCAGGCTTCAAGAGGCTTAGTATTGTATTATCAAAACAAATCCCAGCAGGCTCAGCAACATTTTCTTAAAGCAATTGAACTAAATCCCGGCTACCCGTGGGCTCACGATTGGTATAGCCAATTATTGGGATCTATGGGTGACGATGTTGGAGAAATGCGTGAATTAAAAACAGCATATAAAATTGATCCTCTTTCAATTCCGGTATTGTCCAATTTTGGTAATTTGTGTGGACGCCAAGGGGATTACTTAAAAGCTATAGAGTACTATAAACAATCATTGGAGATTGAACCGGGTCTTGCCTGGACGTATCGAATGCTTACTCGCGACTATTTGATCTTAAAAGACTCCTTGAAAGCCATCGAAACGGCCGACAAGATGCTCGAGGTTATTCCCGATGATGACAAATCCTATATTAATAAAGGTGAGCTGCTGTGGAAGCTTGGGCGACTTGATGAGGCTGAAAGAGAATATCAAAAAGCGATCAAACTCTTTCCTGACCTCTGGGAGGTTTATTACGAATACTCAGAATTCTTAGCTGACGGAAAGCGTGATTATAAAAGAGCATTGGAAATTTCAGATAAGGCTGTACAATTGGACAGCTTACAACCGCTTTTATTAACGGATCATAGTCGACTTTTGCAATTAGGGGGAAGAACTGACGAAGCAATCAAGGTGGCGCAAAGAGCGATAGAACTCGCTCCGAATAATGCGAATACATACCGTAATTATGGTTGGATAGTCGGGAATGGACAACAAAGATATGATGAAGCAATTGAGTACATGAAAAAAGCACTCGCGCTTAATCCCCGGGATTTAGATACATGGTGGAACATTTCACAAATGTATGCCAAAATTGGCAAATACAAAGAGGCATTGGATGCTATTAATAAAAGGATGGAGCTGGGTAAATCGAATTTTGTAAATTACTGGTACAAAGGCGAAATATGTTGTTCTGCCGGGATGCTTGATTCCGCATTTGAGGCCTATAGTATATATCAAGCAAAAGAAGGTCGACTGATGTGGTTTGCATCGACTACAATTCGGATGGCAGATATTAGTACCGCTCTTGGCAAATATAAGCGGGCGGATTCGTTATATAGAATAATAGCCATGAGAGATGACGTATTTGGAGGCGATGGCAGAAGGGATCAAGTCGGACCATTAGTACGACAAGGTAAATTGAATGAAGCTCTCAGGGATTTACAAAAAGGGATTGAGGTTGATTCTGTAGAAATCGGCATGTGCCTGCCGATACTGAAAAAGTATGTTGACAGGGCCGACATTTATTTAGACTGCTTGAATGAACCCAACGCCGCGATAGAAGAGCTAAAGAAGGCAAGAAATGTTACTGAATTCGTAGAACATTCTAAAGCGCTCTGGACTGCAATTATAGAGGGTGTCACTGCTGAGGCAATGGCAGAAAGTGGTGATCCCATCAAAGCAGAAAAGTATTTAGTGAGAGCAATGGATAAAGTAGATTCATCGGGAACAAACGCTCTAAACGAGATGATAGTAAGTTATGCCAGGGTGCTTTGCAAACAGGGAAAAGCAAAAGCAGGGCTCGAGAAAATCGACACATTAGAGGACAACTTCTATAACGATTATTATCTGGGTTTATGCTATCTTGATGATAAGAATTATAGCAAAACAATTGAGGTACTCGGGCGCGCAATAAAATCATACGATGGCACCTACTTTTCTGATTTCGGTCAAACAGTACTGGCCGAATACTATCTCGGTCAGGCATACGAGGGTAACGGGCAAACAGATAAAGCGATCAGTCAGTATGAAAAGTTTCTGAATATCTGGAAAAACGCCGACGAGGGAATCCCCTCGGTAATTGACGCCAAAGAGCGACTGGCTAAATTAAAATCATCTTGATATTGTTTTACAAAATATTTTGATGTACCCTTCTTTCTAACAATTTTCTAGCAAAATCAGCCAAAAATAGGCTAAAATAAGGGAAAACATCATACACTGTGTATCCCTCAATCATCGCTATTACTACGGGTGGGCTCCCCGGCTGAATTGTGCTCGGATATGGATAAGGTTCGCACATCAAGAACCGGATAATAATTTTACTTGATTGGCGTATTTTTTTCGGCCACCTTTATAAAAATATATCAGAAAATTCAAAGGAGGATAAAAGCATGAAACGAAGTATTTTCAGCTTACTCTTAGGTTCTCTGCTGCTTGTACAACTGTCATTTGCTGATAATGACACAATAAAACCGATTCGCCCGGTGAATACTTATTCCATCATTTGCTATGACAGCGCTACCGGTCAATTTGGGGCGGCGGTTCAGTCGCATTATTTCAAGGTGGCTGATGTCATCTGGCTAGAACCGGGTGTCGGGGCTGTCGCGACCCAGTCGCTGGTTGATTTTGCTTACGGTCCGCTGGGTATCGATATGATGAAAAAAGGCAAATCAGCCAAGCTGGCGCTGAAGGGGCTTCTGGCATCTGATCCTGATAATCAGGTGCGGCAGGTGGCGATGATCGATAAAGATGGAGTCATTGCCGTCCACACCGGTGATAAATGTATCGCCGAAGCGGGACATCAGGTTGGAAAAAATTACTCGGTCCAGGCAAATTTGATGCGTAATGCCACTGTTTGGCCTGCAATGGCAGAGGCGTTTGAAAACACGAAAGGCGACCTTGCCGAAAAGATGATGGCGGCTCTGGAAGCGGCGCAAGCCGAGGGAGGCGACATACGTGGGATGCAATCGGCCGCGATGGTAGTTGTGTCCGGCGAGCCTACGGGAAAAAGTTGGGTCGATCGCCTTATTGATATTCGAGTGGACGATTCCCCCGAATCGCTGAAAGAATTACGGCGGCTTCTGGATATTTCCCGGGCGTATAGGCATATGGATAAGGGTGATGAATACATAACGGAGAAAAATTACGAAGCGGCTAATAAAGAATATGAAACGGCGGCAAAACTGAACCCTGATAATCCCGAGATAAGATACTGGGAGGCCGTATCTCTCGTGACTGCCGGTCAGGTTGACGCGGCTCTTCCGATTTTTAAAGATATTTTTGCGATCGACGAATCGTGGCGGGAATTAATCCCGCGTCTGGTCGATGCCGATCTCTTGCCGAATGATAAAGCAGTAATTGAAAGAATAATGAGTTTATAAAACCGGCAAGTAAGAATTTGCTTTGAGCGTACAGAATAAGTTTTCGCGATCTTGTCCCGCGCGCTTGAAGATATGCGATTGGTAGAGTAAGAGTGATATATTTTAAGGTTTACGATTTAATTCCTTAAAATAGCGTTGCCTAGTTGCCAAATTGAAGCCGAAATATAATTGTGACCCAAGCGAAGTTCTTTTTTTCGGACTCATGCCAAAGAATCTTTTGATTATTGAGACTGCGGAGTAA
>CAYVMO010000058.1:0-10040 GCA_964452645.1 uncultured Ignavibacteriaceae bacterium
ATATCAACCATCACTCCGACCAGCGACCTCACCATCGAATGCAAAAATCGATTGGCTCTGATTTCAAAAGTAAGTAGTGATTCTTCCCGACGCCAACCGCAGAAATGAATCTTACAATCATTATTTTCCTTCAATGATGAAACGACACAAAAGGCCGAAAAATCATGGCCGCCCTTGATGCAATTCGCCATCTCGTTCATTTTTTCGACATCCGGATCGCAGGGGTACTCCCAGCGTAAATCATAATACAAAGGGGTTCGTTCAAGGCCGATGAGATATTTATATTGTCGCCAGACGGCCGATTTTCGGGCATGAAAATCATTTGGCACGGCCGTCGATTTTGTGACCAATATGGTTTTCGGAAGATAGTAATTTATGGCTTCCTTATATTTTTCAGGTGCGAGAGAATGATCTATTCTGAAATTAGCCACCTGTCCCAGAGCATGCACCCCCGCATCAGTACGCCCGGCCCCGCACAACGCGACTTTTCTGCCCGTTACCTTCGCGATAGCTTTTTCGATTTCTCCCTGAATGGTCAGGCTATCCGGCTGGAATTGCCAACCGGCAAAACCGGTCCCGCTATACTGAATATCCAGCCTGATGTTTATTTCAGCCACACCTTACTTTCCCGCAAAAATAAATGATAAAACCGCAAACGCAACCGCCAGTGTAAAAAAGACAAAATCGAACGGACGCCATTTGAATTCGCAGTAAGAACTTCTCTCCACGCTTCCCGAATATCCCCGCGCCTCAATTGCCAGCGCCAGATCGTCGGCGCGTCTCATCGCCGACTGAAAAATCGGTATCAGGAGAAATATCATCTTGCGCGATTTCTTGATTAAATTTCCGGAAAAATCAACGCCCCGCACCAATTGGGCCTTGCGAAGCGTATCGAATTCCTCGGCCAGCACCGGAATAAATCTCATCGCGATAAAAATAATCAAACCGATATCGTTGACCGGCACGCCGAATCTTTTCAGCGGTTTCATCCAGCCGACCAGCACTTCGGCCATATCGGACGGCATCGTCGTCAATGAAATAAAAAAGGCTATTCCCACAAAAACCAGCACCCTGAGCGAAAAGGCGGCCGCCATATAAAGTCCGCCTTCCGTAATACGAAAACCGAAAATGTCAAACACCGTTCGCGTATCCCGCGCCGAGAAAATCAAATGATATAGTGCCGTTATTAACACTAATAATATAAATGGCTTACCGGTTCGAATTAAAGTAATAAATGATATATTGGATAATAATAAAAGCGTCACAATACCGGCAATAATTATCGCGTAATACGCCACCGACGACGTGAACAGAGACAGAATCATCAAAAAGACGGCATACAGGATTTTACCACGGGGATCAAGCCGATGCCCCGGTGAATCCGACGGTTTGTATTGCCCAAATATGAATCGACCAACCAAAATTATCTCACTCAATCTATACAACTGACAATTTAATTGTTTAATCGGATAGTGTCAATTACAGCCTGAACAAATAAAAAGCCGCTCCGGAAGCGGGGCGGCCTGATAAACCAAGAGATAAGTATGGTTTTATTTGAGGAGGATCATTTTCTTGCTTACCCTGCTTTCTCCTCTCTGTAACGAATAGAAATATACACCGCTGGCAACACGTTCACCGCTGTTGTTGGTGCCGTTCCATTCGACCGTATATTTACCCGGCTTTTGTCTTTCGTTCACGAGCGTTTTTATTTCCTGTCCCAGGGTGTTATAAATCTTCAGGACGGTATTGGATCGCCCGCCGTCATTCTCTCTTCCCAGCGAATATTTAATCGTCGTACTCGGATTAAACGGATTCGGATAATTTTGTTTCAGTTCAAAAACTCCGGGAAGAATCTGCCGGTTGTTTTCATCGGCAACCTCCGTTGTCAAACTGGAGAAAAACTCCAGGACACGATATAAAACCGTATCTCGGCTGCTGAAATTGGCTGTAATATTATTATCGATCGCTTCATAACCCCAATCGAAAAAGACCAGATGATACGGCCCGGCATAACTCAGCGAGGTATAACCGCCATAGACATCATATGAAAAGGCTGGTATCGCTCCGTTTATCGGGATAATCTGTTCCGCCTTATCATATTGCTGATTGGCGGTGCTGTAGTATCTGATTTTTAAGCCCTGCCCGATCGGCGAGCCATCCTCACCCACCTGCCACGGGAAAAAGTTCAAACCATCATACAGCGTATGAAGATACTCATCGAGAAAGCTCGAATCTTCCGTATGCAGTTCACCCGCAATTCCCTGTCCGGTAAGAAAAAGATTGCCACCGTTGTCTAAATATTGTTTTATGGCGATTATATCCGTATCATTCATGTAGTCAGTGGAATAATCCCCGGTAAACCAAACGACCAAATTGTATTTGCTTAAAAACGCGCCCGCCGGTATACCTGATGCCTGCTTGCTATAATAGTCGACCGGTATCAATTTTCTGTAAAAATCATCTATATATAAATCCTCATACGAACCTCCGCGATCATCATCGACAATCAAAACCTGCGGATTCCCCACCTGTTTTTCAAAGGCAAAAGATGTATCGGAGAGATGACTGTCCGATTCCACCGTAACAAAGAACGAATCAAACGTCGGGATTATTGTATCCGAAACCGTGAATATAATCGGATCCCCGATGTTGGCCATATCACCTCCGTCACCGGGAATTGAGGCGAATGTGGCGGACGGTTTCGTAAACTGTATGCCGGGGTCATTCGAAGATAGCGTGACGACAACATTGGCGGCGGTCAGCCACATATTTTGCATATCAAAATAAAACTCAATCGTCTCCCCCGCTTCAATGACGCCGTTATTATAATCATCGAATGTATACAGGTGGAGATTGAAATGCGGCCGCGACCAGGTGACATCAAGATTGGCCGTCATCAAAGAGTCCGAATCCGATATATCCCAGACCGACACTTCCGTAATCGCATCGCCGTACCCGCGACTGCTGGGCGTCGAGAGGTCATCGAACGATCTTTTGTTACGGCTTCCCGGCCAGGGGTCGCCCATATCCCCGTCTTTATTGGCTGAATATTCAAGCTCGAACAGGCCGTCGGCCTGCTCGACGGCGACATGGTAATGCTCGACGGAAATATTATTGAAAGTGTAGGCGTCATCGACATGATAAATAAGCAAACCATGACCGGGCAACGCGGCATCAAAGCCGACCTGTTGACGATTCTCTACCAGAAAATATTCGGTATTCGGGATTCCTTCCTTTGTCAGCTTATATATCACCGGTTCCGATTCGACCTGCGGAATTTCGGCGGCAATCAAATTCGAGGTTACATTAATCGGCTCGACAAAACCGACAAAAGATTTTGACCAGGCATCCATGTGAGCCGGGGATTTTGAATCCCCGTTATAAACGCCGGTCCCCATTAACGACCAGTCACCGACACCGACCGAAGTCGAGGGGGTGTAATCGATATCATATAAATCCGGCAGACCAAGTACATGCCCGAATTCATGGCAAAAAACACCGATTGGCTGGATTTCCCCGCCCGTCGCTTTATAATACTCTTCAGACTGCACCGTATATGAGTTAATCAGGATACCATCGATGTTAAGGCTGTAATAATCGCCAAGCGACCACTTATGCGCCATCATCTGCGACGAATTACCGGTCTGCTGATAACCCGGCCCGGCATGAACAATTAATAAGCCGTCGATTTCATTATCAGGGCCGGAAGTTCCGCCATAAGTATCGAATTGAGAAAAATCAAGGCCCTCCGAATCGGCCGTTTCGACGGCATCAACTGCAAGACCCTGCGAGTTGTGGGGGTAAGTCCCGATTCCCTCCGAATCATTCACATAATATGAATATGTTTGAGGCATCAGGTACCATCCGTGAACCTGACCTCTGATCAGGAAACTGCCGTATGAATTTTCCATATAGAATTCGGTCATGGAGCCGGTCGGATTAACGCCGCCGGTCGAAAACAGGATTGAATCGAAATCGGCCGCGGTGGCCGCGACATCGCCGGAGTAATAACGATTGTCGGTAAAATCGACCAGCAAGACCAAAACATTCAAAGTATCAACGCCGCCCGCCGCGGTGGCCAGGCTCCGATTTCGTTTAATCTCGTCAGGAGCATCCAGACCGCGGTTTCTGGCGTCTGAAAGAGTATTAACGAATTCCTGCAGTTTACCGTCGTCGATTAATTTTTGTTTTACTTCGGGCGAAATCTGCACCGCCGAAACCGGCGCATTTATCAGCATGAATAAAGTACATAATATTAAGGTTATTCGAAAACCGTTTTTTACAGTCATATTTTTTCTCCGTCTCTATAACAAAAGCTTAACATCAAAAGTCCGTCGGATTTTTTCAAACCGTCTATTTCAGCAGTAACATTTTTTTCGTCTGGCTGGTAACATCATTCTGCAATTTATAAAAATATACGCCGGAGGCAACCCCTTTGCCGAATTTATCTGTTCCGTCCCATTCGAAATCATAGTGCCCCGGCGACATAAAACCCTCTGAAAGTGTCGTTATTTCGCGGCCCAATATATTATGAACCGTCAATTTTACGAAAGCGGCCCGGTCAAGATTAAACGATATCTTCGTCGAAGGATTAAACGGGTTGGGATAATTCTGAAAAAGTTCGAACTGTCCCGGCAATATGAGGATATCATCGTCGACCGCTGTCGATGAGTTAAAACGATCGAAGACCCGTTTGGTCGATAATTGCAGCGCCTCGATATTTTCCCCGGCGATTAAGGCCAGAGCGATATCTTTCGAACTGTACGGCGGTATATAGTACGGCCCGAATGAGACAACGGTCATGTAATCACCGGCCAGGCTATCATTAATATTATTCCCCGGCAGGCTGATAAAATTATATTTCTGCTGTGCCGTGAATCCCGATTTATCGGTGTCATTCACGACGGACAGGTATCCGTTATAATCACAAAGCGGCAGAATACCGATAGCATTTGGTCCGCCGGTCTGGTATAGCAGATTGTCTTTGGTATCCATCCCCAGTTGATCGCCGGCGGCACTCAGATCGAAATCGGTGACAAATCCGAAATACAGCCCGCTGATATTGCTGTTGGAATTATTTATCAGCGTATATCTGAAAATCAGGAAATTTTCATCGCCGGGATCATTATAACTTGATATCGATTGGCTGACCGTTATCGGGATCATTATGCCGGACTGGGTGTCGGTCATAACCGTCGTACTTTTGAAGCCGCCGTCGAAATCCGGATATATGGTCGTAAGTGGCTGTGAGGGTCTGAATTCGGAATTATAGGCTTGGCCCAGGCTGTCACGTATACTCGATGATATCTGGAGCGAATTTCTTCCGACTATAATACCGGCTTCATGTAACAGGTTATCGGAACCTTCGTATCGGAAACCGTCACCCCCGACCGGATAGATGGACCCCGTCCCCATACCGTACTGAGCCCTGTCGGTGACACTGAAATCTATTTGCGATGTCGTATGGGTGACAATATTTCCGTCGAATGCACGACCGGCCATAATTTGCAAATCAATCGTATCACCAATCGTATCCCATGGTAAATAAAGGCGCATCGTAAACGGAATCATCTGGCCGTTAACCAGCGGCTCATCGAATCTGATAACATAAGGATTGGCATTCGTCGAATATTGACTTTTTTCATCCAATATATAAAGGGCGTAATTGTTGATAATCTCGACCCCTTCTACGTCGCAATCAAGATATGCTTCCAGGTTTTGAGTATATCCGGAAATATGTTCGAACTCGACATAGAAATCGAAGTTTTCACCCAGATCGGCGAAGCCGTCACCGCCGATAATCTGATTGGAAATCGACAGCTGCGGAAATGGCGGCGGCGGCATGAAACTAAGAGCCGCCTCGGCATCGGGAAGACCATACCCATAAGTATTATCCTCACCGGGCAATCCGAGGTCTCGTGCCGATTCTATAATGGCGGTTTTGATTTCTTCGACTGTCGCCTCCGGATTGTACTGCCGCAACAGGGCGACCATTCCGGCTATCAGCGGCGCCGCCATTGAAGTCCCGCTCTTTAAGATAAAGCCCCCGCCCTTAGCGCAGGAATAGATACCGACCCCCGGCGCCACCAGTTCCGGTTTGATTTTGCTTTCATCACAACTCGATGGCCCCCGGCTGGAAAAATCGGCAATAATATCGGTCGCATCATTGATGGCGCCGACGGCAATCGTATTGAGCGGCGATGCGGCACGATTGGCGGGCAGTCGCAGCGATTTCGGATTCGGACCTTCATTGCCGGCCGCGAAAATCGTTACGATGCCGGCCGCTTCAACATTATCGATCGCCTGATCGAAAGTCGCATTACACGGCTCGAATATCGATGTCGGCACACCCCAGCTGTTGAGAATCACATCGGGCATATCATCGACGGTCGCCGGATTACCGTCGGGATCGACCGCCCATTGAAAAGCGGCCAGAATATCCGAAATAGTACGGCTTAATGTCTGACCCTGATCGATGACGGCGGCGGTCATCCATTCGGCGTCAGGCGCGACACCGAAACTATCCACGCCATAACTGCCGACCATAAGGCCCATCGTATGCGTTCCATGCCCGGAGGCGTCAAATGGAAAAGTCTCGGACGACGACGGTGCAAACCAGGCCGCGGAAGAAGCCGCGTAATTTCCGCGCCATTTGCTGTATAAAGCCGGGTGGCTGCCTTCCACACCGGTGTCGAAACTGCATACCAGACGCCCGCGACCGGTCAAACCCCGGCTCCAGAGGGCCGGGATATTCAGCGACGTCAGATGGCTGTGTACCGTACCGGCTTTGGCCGTTATCGGTTTTGACTCGACCGGTTCGATAAGCTCGACCGGGGCATCCTCGACGACCGAAGCAATTCCCGGCAGACTTGACAATTCACTGATTTTTGAAATCGGAATATTCAGTGCCATCGCCGGCGCAATCCAGAATTCCCTGATATTTGCATTTTGATAAATTTTTTCGATATTTTTTTTCAGACTCGCCGTGGCTGACTGATTTTCTGTCTGCAGAATTTCGATTACTTTTTCATGCTTGGCTCTAAATGACAAGCCCGACATTGAAGCTGCTTTTCCGGCTTTCATGCTGCCACTTTCATTCTCGAGAAAAACGACGACCGAGACGATTGAGTCACTATATGGCCTGTCAGTCAGCATTTTATCAAGAGACGGTGACAGAGAAGCCGCCCGCCCGGTGGCCGTTATAAAGACAAAGACCGCCGCAAGCGGAAGGACTCTTTGAATTATGGTCCGGAAAGACAGCATCTGGACTCCTCAATTAAAACCAATACTCATTTGAGCAACCATTATGCCGTGCATATCTTAAGGTCCTCGGGCGGTTCAACGGATAAATGATTTAAGGTGACCGGGTACTGTATGTGCACTAACCCGCTATCTGTCAATAGGATGTGGCTTCGATTGAGCCTGTATAAAGTATGCGCAATACAAATCACACACTTTCTTTCGAAGTGCAGATATATGAAATATCATGCAAAACTGAAGCAGTCTGCAGGCTTCCGGCCGGTTGTTATTAAAGTAATAATTGATTATCTTTTAAAATATGAAGAAATATCTGAATCTGATCCCGACCCACCCTCTTAGCGTCGTTTTGATTTTGGGCTTCATCGTCAGATTGATATTTCTCCTTAATTATATATCAAGCCCGGACTGGCCGCAATTGCTTGCCGATTCGTTGTTTCATGACCGATGGGCATCGGCAATTGCATCGGGCGATATAATCGGGCGGGAAGCGTATTTTCGCGCTCCCTTTTATATCTATGTACTCGGCTTCATATATGCCTTTTTCGGGCATTCATTGTTGGCTGCACGTTTCTTCGGGCACCTGGTCGGGCTTATATCGGTCGCGATTACGTACATTCTGGCGAGAAGATTATTCTCGAAAAAAACCGCCGTGATAGCCGGTATCATTCACGCCCTCTACCCTGTCGCTATATATTTCGAATCGGAGCTTCTGGTCGACAGCCTGTTTATGATGATGCTCGAATTATCGGTCCTCCTTTTTCTCATTAGTCTTGAAAAGCAAAACCTCCGATGGTACATTCTGACCGGTCTGGTTATCGGGCTGGCCGCCATCACGCGGCCGATTATAATCGCGCTGGTGCCGCTTTATATCATCTGGATATTTATAAATGGGAAATCTTTAAAAAAAGCATTTATAGACAGTCTGATACTCATAGCCGCCATGATATCGATGATCGCGCCGGTCACATTGCGGAATTTAATCGTCGCCGATGATTTCGTCCCGATTTCATCATCCGGCGGCGTAAATTTTTACGTCGGTAACAATTCTCAGGCCGACGGCCTGACTGCGACGCTCCCGCCCCCCTTAAGAAACAACTGGGGAATAAACGATATCGCTTTTGTCGCCGACAAAGAAACGGGACATGAGTTAAAGGCCTCGGAAGTTTCCGATTTCTGGTATAAAAAGGCGCGGGCCTGGATTATAGAGAATCCTGTCGATTTTATAAAACTGTATATCAAGAAAATCTACTTCATGTTCGGCAATGCCGAGATTTCCAACAACCGCAGCCTGGCCTTGTTTTTTAGTCGCATGATGATACTCAGATTTAACCCGATAAATTTCGGCCTGATTTTTTCTCTGGCGGTGATGGCCATAATATTTCTGGCAGTACAAAAAAGATTTTCCTCGCAAATACTTTTTTTAACTCTGCTTATCGCCGGTTATACAATGGTCATCTCGTTATTCTTCATTAACGCCCGGTTCAGGTTACCCGTAATTCCGTTTATCATCATTCTGTCCGCCTGCGGGATTGAAAGGCTGGCCGATATAATTTATCATAAAAAATTTCGCCCGGTTTATCTATTCGCCGTCCTGAGCGGGATCGCAGTTTTTGTGCTGTCGAATTCAAGCCTTTACAATATTCGCACGACAACCACTGCCGCCGGCTTTTTTAATAAAGCCAATTTTTATTTGCATAGCGGTGATTATAAAAAAGCTGTCGATTATTACTTCCTCACGCTGGCCGAAAACGACACTTACCCGGATGCAAACCTGAATCTCGGGGCTGTTTATCTCAAACAGGGACGCGGCGATTCGGCCGAAATTTATTTCAGAAGAGAATTGAATAGTTTCCCCGACAACGCGGGGGCTTACAGCAATCTGGCCTCGCTTTACAATCTGAAGGGTGACTATCGGCAATCGCAAATCTATGCCGATAGCGCCATGGCGCTGAAACCTTACGCCGTCGATCCTTATTTGATTTCGTTGAGGAATTTCAGCCGGCTTGATGACACCACCGCTTTCGAAAATATGTTAACGAAAGCCGGGGAAAATCTTAAAGACACAAGCAGAGTAAATCTTGACGCCGGAATAATATTTTCTCAATGGGGCGAATATGATCGCGCCCTGGCGTACCTTCAGTCTGTTCTGGATAGCCCCGACCGGCCGATGGAAACCAATGATGACGCTTTCAGCTATTCGTTTACCGGCCAAAATTCGGGCAATGCTGTCAGGGCCCGGGCCGCCTATCAGATGGGCTACATTTACGGCATAAAAGGGAACCTGGAGCAGTCGATTTCAAAAAGCGAACTCGCCATAGCTCTGGATTCAAATCTTGCCGACGCTTATATCAATCTGATTAATGCATATATGCTTCTCGGAAAGCAGGACAGGGCAGCGACTCTACTCAACATAGCCCGCCAAAAATTCCCGAATAATAAAGTCCTGGAAATGCTGCACCGGAGGTTCAAATAAAAAAACCGGGGGCGCTCAAAGCACCTCCGGCTTTGTATATTACCAGAAATCAATTGCTATTGCGAATACCCGTCCGAATATCCCCCCGCTTCTTCGCGCTCTTTCCTGATTTCCTCATTCTTCATATCATGCAGCTCTTTGGTAATCCGCCTGAATTCATCGACATTTACACCCCGGTGAGGCTTCATACTCGCGGCGCTCGGCGGCACCAGCTTGCCGGTTTGACCGATAAACGGCGCGGCATACAGCGAATCCATCATGGAGTAAAATACCTTTTGGGCCGGAATCGAGTCAAAGGGCAAAAGCG
>CAYVMO010000059.1:0-8918 GCA_964452645.1 uncultured Ignavibacteriaceae bacterium
AGCATAGTCTGATTCAAAATAAATATAAAAACGCGGGTCAGCTCCGGCAGGCGCTGGAAAATCTGGAGTGGTAAATCGGCAAGTCCTGACTGCAGGCTTGTAACTCAGGCATTGGCCTGATCCTTCCTATCAATAGCGATCGAATTTATAATTTCCCGATTATTCTTGAAATTGATAGCTGAAATTTATATATTGGATATATAAAATTTATAACTTTTGCGGCAGGAGGAGATATGCCTTTTAATAAAGTCGATTATATCTGGATGAACGGTAAGCTGGTCAACTGGGAAGATGCCAAAATTCATATTCTTTCCCATGTCGTTCATTACGGTTCGTCCGTTTTTGAAGGTCAGCGTTGCTACAAGACACCGAGAGGCCCGGCCTGTTTTCGGCATCAGGAACATGTCGATCGGCTATGGAATTCGGCCAAAATATACCGCATGGAAATACCCTTTGCCAAGCAGCAGATTTATGATGCCATTCTGGAGTTGATTGCGACCAACGGGCTTGAAGAGTGTTATATCCGTCCGATTGTTTATCGCGGTTATGATTCGCTCGGTGTTGACCCACGCAAATGCCCGGTCGATGTGGCCATCGCTGTCTGGCCATGGGGGAAATATCTCGGTCCGGAGGCGATGGAGAAGGGGGTTAAGGTCTGCGTATCGTCGTGGAATCGCAGCGCCCCGAACACAATGCCGATGATGGCGAAATCGGGCGCCAATTATATGAGCGGCCAGCTGATAAAGCTCGAGGCGGTCTCGAGAGGTTATGTTGAAGGAATCGCACTTGACTCGTACGGCCACGTTTCCGAGGGTTCCGGCGAAAATATTTTTATTGTTCGCAATGGCAAATTGATAACCCCGCCGTTTTCGGCTTCGGTTCTTCCGGGAATTACGCGCGATACCGTTTTCGTACTGGCCAATGAAATGAACATTGAAGTGATCGAGCAGAATATCCCTCGGGAGATGTTATATATCGCCGACGAGGCATTTTTCACCGGTTCGGCCGCCGAGATAACGCCCATTTCGCATATCGATGATATTCAAATAGGGAAAGGCCGTCGTGGTCCGATAACGGAAAAACTTCAGAAGGCCTTTTTTGATATTATCGAGGGTCGCGCCGAAGATGTTTATAACTGGCTGACATACGTGCCGGTTAAAGAATCGGTTTCGGCCAAGTAGAAAGGTGGTAAAATGACTATCGCTATCGGCTGTGATCATGCCGGTTTAAAAATGAAAGAGAGAGTGCGGACGATTCTGCAGGAGCTGGGGCACGGTGTCCTGGATTTTGGCACCGAGGGCGAAGGTTCGGTCGACTATCCCGATTTTGCTTATAAAGTCGCCAATTCGGTTGTTTCGGGAGAGGCGGAAGGCGGCGTCTTGATTTGTATGACCGGTAACGGGATGGCGATGGCCGCCAATAAGGTCAAAGGGATAAGGGCGACGCTCTGTTTGAATAATGATATGGCATACTATGCCCGTCGCCATAATGATTCCAATGTTCTGGTTCTATCGGGCAAATTTACCGATGATGAGGAGCTTCCGGATATTGTGAAAACCTGGACGGTTACCGATTTCGAGGGCGGGCGGCATATTCCCCGACTGGAGAAAATAAGAAAAGTCGAAGAGGGCTGATTTATAAAACCTGGGACAGCAAATTTACCGGCGAGGGAAATTTTTGAAATTCAAACTGGGTGTAATTAAATGTCATATTTAAAAAACACAGACCCGGAAATCTATAATGCCATTCTCGGCGAGATTAACCGCGAGTCGGATAAGCTCGAGTTAATCGCCTCGGAGAATTTTGTTTCCGAAGCGGTTCTTGAGGCGGCCGGCGGCATTATGACAAACAAGTATGCCGAGGGTTATCCCGGTAAACGATACTACGGCGGCTGCGAGTTTGTCGATATCGCTGAGAATCTTGCTCGCGAACGGGCCAGGCAGCTTTTCGGCTGTGAACATGCCAATGTCCAGCCGCATTCCGGTTCGCAGGCCAATATGGCCGTCTATTTTACCGTCCTGGAACCGGGTGATAAAGTGATGGGGCTGGATTTGTCGCACGGCGGCCATCTGACACATGGTCATCCGATCAATTTTTCCGGCCGATTATTCGATTTTCATGGCTATCAGGTCGAAAAAGAGACCGAAGTTATCGATTATGATAAATTAATCGAGATGGCCAAAGAGATAAAACCGAAAATGATTGTTACCGGCGCTTCGGCCTATCCCCGGATTTTGGATTTCAAAAAATTCCGCGAGGCGGCCGATGCCTGCGGGGCATATCTGATGGTCGACATCGCGCATATCGCCGGATTGGTCGCGGTCGGTTTACATCCGTCGCCGATACCGTACGCCGATTTTGTTACGACGACGACGCATAAGACGCTCCGAGGCCCGCGCGGTGGAATGATTATGTGCAAAGAAAAATATGCCGCCGATCTGGATCGGATGGTCATGCCCGGCATTCAGGGAGGCCCGCTGATGCATGTCATCGCGGCCAAGGCGGTGGCGCTGAAAGAAGCATTAACGGACGAATTCAAGGATTATCAAAAGCGAATTCTGGAAAACGCCGGGACGATGTCGGATGAGCTTAAAAACAAAGGGTACCATATTGTTTCCGGCGGTACCGACACACACCTGTTTTTAATGTCGTTTATTGACGAGGATTATTCCGGTAAAAAAGTCGAGAAGGCTCTCGATAAGGCCGGTATCACCGTCAATAAAAACACGGTTCCGTTCGATACCAGAAAACCGTTTATAACTTCCGGTATCAGGGTCGGTACGCCGGCGATTACGACGCGCGGTATGGGTGTGGAGGAGATGAAAATTATCGCCGGTTTTATCGATAAGGCTATTCAAAATATGACCGATGATGATATTCTGGCCGGGATTGCCGGAGAGGTTAAGACGCTTTGCGATAAATTCCCTCTCTATCCCGAGCTCAAAGAGTCGGCGTAAAGTGAATTCCTTTTAATTCAACCGGGCCGACTATGTATAATGGTCGGCCCTGTAATATTTTTGGACTTTTTATTCTTTTATTCAGCGCATTTCTCTGTTTAATTTATCCGAATAAGGTCGTAATATATTTGTATGCATAATGAGTTGCAGACTACAGTTGCTATAACCGCCTGCGACAGCTATAACGCGGAGATATTGTATCCCAAAATTGACTTTCTGATGGGGCTTTTGGGCGGGATGGAGCAATTCGTCAAGCCGGGCCAGAAAGTCCTGTTGAAACCGAATCTTCTCTCGGCCAAGGAGCCGAGTCGGGCAATCACGACGCATCCGGAGATAGTCGCCGCTGTGGCACGGAAGGTTCGCGAAATCGGTGCGGATGTAATCGTCGGTGATTCCCCCGGCGGAGCCAAACGGGGTGTCAGACGGGTATGGAAAAACACCGGTATGCTTGAAATGGCCGAGCGGGAAAAAATCGAATTGGTTAATTTTGAGGCGTCGGGTGTAGAAAAATTTTCAATTGACGGGCGGGACTATTATCTGGCCAAACCGGCGATCGAGGCCGATTTGATAATCAGCCTGGCCAAGTTGAAAACCCATATCCTGACATTAATGACCGGAGCAATAAAAAACGTCTTCGGCCTGATCCCGGGCTTTCGTAAGGCCAATTATCACAAAGAGTTCCCAAGGCCAAATGATTTCGCACAGGTTATTGTCGATATTTTGTCTTTAAAAACGCCGACTCTGACTATTCTGGATGCTATTCTCTCTATGGAGGGCGACGGGCCTTCCTCGGGCACGCCTCGCTGGACCAACCTATTGTTGGCTTCCAGCGATCCGGTTGCTCTTGACGCCGTCGCGGCTGAAATTATAGGTCTAAATCCAAGTCGTGTTCCGACGACGCGCATAGCCTCCGAAGCCGGGCTGGGAATAGGCTGGCCGGAGGCGATAGACATTGTCGGAGAGAGGCTCGCGGATGTTAAAATCCCGGACTTCAAACTGACATCAAATCGCAAATTGGAGTTGATTCCGAAATTTCTGTGGAAATTGCTGGCTCCTTATGTTTGGGTCAGACCGGCGATTTCAGAAGAAATATGTACGAATTGTTATAGCTGCGTCAATTCCTGTCCAACCGGTGCATTGAGGGTCGGGATACGTAAAATCCCGATTTTTGATTATGATTTATGTATAAATTGCTGGTGTTGTCATGAACTTTGTCCGGAAAAATCAGTTTTTGTTGACCAATCATGGCTTGCAAAAAAATTCATACGATAATTTCTGCGCGCATAAATTGCGCCATTAATCTTTTTACTTGACAAATCCGTTGATATTTAATAAAATAGATAGTAGCAGGAATTGCGACGCCTGCCAAGAAGGTGTCTTTGAAATGTTTATAATGTAATTTTGGTTTGTTTAATCTCAAGGGGAAGGAAAACGATTCCCATTTGAGATTGACATTATAAAGGAGGCGTAAGTGATGCGGATAGCCAAGACCATAGTGATACTTTTTGCTTTAGTCCTGGTTGTCATGTGCTTCAATGCTCCAATTCTTTTTTCAGCTGAGGAACATCCTTGGGATGGAGACGGACCCGGAGACGGCAGCGACGGTACGATTGTCGATCCATCAAGTGATACGACAATAACGAGTCCAGGTGACGGTGATGAAGACAAAGGATCTAATTATGATCCGGCCGATTTCCCACTCAACGACTTAATGTTCAACGTTCAGTTTCTCCTTCGGTTTTACAGCATCCCCAGTTCTCCGCCGGAGAACAATAGAGCGTCCAGCAACACAAACTGAATGAAGTAGCGACCAGAGTTAAAGTAGAGTAATTTAAAAAACTGGCCAAAAAAATGAGCCTAACCTCACGTCAAAATGTTGATTTTGATATCAGGCTTTTAGAGGTCGAAGAGCTGTACCGCCAGAGGAAGCCTGAAATTGCCGGAGAGAGACTGCAAGCGCTTAGCCGATCCGGCTATAGTCCGGACGGATTCGAACTCGGTTTGCTCAAATATCTCAAATCTGCCGATCTCTATTATGCCGGTAAATATCATGATTCCATAAAGACGGGGCATGAGGCAAGTAAGCTGCTTGTTTCTTCCGCGCTCCATCTTTGGGTCGGTAACCTTTATTTAACCTTATATAGAAATTACATCGCCATTGGTGATCTTAAGACGGCTGATAGATATGTCAATGATGCGTTGGCATTCTACCGTCAGGCCGAGGATTCTGTCGGTATGGTTGGTGCTCTCAACGGTCTGGCGAGGCTGGCATTTATTAGGTCCGATTTTCAAAAAGCGATAGAATATATAGAGCAGGCTCTGGAGCTGTCCAAAGGTGATAACATCCGAATGTCCGAGGAAATCAGTAATCTGGGCCGGATTGAAATTCTCAAGGGCGATTGGACGTCGGCTGAGGAACATCTTAAAACGGCGCTTAAGCTGGCCGCTAAATTGGACTTGAAAATTTCGCTGGCCAGAAATCATCTCTCCCTCGGTTACCTGTATTTAAGACAACGGGCGTTTACATCATCGGCGCGTGAGTTTAAATCGGCCTCGATGATTATCGATGAGAATAATTTTCAGAGAGAAAAGGTCATTCTTCTTGAATATGAGGGTGAACTGGCATATGAGCAGGGCGATATCGTCAGAGCGAAAAGCATCCTTAACAAGGCATACGCCTTGGGTCGCAAGCTGGCGCCCGAATCATCCTTGATTTCGCAGATTGTCAGGCGACTGGCTCAGATTGAGCTGGGTCTGGATAATTATGAGGAAGCCCAAAGACTGGCGCAGAAAGGTCTCGATTTATCGATTAAATTGGGTGAGAGAAGCGAAATCGGATTATGTCGTATAATTGTCGCTGAGGTTTTTGCCGCAAATGAAAATTTCGATTCGGCCGTCGAAAATCTTAACAAAGGCATTGAAGAATTAAGAGAGATTGGCGATCCATACGATATCGCGCGTTCACTACTGGTTTCAGGCGACATATACATGAAAACTAAAGAGGATAATTACACCCGAATCGACAAGGCGCTCGAAGAAGCCTTCCGGCTTTTTGCCAGACTGAAACTCTATTACTGGGCGGCTGAAACGCGGCTTAGGTTGGGGATTTACTGCTGCCGAACTTCCAGAATTTCCGCCGGTTTCAGAAATCTGTTAAAAAGCGAGAGTATTTTCCAGAAGATTCCCGAAAAGGCGAAAATCCGCAGGATACAAAGTTTCAAAACGGAGCTTTCGAAGCAGGCGGTCGATACGTCTTTATCGCCTGAAAATGAGTTTAAGATATTCGGAAATTATTTTACTGATTCGGAATATCTTAATTTGAAATCGGGTCATATTCAGGAGATCATAAATATTCTCGGCAAGAGAACGCGAGCCAGTCGAGTAATTATTTATAAGAATAATGGCAGCTCGCCTGGAATGGTAACCAGCCTCAGTCTGACTCAGTTTCAGCAGAAAAAGTTTATCCGACAATTCCAGGAATTATTGGGCGAGGAATTCAATAATAAGAAACCGACGCTAATTTTGGATAGCCGCCGAGATCCGTTTGTGAATGACTTACTGCAAAAGGCAACCAGAGATGTTATCTCCAGTGTTATTGTTGTTCCGCTTGTTTTGGGTAATGAAACGACCGGCTATATATATCTTGATCGTCTTTCCTCGAATGGCAATTATATGCCGTTCGGGCAAAAGGAGCTCAATTTTGCTGTCGGCTTCGCCGACCTGATTTCGCTCAAACTGGCCGAATATGACAAATTGCTTCTGGAGGAAGACAACAAACGTTTGAAGGCGCAATTGCTGGAAGAATCGGCTTTTTCCAATATTATCACGCGAAACAAGCAGATGCTGGAAATGCTGTCGCGGGTTCAGCAGGTAGTTAATTCCGATATATCTATTTCGATTCAAGGGGAGACCGGATCCGGAAAGGATTTGCTGGCCAAAGCGATTCATTACAGTTCGTCGCGAAAAGAGAAGAGGTTTATTTCCGTAAATTGTGCTGCGCTTCCGGAAACGCTGCTGGAATCCGAGCTTTTCGGTCACAAAAAAGGCGCCTTTACAGGAGCCGATAAAGATAAGGTCGGTTTATTCGAGGAAGCCAACGGCGGGACGTTTTTCCTTGACGAAGTTGCCGATATGCCGTTGTCGATTCAGGCCAAAGTGCTGCGGATTCTTGAAGAAAAGGAAATCGTCCGGCTTGGCGACACGCATCCGCAAAAAGTCGATGTCAGAATTATTTCGGCGACGAATAAAGATCTTAAAACGGAGATGGAGGGCGGTAAATTCAGGCAGGATTTATACTACCGATTGACCGCACTTTGCTTTAATCTCCCTCCTTTGAGGGAAAGACGCGAGGATATCCCACTTCTGGTTCAGCATTTTTCCGAGGATAATATAAGATTCACGCCGGAGGCGCTGAAATATCTGGTGGCCTTCGACTGGCCGGGAAATGTCCGGGAACTCGAAAACGAGGTAAAGAAACTGACGTTGCTTTCCGGTGAAAAAGGCGTAATAAATACTGAATTGCTTTCGGCGAAGATTCTTGAATCGGGCAGCTCGGCCGATCCGGAGGAACTGGAGCTTAATACCGATATCAATTTTGATGTCGGTTTTTCGTTGTATGATTATCTGGCCGAGTATGAAAGGCGATTTATTATTAAGGCTTTGAGGGAGCATAGCGGTATTAAGAAACATGCCGCCAAACATCTGAATATACCCGAATCGACTTTGCGACTGAAAATCAAGCAGTACAATATCGACGTCGGCAACCTGAATATAATCTGATAAACAATCGACTATAAAGACGAATCTTTTTCTGAAAACCGTAGATTTTTTAATAGCTTACGCGGTGTTTAATGTATAAATATTACGATGATACTATTGATTTGAAAATAATTGTTGAAAAAAGCGGAGGTTTGGCTATTTTTTCTTGAATCAGGACGATATAAAATATATATCCGATAATGTTGGCGTTTTAAATCGAGATAATTATTAACAGGAGGTTGTCATGCCTGGAAAAGTCCCAACAAAAAGAGAGAAGAAAAAACCAAAAAAGAAAAAGAAAAAAGATAAAGAAAAAAGCAGTTGATTCCATTCCGGGCATGGTGCCCGGAAGTTTCCAACCCGCCTGAGACCGGACATTTAATTTTATTCGGAAGGCGGGTTTTTTTTCGGGCTACGCGGCCATATCATATTCAGAAACCGATTGAAATCCTGAGATATTTTCATATATTAAAATCCATGGCAAAAAAGATGCTCTGGGCGCCCTGGCGTGCGGAATATATTCTCGGTGAAAAAGAGAAGGGGTGTATTTTCTGCAACCGGCTTAAGAAACAGGCCGATAAGAAGAACCTGATTATTTATCGGGGTGCACGTACATTTGTTATTCTGAACAAGTTTCCGTACAACTCCGGTCATAGCATGGTTGTACCTAATCGGCATCTGTGCAGCCTGAATGATTTAACGAAAATCGAAGCGGCGGAGTTTTTTGAAACTATACAATTAACGGTTAACGTCATTCGCAAGACCTTTCATCCCGATTCGTTCAATATCGGTATGAATATGGGTTACGGATCGGGGGCTGGCATCCCGGAGCATATTCATATGCACATTGTTCCAAGATGGGCCGAAGATACTAATTTCATGCCTGTCATTGGAGAAACCGAGGTTGTATCATTTCCCCATAGTTTAATTTATAAAACGCTAAAAAGAGGGTTTGAGGAGGCATGCCTCGCAGGAAAATCCCGACCAAAGCGGAATTAATCCAGCTTCAAAAGCTATATAAGACCGACGAGCGAATTGCCGAAAGGTTGGGCAATGTCACGCCGCAGCTGGTTGCGTACTGGCGCCGGAAGAAAAACATATCCAAGCATTCCTTTCCTAAATTTTCGGAGTCGGAAATTCGCGACCTGTGGGAACGGTACGGTGATGACTATCGCAGTGGGCTGGAATTGGGGATTTCAAAGG
>CAYVMO010000060.1:0-8722 GCA_964452645.1 uncultured Ignavibacteriaceae bacterium
CGATTCAGACCAAAAAATACCACATCGCGCCCGGCCATTTGAGTAATCATGTCATTCCTTTTCATATTTCTACATAACGGCCCCGGCTCGAAATTAACATCCAAGTTGTAGCGATGATTTTGTTGGCAGGTCTTTTATAATAATAGATTAAGATATGGAATTGTGACGGGAAGAATCCGACCGCAGAGCGGATGGGCGACCAGTTGGGCAACGCAGTCAATACATTGAGTGATTTTTTTATTGATTTTCAAGTGTTAAGCTATGTATCGTATATAAAAGCGATTCAGTATTATACTGGAGATTCGTTCTGTGGCACATTTAGATACGAAGTTCATAACTAAGTTCCGAGTAAACTTGGGAAGCGAATACAAGAATAAAAAGCTGTATAATTCTCTTCGTGAACTGGTGGTAATTCTTTTTGCCGTTGTTTTTGGGGTTGGGCTAAAAAAAATAAGCGATGCCGAAACGACTCTTGATTATGTTTTATTGACGGCTGTGTATATAGCGATTCTCCAAAGTTGGTGGGGCTACAATCTTGGCGTAATCGGAGGACCAACAGAGACGAATAAACTTTGCTATGCAATCGACGTAATCCTGCTGGTACTGTACTGGTTCATAATCAATAAGGCATTCAACCTTATTTGGGTATTACGGCTTTTCACGATAATGTTCCTATTATATATAGCTTGGGAGGCTATTCGTTGGAAAGATATATACACATCTGACCTAGGCCGAGAAAAGGCTAAACAAGCGTTATATATAAATCTCAAGTTTTTTGGCATTTTTTTTATCCTTTTATGCTCGATTTATTTTGTTCCGCACCTTGTTCCTAACATCGTTTATCCCTTTATTATTATTGCTGTTACAACGGTTTATAGATTAAAAGTGGGTAAGATTTATTCATATGAGATTATTCCCGACAGGTACGCCGATGAAAAGAGAGTAGAAGACTCAGATCGTAAGTTGATAATAGAGGCGCGTGAAGCCGCAAAAGGGGCAAAGGCTCACATATCCAATTATAAGGTCGGGGCAGCCATTATAACGGTGGACGGTAGAATATATACTGGCTGTAACATCGAGTTTGACAATTACTCGAATACATTACACGCCGAGGAAGTAGCAATTGGTTCAATGGTCAAGGGCGGATCAACAAAGCCAATCGCCATAGCAGTATATACAACTGGAACCGAAATAACCTATCCGTGTGGAATGTGCCTACAATCTTTATATGAGTTGGGTGGAGAAGAGCTTATTGTGATTGCCTGTAATGAAAATGACTCTCAGCGAAGGACTATGGCAGATTTACTGCCTTACGGATTTAGGTTGGAACACGATGAATGAAAGAATTAGATTATTCGTAGATATCGACGGTGTTGCTTGTGCTCATGCAAAGGCGATTTGCATGCGAGTCAATGAAGATTACGGCCTATCTTCCTCAATAAACAATGTTTTGTCTTGGAACCATGATTTCGGGCCTATAACTTTCGTGGAGGCCGTGGAAAAGTATTACCCACTTAACGGCTTCGTTCTCAAAATGCAACCGACGCCAGGCTTTAAAGAATTCCTTAAGGAAATCACTTCCTTTTCAATTGTCTCCTTTGTTACGACAAGAACTCACGCCAAAGCCGAAACGGTCGCATGGATAAAAATGCACTTTGGCACTTCATATAAAATTGACTTTGTATCAGATAAGTCTATTTTGGATTACGATTTATTGATAGACGATTCCGAAAAAGAGGTCGTTGCAGCTGCGAATAAAGGTTCTAACGCAATATTGTTCACTCAGCCGTGGAATGACCATCCAGAAGTTGACGAGTTACTCCGACGGTATAGATCCGCTTGGCGCGCCAGAAATTTTCAGGATATCTTGAGTATCTTGTGTAGAGTGGATACTAAACAAAATTGATTTGGCTTAGTAGGTTGAAATCCCTGCGGCTTCGACATCTTTATTTAATCTTTCGCGCTTGCATGAAACATGCAACGCATGGTCCATGCTTCGCGCGATTGTCAAAAGCGCAAGGCTTTTGACCTACTATTAAGTCAATTTCCCCACCAGATCAATGTTAATCCTGTCTCCCGGCCGTTATATAGAAACGTGAAAAAGGAATGATATTGAAAAAATGTATTTTACAATTTTATTGCGGTCATATCGAAACGAAGCCATTTTTCGCCGGGAGGAGACAAAAAAATAAAGATGTTAAAATATGCGAAACGAACCCAATTCATCGGACTAACAACCGCCACAATCGGTTACACGGATTTTTTGCCATAAAAATGGCGGAAAAACGGAGTTTTGTATGAAGATGAAGTCGTTTTTAAGTATAGCGGCTACCGTTTTATGACGGCATTTCCAACTGACACCAGAAGATAAGTGGCACCCGCAAGGAGAATGATTGTCGCGCCGGCTGGGAGATTCGGAGTGAAGCTTATCGCCAGACCGAAAAACGTAAAGAGGATGCTGAATATGGTTGCTAAAATCATCGTCCGCCATAATGTTTTGGAAAAGTACGACGCCACCGCCACCGGCAGAGTCAATAGTGCAATGACCATGACGATTCCGACAACCGTCACCAGTATGACAACGGTCAACGCCGTCAGGCATAATAAAAGCAGGTAATAAAATTCGACATTGATTCCCCGCACGCGCGCGAATTCCTCGTCAAAACAGACCGCCAGAAACTGATTGTAAAACAGGAGCCCGACAGTGACGACGATGACATCAAGAATGCCGATCAGCCACAAATCGGAGGGGGTTACCATCAGGATATTACCGAATAAATAACTCATCAGGTTTTCGTTATAGCCGGGCGTTTTTGAAATAAAAATTATTCCGATGGCCATGCCGATCGCCCACACCGCGCCGATAACGGTATCCTCGCGCTGCCGGGCGCGAAGGGAGACCAGCCCGATGACAATCGCGGCGATTAATGCGGCAATAACGGCTCCGTACAAGGGCTGGAAGGCACTCCATTTATATACGACCGACAGAAAGTACGCCGCACCCATCCCGCCCAGGACACTGTGGGCAATGCCGCCGCCGATATAAGTTATTCTTCGGGTTACGATGTACGACCCGATAATGCCGCAGGCAATACTGGCCAGCAGGCCGGTTAATAGTGCGTACTGTAAAAACGGATATTCAAAGGCGGCGCTGATAAATTCAGCCATGATTTTCCTTATCGCCTACACGCCGGTCATGGCGAATCATCCGCAGTTCACCGCCGTACAAATCACCCATGAATTCGCCATCGATTTCGCAGGTCGGATGCTCGGAAACTTTTCGATTAACGCAAATAACGCGCTTTACGAATTCCGATACAAAAGCCGGTTCATGAGAAACCAGAATTACGGTTAACCGCTCGTTCAGTCGCTTCAGAATTTTAAACAGCTCTTTTTCAACCACCAGATCGAGGTTGGCGGTCGGTTCGTCCAGAAGTAAAATATCCGGCTCGCCGGCGAGGGCGCGGGCAATCAAAAGACGCCTCTGCTCGCCGCCCGACAATTCCGCAAACGGACGAAATCGTAGATCATACATTCCGGTCTCTTTCAACGCCCGCTCTGCCGCCTCGCGATCGCGATTGCGAAACGGGCCAAAACTATTCCCGTTACCCAGGCGACCCATCATCGCTATATCGAGGGCATTGACCGGAAATTTCGGATCAAGATTAGCCACCTGCGGCATATAACCCATCCGCGAACGAACGTCGGCTGGAGATTTATCAAAGACATGGATTTTTCCCTTTTTCGGCGACAGCAATCCCAGCATCAATTTCAGAAGTGTCGTCTTTCCGCCGCCGTTGGGTCCGACAATCCAGATAAAATCCTTTTCGTTGACAAACACGTTGACATCCTCAAGCACCGGTGTGGCGTTGTATGAAAACGAAAGTCGTTCAATCGATATAATCGTTTTATCACTCACTGCTTTTGAATCCTTCGGCGAGTTTTTTCGCTATTTCTTTCATGTTATTCAAATAATCGTATGCCAGCCCGTCAATCGACTCGACCCTGCCGCCGATCGCCTCGGCAATCCTTCCGGCGCTCTTACTCGAAAATTGCGGCTGCACGAAAATAGTCCTCACTTTTTCTTCTTCGGCTTTATTAATAAGTAGAACAAGCTGTCGCGCACCCGGTTCCTTGCCGTCAACCTCCACCGCAATCTGTTTCAATCCGTACCGGTGGGCAAAATATCCTAGAAAAGGATGAAAAACTATAAAAGAGCTTCCTTTATATGGTGCAAGAATAGTATTCAGATTTCTATCGAGACTATCCAAGTCATCATTTAATTTTTTAAGATTCTCCGCATACTCGTTTTCGTGCCCCGGATCGATTTTACATAATTCTCCGAAAATATTTTTTGTCATGATTTTTGCATTAAGCGGATCGAGCCAGACATGCGGGTCGGCGGCGCCTAGATGAATTTCTCCATGGTCCGGGTTCTCGTCCATCGAACGGAGTTCTATGCCGTCAGATATATTGGAAATATTCAAATCCTTCATCGAGGCCGACAGCTTTTCCAGAAGACGTTTTTCGAACGGAACCCCGATTCGGAAATAGACATCGCAGTCGGCCAGGTTTGTCATCTGATGCGACGTCGGCTCGTAAGTTTCGGGGGACTGACCGGGTCCGACCAGGACCTCGATATTTACGAAATCGCCGCCGATTTTATCGACAAAATAAGCCTGGGGTGTAATCGAAACGAAGACATTTATCTTCTTCTGTTCTGATGCGAACAGCGGCTTGCATATAAAAAAGCCAACCAGTATCAATATACATAGTTTAAAAATGATTTTCGCACTTGTCATTTTCTAACCCTTTTCGGATGTCTTTTTCGCGGCCTGTACGAGCAGATTAAATGAATTGCATGACAGTCGTCACATTCTTTTATCTGATGATCCGCCGCGAACAAATCCCAGTGGCTTTTCTGATCCGGTGTCATAATCCCGGTTCCGCGGCACAGCGGACAGGCCGAATCCAGCGCCTGCAACACCGCCGCCCGAATGAATTCGGAACGATTCGGGATTCCCTCCATCGCCCCTAACAGAGAGTCGTCGACTTTAAAAGTTATTATCTCAGTTTTATTGTATTTCATGGCTACCTCTATCTATTAGTCACAACATATTTGCCTGTGCCGGTATTATTACAATGTAATACCATAAAGTCAATAGATTTGTTGAGGAATTTATTGCCGGTTTACTTGAATTGTGATCTTACCAGCTCGAAGATGGCTTTGTAGAATCCTAGCTCGGCCGCTTTCTGGAGGTTCTTTTCGGACAGCTCCCCGGTCGTCGCTTTGGACAGATAATAATATGTCGCACCCTGGGTCGAATCACAGACCAATGCTTTGTAAAAAAAATCCTCAGCCGAATCGAGATTTTTTTCCAGAAGCTGCCGGTATCCTTCAACGGCGTAACCTATAGATCGGCCAAAACCATCCGAACCGAAATCGTAATCTTCCATCTTGTGATTATTGGCCTTAATGTAGCTATCGAAAAAAGCCGGGAAATCAGACTGCTTATAGCCGGTCCGGTTAATGCATTCGACCAGGTATTCAAGATATCCTGTCACACTCTTTGCCGCCCGCCTGTTTTTACGATAAGAATTTATTACCAGAAAATTCAGCTCATCGAAGCGGTTCGATGCCACCCAGGTAGTATGGGTATTCATAATCGAATTTAAATCGGAAACATGCATGGCGCCCAGCAGATGTCCGATTTCGTGCAGAATCGAGTGGCCGTTTAAGAATGCTTTCCATTCCAGCGTCATCCGGTTGGGCGGGGATATATCGGCTATTAATATAATTCGGCGGACCAAATCGGACAGTCCGATTTGATCGGCAAAACCGGCCTGGTAAAACAACGCCGGCTCTTCCGGCTCGAAAATCCCGATCGTAATAGTATCTTTCCTTTCGGGCAAAGTTATCATTAATGATTTAAAAAGCGGTTGGATATGAGAGAAAGATAAACTCCTGGCCCTGATATATTCGACTCCGCAGATTTTTATTCCGATTCCGAACTGTTGCCGAAGTGAATTTGATGCATATTCCAGAGCGGTGATTAACATATTGTCATTATAATCGGAACTGTCTTGATTTATTTTTTGATCGACAATCAAATATACCGGCAAATCATCTATGCTTGTAACTTGTTTGCGTTTATAAGCGGGCAGGAATCTCAGTGCCTTCGAGAGAAGTCTCTTGATGACATAATCCGGCGGTTCATACGATATAAATTGTATATCGCTCTTATTATTCCCGGGAATATCGACCCAATTTCGTTGACTGCGACCCTTATTTGATTGTCGGTCAATTATTTTTTCACCGCTTTTAAGATCGACAAAGGAAATCGTCAGGTCTATATTAAGGCGATCTTTATCGAAGGAGGCATCGGTCTCGACGTACAGCAAATATCGATAGCGGCTGTAACTTGTCTGGAGGCTCAATTGGCTTATGTTATCGAGGCTGTCGGCCTGAATAAATCGAAAATCCCATCCCTTGTACCAGAGATAATAATCCAAATGATTTTTAAGACAATCAGTCAGGTTTTCGCTCGAAAATTCCATCTGATTTTTCACCTCGGGAGGTTTGATAAATACCGCCAGATTGCCTTTTTCAAAGCTATAATTTTCGGCCAAAACCGGACCGACGACATATAAAAACAAGAGGATCAGAATGGCGAGAAGCTTTTTCATTCGAATCAAAATGCCCCAAAGCCGCTTGAAAATCAAGCCGTTTTTGGTTATTATAAGGCTGTATGAGGAACGAAATTTTGAATAGACCTTTAATACTCCTTTTCATATCGACGGTAATGCTGATCTCCGGTTGCGGTGAAAAGGCGCGCGATATGAGTATGCTGAAACAGCAGGGAATTGCCGCCTACGAAGCAAAAAATTTCATGCAGGCTATCAATCTGTGCCGTGAAGGCCTGAAAGCGGAACCATCGGACAGGGACTTTTTGTATTATCTCGGTGTCAGCTATGCCGAGATGGATTTATTCGATTCGGCGATAATATATATTCGTCGCGCCAAAGTGCTTTATCCGCGTGACCGAGAAATAAACAGGCAGTTGGTTCAACTGTGCCCCAGGTTTCAGGATTATGATTGCGCTCTGAGAGCTATCGCCGTTTTAATAGCGACCGGCGATAACGAAAAAATGTACTGGCCGCAGCTGGCCGACCTTAATTATCGCGTCGGCAATCTCATTCTGGCGGTGCAATATTATAAACTCGCTCTGGCCGATAATCCGAACATTGCCAACTATTATTTATATCTTTCCGTGGCGTTGGGTCGACTCGGGAAATTTGAGGAAGCGATTAAATATTTAAAGCAATCAATCGAACGGTTCGGCCCCAACGAGGAAAGTTACGCCAATATGGGTACCATGTACATCAACCTGCGGCGTTTCGATAAAGCCGAAGAATGTTTTCGAAGCAGCCTGGCTTTGAATCCGGACAATATCTCCATCTGGATAAACCTGGCCAATATTCTAACGATGTCCGATGACCGCGAGAAAAAGCTGGAGGGTTTGGAGATATACAAAAAATACCGGGCGCAAACGCCGGCGATGTATAATCTGGATTCGCTCATCCCGGCCCTCGAATCCGAATTGGGATTATAAACTTTCCCGTGACCGGCGACGTTCACGAGAAAACTTGTAAAAAAACAATCATTTATTTATTATAATCGATAAGGATTTTGATTTGGAATATCTTGTTTCTTATGGAAATAGAAGGAGGCAATTATGGCGGTTATCACTATTTCCCGTGGGATCAAAAGCGGCGGCGAGGAGTTGGCCGGACAATTATCGGAGCGTCTTGGTTATGACACCATTAATCGTGAAGTGATATCCGAGTGTTCAAGGAAATATAATATAATCAAGAGCGATTTATTGGACGAGCTCGAGGAAACTCCCGGCCTCTGGCACAGATTGACACGCGAGCACGGGCGCCAGCTTATATATATAAAGTGCGCTCTGCTGAATGCCATCAAGCGGGATAATATAATTTATTATGGCCATGCCGGGCAGTTATTCCTGGCCGGCATAAGCAACGTTCTTAAGCTAAGACTGGAAGCGCCGCGTGAAGAAAGAATCCAGGCGGTCATGAACGAGTTGAATAAGGAATACGAAGAGGCTGTTGAATATATCAATGACGTCGATACACACCGCAGCCGATGGGTTAAATTGCTTTATGACGAGGACTGGCATGATCCCTCATTATATGATCTGGTCATCAATTCACAAAATATGTCGCGGGATACGATTTGCGATCTGGTGGTGACGGCTGTAAAGAGCAAAGGTTTCCAGACAACCGAAAAGTCGATCCGGCGCTTAAATAACATCTCGCTGGAATGCGAAGTAAAGGCCGCCATCGCCACGGACGATAAAATCTGGGACCAGCCAATCACGGTTGTCTGCGATGATGGCGTGGTTACCCTCAGAGGTATTGTAAAAAATAAGGGTATGAGGGATATGATCGCCGAGACGGTATCGCAGGTTAAGGGTGTCAGGAGCTGTGATGTCCGAATAGGACTTACATCCGACCCTATTCCCAAAGGAAAATACGATCACGAATAGAGTAATTAGTATTATAGTAATTCTCATAAATAATTTCTTATTCAAATAGCTTTACAGCATCTCGTTAAGTGCCGCGCGAGTCCTCAGACTCGCCGGAACCCGGTCGATCTGAGGAGGCTGCGGGGCCGGCGGTTTTTGGTTGTAAATTTCAT
>CAYVMO010000061.1:0-8160 GCA_964452645.1 uncultured Ignavibacteriaceae bacterium
GATATAATGATTCGATAATTTTCCTATTTTTGATTTCATTTTTCTTCTCCCCAATAAATTTCGAAGCTGACCTTCGACAATGAATTGCCCCAGGGCGGAAAAGGCGATGGTTCCGGCGATGACACCGAAAACGATTAAAAATATAACAAAAACTCGACCGGCCGAGTCGAGAGGTCTTACCTCCCCGAAGCCGACCGTCGAAAGAGTAATAACGGTCATATATAAACCATCCAGCGGTTTCATTTGCTCCAGAATCGTAAAACCGATTGTCCCGCCGACAGCGAGAAAAATAATAATCGATATCGATATAATAAGTTTTGTTCCGGGCGACATGGCATGATTCTGAATCATGCCGGAATGTATAAGCGAATCATTATAAGTAATCAACAAAAAAGTACATCTTGATTTGAAATATTAAACGGTCTTGAAAGTCTTGAAGGTAATGTATATATTCCCCGGAATGTTTTTGTTTGTAAGGACAACCGGATGAAAGCCGGGCGGTATTTTATCACTTCGAATAACGATCCGTATTTCAATATGGCTCTGGATGAGTGGCTGTTTTTCAGGTTTTGTAATAATCCGGCTGAAGATCCGTCGATTTTGAGATTGTATAGCTGGAAAGCTGAGGCGATAACAATCGGCTATAATCAGGTGATTTCAAAAGTGGTTGATGGGGCATTACTCGATAGGAATATGCCGATTATAAAGAGAATTACCGGTGGCCGGGCGATTTGTCATGATCCGTCGGAAATAACCTTCAGCCTGATACTCGATTTGGATTTAATGCCGGGTGGTCGGCGTTCTTTAAGCGCGACCAATCAAATAATATCGCGGACGCTGGTCGATATTTTCCGCGAGAGCGGGATTGAATCGAGGTGGGAGAGGAAATCTCTTGAGGAGCGTTCCGGCGTGAACCGACGCGGTGATAAGATATCCTGTTTTGATTCGGTTTCGCGCTATGAGCTAACCTCGGGACAGACCAAAATCGCCGCCGGTGCCCAGCGCCGCCGGGGGAATTATATGATTCATCAGGGGTCGATAAAAATCAACGGCATCGTCGCCTGCCCGGCAATCGGCCAAAAGCCCGACTTCACTTTATCACGGGAAGGCAAAAAAGGGGAAAAAGCTTATTCAATCGATGACATTTCCGATGATTTCCGCGTAAAATTTTCCGAGAGTCTGGGGGTAGAATTTGAATCGTCATATTTGTCATTTTTCGAGGGGGGAGAATTCAGAGAATTTCTTGAAATATTCGGGAAAAAATATAAAGAAATGGCGGGATTTCATTAAACAGATAGATGTCTAATATAGTCTTTTGTATAGCGGTGCTGAAGCCCGCATGAATTATTGAGGGAAAAAGGGGAAAATGAGAAAAAAATAGCTTGACTAAATGACAGTATAAGGGGTATTTTATAAAGTTGTGAGTGGTATTTTTATGGATGTGGTGGAATGTATAACTTGTTGACCGCCGTGATGTTCACCTATCCCTGATGATATGAAAAAAAAAGAGTAAAAATATAAGGAGGTCGGGAAATGATTGGGTTGCCGAGAAAAACAATAATTGCCGCTGCTGTTTTGCTCGGGCTGTTGATATGCACGTCTATAGTCTTTGGCGGAAGTACTGGCAAAATTAAAGGCGTTGTCACGGATAAAGAAACCGGCGAACCGATCCCGGGTGCGTCGGTTATGGTTATGGATACCAAGCAGGGTGCCATAACCGATCCGGACGGAAGCTATTTAATAGTTTTGGTTCCCCCGGGAAAACATGACCTGAGGATCACTTCCGTATCTTATAATACGGTTGAGGTCACAGGGATCGAGGTCTCGACCGACCTTTCCAGCGAGCAGAATGTCGAGATGGAAAAGGCGGTTACGGATATAGGTGTTACAATTCGGGTTGTTGGTAATCAGGATAAATTGGATATTCGTGAGACCGCCAGCACGATGAGAATAACCAAAGAACTCATTCAGACCATGCCGGTACAGAATGTCGACCAGCTTCTCAAATCGACGGCCGGAATTAACGTCACCGCCGAAGGTGAAATTTTAATCCGAGGCGGTCGTGCCGGCGAGGTAAAATATATTGTCGATGGTGTCGATATCGGCGATCCGCTTGGCGGCGCCGGGCCGATGAATCTCGGTCTTTCATTATCTTCCGGCTCCATTCAGGAAGTCAGTATTATTAAGGACGGTTTTGACCCCGAATACGGAAACGCTCTGTCGGGGATCGTTAAAATCACGACTCAGACCGGTTCGGCGGAAAAGACGAATATGTCGCTGCAATATATTACCGACGATTTCGGCAATAAGGATCTGAATAAGTATTCGGAAAATTATGATAATCTTCAGTTTATTCTGAGCGGCCCCGATCCTATAATGAGGGATAAGATTTTTCCTTCGCTGGGGCTGAATTTCCTGCAGGACAGAGATGTCACTTACTTTTTCTTTGCTGAGGTGACCAAGACCGGAACACCTTATGACTATGGAAAGTACGCGTCACCTTCAACGGAGCCGCATTATAACAGTTTTAATTTGCTCGGTATTAAAATCCCGGAAAGACAGAGTAATGATTATACTATCAATTCCAATATTTTGTTCAAGCCTCTTAATAATATGAAGGCGGTTTTCTCATATAAAACATCGTCCAGCCACTATATGTATTTTGACTGGCTTTATAGATATTCCCCGCTTAATTCGATTGTCGTGGAAAGCGACTGGGATGTCTATTCGATGGAGTTGACGCACCAGTTGTCGAAAAATATGCACTATTACATAAGAGCCTCATATTACGAACGGGATTATAAGTATCGTCCCGGTGATCCCAACAATCCGGGTCGCGGGATGAATCCCGATGAGTTTCTGCAGTATGACCAGTTCGAGAGATTTACCGATCAACCGGACGCCGATGGTTACAAAAACGGCGTCTATGATATTCCCGAGCCGCTGATCAATATGTTCCCCGATACGATGCTTTACGGCCGCGATCTTTCGGGTCCGGCCTTCACCGCGTATCAGGAAGGGCTTCTTACCGCGCAGGACCTTCAGGCCGGCTATCTGTATTTTCCCGATTTCCGTTTTAATGATGGCAGCTATGGTGCGGCCATGGAGCAGGAGCCGTTCATCGATCTCAACGGCAACGGCAAATGGGATCAAGGTGATTATCTCTTTGATACGAATGGAAACGGCAAATACGATTATGACAGAAGAGACGTCATCGGCGAACATCAACCCGAGCCTTACCTTGATGGTGATATCAACCTCGGTGAAAATTACACGGATGTAAACAATAACGGTGTTTATGACGAAGGAATCGATATTTTCACCATTTCTAACGGGCCGGACAATCAGGACGTCGACAGAAATTCTCGATATACATATCCGTATCCGTATGAAGAATGGTCGCCGGGTATTCCGTTTATCGATCGCAACGGTAACGGTCTGTATGATCGGCCCAATAATCAATATGACCCTGGTGAGCAATTCGTCGATTTAAACGGCAACGGCGTTTATGACCGCGCCGGTTCCACGAAATCATTCCTGAATGTCGGGAGTTATGCCAGTACGACTCAGTGGCATCATCGTAATATAAAAAGATATGTTCTTGAAAGCCGCGTTTACAGACAGATCAAGAATCATGAGCTTAAAGCCGGTGCGGAGTTGAAAAAAGAATATATCAAAATGGAAGATATCCGTTCGCTCGAACAACCGTATACTGGCCCTCCCGACGGCGGCCCTTATCCGGCGATCGGTGAACTCAGAGACTTTTATGATTATAAGCCTCTCAGCGGGACGTTTTATTTGAGGGATAACCTCGAGTACGGATCGATGATCGCCAGTCTCGGCTTCCGCTATGACTACTTCATTCAGACGGTCGGCCTTGAGCAAGTGGCCAAGTACGATGATCTTGGAAGCGGCGTTATTTACGGGGATCGAAACAAACTCTCTCCGAGAATCGGATTTTCGTATCCTATCTCGGACAAGGCCAAGATTCATTTCAATTATGGTCATTTTTACCAGCTGCCCGAGTACTCGATGATGTACGATAGAAACACTTCTTCGGCGTCGGCCAATGATGTTGTCGGTAATTATAACCTGGATTATGAAAAGACCATTCAGTATTCGTTCGGCGTGAAGTACGCCATTTCCGAGGACTATACGATCGATATCTCGGGATATTATAAGGACGAATTCAACAAGGTGAACAGCGCTCTGGTGAAGCTGGGCGGCGGTGCCCTTAGAATTCAGCAATATCAAAACCGTGATTATGCTCGTGCCCGCGGATTTGAGGTTTCCATCGACAAGCGAGGCGGGCGGTTGATTAACGGTGAGGTAAATTATACTTATGCTTTCGCCTACGGTAAGACGTCTCAATCCAGAACGGACTACTGGGATGAATTCCTGCTGAGTAACGAATCTCTGGCGGAGAAACCGATTAATGACGATGTTCGTCACAACATTAACTGTACTATTCAGCTGGCCGTTCCCGAAACGATGAAGCCCAAGCTGTTCGGTATCCGCATTCCCAGCGGCTGGAGTTTTACCGTCCTCGGTCAATTCCGCACCGGCAAGCCTTTTACACCGGCATCCGGTTACCCCGGACTGATTTTGCCTGTAGGTGCTACCGAAGCTGATCGTAATTCTCTGCGCATGCCGTCGATTTTGAACTTCGACATAAAATTTGAAAAATATTTCAGCCTCGTTTCGCTTAACTGGAGATTTATCCTCTGGATTAACAACCTCCTTGATAACAAAAATGTCGTCTACGTTAATCCTTCCACCGGCCGACCGGACACCAGCGAAGATAATGGTGGTACCCGGGTGACGGGCGGGACCACGTATGATAATGATCCGGCCAACTGGGATCGCGGCCGACAGATTAATCTTGGATTACAGGTGAGCTTATAATCGAAAAAAATCGGATTAAGAGATAAGGAGATAATGCGTATGAGACCATATAAAAAGTTTATATGGATAGCGGGATTTTTACTTCTGCTACTGCCGTCAATGGCCCTATCCCAGGCGAAGGTCGGAACGACCGGCGTAAACTTCCTGGAATTGGGTGTTTCGGCTCGCGCGATGGGTATGGCCGAGGCCTATGTCGCGGGAGTAACGGACGCTTCGGCGGTTTACTATAATCCGGCCGCATTAACATACGTTTATGGGCGGGAAATCATGTTTACGCATATCGATATGCCGGCCGGAATCAAATATGAAGCTTTTGCTCTGGCCTATCCGATGGAATCGATCGGCAGCGTTCTGGGAGTCGGTGTTTATTCGCTGAATACCGGCGATATTCTCCGCACCGATTATTACTTTGCCCACGGCTACTATGACAGCACCCAGGGGTATCAATATTTTTCCGCCGGCGATCTGGCGGTCAGTATGAGCTTCGGGCGCTTTTTGACCGACAGATTTTCGCTGGGATTTACCGTAAAATTCATCCAGGAGTCGCTGGAACTCGAGAAGGCTGTCGGATGGGGGGCCGATGTGGGCACCTGTTATAACGCCGGTTACAGGAATTTTAAAATCGGTATGATGATATCCAATTTCGGACCGGATATGAAATTCCTGGAAAAGGAATTCCCATTACCCATTAATTTCAGATTCGGCGCTTCGATCGATCTCCTCGATACCGAAAATCATTTGGCCGTGTTTTCGGCCGAGGGGAGTCATCCGGCCGATAATCTGGAGAAATATAATATCGGAGTCGAATATAAATATCGTGACCGTTTCACGCTCCGGGTCGGTGATAGAATTAACTATGACATTGACGGTTTTACGGCCGGTGCCGGTTTGACTCTTCCTATGGGTAAAGATATGGATATTTCCGTCGACTATGCCTACCAGGATTTCGGATTGCTGCCCAGTACGGAAGTACATCGATTTACAATCGGATTAGTATTTTAATGGATTATAAAAGGCCTTGAGAATAATTGGAGGACATAAATGAGACGAGTACTTTTCGTAATGAGCACGTTATTGCTGGGGATATATTTTTTCGGCGGCAGCTGCGACAGATTAAATTATGATTATCGGCAGAATCAGCCTCCGAAAGTTTATTTTGTCAATATTCCGACCCAGGATTCCAAATTTTCATCCGATACGGCCATTTACTGGTATGGGACGGACGTCGACGGGTTTATTGACTTCTACCGCTATGCCGTTGTGGAGGGGAATGTCGTTAATGCATACAGTTCGCCCGATTCGTTTCTGATGCTGACGGCTGACGCCGATATTCCGTGGGATACGGTTGACGTCAGCAAAGATAACCCGGGGACCAGTGATGAGGTAAAATTATCGGCCGATATCAGTGATCCGGTCAGGAAATATAAGAAGTCATATATATTTCTTCAGGCGGTTGACAATCTGGGATTGAAATCGGAAATAGTATATCGGACATTTCAGAAGAACAGCCATTACCCGAATACATATATCAGCGCTCAGGATGTAACGGATCCGTATGTAAATGCGTTTACGGCGTTATCGGGGGTTTCCATCAGCTGGCGGGGTGTTGACTCGACCGATTGGGGCGGTAATCCGCCGCCGTTTGATTTCAAGTGGAAGCTGTTCGGGCCGTATACGGATGCGGAGATGGCGGAGATAAATAATAACTATGTCGGCCAGGTATTTCTTGACAAGTTCGGTGACATTTATTTTGACGACGACACGTATCCGATCGACGATACCAATCGTGTTCCGGTTCTCCAGGTGGACAGGGTCCACGGCAGCTGGGAAAATATTATTTATATGGACACGGTCAGGGATACGATTCCGCCGCGCCTGAGGACTTTTTTGCCGATTCCCAATTCGATGTTACGGATAGTGGATTCGTCCGGGATGGACCAGACGAACATACTCACGTATCGGGACTGGACGCCGGAATGGACCTCGGCGACGGGAGAGATTTTATATAATGTTTTTTATAATTCGCCCTTCAATAGAGATACGACCAATCAGTATAATTTCCTATTATGGTGTGAGAGTCGGGATGATTCGATAGTCATCGATGCCATTCCCGATTTTCAATGGATATCGGTGATTGACCCCAAATTCGAACGGGAAGTGCTTGTACTGGACTTTACATCATACGCATCACCAGGCATATCTACGGTAGTCAATGGCGCGCGTTTTACGCCGACTAAATATATCAAGTCTGTATATGCAAATCTGATCAATAATTATGCGAGTAGTACGTTGGGCAAAGATGATGTTTTCGATTTTAATCTTCTACCTCCCGTACCGTATGTTAAGCCCAATGGTACCATCGGTACGATAGATTTTGCAGTTTTGGGCGCCACGCAGGATTATTATCCTATACAGATGTTAAGAGGCAGTTATTCGACGCCTGCAGGTTTTGAGTTTGCCTCTTTACGAGAGATTTTAAAACATAAAATAGTATTTATTATCAAAGATCAGGTTAATTATGGTCTAAACTTACAGGGTAGTGCGGCAAATCCATACGGGATGCTTGAGCTTATTTCTGTGGTTGACGGTATGAATGCGGGTATGAGTTGCTGGTCGATGAGCCGTGATGCTTTTGGCGGAACGCCCGATTCTCCGGAACCTGAATTCAGCTCGACCCTGTCTGATGCATATAGAAGCTATTTCGGAGTTCTGCGTATATTTATGGAAGGCTGGGTAGGCGCCGTTCAAAATAGAGATGAGGAGCTCTGGACAAGGACCAGAAGGAATGAGAATTTTGTTGGGGCCGATGTGGTAAATGAGTTTAAAGGCGCTTTCCCGCCGTTGAAAATCGATACCACACTGCTTGAACAAAGATATTTCTGGCACGACAATTTTCATCCCTCATTAATACTTTATCCCTTTCGGTGGGATGATTGTTACCCGCCAGAACTTAGAGGACACATAATCGTAGGGGCTATGCCGGAGATCGGATTCGTTGAAAAATCACCTTCGTCATTGGTGAAGGCTATTTATTTATATAAATCCTGTTACCGTCCGCCGGGTGACTCATCGGCGGAAGATGCACACTTACCCGAGGTCGGTACTTTCACTGAATATGATTTAACAGGATGCTCCTACCAAGGAGTCAATACGCTTTTTATCGGGACCAATATTGCCTATAAGGGGCGCGTTGTGGCAATATATACGGATGCCTATTATTTCAGGACGTCTCATTTTTCGTTCACGCTTTTGCCC
>CAYVMO010000062.1:0-5885 GCA_964452645.1 uncultured Ignavibacteriaceae bacterium
ACCCCGGTCTTTCCCGCCCCCGTGGGGCCGGTCAGAATCGGGATAACCGGTTTATTTTCGTCCGAATTTGACATCAAGGTCATTCTTACTGATTTTCAAAAACGTCGGTCGGCCGTGCGGGCAGCAGTGTTTATTTTCTGATTTCAGCAATTGCCGGAAAAGCTGCAGCGCTTCTTCTTCGGTCAGCCTGTCCCCGGCCATCACGGCGGCGCGGCAGGCCATCGATTCGGCGACTGCCTTTTTTAATTCATAACCGCCCTTTTGAAAATTCTCGACATCTTCCAGAATATTTCCAAAAACTTTTTCAGGTGATTTTTTGGACAGGCTTATCGGCACCGCTGACAGGAGTACGGCACTTGTCCCGAACGGCTCGATGACAAATCCGATCGAGGTCAGCACTTTTCGAGATTCTTCATATAGTGCAAATCTCTCCGGAGATAATTCGATATTTACCGGAAACAATAAATTCTGCGACGTCGCCGAACCATGTTCCATCGTTTTCAAAATTTCCTCGAATAGAATTCTCTCATGCGCCGCATGCTGATCGACCAGAATTAAATTGCTATCCTGTTTAAAAATTAAATACAGCTCCGATAAACATCCGATGTAAATCAATCGCCCGGCCTCGATTTCATGACCGGGGGATGATGTTTCCTTTAAGGTTGTTTTTACGCTTTCGGCTTGGGCGAATATTTTGGAATCGTCGATCCTGGTACCGGAATCGGATGACGTCTTTTGGTTATCGTACAATTCCTTTATTACCGTCTGCGTCTCGGCCGGCGGTCTATAGGCCCGCGCCCGGCGGATAGCCTCGTCGGCCGTCATCCGCTTCGGTGTCGAATCGCTTTTAATAACTTCTGTCTGATAAAGGCTTGCTTCTCCACGTAATGTTCGTTTTACCGCCTGATAGACAATATCATGTATCTGGCGCTCCTGCGAGAGACGCACCTCGGCTTTGGTCGGATGCACGTTGACATCCACCTTGCCCGGATCGATTTCCAGGAAAACCACGCCGATCGGGTAGTTACCTTTCGGCAACAACTCCCCGTAACCGATTTTAACCGCATGGACTATGGACGGCGATTTTATAAAACGCCTGTTTATGAAAACATAAAGGCTGTTTTGATTCTGGCGGGCGTTTTCCGGAGAACTTAAATACGCCCGGACGTTCAGGGCGGTTGATTCGGACCTGACTTCAATTAGAGAATCTTTATTATTCCCCAGCAGCAAAGCAGCCGCTCGTCGGTTCATGTCGCGATGCTGCTCGTCAAGAGTGAACAGCTGCCGACCGTTTATCTTATATGCAAATCTGACATCCGGGGCGCCGAGGGCGAGAGCGATGGCATTTCGCGTCAGATGCCGCGCCTCAGTCGATTCCGCCTTCAGGAATTTCCGCCGCGCCGGAGTGTTATAAAATAGATCGTTGACCTCAACTTTGGTTCCTTTTGGCGATGCCGCCGGTTTGACATTTTGCACGACACCGCCCTCGATGTAAATCTCCATGCCGGCATCGGCCTCCTCCGTTCTGGTTATCATGCGCGTCCGCGAAACGGAGCCGATCGAGGGCAACGCCTCGCCGCGAAAACCGTAACTGCGAAGATTATCCAGATCGTCGAAATTCGATATTTTGCTGGTCGCATGGCGCGCGAAAGCAATCTCAAGCTGTTCGGCATTTATGCCACAGCCGTCATCGATTACCGAGATAAGTCCGGTGCCGGATTTTTCGATAATGACCTGTATCCGACCAGCACCGGCATCCAGTGAATTTTCAACTAATTCCTTTAATACCGCCGCCGGTCGTTCGATTACTTCACCGGCCGCAATTTTGTTGACCAGTCGTTCCGGAAGCGGTCGTATCCATGTTTTGATTTTATTTGCCGGATTATTTTTCATCAATCATGTCTTTTAATTTGTTTATAAAACTCAACGCCTCAATCGGCGTCATATTTTCCGGATTAATTTTATTCAACTCTTCCTCGACTTTCGAGGGAATCGCATCGAAAAGCGAATGCTGATTGATATTGGCATGGATTCCTTTGGCCAGTTCCGATTGTGAAAAGCGACCCGATTCTAGCAATTTTAAAATATGACGCGAACGGCCAACCGTTTTTTTCGGGATTCCGGCCAATCGGGCGACCTCGATACCATACGAGTCGTCACATCCTCCGGGGATTATTTTATGCAGAAAAACGACCCGATCCTCCCATCTTTTCACCGCCACCTGGCAATTGAAAACTTTGTTGTACAACGTCGCCATCCCGGTCAGTTCATGATAATGAGTCGCAAAAATCGTTCGCGCCCTAGCATGCTCGTCGATGTACTCCACCACCGACCAGGCAATCGACAATCCGTCGAATGTCGATGTCCCGCGCCCGACCTCGTCAAGCAGGATCAACGAGCGCTCGGTGGCATTATGCAGAATATTCGAGGTTTCAATCATCTCGACTAAAAAAGTGGACTGTCCCCGGGCGAGATAATCAATGGCGCCGACACGGGTAAAGACTCGATCGACCAATCCTATTCGCGCCGTCTCGGCCGGTACAAATGAACCAATCTGAGCTAAAATGACGATCAATCCCATCTGACGGAGATATGTCGATTTACCGGACATATTCGGCCCGGTTAGAATCATAATCCGATTTTTATCGGCCGACAACGCAATATCGTTGGCGATGAAACTACCCGGCGGGAGAATATTTTCAATAACCGGGTGTCGCCCGTCGACAATTTCGAGTTCATTATTATCCGTTATTTCCGGACAGCAGTACATTTTTTCGGCAGCCTGATTGGCCAACGATACCACCAGATCGATTTCGGATAAAAACTCGGCGGCCAGTAATATATCTTCCAATCTTTCAGCCACCCGATCGACCAGCTCATTGAACAGGCGCTCTTCCAGAGCGAATATTTTTTCTTCGGCGGCAAAAATCAGTTCCTCTTTTTCTTTTAATTCCCGGGTAATAAATCGCTCGGCATTCACCAGTGTCTGCTTGCGAATATAATTTTCCGGTACTTTATCCAGATGTGTCCGCGTAACTTCAATATAGTAACCGAATACTTTATTAAATCCAACTTTGAGCGAAGGTATCCCGGCGTTTGCTCTCTCGCTGTTTTGAAGCGAAGCGATATAGTTGCGAGCGTCTTTTATCGATCCTTTTAAATTATCAAGTTCTTCGGAATAATTCGCTTTGAAAATTCCGCCCTTGACCGCAACGGGCGGCGGTTCATCGATAAGGGCACTGGAGATGCTCTCGATTATCTTCGTGCAATCGGGATATGATTTTAAAATATCCTGAAATATTTTGGCTCTCAGTTTTTCGATTTTATCGATTATCGAACGACCGTCAACCAGTCCATCTCTGACCGCCGCCAGCTGCCGCGGATTCGCCTTGCGCATCCCGAGCCGACCGGCGAGACGTTCCAGATCGGGCAATTTGCCGAGATATACCGGCAATTCGAGGGATATATCCCGGGAATTATATAATTCCCGGACGCCCTGTTGACGGTACAAAATCGGATTTTTCGTTTTGAACGGGCGCAGCAAATTTTCTTTTAACTTCCGTGCCCCGGCGGCGGTCGAAGTCCGATTGATAGCATGAAAGAGCGAATCTTTCTCCGTGTTTTCGGCCAGATTTCTGATTAGCTCCAGATTTCTGATTGTCGAATAATCGAGCATCATGTACTCATCCGATTCGGCGGCAATCAATCGTGTCACATGGTCTAATTTCGTTCGATTATTCTCCCTCAGATATCGATAAATAGCCCCGGCCGAAGCCAATCCGTCTTTTTTATCACCGATACCGAATCCGTCAAGGGTACTTACTCCGAAAAATTCGGATAGTTCGCGAACGGCGGTGCAAGTATCGAAGTTCCATTCCTCGAAAGCGGTCAGCTTTATATGTGAGTTATTTTCGAGTCGATCGATCAACTCATGTTCTTTAAGCGAAGCCGGAAAAATAATTTCGCGCGGTGATAATACTTTAAGCCGCTCCATAATCTGCATTCCGGGACCTTCATCAATAAAAAATTTACCGCTCAACAAATCGATATACGACAGGCCGATGTAGTCGGCGTTTCTGAAAAAAATCGACGCCAGATAAAGGCGACCGGTATCCTCGATGACACCCTCGATGGTGGCGGTGCCGGGTGTCAGAATTTCCACGACCTCGCGTTTGACAACGCCTTTCGCCTGTTTGGGATCTTCGGTCTGTTCGACAATAACCACCTTCTCCCCCGCTGCCAGCAACCGGGCCAGGTATTTGTCGGCGCTGTGGTGCGGGACGCCGGCCAGAGGAATCTTTTCACCGTTCTGATGTCCGCGGGATGTCAATGCGATATTTAATATCGGCGCCGCTTTAATCGCATCATCACCGAACATTTCGTAAAAGTCACCCATCCTGAAAAACAGAATCTTCCCGGGGTAATGTTCTTTAATTTTGTAATACTGACGCATCAGCGGCGTTATCGAGCCGCCGGTCGGCGAAGGAGATTTCATCGTGCAATAACTTGAAAAGCTTCTTTTTCTGACATTTCAAGACGGGACTTAAAGGCCATCGCCTCTTCGGATGATTGAAATCGACCGGCAAAAACGACGTAGTATTTTTTATCGGAGACAATCTTATCGGTTATTTCGACTTTTTCGCCATACTGTTTCATGCGTTCAGCCAGGCGGTCGGCATTTTCCCGGATCGAAAAAACACCTACCTGCACCGAATAAACGGTACCGGTTAACCGCTCGGCCTCGTGATCGGCCGATTCCCGATACAGCTGACCGAGCCGTACCGCAAGATCATGCAGACCGACCGCCGATGGATAAGTTTCCTTAAGGACATTGTAATACAGGATAGCATCGTCGATTCGGTTCTGTTCTATGGAATAGCTGGATAAGAGATACAGAGCGGGCGGGACGACTTCGTCGTACTTCGTATTACTGAGGTGGCGGCATATTTTCTGGGCGGCCAAATAGTCTTTTTTTTCATAAAGCTTAACGGCCTCATCAAGTTCACCAATCTTACCGGTGGGGCTTCCGGCAAATTCTTTTATCAGCCTGGTGCGAAAACCGTCCGCCCGGGCTATCTCCTTCTGCTTTTTTAAGGCCAGCGCGGCGAGCCGCATGACCTCGGGGCGGTGTTCACCGTTTTCCCAGTACTGCAAATATGCCTCGGCGGTAGAACCGAGTTTTTCATAATTTCCTTCGGCCAGATGATACAGAGCTCTTAAATACGTGCTGTTTTCGAGAAACTGCGGTCCCATCTCCGCCTTAAAGGCAGCATCATGAAACTGCATGGCTTTTTTTCCATCCGGTTCCAAAAGCGCCTGATAATACAACAATGTCCCGTCGCGGCGCGTGGCCGTCGATGCCTCCGCAATCACCCGTCGCGCCTCGTCGATTTTGCCCTCATTGATTAGTTCGATGACATCCGAAGACACCGCCAATTGGCAGATGAAGGCCTGAAAAATAAAAATAATGAGAATCCGAATCATTTTCTTACGAAGCTGTCGACCGCCTTGCACGACGGGCACAGCCATTTCTTGGTCTCACTTATCTGTCCGCATCGGCTGCAGCGATATGTATTCTCGACCGTTTCCAGTCTTTCCTGCAGCTTATCTATCAAATCGCCCAGTTTTTTCTTGTCGCCGTCGGCAAGGTACAGACGAGCCAGTTCAAGCGTCGGCATAAAGGAATCGGGATGTTCATCCAGCGCCAGATTGAGATGTTCGGCCGTATTAGTATATTCACCTTTTTTATAATAATACTCCGCCAGAGTCAGTCGGGCAGCCAGATTTTTCGGCGATGCCGCCAGAATCTCACTGCAGATTGTCGAGATTTCGCCAAACCTGCCGAGATCGAAAAGAGATTTTTTTAAACGGCCAAGGACATATTG
>CAYVMO010000063.1:0-5858 GCA_964452645.1 uncultured Ignavibacteriaceae bacterium
TCCCAACTTATTCCCTAAATTTATTCCAATATGAATAAACTTAGACCAACCTTCTCAATGATAACCGGAATCAGGTTATCAAACGTGATTAAATATTTATGCCAACCACCTCCCTTCAATTGCAGTTAGGTTTCCAATCGAGCGGTATATATTATTACTAATCGGCAGCTTACCCTCAAATTAATCGCTCCTCCATCACACGGAATAAGGACTGCAATTCGGAAATCATTTCAAAACCGCTTTTTATCCTCTGCGTCTCAACGACATAGGATATGGTATTTTATTTTTGCTCCATTAAGTAAGAAGCAGTATTATAATGCCAATCCAGACTTTGCCACATCACCCAGCATTCTTTTGTAAGGCCGTTACACAGTATCTCGGAACATAGAAGTCCGACCCTACTTTTTATAAATATAGCAGGTTCGCCAATTTTTGTCAACCCTTTATTACTTTGCTGTTCACACTGATACAGTCGGCAATGACCGGTCGAGTTGTCTAATCCATTAAACACAGTGGACTTATCCTAATACCGTAAAACAATCTCAAAGGAAATCACTAGGTCATTCCACAAGATAAATCTAAAATTCGGGCAGCTGTTTAATACGATTTAGTCCGGGTTTTTGCCAATTGAGATATTCCCCGGAATATCAAGAGTCCGGATCGGGAAGGGAATAACTATTCCGTCTTCATTAAATCGTTTATGGAGTTTTTTGATAAACTCATGGACGATTCGAAATCGCGCTTCATAAGAAGGCATTCTCAGATTAACGTAAAAATTGATACTGGAGTCACCGAAAGAATGATATCTGATAAACGGTTTATGGGTGGGTCATCCCCCCTTGACGTTTTTCATAACATCTTCGGCGACTTCGATTGTAACTTTTTCAACATGTTCCAATCAGTATAATAATCTTAATGAAGTCTCCTTTCCTTTTATTCTAACGAAATTAGTATCTATCTTTTCTTTTATTTATACGAAATTTATACCGGAGGTAAGTCATGAATTTATCCGAATTATATTAATTGCGTATTGTAAGAAGAAATTATACTTTGTACTTACCTTATTTCCCTCAGTTCCACGGTTGCGGAATGGTACGAAGCGGAAATTCGGCAGCGATCCTAAAGGGTACGATGACGCGGATCGTACTATCCTCGGTCTGAAACCTGTTTTGCCGAAAGACAGTACAAATCGGTCAAGTTCGAAAGTGGCCTGCGATGAAAGGATCTATATCGGCTTTACTCCCAGTGATAATCGGAGCCTGATAGCGGGCGGACGTTATTTTGCCAATCGTCACGCAGGCCCTCGATACTCCGCGACTTGTTTTGCTCCCACCAGGTTCTATATATTTCCGATATATCTTTAATATCGCGGTGCATTAAATCACCCCCATCGTTCCGGGCGATAAAACCGTTGTCATAGATATAGTTTTGGGGATCACTTCCAAAAACCCACACCGAGTTACCGCTACCGCCCAAATGCAGTTTGTCTCTGGCCAGGATCAGTTCTATCATATATGCGGCCAGGATACCGGAATAATTGCTAAGAGAACCTTGTGAAATTGTCGAAGAAATCGGGTTATTCAAACAGATGAAAGTCATACTATCGTCATTAATAGCATCAATCAAAGGCGGGATGGCTTTCTTGCCCAGCGCATGCAACTCGATGAACGCAGCCTGGCGATCCATCATCGATTCGCTCTTGAGGGTTCCGATGAGCGAGGGAATATCCGCGGTTTTATGGGTACAGCCGGTTATCGCCAGGATCAATATCCCCGCGACTATGAAAATGTGAATTACGCTCTTTTTTGACAATTTCATGGTTTCTCCTATGCCTGATTCGTCAGTAATTTCTCTACTCTTAATCTTTTCAGACGGTTGCCTTCGGTTTCGAGGACCGTGAATTTAATATCTCTTATTGTCATTGTTTCACCCTTTACGGCCGGGTGCCCCAAATTTTCAAAGACCAAACCGCCGATCGTACTCGGTCCGTCTTCGGGAAGTTTGGTATTAAATTGATCGTTTAATTCATCGACCCGGAGCGAAGCGGCCGCGAAGGCGAGACTATCCGAATTTTTAACGAACTCTTTCTGGTCGTTATCGAATTCATCATGGATTTCGCCGACTATTTCCTCCAATATATCTTCCAGAGTTATTAACCCGGCCGTACCGCCAAATTCATCGAGAACAATCGCAACGTGCACCCTTTTTTGCTTAAGTGTTTTCAGCAGCATGTTCAGCATCATTGAATCGGGAATAAATAGCGGTTTCCGAACGATATCATTGATTACGATCGGCCCGGAATGATGGAGGATATTGATTATGTCCTTGGCGTACAGAATGCCCGTTATTTTATCGAGTGTATTTTCGTATACCGGAAATCGAGAAAAACCATACGATGTAATTTTTTTTAGGATTTCTTCGCTATCATCATTTATATCGATACCGATGATATTGGTTCGTGGTGTCATCGCCTGACGGGCGGTGGTGTCGGTGAAATCAAACACGGAGTGAATCATTTCCTGTTCGGTAGCATCAAAGACCCCCTTCTCGCGTCCTTCGGCAATAATTAAATTGATTTCTTCCTCGGTCAGAGAGGCTCGATCCGCTTTATATTTAAAGCCGAAAAATCTCATAAATAGTTTGGCAGATCCGGACAAGATTTTGACCGGAACAATACTTATTTTGATAAATGCCGCAATCGGGCCCGAGAGCTTTGAAGCTATTCTTTCCGGTCTCGACAACGCCAGATATTTGGGTACTAACTCGCCAATAACGACGGCGAAAAATGTTATTAATAACGCGACAATTACGGATGAGATAGTCCTGGCCGAGTTGGCGACGGAATCGATCGGGATTTTTGCCAAAAGAGGGCTGATATGATTGACAATTGTCATACCGCCATAAACGCCGGCCATAATTCCAACGAAGGTAATTCCGATCTGCACCGTGGCCAGAAAAGATTCCGGGCGGAGGAGAATTTTAAGGGCACGATCGGCCGACTTGTTGCCTTCGCGGGCAAGCCGTTTAAGACGACTTCTTCGGGACGCGATGATCGAAAATTCGGAAAGCGAAAAGAAACCGTTGGCCGCGATCAACAAAAGGATGGCCAGAGTTTCCAGATAAATATTATTCATTCACACCATAAAACATTAGTCTGAATAGCCCATCGCCGCTTTCTGTAGCCGTTTTATTCTCTCTTCCATCGGCGGGTGTGTTGAAAACAACGAAGCCAGGCCTTTTCCTGATAAAGGATTGGCTATAAAAAGGTGGGCGGTTTCGGGCCTTTTGTCGAGATTCAGACGGATAGGCGTCTGATGCAGCTTCTTCAGGGCTGAAGCCAGCGGCAGATATTGACCGGTGATACGGCCGCCTTCGGCATCGGCTTTGAATTCCCGGCCCCTTGATATCGCCATCTGTATCAGTAAAGCTGCAATGGGAGCCACGATCATGGCAACAATCAGGCTCAAGCCCCCGCCGCCCCGATTGTTACTACGCGAGTAGCCGCCGAAAATCATTGTCCAGCGAGCCATCGAGGCTAAAAGCCCTATAGCCCCGGCCATCGTGGCCGCGACTGTCTGAATCAACATATCCCGGTTCAATATATGGGCCATTTCATGGCCGATAACGCCTTCCAGTTCACTATCATTCAGTATCTCCAGAAGCCCCTCAGTGGCGGCGACAGCGGCATGATTCTCATTACGACCGGTAGCGAAAGCGTTCGGTGCTTTGGTCGGTATTATATAAACGCGCGGCATCGGAATCATCGCTTTTTGAGAGACCATACTGACGATTCTATGCAGGCGCGGGTGACTTACTTCGGTCACCGGCTGGGCCCGATACATTTTTAAAACGACCTTATCGGAAAACCAATAGGAAAAGAAATTCATAAGGGCCGCAATAACAAAGGCTATGACCATTCCATTGCGACCGCCGAGAAGATAACCGACGACGATAAATAACATCGTCATTAAAAGAAATAGAAAAAATATTTTTAGACTATTCATAAGACCTGTATCTCACATATGATATTATTATACACTTATCGTGCACCCTGTCAAGAATTTTCCAAGAGATTAAACGTCGGATCAATCAAAAAGTTCGGGAGAATAATACACGTTATTCGGCTTTAAAATACCTTTAATTATTTTGACGGACGTCGCTTCTTTTCTCGTCCCCACATATCTTCGGTCTCGGAGGAATCCTCGTCGCTTTCGGGCGGTTTAACATCGACCTTTTTCTCGGCCGTCGGATCAGCGGCATCCAGCTTATCCTTTGTCTCCATATCAGATATTGGGGAGGTCTCCATTTCCGGTTTTTCGGCTGAATCTTTGGTAGACCGGTCATCCTTAAAGAAATTTATATTCTTGAACTCCGACCCGAAAAAATCATCGGATTCCTTATGAGCAACGGCAGAATCTTCTTTGATCGGCTCACTTTTTATCTCTTTTTCCGGTTTAATCTTAGGCGTTGGTCGAGGTAAGTTTTCCCGTGGATCTTTTGGAGTGAATTCTCTGGTTTTATGTTCCGGCTCCCGTCGACCAAGCGGCGGTTTATCCGGACGCAAGCCGTGCTCCTGTCGATCTCGTCCACCTGTCGGTTTTCTTTCCCACTTTCGTCCATCCCTGGGTCGATAGGCTTTTTCCCGATTACCGGATCTGGAGCCTTGCGGTGGTCTATCTGTACTTGGTTTACTTTTTCTCGATGGTTGTCTCCGTGTGTCAACCGGTTTAGCTTTTTGAGCGGGATGAAGATAAGTCTTTATTTCTGCCGTTTCACCGATCACAGCAGCGCCAATAGAATCGCCCCATACATTAACAGTCGTGCGGCACCGATCTAAAAACCAATCGACGGCAAAAATAAAACCAATTCCCTCTAAGGGCAGACCGACCGCCGAAAGGACGATAACCATCGTTACCAACCCGGCGTGCGGAATGGCCGCGGCGCCGATGGAGGCCAGCGTTGCAGTCAGAAAAATAATCGCCTGCGCTCCAATTGATAATGGATATCCGATGGCCTGGGCGATGAATATGGCCGCCACCGCCTCATATAAGGCGGTGCCGTCCATATTGATGGTAGCCCCGAGCGGCAAAACAAATGAGGCGGCTTTACTGTTTACCTTATTTTTTTCCGTGACCGATTCCATTGTCAACGGCAACGTCGCCGATGACGAGGCGGTCGTAAAGGCGGTGGCAAGAGCCTGTCCCATATTAAGAAAATATTCAGACGGTTTCCTGCGGCCAAAATATTTCAGGATGAGCGGCAGAATTATGACACCGTGAATCAGCAGGCCGATAATAACCGTCAATGAATATAATCCCAGGCCGGAGGCAATCTCCTGCAATGAGCCCCTATTCTCCGCAACGATACTCCCGATTATGGCCAGGATACCAATCGGCGCGAAATAAATTATCAGAATGACTATTTTCATGATGGCCATATTCAGGCCGACAAAAAAGTCAATCACAGGTTTACCTTTACGGCCGATTGCCGTCAGAACTCCCCCAAAAACGAGAGAGAAGATTATCAACGGCAGGACGCTGCCTTTGGCCGCGGCATCGATTATATTTTCCGGAATCAGATTAACGATAAAATCGGAAAAACCGGTCGGTTTGCTATTGGCAACCATATCCGGGATGTTATTACCAATACTTCCAATCCCCGCACCCGGTCGAATGATATTTACCAGGAAGATGCCGATCAAAACCGCGGCACCGGTCGTGACAAGATAGTACAGCAAGGTTTTACCGGCGGTTCGCCCCAGTTTTCGGATATCACCCAGTGAGGTCACCCCGACAATCATCGATGCCACAATCAGAGGAACGACAATCATCTTAAGAGCATTGAGAAAAATAGTGCCA
>CAYVMO010000064.1:0-5741 GCA_964452645.1 uncultured Ignavibacteriaceae bacterium
ATTCAAACGTCGGCGGCCGAAGTGGGGGGAATTCATGGTAGCGGGGGACGCGGTTATATTGCGAGATTCAGCGATCCGACAACGGTGAACAATTCGCAAATATTCCAGGACGATGACGGACATGTTGGTGTTGGAACAGTGGCTCCTCAGGGCGCCCTGGATGTAAACTCCACGACCGGGGCCTTTATTGTTCCGAGGATGAGTACCGCTCAACGGGATGCCTTACCAGCCGTCAACGGTATGATAATTTATAACATGAGTACCAATCAGTTTAACTTTTATGAAAACGGCGTATGGGTAACAAGAACGGAGTAAAATGTCATGAGAAAAAGTATCACTTATTTATTTTCGATAATTATTTTCTCTTGTACTTTTTTTGCCGTTGGCTGGGGAGATGCCGCCGGAACAGCTGATAAATCGGGGGAGGAAATCAATTGGCAGGTGATTTCTTCGGGAGGAAATCAGGGGAGTTCCTCGACAAATTTCATGTTAAGTGGAACGTTAGGCCAGACGGCGGTCGGTAGCGGCACTTCTACCAATTTCGGTCTGAATCAAGGTTACTGGCAAAATTTCGGCGACGGTGGCGGCCCATGTGACTGTGAACCCGGTAATGTCAATGGCGATGGTACAATTAATATATTCGATATTACGTATATCATCAGCTATTTATATCTGAGCGGACCGGCGCCGATTCCCTATGCACTTTGCAGCGCCGATCCAAACAAGGATTGTACGTGCAACATTTTTGATATAACGTACATCATAAGTCATTTGTATCTGGGTGGCCCGCCGCCGTGCACCTGTAATGAATGGCTGACCGCGTGCGGCCCGCCGTTGAGGAAATAAGGACAGACAATTACTTGCAAAAATATGGCGTCGGGAGACCGTCCCGGCGCCGGAGCCGAAAAATCAGCAACGCGCCGGTTCCCATCCCGATAAATCGGGGCCAGGAACCGGCGCAATAGCGTACTTTTGGGACAGTTCTTTAATTTAATAGAACCGCAAAAAAACCAATTACTTCATTACATGCATCAACGTAAAAACATATTTGCTGGCCAGATCATGAATTGTCTGAGCTTTCGTGGATCCTCCATGACCGGCCTCAGTCTCTTCATAATACCAGACCTGTTTGCCGAGGCTCGAAAGAACATAGGCGAAACGCCTCGGGTCTGAAGGAGGAACTCTTGGATCGTTGAAGCCACCGGTAAGAAGAATCGGTTTTGAAACATTTTCGGCATAGAAAATCGGCGCCACTTTTCGGTTCAATTCACTGCCGACCGGGCCGTATTCCTTTTCCCATGATGGGATAAAAATCGGGTTGGAGTTAAGAATGGTATGATCCGGATCCGATACGCCGACCTCAGATACGATGCAGGCGACCTTATCCGGGCATTGTGTGGCCAGCCAGTCAACCGTATAGCCGCCGTACGAAGCGCCCCAGATCGCGATTTTATCGGGCTTCGTCCAACCCTCGTTAATTAAATAATCGATGGCCGCTTCATCATCCTTGAGAGCATTAAAACGCCCTTTGAGATTATCGGCTTGTTCATAAGCCGGTCCATAACCGGATGATCCCCGAACATTGGGCAGCATATAGATAAATCCTTTGCTAAGAGCAAAGGCCATATTCCGCTGAAAATAAGGCTGGCTCTGACCCGCCGGTCCGCCATGATAATCGATAATGGCAGGATTGGTGCCGTCCTTCATGGCTTTATCGGGAATATAAATGAAGGCCGGTATCATGGTCCCGTCAAATGATTTGTATTTGATTAAATTAACTTTGATGTTTGAAAAGTTATATCCAAAAGTGGATATCCTGCCAATTTGTTGAAGCTTGTTTTCACCCAGTCTGAATTTAAAGGCTGTCGGCGCTACCGTCGGGGAAGAAAAATCAAAAACCACTTCGCCTGAATCGTTGCTGGCGATACTGGAAATAATCCCGATGTCGGTCGTGGGCATCGGTATAGAGTTTCCTTTCAAATCAAAGGCCGTCAGTTGAGAATAACCCTCTTTGTTAAGGTTCACGAAAACCTGTCCCTTTTTCCGATCGAGACCGAAAGAAGCCACCTCCACGCCGGGATCATTTATAACTTTGAACTCATTGGGTTTGGCCGGATCAAGCAAACAGAACTTCAGAAATTCATCCGGTTTGGATTTAATCGATGTCAGCGTTAAAATTTTGCCATCCTCAGTCAAAAAGGCACCGCTGAAAATGGCCGTGTCGGACAAAACCGTCATTTTGTTGGTTGCCAAATCATATATACAAAGCTGCGCTTCGGAAGAAGAATACGAGCGGGTAACTGTCATTTTACCTTTGTAATAGTCTCCGGGGAAAAACACGCCGGGCTCAGTGTAAAGAGTGTCAAGCACTCCGGTTGACAGAGTATATTGAGCGAGATGAATCACACGACGGTCGTACGTTACGACAAAGAACCGATCGGGATTGTCTTCATCATAAATCGGTCCAAAAAAAGCCGTCTTGCGATCGACCAGCAGAGGTCGAAATTTTCCGTCACGGGAGAAATACCATAAATCATGCATCTCATCGCCGTATTTGTACACGCTGACAATAACGAAATCGCCCGATGGATGCACCGCATAACTGGAAATGGTGAAGCCCTCTTCGCTCCAGTTGTTAGGCGTTATCTGGTTTGGCCAGCCCATTGGTTTATCGACATAAAAAAGGGCTGCGTTCTCTCCGGTTATGCGCATTTCGAAATAAATCCGGCCGGTATTATCAACCTGTGGCGTCATGATAAGATCGATGCCAAGCAGAAAAGATAATTCATCGACAGTCGGTGCCCAATATTTCGAGCCTTCCAGCATTTTCGTTGTCACTTCGTTAGTACTGTCGATGTAGGCCATTATTTTACTCGTGTCGGTAAGAACCCAGGGATCGATCTCCTTTAGCAATTCCTCTATCTTGCCGGAGTTCTGGGCCGTCACCATCGAGAAGGCAAGCATAAATAGCAAAGTCACTGCGATGGCAATCTTTAACGCCATCAATACCTCCTATGGTCAGGGTTATGATTGATTTTAAATAAGTGATATAACGTTGGATTTTTCGAATGACCAATTTTATCCTTAGACTTGTTCGTCTTCCGAATGTAATAATTATTCATTCATAATTTCCCGTATAAAGGTCCCTTCAACATGATTCACTTCTTTCAGTGTTTTGAATATGTATAAATCTCCTCGGATGGTCAAGAATTATCTTGTTTCCTCGATGGAGACATTTTTGCGAAATCGTCATCATATAAAACAGACGTCAAAATTTTCGAACAAAACCATAAAAATAAGCCCGGCAGGGGATACCGGGCTTTGAACGGAGGTGTCGTCCAATCGTAGGGTTTTCGGAAGTTTATGATAGGTTCATGGCAACCATAATATTTCAAATCGAGTACAGGTGAATATTTCCTCCCGACGTGCGGAGATATAGCTCGGGCCCGCCGCCGTTGATTTCACCGCGCAGCATTGATTTCTTGAGTTTACCTTTGACCGTGATGGGGAAATCGGTTTCGACATAACCGGCACTGGTTTTGGCATCGAGTGTGACGTTAACTTCTTCGTTCATATAAACATTAACGCTGCCGCCGGAGGTGGTCAGACGGCAATCATCGGTCGGCTGTCCCGTAATGTGGGCAGTCACACTGCCGCCTGAGGTGGAGGCATCAATCATGCCAAGAACTTCGTTGACGTCGATGCTCCCACCGGATGTGCGGGCATCGACGTCACCTTTGACATGACCGATATTAATGCTGCCGCCGGAGGTTTTGACATCAGCGAATCCCTCGCATTTCTTAAGATTAATACTTCCACCCGAGGTACGACCGTGCACCGATCCCTTTATTTGCTCAAAATTCAAACTGCCCCCGGATGTCGAAGCTTCAATATCACCCTCGAGGTTGTCGACCGTGATACTTCCGCCACCTGTTACGATATCGAGATTATATTTTTCCGGGACTGAAATCAGAAATTCAACATGAATATTATTTTTATTCCAGCCCCGGAAATTACTGCCCCGCTTATAATCGGCCTCGATAGTAATATTATCGCCATCCTGATCGAAATCGATATCGAAATCCTCAAAAATCTCTTTGGCCCGATCTTTGTCTCGGGTGTCGGCTTTAAGTGTTACCCGGACCGATACCTTGTTATTGGCATTTGTTTCGACCAGAACTGAGCCGCGGTCGGAATCAAGGGTGAGCAATCCGCCGGGATTTACATCGAATTCCTTTTCCAGATATTTCTTTTGTGCTGCAATAACATCAATCCCCGCGAATATAACCACGCCCAAAATTAAGATGGTGATTGTCAAAAACTTGCGGAAATTCGGTCTCATTCCATCCTCCCTTCAATCATATAATATGCAATCTTTTAATTAATATTACGGGAGCTTTGAAAAAAGGTTGCGGGGATGGCGATTTTCATATCGATTTAGATGTTTAAATGGTTGAAAAGCGCTTGACTATTTCATTTGATGGATATATATCTCAATGCAATAATGGACTAATTTTAAGCTTTTAAGGAGCCGTTTTATAATGATTACAAAACAACAGGCGCTTGATTATCACTCAATAGGTAAACCCGGAAAGATTGAGATTAATCCGACCAAACCGTGTGCTTCGCAGCTTGATCTTTCGCTGGCCTACACGCCCGGAGTCGCGCAACCATGTCTTGAAATTCACAAAAATCCGGCTGATGTTTTTAAGTATACTGCCAAAGGCAACCTGGTGGCGGTTATCACCAATGGTACCGCTGTATTGGGTCTGGGAAGTATCGGTGCCGCCGCCGGTAAGCCGGTGATGGAGGGTAAGGGGGTTCTCTTTAAACGTTTCGCCGACGTGGATGTATTCGATATCGAACTGGATACCAGAGATCCGGATGAAATTATAAAATGCTGTCAGCTTCTGGAGCCGACCTTTGGCGGAATAAATCTTGAGGATATAAAAGCACCGGAATGTTTTTATATCGAAGAGACGCTTAAGAAAACAATGAAAATTCCGGTTTTCCATGATGATCAGCACGGAACGGCGATTATCTCCGGGGCTGCTCTTCTTAATGCACTTGAGATAGTCAAGAAAGATATCGATAAGGTTCGGGTGGTTTATTCGGGGGCTGGTGCGGCCGGTATTGCCTGTGCGAAATTTTTCTGTTTACTTGGCGTTAAACATGAGAATATAATGATGGTTGATTCCAAGGGCGTTATGTATGAGGGGCGCGGTGGTGAATATAATAAGTACAAGCAGGAATTTGTTCGGAAAACCGATCGGCACACGCTTGCCGACGCTATGAAAGATGCCGATGTTTTCACAGGTGTTTCAGTCGCAGACACTGTTACTCAGGATATGGTAAAATCCATGGCGCGCGATCCAATTATACTGGCGATGGCCAATCCCGATCCGGAAATTACTTATCCGGATGCGATTGCCGCGCGAAAAGATATAATCATGGCGACCGGTCGCTCTGATTATCCCAATCAGGTGAATAATGTCCTCGGTTTCCCATTCATTTTCCGCGGCGCTCTTGATGTTCAAGCAACCGCCATTAATGATGAAATGAAAATCGCCGCAGCGAAGGCGTTGGCGGGACTGGCCAAAGAAGATGTTCCCGATGAAGTGGCCAGGGCTTATGGCGGGGATCATTTTAGATTCGGAAGGAATTATATTATACCGAAACCATTTGATCCGCGCGTTCTAACGTGGGAGGCCGGAGCGGTGGCAAAGGCGGCGATTGAGACC
>CAYVMO010000065.1:0-5309 GCA_964452645.1 uncultured Ignavibacteriaceae bacterium
GATATACGCGATACGGAGGCAGTCTTTGATCCGGAAGGCAAATTTGCGCTTAAGATTTCGGTTCGCTGGCCCGTTTCAATATAATTAAGCTTGCGATCGGTCAAAACAATTTCCACGCGGACACTATCCAATTGTCCAAGCGTGAACAAACGGCTCCCCGGGTCAACCATCATGCCGACTTCGGCATTTCGATTTCCAACGGTCCCGTCAACCGGAGCGCGGATCACAGTTTGCGTCAGAGCTTCTTCCTGTTCGGCGACATTGGCCGAAGCCTGCTCGACACGGGCTCGCGCCAGCTCCACATCAGCTTCGGCCGACAATGCCTGCGTTTCAATGGTCTCGAGGTCGGCCAGGCTGGTTAATTCCTTTTCGGCCAGAGCCCTGGCTCGTTTAAGCTCCGCCTCGATTTCCTTCAATCTGGCCTCGGCCTGGCGGGTCTGCGCCTGGGCAATCTGGTGGGCCGCGCGAGCCTGTTTCAGTCGTTCCTGAAATTCCCTGTCCCGAAGAGAAACCAACGGCTGTCCCTTCTCGACCTCATCGCCATTTTGCACATGAACGGCGATAACCAGGGCGCTGATCTCGGGAAATATCTCGACCTGATTTATCGCTTTCACGACACCACTGAGCCGTTCCGTTAAAGGGAGAGAACCATATTGCGCCTGGACTGCTTCTACAGCCGGAATTAATTGCTCGCGACCGTTACGGGAATTATCGGGATCTCCGGAACAGCCATAAATCAGCAGTATTGCAAAGATTAGATATAATAAGTAACCTATTCGCCGTATTTTCATCGTAATTTTTTGATTTATTATTGCCGGCCTCACGGGCGGGAAGGGCGATGCAGGCAAATCCTTTCAAATCTCAATAATTTTACCATCCGTTAAAGTTAATACAACCGGCGTCAATGTCAAGTTCCCTCGGGCTCTTTTATAATACGTATAAGGACGGATTATCCGCAGTTTGTTATAGTAATCCTGGTTCTTATAATAAAAATTAATATCCCGGACACCGGTTCCGGCCAAAGAGTCAACTCCCTGGTTTATCAGCCTGCCATAAGTCTGATTTTGTCTAATAGTATATCGGAACAATCAGTTGGATACTTTGTTAACTAATCTGATGAATTGCATATAAAAAATGTTATAATACGGATAAGATTGCGATATATTTACATGCGGGTCGTATATACTGAAAGTGTAAATCGGTGCAAAGGGAAGGCAAATTGATTTTATGGCTGAAGAGATAAAGCAATTGATCGTCGGGGTACCGAAAGAAACTTTCCCGAATGAGAATCGGGTGGCGGTGACAGCCGATATCGCCCCCCTTTTTATCAAAGCCGGTATGCAAATTGCTCTCGAATCGGGGGCCGGACTTAGTGCGGGAATCACCGATGAACAATATAAGAATAAGGGTGTCGAAGTCCTCGAAAAACGCAAAGCCGTTTTTGATAAGAGCCAGGTTATTTTACAGGTCCGTGGCTTTGGCGCCAATCCGGTCAACGGCAGTTCTGACCTGGATTTGTTCCGGGATAATCAGTCGCTCATTTCTTTCTTTGAACCTCTGACGGCGAGAAATGAAATCAAGGCCATCGCCGAGCGGGGTGTTAATCTCTTCGCGATAGAATTGCTGCCGCGAATCACGCGCGCCCAGAGTATGGACGCGCTTTCCTCCATGGCAACCATCTCCGGATATAAAGCGGTCGTTCTTGGTGCGGAATTGCTTCCCAAAATATTCCCGATGCTTATGACCGCCGCAGGAACCGCCGCCCCGGCCCGAGTTTTTGTAATTGGCGCCGGAGTCGCCGGTCTGCAGGCGATTGCGACCGCAAAAAGACTCGGCGCCGTCGTTAAGGCTTACGATGTCCGGCCGGCGGTTAAAGAGCAGGTGGAAAGTCTCGGGGCGGCTTTCGTGGAAATAGCGATTGATGTCGCTGACTCCGAGGATAAGAGTGGATATGCTAAGGAGATGGGTGAGGAATTCTATCGCCAACAGCGGGAGTTGATGAAAAAAGTCGTTGCTGAGAGCGATGTCGTTATTACAACTGCCGCGGTTCCGGGAAAAACGGCACCTGTTCTTATTACAAGCGATATGGTCGAAGGAATGAATCGCGGTTCGGTGATTGTAGATTTGGCCGCGGAGCGGGGGGGCAACTGCGAACTGACCAAACCGGATGAAAGTGTGGTCAAAGATGGCGTAACGATTCTTGGCCCCGTTAACCTGCCCTCGACCGTGCCGTACCATGCCAGCCAGATGTATTCACGAAATCTGCTGGCGTTTTTAAGGCACCTTATTAAAGACGGTGCCATAGCCTTTGATGAAGATGACGAAATTACGAGAGACACGCTTTTGACCCGTCGCGGCAAAATTGTCAATCCCCAACTTCGTGAATTATTCAGTATTGGTACCGATTCGGAAAGGAGTACGAATTAATGGATAACTTCGTAATGATTCTGACCGTCTTTATACTGGCGATATTCGTCGGCATTGAAATAATAACGAAAGTCCCGCCAACGCTGCATACCCCGTTGATGTCCGGCTCCAATGCCATTTCCGGGATTACCATTATCGGTGCCCTGGTGCTGGCCGGACAAATCAATAGTAGTCCCCTGGCACAGATATTGGCATTCGTGGCGGTAATCTTTGCCACCATCAATGTCGTCGGCGGCTTTTTGGTGACTGACCGGATGTTAAAAATGTTTAAGAAGAAAGATTAGTCGTGCTCAGTCAGAATATCGTTAATATTGCATATCTGGTCTCAGCGATGCTTTTCATATTTGGTTTGAAAGGTCTCGCGCACCCGAGAACGGCCGTCAAAGGAAACCGCATCGCCGCCCTCGGCATGCTCGTGGCCATCATAGCTACTCTGCTCAGCAGTAGATTCGACTGGCAATATATTATCCTGGGCGTGGCCATAGGAAGCATCTTTGGTGCTATCGCCGCCATGAAGGTCAAAATGACCGCGATGCCCGAGATGGTCGGCCTGTTCAACGGCTTTGGCGGTGCCGCCTCGGTCCTCGTGGCCGGTTCCGCCCTGGTGGCGGCCATGCAATTTGCATCAATCAATGCACCGGGTACGCAGATGAAAATCGCCATCGTCGCCACCGGTATTATCGGTTCGGTGACCTTTTTCGGCAGTTATGTTGCCTTCGGCAAACTCGCGGAATTTCTCGCGGTTAAATGGAAACTGTACCCCTGGCAAAAAATTGTAAAGTATGGTTTCTCTTTCATTGTTGCCGCCGGCGCGGTATGGTTCGGAGTAATATCTTATCGTGAGGCAGGTGCACCGCTGACTATCGGATTAGTGCTCTCAGGGATTGCCATCGGCGGGCTTTTGCTTCTCAGGAAAGACAGATTCACGGGCATGAACGCACTGAAAGTCGTACTTGGAGTTCTCACCCTGGTTCTGGGTGTACTCGTCGTCCTTAATCCCTGGAATACGATGTTATTCTGGGTTTTGGTCGGTATTTCCGGCGTCCTGGGCGTGCTTCTCACATTCTCCATAGGCGGCGCCGATATGCCGGTGGTTATTGCCTTATTGAATTCATATTCCGGTTTGGCCGCCACGGCGACCGGTTTTGTGATAAATAATAATGTCCTTATTATATCCGGTTCGCTTGTCGGCGCCTCGGGAATAATTCTTACCAATATAATGTGTAAGGCGATGAATCGTTCTATCACAAACGTCCTCTTCGGTGTCCTCGGGCCGACCAGCGAGACACCATCGGCCGATGATGTCTATGCCGGAAAGATTAAAGCCACTTCAGCCGAAGAAATCGCGATGCTGTTTGACGGCGCTCGACGTGTCGTGATTGTACCGGGCTATGGTATGGCGGTTGCTCAGGCTCAGCACGCCGTGAATGAATTGGCGAATCTTCTCGAAAAGAAGGATATTGACGTCAGTTATGCCATTCACCCGGTGGCCGGGCGGATGCCGGGACACATGAACGTTCTTCTGGCCGAGGCTAACGTGGAATATAATAAACTGCATGAAATGGACGAAATCAATCCGATGCTTCCTCAGACCGATGTTGCCCTTGTTATCGGCGCCAACGATGTTGTCAATCCGGTGGCCCGCACCGATCCGCATTCTCCGATTGCCGGGATGCCGATCATCGATGTTGACAAAGCGCGAACCGTCGTGGTCATCAAAAGAAGTCTCCGACCGGGATTTGCCGGTATTCCCAATCCGCTGTTTGCGCTCGATAATACGTTGATGTTTTTCAACGACGGCAAGAAAGCAATTCTGGACATCATTTCCGCCGTAAAAGAGTCTTAGCATTAAGATTCAGGCACAATTCCCGAATAGTGATATTCGATTCTTCTATTCATCATGATTGGATGTGGAAGTTGCCGGTACGAGCAGTACCGGGGCAACAGTCTTACGCGCTACCTTTGCGGCGACCGCTCCGGACCAGAAGGCCTGCGTCCCGATCGTACCATGCGTACCGAGAATTACCAGACTTGCCTCCGTCGTTTCCGTGGCCCTGACAATTTCCTCGGCAGGCTGGCCCCGACGTACTTCGCTGGTTGCCGTAAGAGATATTTTTTCAAGATTCAATTGATGGCGATACAGGTACTCCTCCGCTTCAACCGCTTCCATGCCGAGCATCCGATCCGCGGTACTCGGTTGTAACCGTACCGATTGGGTCCAGCTCCCCGATACGAGATTAAGGCTGGGAACAACCGTCAGCAGATGTACTGACGCTTTGCAAACGCCGGCCAGTTCCGCAGCCACCGTAAGACCCTGCTCATGATCGGGATCGCCATCAAGGGGGACGAGTAGTTTTTTTAAAGTAAAATCGGATGGCGAACCGCCATCACCGTTTCGGACGAACAGCACCGGCACGGCGGCAGCGGCGATCTGCTGTGCGATCGAGCCGAAAAGGAATTGTTTCGCACCGGAACGACCATGAGTACACATCAGTGTGAGATCGGAGTTGGTTTCGTTTACATGCTGCAGAATGCTGCGCGCGACATCGGCAACTTCCTCACTGTGAACATGAGTTTCCGTGGCAGCCGCATCGGCAAACCAGCGTTCCGCAACTTGCTTTAAATACGTTTCGGCTTTATCGACATCACGCAGATGCTCGCTACCATGTACTTCCTGCGGGGCATTCTTTTCGATGATGTGAATCAGCGTGACGGCGGCTTGCAGAGATTTTGCCAGATATACCGCCAGGGGGAGTATTGACTCGGCCAGCTGCGATCCGTCCAAGGGCAAGAGTAATCGTCTGTACATATCATCCTCCCGCAAAAGTTGAATACAACAGGTAGAGATTGAGAGCGATAATCAGCAGGGCGACCAGCGTGAT
>CAYVMO010000066.1:0-4118 GCA_964452645.1 uncultured Ignavibacteriaceae bacterium
GCCCAGCGCATCGGCAAATCCCGGTAGCTCCAGCGGCGCGATTTATACATTGCGATATGGAACGGACAGTTCATCGGCTTAATCTGATATTTGACATTATCGATTTCCATCGGTTCATACATGTCGTCGGCATAAAAATCGGTATGGCCGGAACGCCGCCATAATTCCAGATTGGCAATATGCGGAGTAAATACGATTTCATATCCGTTTTTAAGATGCTCCTCCCGCCAGAAATTCTCTATCTCATTTCTTATAATCGCCCCCCTGGGCATCCATAGAACCAGCCCGGCGCCCACATCGTTGCTGATATGAAACAACTCAAGCTGTTTACCTAACACCCGATGATCGCGCTTTTTCGCTTCCTCCATCCGGTACAGATAATCATCCAGCAAGCTCTTCTTCGGATACGAAACCCCGTAGATACGCTGGAGCATTTTGTTGCTCTCATCACCTCTCCAGTAGGCGCCCGATGATGAAATCAGTCTGAAGGCTTTAATCCGCCCGGTATCGGGAAGATGCGGCCCTCGGCAAAGGTCTTTGAAAGTCGAATGCTTATAAACCGAAACCCGGTCATCGAGAATATCCTGTTGAAGCATCTCGACCTTATAATTTTCCCCCTCTTTTTTAAAGTCTTCGAGCGCTTCGTCGTGGCTGATCTCGACTCGTTCGAACTGCGCTTTCTCCTTTATAATCTCGGCCATCCGTTTTTCGATACGTTCCAGATCTTCCGGCGAAAACGGTTTTTCGACTTCGAAGTCGTAATAGAAGCCTTCCTCGATCGATGGCCCGATAGCCAGACGGGCCTCAGGGAATAAATCCTTTACCGCCTGCGCCATGACATGTGCCGTCGAGTGCCAGAATACCTTGCGGCCCTCATTCGATTCGAAAGTAAGAAACTCAATCGGAACATCGGTGTCGATTTTGGCCGACATATCGCGCAGACTGCCGTTCACTTTGGCGGCGACCGCTTCTTTGGCCAGTCGTGGCGAAAGCGAGCGCGCAATTTCATCGGCAGTCGTACCCCTGGGGTATGCCTTAATCGAACCGTCCGGGAATTTTATATTAACGTCACTCATCTCTATTACTATAAACGGGGATAAATCGGCTTCCGCACCGACTTTATCCCGCCAATTATGGTGGGCGATACTGGAATCGAACCAGTGACCTCTTGCATGTCAAGCAAGCACTCTAACCAACTGAGCTAATCGCCCGCTTATTCCGCCATATATACGGACACAAGTTTGTAACCTACAATCCTATATAATATTATCGAGTCTGTCAAGAAAATTATTAGCTTCGACGGGCTTTCGAACCTGTTGGCCGCGTCACCATATACAGCCGGTCGATTTTATATTTATTATCGCGCCCTCAAGATCGCGACTTTTTCGATTTCCTCCAGCGGAATCCCGATTTCTATTTGAGTTGATTTATCGATTCCGATAAGCTGCCAGCTTTTTTCCCGGATTTGAAGCGCCCTGGGTTTTACCTGGTTTATCCTCTTCCCTGCCGTCCTCAATTCGATTTTGAGCCTGCTGCCGTTGATTAACGCCTTCAGGCAGCAATTGGCGATATCATCGACCTCCGGCACGAATTGATTTCGTCTTCTTTCGTAATCGACAATGAGATTACAGAGGCTGTTTCGTTTAATATGCGGGATCGATGAGATAATCTTCAGCTCGATATTTCGAATCTTCTCGGCAAATCGAGGCGAGCGCCTTAAAGGTGTATTCATCAAACAGTATCCGAGTAATTCCTGCTCTTCCCGCGTAAAATTCAAAGGTGGCATCGAAATCTCATCGACCAGGTTATAGCCGTCGTTGCAATAAATAGGAATATCCATCGCAATCAGGGCCTGCAGATCGCGATAAATCGTCCGCCGGGAGACATTGCATTCGAGCACGAGCTCATCGATTCGGGCTGATTTTTTTACACGGAAAATATTGAGGATAAACAGAAGCCTTTCAGTTTTTGTCATGACCCGCTCCTTGTCGTTTTTACTTCAAGGTAGGCCCACTCACTGACAACCGAGGTCAGTAAATTATAACAAAACAGGGCGTCGGTCTGAGATGAAATTAAAAAGGCCGGCCGAATTAATTTGACCGACCCTAAATTGTAAGCGCCTTTAATAGGCTCGGGGATTATTCCCGCAGTGGCTGACCGCAGACGGTTCGCCATTGCTCGCACGTCACCGGGGGCGGGCCATTGAGATATAAATAACTTATTGTAAATGTAAAATCGAAAATATTGCAAATGCAGTCTTTGTTCGGATCGCCGTTACAGAGCTCGTACGGAGTCGGGGCCGGGCCGCCAAGGTACAAATAACTGATTGTGCGCGTTAAATCGAATATATCGATAGTTTCATCACCATTGGAATTACCCGGCTCGCAGTCGCACGGCCCGCTGCCATCCCAGCCGGCGAAAAAGTTTACTTCACTCCGCCAGCAGCAGTAAGGCTCTGTTTGTGATCGAACGGCGAAATCATCAATCCCATCGCCATTAAAGTCACCAATGCCGGCCAAGGCAGTCCCGAATGTGTTCTGGGGCCCTGGCATATCATAATTTTCTATATTTATATCGTATAAAGAATCGGCATCAGGGCCACCCAATAAAATAAATATCTCGGTTAAGAAGTAGATTACTTGAGAGTAAATGAAATCTGGATACCCATCAGAATTAATATCTCCGACAACATCAACTGCATATGGTTCATTATAAGACGTACCATAATTATGATTGGTGACAACATCAATTTTATCATCAAAGTCGGGCCCGCCATAATAGATGCCATATCTTTTGGAGCTACTACCGCCAATGTATATATCCTCATACCCATCCCCGTTAAAATCCCCAACAGGTAAGAGATACTCTCCGAGTCTGTTATCAAAACCATATATTTCAAAGTCTGGAGTGGTATCAAAATCCGGCCCACCCCAGTAGAATTTAACAAAACAGGAGTCCCTATTCAAAAATGCTGAAACCGCTATATCTGGAAAAGCGTCACCGTTAAAATCCACAGTTGTAACTCTTGATCCAAAAAAACTCGCAGTATCCGATATAATAAAATCAGGTTCAGAATCGAAATCATCACCCAGTTTAAAAACATAAACATCGCCGCCATTCCTATTTTCAGTTAGGATAATATCTAAAACACCATCTCCGTCTATATCGGCGGCTTTATTAGGTTTGGTATATACACCTTCGATTACTTTATCGGCTGAATCATCGATATTTGGACCACCGTAAAATATATAGTACTTCCGCCAGATTCCATCACATTGAGCCATATCGTCATAACCATCCGAATTAATATCGCCGATATTTTGCAGGTTTATAGTAAAATTGGTAAATTCTGCTGCGCAACAACTATCAGGCGCATTGCCACCATAATATAAAAAACCATTATGATCCTGACCCGGGAGGAAATCGGCTCTAATAATAAGAACATCACTTAAATTATCGCCATTAATATCGCCCAACGGCACTATGTCATAGCCCAAATATGTGCTGTCTATGATATCTCTGATTATTAAAAAGCGCTCCAGGGAATCAATGCCGGCAGCATCCGAGTAATAGCCTTCAGTTATCCAATCGGCTTTGGAAGTTGCTGCCGATAATACGAGGATACCCACCAGCGCAATCAATTTCCTTAATTGATAATTCACTTCGAAACCCCAATTATATAATCCTCTCTCCATACTCAATATAATATGAATGGACGATTATCCAATTGGTTTTTATTCCGGCTTCCTGCCCACAACCAAAATCCACACCAAATCAATGTTAATCCCGGCCCCCGGCCGTTATATAGAAATACAAAAGGGAACATGTATGAAAAATCACAACAGAAATATTAATTCCGGGGCCGATTTTATGATTAAAAATGGCCTTCACTCAAATGGCTTTCCGCGCCAAAGCCATTTTCGGCTATTGCATTCAACCGCAACCGATTACACCATTTTTCACCCGGAAATTCGCAAAAAAAAGATTCCTTAAATATGCGAAACAAAGCCATTTTGCTGGTGCACGAGGACGTACACCAGCCACGGGCAAAAATAGAATTGTGTCCGGCAGATGTCCACATCTGCCGGATTACGCGGCGCATGTGAACATACGCCGCA
>CAYVMO010000067.1:0-2386 GCA_964452645.1 uncultured Ignavibacteriaceae bacterium
TCTCCGTTATTCAATAAAACCGAGACACTGCTTGAGGCGTAAGCGGCACCGGCCATATCGTTCATACCGTCACCGTTTAAATCGGCAACAGCGATAGAGTACAATCCGCCTCCGGCGGGATAGTTTTGTCGGTCGGAAAAGTGTCCATTGCCGTAATTATGCAAAACCGAAATGGAATTGTAGGAATAGCTGGCGGCGGCCAGGTCGATATCGCCGTCGCCGTCGAGGTCGGCCGGGAAAACGTATAACGGCGATTCACCGACGGCATAGACGGCCTGTGACGGATAACCGGCGTCACCGTCATTGAGCATGACCGAAACCGAATGAGATGAATAGTTGGCCATCACCAGATCAAGGGCGTTGTCTTTGTTAAGATCTGCCGCGAAAACCGAATATGCGCCCCCCTCCGCCGCATATTCGGAGGGTGATGCGAAACCACCCAGACCCTCCAGAGCCAGAATAGTAAATGACCATAGATACGCTTCGGGCAACGGTGCTCCGTCGATTGATTCGATTCCGGTGGTAAGAACAGCGGTGACCAATTCGCCCGGTTCGAAATTACCGAGTGGATTAAAAACAGCGGTGCGGGTCAGGCTGTCATAAGTAACGGTGCCGTTCGATAAACCGGTCGAGCGGGCATGAATAATAAAAGTTCCGCCGTTAATAGTTGCCGGATTCATATCGGTATCGAATGTGACCGAGATATTGGTGGAGACCTCGGCGCCGACCTCATTTTTATCCGGTGAGAGGGAAATTATGCCGGGATTTTGGGCGAGACCAGCAGCCGCCGACATCAGAATGAATATCAATGCCAAAAAAAATTTTTGCTTCACACTTTTTCTCCACGCACCGGTATCATAAAGCGGCGACACAAATCTTTTGTCAATATTGAAATATCTCGCAGATTTGCTTTGACTGACGTCGTTCGATTTGGAGCTTTGCGAAATCAATGGCGATTTTCCTATTATAGTATTACATTTTCGCCTGATGAGCACGTGTGAAACCGAAATGACTTTATGTTAGAATTGCCGACATACGATGATGTCCGTGAAGCGGCCGAGCGGATAAAGCCATACGTGAAAAAAACGCCGGTGATGAGCAGCGCATCGATTAATCGAATGATAAACGCCGACCTTTTTTTCAAATGTGAGAATTTTCAAAAAGTCGGGGCTTTTAAATTTCGCGGGGCGACCAATGCGGTTTTGTCATTATCAGATGATGAGGCGGCGCGCGGGGTGGCGACGCATTCATCAGGGAATCACGGGGCGGCGCTGGCTCTGGCGGCGGGAAACAGGGGGATAAAGGCTTATGTGGTCATGCCGGAGACATCGCCCCGGGTGAAGAAAGAAGCGGTCGCCGGATATGGCGCCGAAATAATTTTCTGCAAGCCGACGCTTGCGGCTCGGGAAGCGACACTGGCCGAAGTAACCAAAGATACCGGGGCTGCGTTTATTCATCCGTACAATAATTTTAATGTCATCGCCGGGCAGGGGACGGCGGCACTGGAGTTGCTCGAAGAGGTTGAAAATATTGATCTGGTGCTGGCGCCGGTCGGCGGCGGTGGACTTCTGAGCGGAACAGCTCTGGCCGTATCCGGATTATCGACAAAAACACAAGTCTTTGGCTGTGAACCGGAGGGCGCTGATGATGCCTTCAGGTCACTTAAAGAGGGGAAAATAATGCCATCGGTAAATCCGAAAACGATCGCCGACGGGCTGCTTACATCTCTCGGAGAACTGACTTTTGCTATAATCAGCAAACATATTAATCACATCGTAACGGTCGGTGACGACATAATTATAAAGGCGATGCGCCTTATCTGGGAGAGGATGAAAATCATCGTCGAGCCATCGGCGGCGGTTCCATTGGCGGTCGTTCTCGATGGAAAAATAAATATCGAAGGCAAACGTGTCGGGATTATCGTATCCGGCGGCAATGTTGACCTTGATTTGTTACCGTGGATTGAATAATTTCCCGGCGGCCGGCGAATATCGAGCGAAGATTCGCTATTTATTTCAATAAAACAGCTTTGGCGGTCTGAATCCGGGTGTCGGTTTGGGCGCGTATGAAATATACCCCGGATGGATATCGCTCAGAATCCCAGCTTAGAAGCATCTTTCCCGGTGGAACTCGATCATCGAAAATCTGCTCGACATGCTGACCGAGAATGTTATAAATCTCTACCTTTAGATTCGTTTTCCGGGCAATATCAATCGGGATGGACAATTGAGCGTTATAAGGATTGGGAAATGGTTGCCCGAGATGAAAAGCGACCGGCAAGATATTGTCATTCGCGTCATCAACTGAAATCAATCCAGTGTAGGTCAGGGATGAGGTTCCCCCATTTTAGTGGACAGTTTTATTAGCATATAATTTTCTTTCTTCA
>CAYVMO010000068.1:0-2013 GCA_964452645.1 uncultured Ignavibacteriaceae bacterium
TTATAAGACCTGTCCCCATTGTAAAGGTACCGGAAAAGTTCTATGCAATGGGAGTGAAGTCTGGACGGAGAGGTCGCGGCTGTGGGCTGAGAAAATGAACGGCAAAATGGTAACTATTCCATTCCTTAAAAAAATACATCGCGATGGGACGCCGGATGAATGGATAAGGATTCCAGGTCTGGCGATTATGACTAAAAGGCGCGGCGGTTGGTGGGGTGTCGATGTCTTTATATCAAAAGATATCCCGCCTCGTTGGGGTGGATATAATCGATGTGCTGACTGGATAGAGAACGATTTTATAAAGCTTAAAGGGCATAAATATTATTTCATCCAGCAAGGCGCCGATTATACCGGGGGAAAAATTCAGCTTTTGGATTTACAGGAAATAATGCCGGAATTAGAACCGCTATTAAAAATTGAATTGACAGGAGGTAATCATGATTAACTGTACAAAAGTAGTATGTCTTTGCGGATCGACGAGATTTACCAAGGAAATGTTAATGAAAGCCTGGGAGTTGGCAAAGCAGGGTATTATACCGATTGGCTGGTCTGTCTTACCGACAAATCACAATGCCGACGGCGAGGAAATCGATCATCATTTAGCCGAAAAAGAGGGAGTCACAGAGATATTAGACGAACTTCATCTGAGGAAAATAGACCTTGCCGACGAAGTATTAGTGATTAATGTCGATGGTTATATCGGTGAAGCGACTGCCAGGGAAATAGTATATGCTCTGAAAAATAAGAAAAAAGTATCTTTCATCGAGCCTCAACATGCTTATCCTGAAATAATAAAACAATTGCAAGAAGATTAAATATGCTGAAATTAATTGATGGACCATGCGCCGGTACTTATCTCGTCCAGAGGGCGCCGGTATATCTCCGGGCGGTATTGGATAATGTAACGGGCGAGACAGATGTACTAGACCAAATAGACGATTTGCCGAAGCTTACCGAAAGCATATTTGTTTATAGGCTGCAGGGTGAAGCTGGCTGGATGCACCTCAACGGACCTAAAATTAAGGGGTTCTATGCCACAGGCGAATATAAATATTTAGGCTTGGAAGTGGACGGCGAACAATTCAGGTCAACGGAAAAATGGCAGGAATGGGCGCTGAATCAGCCGCAGGAAATCATATGAAATTTATTGCTATCGATCCGGGCACATACCGGACAGGGTTCGCTTATTTCAAAGACGGCGATCCGGTAGAGGTCGGACATATCGAAGTCACCGGCGGCGGGCCGGACCGGGTGAATGCCATTGTATTTAATATCGAAAAGGAAATCGGAAAGTATGAAATTGATGCCGTGGTCTGTGAAGAGCCGGTATCCCGGTATAAATCAACTTCAATTCTGCATGTTCTATTTTTCGAAATACGCCGGTACGCTAAGAAAATTAAGCTGCCTTTTTATTCTTATCTTCCAGGGCAGGTTAAAAAATACCAGGGCAAAAGCAATATGCCGAAGTCTGTCATGGCGGCGGCGCTGAGTCAAAATTACGGGATCGCGGGTCTTACTGAGGACGAATGCGACGCGGTAGCGCTCGGACTTTATCATGCTGGAATAATTAAAATGCAGGAGTTAGCAGATGAAAGCAATAATCGATGAATGCACAACTACTATATTGGTATCAAAAGAAGAGGCAGAGGAATATTGCAAAATAGGTCAAGGCGCTGATTGCTGTATATGGCTATGCGTAGGCGCCGATGGTTTCGAATGCTTATTTTATAATAGGCCAATATCATTAATTGAAAGATGGGAAGCCGGATTAACAACCGCTAAACGTAATGGGTGCGAAAAAGTAAAAAACTTCGATCAATTCAATAATGAAGAGGTGGAATTTTAAAATGAGAGCATTAAGTATTAAGCAACCGTGGGCATGGCTTATCTGTGTAGGTTTAAAGGACGTAGAAAACCGGGGCTGGTCTACAAAATACCGTGGTCGTTTTTATGTTCATGCCGGTAAAAGAATAGACAAAGAGGGTTATAGTAGACTGTGCTATTACCCGGAAC